>NZ_JAMSKS010000001.1:0-833017 GCF_024436645.1 Rhodococcus sp. T9N | reverse complement strand
TGTCGGGTGGGCTGGCCTTCCCCCACGGCGGCAACGCGCTTCATTGGGGTGTCGACTACCCACCCCGGCGTGCTGCCCACCCTTAACACAAAACTATGGGGGGCGCCACCCCAACCGCGTCCCCCCCCACTTGTGTAAGTTTCTAGCTCTCCAGAAACGCCTTGATGCGCGCCAGAGTAGTTTCCATTCCGGTCTGCATCAGCTGATCTCGACCCCGACCGAGTAGGCCGCTACCCGACATCATGCGCACGTAAAGCGCAGGCGTCGCATAGATCTCACGAGTCTCGGTAAGCACGGTGCCCGTTCCCGAAGGCTCGAGCACAAAGGTCCACCGCGCTTTCGGCTCGTCCGATTCGAAGGAGAACCTCCGGCAGTCGACCACGTCGACCACCGTGCAGTGCGTGCTCCACCGAATCAGACCATGCTTGTTGGTGCCCTTGAACTTTGCACCCACAGTGCCCGGAGTTCCGGAAGTCCATGTTCCACCGGTGTTTTCAGGACTGAAGCGACCCATACCTTCGATGTCGCTGACAACCTTCCACACCGATACCGGCGTTGCCTCGATGTACGCGCTGGCGGTTTCCACCCGTTACCGGCCCGGAACCCAGGACATGATCTTGATGGCGTGAGGCATGAGCTTTGCCCACACCTTGGCCGGAAGTCCGCGCGGTCCACCGAGATTCATGACGCGAGTGGTGGCAACGGTCTGCGGTTCGGTGTACTTGATCAGCCCCTCGGCGCCGTGACGACGACCGACGCCCGAGACACCCATGCCACCCATCGGTGCTGCGGTGCTGCCCCAGGTGGGTGCGTAACCCTCGTCGACGTTGACGGTGCCGGCGTGGATGCGCGCTGCGATGGCTTCGCCGGCAGCCTTGCTTCCAGCCCACACACTGGCGTTGAGGCCGTACTCGGTGTCGTTGGCCGCAGCGATGGCCTCTTCGACGTCCTTGACGGGGTAAATCGAGACGAGCGGCCCGAAGGTCTCGTCGCGGTAGCACTCGGCGTCTTCGGGAACCCCGGTGAGCAGGGTGGGCTCGTAGAACAGCGGTCCGATGTCCGGCCGGGCCTTTCCACCGGCAATGACGGTGGCGCCCTTGACCACTGCGTCGTCGACATGAGCGGAGATTGCCTTGACCTGCGCCTCGGAGACGAGGCTGCCCATCTCGATTCCGAATTCGTATCCGGCGGCGAGGTTCATCTTCTTGACGCGGTCACCGAACATGCGGATGAACTCGGGTGCGATGGACTCTTCGACGTAGATGCGCTCGATGGAGATGCACAGCTGACCGGAGTTGGAGAAGCACGCACGCACAGCGGCGTCGGTGACCTCGCGCAGGTCTGCGCCGGCCGCGACGATCATCGGGTTCTTGCCACCGAGTTCGGCGGAGAAGCCGATCAGTCGACGGCCGGCCTGCTCGGCGAGGAGCTGACCGGTCGCGGTGGAACCGGTGAACATGAGGTAATCGGTGTTCTCGACCAGGGCGGTGCCGACGACGGAGCCCGGCCCGGGAACCACGGCGAAGAGGTCGCGAGGCAGACCCGCCTTGTAGAGCAGTTCGACGCAGGCGAGCGCGCAGTACGGTGTCTGGCTGTCCGGCTTGAGGACAACGGCGTTACCGGCGAGCAGCGCGGCGATGGCGTCAGACACGGCCAGCGTCATCGGGTAGTTCCACGGCGAGATGACGCCGACTACGCCCTTGGGCTGGTAGCGGACGACGGTCTTCGTCAGACCCGGGAGCATGCCGGAGACGCGACGCGGGCGCAGCAGCTTCGGCGCCACACGTGCGTAGTGACGCGACGTCATCGAGATGTCGAGGACTTCTTCCTGAGCTGCGGTACGCGACTTTCCGGTCTCGGCCTGAGCCATGTCCATGAGGGCGTCGCGGTTCTCGAGGATGAGATCGCGGTAGCGGTGGAAGACGGCAGCGCGGTCGAGGACGGAGCGCTTGGCCCATTCCTTCTGGGCGACGCGGGCACGGGCGATGGCCGCAAGTGCGTCGTCGGCGGTGCCGACGGGGATGGTCGCCAGCTCCTTGCCGGTGAACACCTCGGTGATGGACTTCGTCGGGCGATCGGCAACATTGTCGATGGCGATCAGATCGGCGAGCCGCGAGAAGGTCGCAGCGGACGGAGCAGGCATTTCAGTACCCCTACTGGTGAGTAGTTCTTGGAGTTACACACAACTTACCCCGTCGGTGGTACCGATCACAGTGCCGAATCAGACAGAGTCAACCAATACTGCCTCTTTCGGACGTTTTGCGATCAACAACGACATGACTGCAGCGATCGCGCAGAGCGCGCCGGCCACCAAGAAGGCAGCGTCGTACGAGCCGATCTGATCACGAACGAGGCCGGCCAAGAAGGCCACCAGACCCGCACCGATCTGGTGCGATGCCAGCACCCAACCGAACACGATGGGGGCGTCGGCGCCGAAGTGTTGACGGCACAGCGCGACGGTCGGCGGAACCGTCGCCACCCAGTCGAGCCCGTAGAAGATGACAAACGCGATCATCGGCGGATTCACGGTGTTGGCGAGCAGCAGCGGCAGGAAGAGCAGCGAGATTCCGCGGAACAGGTAGTAGATGCCGAGAAGTTTTCGCGAGTCCATCCGGTCGGTGAACCAACCCGAAGCGATGGTGCCGACCATGTCGAGGATTCCGATCAACGCCAACAGGGACGCGGCAGTCGTGATCGGCATTCCGTGGTCGTGCGACGCCGGGACGAAGTGCGTGCCGATCAGTCCGTTGGTGCTCGCGCCGCAGATCGCGAAGGTACCGGCGAGAAGCCAGAACACCTTGGTCTTCGACGCCATCACCAGCACCGAGATCGCCCGGCCCCCGGCGCCGCCGCGCTGGTAGACAGGCTTGGCTGGTGGGGCGTAATCGGCGGGCGCGCCGTACGGCGTCGTACCCACGTCGGACGGATAGTTGCGCAGGAACAGCAGAACGAACGGCACGACGGCCAGCGCGGCAAACGAAACTGTGAAGGCGACGCTCTTCCAGTCGTACGTTTCGGCGATCTTCGCCAGGACCGGAAGGAACACCAGCTGACCGGCAGCACCACCGGCCGTCAGGATGCCGGTCACGAGACCACGCTTCTCGACGAACCAGCGATCGACGACGGTGGCGACAAACGCCAGCGCCATCGAACCGGTACCGAGACCGACGAAGACACCCCACAGCAGAATGAGCTGCCAACTCGAGGTCATGAAGATGGTGAGACCACTGCCGAGCGAGATGAGCGCCAACGCCGAGGTGACGACCGCCCGGATACCGAACCTCTCCATCAGGGCAGCAGCGAACGGCGAGGTCAACCCGTACAGAATCAGGTTGACCGAGACGGCCGCCGAGATGCTGGCGCGCGACCACCCGAAATCTTCGTGCAGCGGATCGATCAGCACCGATGGGGCAGCGCGGAAGCTCGCCGCACCGACCAACGCCAGGAATGCCACGATCGCGACGGACCAGGCGCGGTGAAAGCGCGGCGGGCTCACCTGCTGTTGGCCTGATTCGGGGAGAGCGGTCTCAGAAGTCACAGAGAGAATTCTGCAGTTCGGATTCGATCGAGAACAGTGGCCAGATTGCCAATATATGAAAGAATCAAGCCATGTCTGGTCCGCATCGCGTCGTCGTACTGGCTCTGAATGGAGTCATCCCCTTCGAACTCGGCATCCCGGCGCGCATCTTCGGACGTGCCCTCGACGTCGAGGATCGGCCGCTGTACGAGATCCTGACGTGCACCGTCGACGGCAATCCCGTGCAGACCGACGCAGACTTCAGCATCTCGGTCGACCACGGGAGCGAGTTGCTCGCCACCGCCGACACCGTCGTCATCCCCGCGTCGTACGAGTTGGGTCCGGCCTACGAAGACGGTTACCTCTCCCCCGAGTTGGCCGCAGCTTTCCAACACATCCGGCCGGGCACTCGGCTGGTCTCGATCTGCACCGGGTCGTACATCCTCGCCGCGGCGGGTTTGCTCGACGGACTCCGCGCCACGACGCACTGGCGTAACACCGACCATTTCCAGCGTGTCTATCCCAAGGTGAACGTGGATCCGGACGTGCTGTTCGTCGACGAAGGCCACATCCTGACCTCGGCCGGGGTGGCGTCGGGAGTCGACCTCTGCCTGCATATCGTCAGGCGTGACCACGGCATGGAAGTGGCGAACACCGTCGCGAGGCGTTGCGTCGTACCGCCGTGGCGCGACGGTGGTCAAGCTCAGTACATCCGACGCCCCCTGGCCGACAAGCCTTCGGAATCGACTGCCGACGCTCGGCACTGGGCCCTCGAACATCTCGACGACCCGATCACCCTGGCGGACCTGGCGACGCGCGCCAACATGAGCGTCCGCACGTTCAGCCGTCGATTCCGCGACGAAGTCGGAACCACACCGAACCGCTGGTTGACCAGCAGACGCGTCGATCGGGCGCGGGAACTACTGGAGGAATCCGATCTGTCGATCGATGCGATTGCTGCTCGAACCGGCTTCGGGACTGCGACATCCATGCGTCAACACATGAACGAGGCCCTCGGCGTTTCACCGAGCGCCTACCGACGCACGTTCAAGGCACCGGTGTAAGCGGCAGTACCAGGCACTATCCTGGATGCCATGGCCGAACAGACTCGCCCGAACTTTTCTCAGTACTGCGGATACCTCCTGGGGAAGACGCTCCCCGACCGGTACCAGGACTGGGTGCGGAACGATCTGGTCGGACCGGGTGCCCAGGCCCGCTACATCATCCGCTTCACCGTGCCGGCGACGCTGATCCTTCTGCTGTTCCTCTTGATTCCGGGACCGATCTGGATTCCCTTGGCCATGATGGCCTTGTTGCTCATCCCGCTCGCGTACTTCGTCGTGGCGCTCGGGACCATCTACCGCCGTCACCGCCTGCTGAGCCACGGACTCGATCCCGAACTGCTCGACGAGAAGGCCCAGCGCCGTGCCGATCGCACTCGCGAGGACTACGAGAAGCGGCACGGTCGCTGAGCACCCCTCAGCGGAACATCGTCACTGCGGCCTTGGCGAGGACCTTCGGATCCTTCTCGTAGTGATGCATCTTGGTGAGCTTGTCTTCCGGAATCCCCAGGAACTTGTAGACGGCTACCTGAGCACAGCGCACCGAGTACTGCTCGGTGAACACCATGTCGAACGGCAACTCCGCGAACTGACTGATGAACGCCAGGTTCTTGGAGTGCTTCGGCACCACCAGCGGCCGGTCGCCGACGGCGCGCCGATTGAACAGCGCACTGGCGTAAGGCATATGGCTGGGAATCGAATTCACGACGCTGCCGGTGATCTCTTGTCGACGCGCGGCGAGCGCACCGCTCTCGTCGAGCGCCTCGAGGTGTCCGAGCGTCTCTTCCAGCATTTCCCGCCCGGTCATCTCGATGAACGGCTTCTTCACGTAGTCGCCGTCCTTGCGCGGGAACAGACAGTAACCCCAGAAGACTCCTTCGTTCTCCTTCTGCGCGTGGTAGTGCGGCTGATGGTGGACCACGATCGAGAGAAGCACGTTCGAGTCCACGAATGTGTTGAGCGCATTTCCGGGGAGCTGCTTGGTGATTCGGGAAATCTCGTTGATGAGCTCGTGTGACGAAGTGGTGACGGTGAAGCTGGTCCACTCACTCTGCGCCCGGTCCCCGAAGAACTTGTCGGGATTCCCGAGATCGTAGAAATGCTCGGTGGCCTGCTTCCACAGCAGCGCACTCGGTGCGTATCTCATGTCTTCGACGATCGGGGTATCCAGATCGCCGATCGAAGAACTGTCGGTGATGCTGCCGTTGGTGTCGAAGACGAAATCGCCCTCCGCCACGTCGATTCGGCCCTTCTCACCGGTGCGGACGTTTTCGTAATCGAGTCCCGTCACGATGATCTCGTCTCGTAGCGGGGTGTCCTTGAACACGAACTCCGTGATCTTCAGTTCGTTGACGAACTTCACGCCCTTGCCTTCGAGGAAGGCCCGCATCGGCAAGATGATGCTCTCGTACTGGTTGTACGGGGATCTGGTGACACCGGCAAGAGTTTGAATGCGACTGAACTCGAGAATCATTCGGTTCATGTACCGGCGCAGCTCCATCGCCGAACTCACCCGCTTGAAAGCAAATGTGGTCTCCCACATGTACCAGAAGTTGGTGGTGAAGAAGTGCGGAGTGTCCTCGAACCACTGCTCGATACTGATGTCGTCGAGTTTTGCCTCGTCCGACTCCGGCATCGTCATCAGCTTCGTCAACAAGTACCGATCCTTGTTGTCGAATTGCATGTGCTTGTAGTCGTTTTCACCCTTGTTGCGAATACCGTCGCGATCGATCAATCGTGCGACGTCGTGCGTCGGATGTGCGTGGTCGAAATCGAGAATGTCATCCGTCACCGATTTTCCCGGGTTGTCCAGCGACGGAACCACACTCAGCACGTCCCAGAGGTTCTCATAGGTCTCCTCGTTGAGCATGCGACCGCCACGATTGATGAAACCCGCGTCGTTACCGAGTTCGCGATGGCCGTACTGGTGCTGGAAGGTAGCGGCAGATTCGCCGTCGTTCGCTCCGTGCATGTCCAGGCCCATGATGGTGATGTCCTCACCGTTCCACTCACCGTCTCGAATCAGATAGACGGCAGCCGAGAGGTTTCCGATGCCGGCACCGATCATGTAGGCCTTGTGAGACAGATTGGAAGACATTGGGTTTCGTTCCTTACTCGAGTCGCGGTACGGATACCTTCCAAGCATGGACCCCTTTGCCCGCTGGCGCATCACCCGAACCGGATGACGTCCGTCACGGTCGCTGAAGGCGCACCAGATCCAGTGCAAAACGCGCGTAGTCGCGTGCAATTTCCTCGGGCGTTTGTGGTCCGCTCGGCCGATACCATTGCGCGACAGAGACACACATCACGACAATCGCACGCGCGGCCTGTCTCGGCCGATCCGTCTCGAACACACCGGCGGCGATTCCGTCGTCCACCTGCTTCGTCATCAACCATTGCTGGTAGTTGCGTGATTCCGTGATGCGCAACCTGTTCTCGGCTGTGAGACTGCGCATTTCGCTGGCGCCGAGGAATCCTTGATCACGCCGATAGATATGGAACAAGGTCACACATTCGACGAGGAAAGCCAGCCTTTCGGAGGGACTTTCGCCCTCGTCGATAGCCGCCAACGATCTCGTGTTCAGTTCAGCCATGGTGAGGTCGAGAATTTCGGCCAACATCTGTTGCTTGCTGGAATAGTGGTGATACAGACCCGGAACACTCATCTGCGCACGTTTGGCGATCTCACGCATCGCAGCGCCGTGATATCCGGTCTTCACCATCTCCGCGAGCGCTGCAGCCAACACCGGATCGAACGAACTCGGACCGAACCTTCGCCACTCGTTCGGGCGAAAATGTGCGTCCGGGTCGGCGTCGTCGCCTCCCCATCGCGGCTGTTCCGGCGGACGCACTATCGCAGCCGGGAGCAGAGCGTCGAAACGCACTCCGAGAATCCCGCCGATTGCCGCCAACCGGTCGACGCTGACTCTGGTCTTTCCGGTCTCGACAGCGCTGAGGGTAGCCGGGCTGACATCGAGACGCCTGGCCAATTCACGCAGCGAGAGCCCGCTGTGACGCCGCGCTTGCCGGATCGACGCTCCGATCAGGACGGCATTCTCGAATTCGGTCACAGTGTTCAGTATTCCCGAACATTGGATTTCCAACAATGCGATGACCACGGCAATCGGTGAACCTGTTGACTACTGATTATCGGCCTGAACATGATGTGGATCACAAAGACCCAGGTCCGCCCGAGCGATCGTTCGGTGTCGGTAGCGAGAGGATCGAATCACCATGACCGAGGCGCCATATCTTGGAGAACTCCTGCGCGACGCACCCAGCAACTGGGGCAAGTGGGGAGAGTCCGACGAGGTCGGTTCACTGAACTACCTCGACGCCGGACAGGTGCTTCGTGGCGTCGGAACCATCAAGCAGGGTTCCGTGTTCACACTCCAACGTCTTATCGGCGATCCCAAGGGTGATCCGGTCTGGCCGGGCCGGAGCCCCGCCGAGCGCACACAGATCTTCGACGAGAGCAGCTGGGACGGCGACGACGCACCCAACTTCCCCGGCGGCCTGCATTACGCGGACGACAAGATCGACGCGTTCCTGCAGGGTTCGACGCAGTACGACGCGCTCGGACACGTCTGGTACGACGGCGCCCTGTGGAACGGATACTCCGCTGACACGACAGTCGGCGGCCTCGAGAAGGCCAGCGTCGAACCGATTGCCGACCGTGGCGTCGTCGGACGCGCAGTACTTCTCGACATGGCAAAGTTCCGCGGCAAGGAAAACCTCGACAAGGCCGAAACCTTCACGCACCATGATCTTTTGGCCTGTGCCGAAGCGCAGGGGGTCACCATCGAGAAGCGTGACATCCTCGTCATCCGCACCAACTTCCTCAAGCTGTTCTTCGACCAGGGCGAAGCCTTCTACGAGGGCTTCTGCGAGCCCGGCCTGATCTACAGCCCCGAACTCGTCCAGTGGTTCCAGGACATGGAGATCCCCAACCTTGTCACTGACACCATTGCCAACGAGGTCACCACCGACCCCGAAAACGGTGTGGCACTGGTTCTCCACAACGCATTGATGCGCAACCTCGGAGTGGTGTTCACCGAGATCTGCGATCTGGAGAAGCTGGCCGCGGACTGCGCGGCCGACGGCCAGTACACGTTCCTGTACGTCGCCGCGCCACTCAAGGTTGCCAAGGCCAGCGGCTCTCCCGTGAATCCGGTTGCCATCAAATGACATACGAAGATCGCCCTTGGTTGGCGTTGTACCGCAACCACGTTCCCCCCGACATCGACGTCGAACACCCCACGATGCTCGAAATGTTGGCAGCGGCGGTCCGCTCTGATCCGGACGCCACGGCTGTGAAGTACTTCGACGGTCAACTCAGTTACGCCGAAGTGGATCAGCAGAGTGACGCCCTGGCCCGAGCACTCCGAGCCGGTGGACTGGTGAAGGGTGACCGCGTCGCTCTGTTCCTCCAGAACGTTCCGCAGTTCGTGCTTGCGCTCGCCGGAATCTGGAAAGCCGGCGGCGTCGCAGTCTCGATCAATCCCATGAGCCGTGAACGAGAACTGGGATACCAACTCGAAGATTCCGGAGCAGCGGTTCTGATCGCTCTCGAGGGGCTCTACGAGTCCGTCGGCCGCAATGTCGTCTCCGACTCGCCGGTCAGGCGAGTTATCACCACCTCGGAACTCGAGTACCAAAGTCGCAACGATCCGAGGATTTTCGACGAAATCGTCAAGAAGGATCTCGGTACCGACGATCTCGCGACGCTGATCGACGAACATCGTCTCGGCGATCCGATCACCACTGACGCTGCACCGGAAGACATTGCGGTACTGACCTATACGTCGGGAACCACCGGTCCGCCGAAGGGAGCGATGACCTCTCACGCGAACATGACCTTCAACGCCCAGGTGTACCGGGACTGGTTGGGGCTCACCCCGAAAGACACGGTTCTCGGAGTTGCACCGCTCTTCCACATCACGGGGTTGATCGGTCACATCGCGGTGTCCGTCCTGGCGAGAATGCCGCTGGTGCTTGCCTATCGCTTCCAGCCCGAGGTGATGCTCGACGCGATTCGTGAGCACCAACCGACATTCACAGTCGGCGCCATCACTGCTTTTACGGCACTGCTCAACACTCCGGGTTGCGCGCCGGAAGACTTCTCCTCCATGCGGTTGCTGTATTCCGGCGGCGCACCCATCTCGCCGACTGCCGCCGAGGCCGTCCGCGCCATGACCGGCGCTGCGCTGCACAACATCTACGGGCTGACCGAGACCACGTCGCCGACCCATGCCGTTCCCGTTGGTGCGGATACGCCGGTCGACCCCACATCCGGAGCACTGTCTGTCGGCGTTCCCGTACCCAACACCGTGGTCCGCATCGAAGACGAGGGCGGTGCGGTCCTGCCGATCGGAGAGATCGGCGAACTGGTCGTCCGAGGTCCACAGGTGGTGCGCGGTTACTGGAACAAGCCGGAGGAGAGTGCGTCGGCCATTCGCGACGGGTGGTTCCACACCGGCGACGTGGGGTTCATGGACGAAGCCGGCTGGTTCTACGTCGTCGACCGTAAGAAGGACATGATCATCGCGTCCGGCTACAAGGTGTGGCCACGCGAGGTCGAGGACGTTCTTGCCGAGCACCCCGCAGTCCGTGAGGCGGCAGTCGTCGGGATCGCCGACGAATACCGCGGTGAGACGGTGAAGGCGTTTGTCAGCCTCGTCGCGGGGGCGTCCGTCACCCCGGAAGATCTGATCGATCACTGCAAGCAGCGGATGGCGGCGTACAAGTACCCACGCTCCGTGGTGCTGGTGGAGGAACTGCCCAAGACCGTCACCGGCAAGATACTGCGACGGGAACTGCGCACGATCTCTTGATCGCGGGGCAGCGGGCGGACTTCGCGGTCCGCCTGCTGTCTGATCGCGCACAGTTTCCGGTCGACCGCGCCATTGAGGTAATGGAACAGTAATATGTGCTGAGTACCCACGGACAAACGGGAGACATCAGTGAGCAAGTTCGGACGTAAGAAGCAGCCCACGCCCAAGAGCTACCAGTGGCTGGCCATGACCCTCATCGCGTTGTCGCTCTCCGTGTCGATCGGGATTGCCGCCAAACCCTCCTGAGCTCCGCGAATCCGAAACTTGTAACCCCGCGTCCATCTGCACATGGGCAAATAGGAGCAATTCGGACGCTTAGCTGTTCTAACTTTCCTTCCGTCGTGTCACCTCGGCACCGACGGAGAGGATCAACTCACCATGCGAAGCTCACGCTTCGGCGTGCTGGCCGCTGCCGGCGCTGTCGGACTAGTGCTTGTCACCAGCAGCGTCCAGTCCATCGCCACGGCGTCACAGTTCGGTTCGCTCGACGCCGGTTCGAGCTCCGGTTCGACAGCGATACCGACCGTCAGCGACGGCGGCTTCACGTCCAAGACGCCCTACACTCCCGGCCAGCGCATCGCCGACTATCAGGCGCCGCCGACGGGATACTCCCCCGTGTACACGGAAAGTGTTGCGCGCCATGGTTCCAGAGCACTGTCGAGCCTGAAGTACGACGACCTGAGCCTGCAGCTGTGGGAAATCGCCGAAGCCGAGAACGCATTGACCCCCGTCGGCAAGGAATTCGGCCCGGCCCTCCGTGATCTCATGGCCGCCAACAAGAAGCTGGGGTACGGCAACCTCAGCGGACTCGGGATCACCGAACACAGACAGCTCGGCGCGCGGGTCACCGAACGCCTCCCCCAACTGTTCGACGCCATCGCAGCGCAGCAGGGCACCATCACCTTGACCTCGTCGGGTGTGGACCGTGCCGTGGACAGCGCCGAGAACTTCGCGCAAGGGCTGACCGGTGCGTTTCCAGCCGTCGCCGGCGATGTTGCGCCGGTGACCACGGATGCCGACCTTCTCTACTTCCACGACTCGGATGCAAACGCCGACTACAAGGACTACGAAGAGTCCGATCCTCGACTGAAAGCCGTCGACGACCAGATCGCCGATCTTCCCCGCACCCGCGAGGTCTCACGGCACATGATGCTCAGGCTCTACTCGGAGGACTTCGTCAACCGCCTGAGCGCGGGCGAGTTCTCACTCGTCGACCGCGGCAAGGGTTCCAGCACGATCGACAACGAAGTCGACGCCGCGTACATGCTGTACAACACGTACATCATCACTCCGGGCATGGCCGAAGAAGGCAAGTGGAATTTCGAGCGGTTCATCGAACCTGCTGACGCGCAGTGGCTCGCATACACGAACGATGCCGAGGACTTCTACGCCAAGGGCCCGGGCTTCACCGGTGAGGACGTCACCTACCGGATGGCAACCGTCCTGCGCGACGAGTTCCTGCGCGGCCTGCAGAAACACACCGGCGACGACGCCGTCCCGGGAGCGGATTTCCGGTTTGCACACGCAGAAACGATCATCCCCTTCGCGGCACTCTTGAAACTGCCGGGAAGCACCGTCTCGCAGGCGGAGGGCGACCTCTACACCTATGCGAACAACCCCTGGCGCGGATCGCAGGTCAGCCCGATGGCTGCGAACGTGCAGTGGGACGTCTACGCCGGACCGGAGGGTAAGCGTCTGGTCCGAATGCTCTACAACGAGCGCGAGACAGCATTTGCTGCCCCGTGCGCTCCGGTGAGCGCCGGGAGTTTCTTCTACACGCCGGACGAACTGGCCCGCTGCCTGCCGGAGATTTCACCGGCAGCCTGAGATCCGGCAACTCGGGATCCAGCCAGCGGTCGACGAGGGCGCGCCCATACCTGGTGCAATGCCAGCATGCGCGCCTTCTCGTCGTCTTCCATCAACAAGGCGTCGCAGATCCTCACGATGACCGGAGCCGAAACACCAACGGACGTACCCTGTTCCAGCCGCTGATAGTGATTGAAGCTGATGTCGGCAATCTGCGCGACATCGCGCCGACTGAGGCCGTGCATTCGGCGAGCACCCTCGCAGCGCATGCCGACCTTTTCGGGCGCAAGACTGTTTCGTTTTTCGACGAGCATCTGGCTCATCAACTGACGCGCGCTCGACCCGTTCACGTCGCCACCTTTTCCATCCCTGAAATATGCTTTCACCTAACATGTTTCAGAATATGGGATGGGGCGGACCCGGCGGTATCTCCGAGATGACAGATAATCACGCGATACCGCCAACCCTGTGCCCGTCCAGGCCGCGACGATGAGGCTCAAGATCAGGCTATGAACCTGCCGATCGTCGGATTCGACTGGCAGATGGGACTACTGCCCCAGTTGATCGAACCGAACGCCGTCGCAACGACATTGCCGACGCCGGTGTTCACCGTCGCGGACAGGTACGGATAAGTACCGACCAGGTCGACGATTCCGGACTTGCCCGTGTCGGTGTTGACCCACGCAACGGTCACCTGACCCGCCGCCGGGATGGGTGCAGCGGCCGGGAACGAATCGAAGCGAATGTCACCCTTGGCGATGGGCGGATTGGATTCTGGCCCGGACTGGCCGGTGAGTCCGGTCAACGAGGCCAGCGACCCCTGATTCGGACACCCGATAGTGACGGCGGCGCCGCCGAAAGGGTGGGGCGGATCAGCCGAGGCGACTCCGGCGAACATGACGCCCGCGGCAATCGGTAGTCCGATGGCCGCAAAAACCCCGGCCGTGCGTGTGACGCTCATAGCTGCTCCTCGGGTCGACAACACTTTCCGGATACCCCTGGTACAACGCCCGAAACGAAGGAAAGACGACTATTCACACCCCCTAGACAACGCGTGTTGTCAGAACTACAGTCGGTGGTGCAGCTCACACCTATCTCTGCCGCGCGCAGACCAGTCCCAGGGAGTGTTCAGATGAAGCGCTACGACCTCCGCAGTCGCACGGATCAACTCGATCCCGAAACCGATTACGAAGAGATGTCGCGCATTCTCGCGGCGCAAGAGTTTCCCTGGGACATCAATCAGGCGCTCAGCTTCGCACTGTTCCGCACATACGCTGTCCCCTCGATCGGCAAGCTCCTCTTCTCCACAGGCGAATTCACCGACAAGGTTCAGAAGCGCTACGACGACACCAGCCTGATCCTCGACGCCATCCTCGAGCACGGCCTCAGCAGCACCGAAGGCCGCAAGAGCGTGCGTCGAATGAATCAGATGCACGGCTCGTACGACATCTCCAACGACGACATGCTCTATGTCCTGGCCACCTTCGTCGTCACGCCGGTCAGATGGCTCGACGAGTACGGCTGGCGGAAGATGACCGACAACGAGATCGTCGGGTCGACGAATTATTACCGCCACCTGGGTCGGTACATGAACATCAAAGACACGCCGGACACCTACGAGGGCTTCGTCAAACTTCTCGACGACTATGAGCGCGAACACTTTTCATTCGATCCCGGTGCCCGAGCCGTCGCTGATTCCACCCTCGACCTGATGTGCACCTTCCCGCCCAACAACCTGGCACCGAAGGCTCTGGTCAAGGGATTCGCCTTCGCTCTCATGGACGATCACCTACTCGACGCCTTCCACTACAGGCACCCGAGCACTGCGATGCGCGTCGTCTCACGCGGTGCGCTGAAGGTCCGCGCGCGCCTGCTGCGGTTCTTCCCCGTGCGTACGAAGCGGAAATTCGCCCGCGAGCTGCCCAACATCCGCAGCTACCCGAACGGTTACAAGGTCGAAGACCTCGGCACCTTCCCCACGGGATGCCCGGTCAAGCACCTGCAGGCAGACCAGCAGGCCCAAGCGTAAGCAGGTTCCCATCGTGGAGTGGTGGAACTCCTGGCACCCGGGCTGATTCGCGTTTCTCATGCCTAGATGAGGGAGGAGTCGCGACCAGTACGACGAAGGGTGATCAATTCATGGTTCGTCTCGGCGTCGTGTCGACGCCCCTCTTCTTCGAACTCCATCAGCGCATAGAACCTGCGGGCGCGATCGTTGAGGGTGTAGACCTCGAGTGTCACCTCGCCATGCATGGTTGTGGCGTGTTCGACCAACGCCCGCCCGACGCCCAACCCTTGTGACGCCGGCGCGACGAACAGTCCCCCGATTTCGGAGCCGATCATTCCCAACAGTCCAACGACAGCGGAGTTGTGCTCAGCGACCCAATTGTCGGCCTGAATCAGATAAACCTCTCGCATCTTCTGCTCGCGTTCGCCCGTCCCCTCACCCGCAAGGAACGGATGGGCTTCACGGGCAGCGCGCGACCACAGGTCGACGACCACATCCTCATCCGAGGATACGTAGCGGCGAATGATCAGATCCTGGTTCACAATCCGACCATACCCTCAGGCGTCAGCGCACTGACCGGGCCGAAAGTGTTCAATTTTCGGATCCACGCAGGACGACCACGACGTAAATCAGTGGAACAATTCCATTCGTTGCCGCTCCGCAGTTACCGCGTTGTGCAAGGGTTGTCCGATGACTGACGGTGATCCGACAACTGAGCGTGGAGGTCCGGCATCCTGGTGGAAGGTGACAGCGATTGTCACCGCAGTGCTTGTCACTCTCACATGCGGCGTCATCGTGTGGTCCTTCATGCCGCCGGTTGTGTACTTTCCGTTCTTTGCGCTCGCAGCCTCAGTACTGCTCGGTTTGGGCGGAGTGTGGTTGATACTCAGCCTGATTGGCTGGATGAAGTACAAAACTCTGCGTTTGAGCACGATCGCGCCGGTGATCGTGCTCGTCACCGGTGCGCTCGTGACCTTGTCCGTCCCTTCGCATGTTGCGTTTGCATTGTCGAAAGATTCGCTCGAAGCAGTGGCCGCGGATTGCCAGAAGTCGTTGGAAAACCGAACAATTGGTGTCTACCGGGTCCTGCAGGTCTGGCCCGTCGGCAACGGGTGCCGCTTCCACATCGAGGGCGGTCTGATCGATTCGACCGGATTGGCGTACTTACCCGACGGCGCACCATATCTCGGCAAGCCCCGCCGCGACGGCGAGATCGGATACCAGGAGTTCGACGGCGACTGGTACTCGTTCGTTCAAGCGTTTTAGCGGCGCGCAACTAGTCGACGAGCTTGGCCTTCAGAAGCGCGATCGTGTCCGGAGTGAGTCCGAGACCTTCGGTGAGATAACCGTCGACGGTTCCGTAATCGCTGGCTATCTGCGCGAGTCCAGCTTCCAGGTACGAAGCGTCGACACCTAGGGCCGGTTCGAGATTGGTCGCCACCTGCGGGCTCAGGGCCTGAGAGATCTGCGCAAGGATCTTCTCGTTGGTCGCCTGAAGGTAGGTGTTGCTCAACAGATAGTCGTCCATGATCGTCTGGGCGGGGACACCGGCGATGGTCTGCAGCAACACCGCGGTCCAACCCGTGCGGTCCTTGCCTGAGGTGCAATGGAACAACTGCACCCCGTCACTCGCAGCGATGTCCGAGAGGACCTGCTTGAAGCCGGCACGGCGAACGGGATCGGTGACAAAACTGCGGTTGGTGTCGACCAAGAACTGCTTGGCCTCCTCCGGCGACTTGATCGTCGTCGCGAGCTGGGTGAGATCCCTGAACTCGATGGGGATGTTCGTGTACGTCACACCGTCCGGGAGTTTGTCCGCGCCACCGATGAACGGGTTGGAGATCTCGGTTGCGCCGCGCAGGTCATAGGCGTCGGCAAGTCCGAGGCCGGTGAGCGTCGCCTTGTCTGCGTCGCTGGTCGCGGTCAGCGCATTGGACCGGTAGATGACGCCGCGCTTGAGGTGCGAGCCGTCGACGGTGGCGTATCCCCTACCGTCATTGCCGGCGACGTCGCGAAAGTTGGCCACGGAGGCCAAGTTCGGTGTCGGCGCGAGCACAGGATCGAGCGAGCCGAGATCGACCGATCCCGCGTTGAGAGAGCCCAAGTCGAGCGGGATGGCCGTGGCGGGAGCGGCAAACAACAGGCCTCCGGTGACAACAAGTGCGGCGGCCTTCGCACCGCGAGCGAACAACATTCGTGAGCGTGTGGACATGTGGCAGTACCTCTCTCTGTGGTTTGGGATTTGTGGTGTGGTGAGCTGGAGTTACGGTGCGACGTCACCGATTCCGGTGAACCCGTATCGCTGGTGAGGTCCGATGACTGCTACCTCGAACAGGCCTGTCCCGGTGCGGGTTACGCCGTCCTCGACGAGGGTGAACCGAGCCAAGTTGTCGACCGGGCACAGCATCTTCTTCCACGGTTCGATGTCCGAAACCTTTTCCCGCAGGCCTTGAACCACCAGTTCGCCTTGCCACATCCCGTGGCGCCAATCCTGCTCGAGTCCGTAGCCCGTGCCGACACCGATGTAGTTGGGCAGTATCGGTTCGCAGGTGATCTCCAGGATGTGGTCGGATTCGCCTGGTGCACCGGGGCGCCGGAAGTACAGAGTTCCGCTCTTCACCTCGCGAGTACCGGAAATGAAGGTGAGCTGGTGGTCCGGTCGACCCAACCACTCCGGCTCGCGCGAGCGGTCCGCCCAGACGCGAGTCGCATCTTCGAGGATTCGGCGTCCCTGCTGATCTTCTTGAACGATCGTGACGATGGTGAAGTCGCCGAATTGCATGATCGAGTAAATCCAGAAGAAGTTCTGACTGCCGGCTATCGCCGGATCTGCCTTGCGTCCAGGCGGTTCCGCTTCGCCGACCGGTCGCACACCCCAGGACCGATCGCGATTACCCCGCCACGTCTCCGGGGTGACCGGGATGGCGTCGCCGTCGACGGTCAAGGATCCGGACCATGCTCCGGTCTGCACGAATCGTTGAGTATCGAAGGTGACTCGTTCGAGCTGGCGATGGAAATGCCTGGCCTCGAGATTGGCGGGGCCGTCGGATTCGAAGGTGAGGTCGAAGCTCAGGTTCGGCGCTTCGGGACTCGGGTCCAACACCACCCGTAAGCGGTGCAGGCCCTCCATGATCTCGATCCTCAACGGGCCCACTGACAGGTCCATACGATCGTCGCCCAAGGCGCGAGATGCCCGGAAGACTATGTGGTCATCGCCGCGCCGAAGAACCGCAAAGCCGTCGCATACACCAAGATTGGGGTACTGACCGAGACCGATGATGAGAAACAGTGGCTCGGTGTCGCCGTCGACGCCTGCATGGCAGTTGAAGTAGTAGCGGTCGTAGAAGTTTCGATCCGAGGTGCCCACGTGGCGGATGGTCTCGGCGATCTGATGTACCGGGTAGTCGTCGAGCGGGGACAGTGTCATCGTGCATCTCCTGTTGTGAGCGGGGATGTTGCGAGCGACTCCCAGTAGGTGCCGTCGAGCATGGCTTCGAGTGTTTTGTGGTGCAGGATCATCTCGTCCGGGTTGTCGGGGAATTCGGCCTGACCGAAAGCCACTGCGCGACTTTGGACTCGGAACATGATCACCGCGTGCCGCAGCGCGGCGTAAAGGATGTAGAAATCTAGATCCACAACCTGGTGGCCCGAAAGCGAGCGGTAGGCATCTGCCACGTCCTCGCGACGAAGGAAGTCCGGCATTCCGGGGAGTCCGGCCATGGCAGCGAGATCCTCGAAGAACCTGTGCTGGAAGATCATCCAGCCGAGGTCCAGCTCACGCGGCCCCAGTGTGGCCATCTCCCAGTCGAGGACCGCCGCCGGCTCGAAGTCGCGGTAGATGACATTTCCGATCCGCGAGTCACCCCAGCAGAGCACTGCGGAACCGGCATCGGCGGGGAAGTTCGCTTCGATCCAGTCGAAACCGCGCTCGATCAACGGAGATCCTGGTCCGTCGGCTGTTGCCCACTCGTAATAGCGCCGCTGGTCGTCAAGGTGCGCGCGAAGTGCTTCTGCCCCAGTCGGTTCGGCACCATCGCGGCACAACTCGGGGAGTGCGAGGTGCGGATCGGCCATAGCGTGTAGCTCGGCGAGCACCCGGACCGATGACTGCTGGAGTCGAGAACAGTCGTCGGCCGAAGCTTCCGAGAGCCAGGATCCGAACGTGTACGGCATGACATCGGGCGGGATTTCGCCCTCACGCCGTTCCATCACGAAGAACTCGCCGCCGAGCGCGTCCGGGTTGCTCTCGGACCAGTACACCCGCGGGATCGGCACCGACGTGTGAGCGGCGACGGCGCTCATGACCCGAAACTGCTGGTCCAGGTTGTAAGACGGAAAGATCGGTACCGCACTGTCCCGCGGGGCGATACGGGCGACCAAGCGATGCTCGGCTCGAATCCCGTCCTCGATCCACGTCGCATCGAAAAGCACAGTTTCGTTGGACATGCCGTTCGCGGCCGGCACCTCGACCGAGGTCACGGAAGGTTTCGAGCCTCGCCACAGCACGGTCGCGAGCCAGCCTTCGAGGCTGCGCCGCATCTCTGCCGGGTCGTTGCGGGATTCGCCGGGCCTGGCAAATTCGGCGTAGTCGGGATCTTCGCCGGAGTTTTCGGTTTCGGTTCGAAGGTTCATCACCACTCCTCGTGGTTCGGTGGCGCCGATGCGCACGTGCCGATTGTCGATACAATATGTATCGACTAAAGCCGTGACAGAATGTAACGGCCATCACAGCGATACCGCAAGGGATTTGCCCAAAATGTCCAAAGATTCCGAAACTCAGCACCGCCTGGGCCCGCAGCGAAACCCTGCAATCGACGACGCAGTACTGGACGCGACCAGGCAACTGTTGGAAGAAAAGGGGTACGCGGGCACGTCCATCGACGCCATAGCCACGCGTGCGGGAGTAGGACGTCCAGCCATCTACCGTCGGTGGCCGTCGAAGGCACACATCGTCAACGACGCGATCTATCCCGTACTCGACGTCGAACAGGGCGCGGACATCGACACCGAACTCGGCACCGAGGGCACGATCACGGATCAGATCCGCGCGCTGGTGCACGGCGCGGTTGCTCTGTTCGCAGCTCCCGCCACACGAGCCGCTGCTCCCGGATTGATGAGCGAAGTGCGAACAAACGCGGAATTACGCGACGTTCTCGTGGTGCGGCAACTGGCCGGAGTCCGCGTCGAGCTGAACCGTCGACTCGAGGCGGCGAGAGAGCGCGGCGACATCCGAAGCGGCGTCGACGCCGACGCTCTTCTCGACATCATGGCTGGCGCGGCCATCTTCGCGCTGTCGGTCCGTGACGTCTCGGACCCGGGACCGTTTGCCGATTCTCTTGCCGACATAGTGCTGAACGGCATACTCCCCGACGACAACTAGGCCCGAGCCCCGCCGACTATCCTGTGGGGCATGACCGAGCCTGTAGCGACCGCTGACCTTGCCGACGAGATCGGACCCGACATCCGTAGCTGCGACACGCAGTTCACCCAGTTCGGTGGACGTGAAGTCTTTGCCGGCCCCATCACCACCATCAAGTGCTTCCAGGACAACCTGCTCGTGAAGCAGACCCTCAGTGAACCGGGCAACGGCGGAGTCCTCGTCGTCGACGGTGACGCGAGCATCCACACCGCCCTGGTCGGCGACATCATTGCCGGCCGCGGCGTCGACAACGGCTGGGCCGGCGTCATCGTCAACGGAGCCGTCCGCGACTCCGCGATCCTGCGCACCCTCGACATCGGCGTCAAGGCTTTGGGCACCAACCCGCGCAAGAGCACGCAAACCGGTTCGGGCGAGAAGAACGTGCCGATCGAAATCGGCGGAGTCACCTTCAACCCCGGCGAGATCGTTTACAGCGACCAGGACGGCGTCGTCGTTCGCGAAAGCTAGTCAGAAGTCGCGGGATCAGGCGGGGGCTTCCACTTTGGCGGCCATCCCGCCGATCTCGACGACATCGCCGTCACGAAGCTGACGGCCACGGCGATCTTCGACCTCACCGTTGACCGAAACCATGCCGTCGGCGATCACTTCCTTGGCCTCCGCGCCCGATTCGATGAGGTTCGCGAGCTTGAGAAACTGACCGAGCCGAATCATTTCGTCGCGGATGGGTACTGCTGGAATGTTGTCGGTCATGTCAATCATCTTCCTCCTCCCACAAAACTGGACACGACAGACCACACTTAGCGTGAGGATCTGATCGACCGGTAGGAGAGGAAGCTCGATGGCACCATTGACCGAGGTATCGGACACCACTGCAGAGTTGGTGGAATCGCCACCCGAAAATCCGCGCCAGGCGCGTCGATTCCGCAAAGGGCGGTTCAGCCAGGTTCCCCATATCTCGGGACTGATCCTCGGAGTCTTCTCCGTACTGGTGTTCCTGTGGAGCATCTCGCCGGTACTGCGGCACATCCTCCGCGTCCCACGCGAATACATCGACAGCTACTACTTCGACGCACCGGATACGAGCCTGTCGTGGGCGCTCGTCGTCGCCCTGCTCGCCGCCGCCCTCGCGAGCCGCAAGCGCATCGCCTGGTGGCTGCTGACGATCTACCTGTCACTGATCACCCTCACCAACATCGCCTCCGCGATCGTCGACAAGAACCCGAACAACGCCGTGGCCGTTGTCGTTCTGCTTGTCGTGATCGGAATCCTCATCGCGGCGAGGCCCGAGTTCTACACACGCGTACGGCGCGGCGCCGGCTGGAAAGCACTCGGCGTACTGATCGGCGGCATGGCTGTAGCGACCGTGATCGGTTGGGGCCTTGTCGAACTCTTCCCAGGTGACCTACCGCAGAACCAGCGATTCCTCTGGGCCCTGAACCGCGTCACCGCTGCAGCTTCGGTCGACAACGAGGTGTTCGACGGCCACCCGCGCGTCTTCGTCAACACGGTCCTCGGTCTGCTCGGCGCCATCGCGCTCCTCGCCGCCGTCATGACGCTCTTCCGCGCGCAACGCTCCAACAACGCGCTCACCGGAAACGACGAGTCCGCGATCCGCGGGTTGATCCAGAACTTCGGTGCCGACGACTCTCTCGCTTACTTCGCCACCCGCCGCGACAAGGCGGTCATCTTCGCGCCGAGCGGCAAGGCCGCGATCACGTACCGCGTCGAGATCGGCGTCTGCCTCGCCAGTGGTGATCCCATCGGTGATCCCGAAGCGTGGCCGCACGCCATCGAAGCGTGGCAGGGGCTCGCGTCGCAGTACGGCTGGGCGACGGCCGTCATGGGCGCCAGCGAAACCGGGGCGACGGCGTACAAGAAGGCGGGCCTGAGCGTCCTGCAGCTCGGCGACGAAGCGCTCCTGCGCACCCGCGAGTTCAATCTCAACGGACGCGACATGCGCCCGGTGCGCCAGGCGGTCACCCGCGTGAGGCGTCACGGCGTCACCGTGCGGATGCGACGCCATCGCGACATCCCGCCCGAGGACATGGCAGCCGTCATCATCCGCGCCGACGACTGGCGCGACACCGACACCGAGCGCGGCTTCTCCATGGCGCTCGGCCGACTGGGCGATCACCTCGACGGCGATTGCCTCCTCGTCGAAGCCGTCATGGGTGAAGGCACCGAGGACGAAAGCGTCGTCGGCATGCTCTCGCTCGTGCCGTGGGGACCGAACGGTGTTTCGCTCGACCTGATGCGCCGTAAGCCGACGGCGCCCAACGGTGTCGTCGAATTGATGGTCTCGGAGTTGGCCACACGTTCGGACGAGATCGGCGTTGTGCGAGTTTCGCTCAACTTCGCCGTGTTCCGCTCGGTGTTCGAGGAAGGTTCGCGCATCGGCGCGGGCCCGATCCTCCGCATCTGGCGCTCGGTGCTCGTCTTCTTCTCCCGCTGGTGGCAGCTCGAAGCGCTGTACCGCTCGAACGTGAAATACCAGCCGGATTGGGCGCCGCGCTTCCTCTGCTTCGAGGACAACCGCGAACTGCCGCGCGTCGGATTCGCGTCGGCCATCGCCGAAGGCTTTGTGGTTCTGCCCAGTTTCGGGCGCAAGTCCAGCCAGGTCGTCAAGCACACGGGCACGCATGCGGCGGTGCCGGCAGCTCTGGTGACTTCCGAAGGACTGCATGCCGACGGCAGCCCGCCGGACTCGGCGCCGACGTTCACGACCAACGGTCCGCGTCGACCCGAGCAGGTCCGCGTGCGCATGAACAAGCTCGCGCAACTGGCCGACGAAGGGATCGCCGCGTACCCCGTCGCCTATCCGCCGACCCACACGATTGCCGCCGCAGCGAAGTCACCGGAGGGCACCCGCGTGCGAATCGCGGGACGCCTCCTGCGGGTCCGCGACTACGGCGGAGTGGTGTTCACGGACGTGCGCGACTGGTCCGGCGACATCCAGGTTCTGGTCGACCAGGACAACGTCGGCCGCGAGAAGTTGGCGGAGTTCGCTGCCGAGTTCGATCTCGGTGACCTGATCGAAGTCAGCGGAACCATCGGGCGCAGCCGCAAGGGCGAGCTGTCGCTCATCGCCGTCGAGTGGCGCATGAACGGCAAGTGCCTGCACCCGCTGCCGGACAAGTGGAAAGGCCTCTCGGATCCCGAGACCCGCGTCCGCCAGCGGTACCTCGACATCGCCCTCAACCCGAAGGCCCGCGAACTGCTCGAGGCCCGAAGCGCCGTCGTGAAGTCGCTGCGCGATTCACTCGGTGGTCGCGGATACCTCGAAGTCGAGACCCCGATTCTGCAGCAGGTGCATGGCGGCGCGAATGCCGCTCCGTTCCTGACACACATCAACGCGTACAACCTCGACCTCTATCTCCGCATCGCACCCGAGCTGTACCTGAAGCGGTTGTGCGTCGCCGGTATGGAGAAGGTGTTCGAGATCGGCCGCGTGTTCCGCAACGAGGGCGTCGACTTCAAACACAATCCCGAGTTCACGATCCTCGAGGCCTACGAAGCCCACAGCGACTACGAGGGCATGATGCGGATGTGCCGCGAGCTGATCCAGGCGGCGGCCGTCGCAGCATTCGGTCGCGAGATCATCATGCGTCCCGGCCCGGACGGCGAACTGGTCGAGGTCGACATCTCCGGTGAGTGGCCGGTGAAGACGATGCACGGCGCCGTCGCCGAAAAACTTGGTGTCGACGTCTCCCCCGAGACAAGTCTCGAAGACCTGCAGAAGTTGTGCGACGCCAATGAGATCCCGTACCAGTCCAGCTGGGATACCGGCGCCATCGCGCAGGAAATGTACGAGCATCTGGTCGAGGACTACACGGAGTTTCCGACGTTCTACACCAACTTCCCCACCTCGATGTCGCCGCTCACCCGGCCGCACCGCAGCATCCCCGGCGTCGCCGAGAAGTGGGACCTGGTGGCGTGGGGCGTCGAACTCGGAACCGCATACAGCGAGCTGACCGACCCTGTGGATCAGCGCAACCGGCTCACCGAGCAGTCGATGCTCGCGGCCGGCGGCGACCCGGAAGCGATGGAATTGGACGAAGACTTCCTCCAAGCCCTCGAACACGCGATGCCGCCGACGGGTGGTCTCGGGATGGGCGTCGACCGAATCGTCATGCTGATCACGGGTGGCAGCATCCGCGAGACGCTGGCCTTCCCCCTCGCGAAACCGCGTCAGTAGTCCGGATTCTCGCGTGCCGGAATTGTTCCACGTGAAACCACCGGGCGAGATCTTGCAGGTCGGCGAGAGCCGACTGCATGTTCTTGCCGAGGGCGACGGCCCCGTCGTCGTCCTGTGCGGTGGGCTGGCGGGCAATTGGTTCGACTGGGATGACTGCGCGCGTCATCTTCAGTCGGACCACACCGTCGTCCGCTTCGATCGCCCGGGCTTCGGGCTCAGCGAGCCTACTTCCGAAGTTCCGACCGTCCGCGGCGAAGCTCAGCGGATCCGCGACGTGCTCGACACTCTGGGACTGAGTGGTCCGGCCGTGGTGGTCGGCCACTCCATCGCCGGCTTCTACGTCGAAGGCTTCGCGCGCCTGTTCCCCGATCGGGCGGCGGGGATGCTCCTCCTCGATTCCAGTGCCGAGAAGGAGCCGAAACGTCTTTTCCCCCGCGACCTGCTGCTGATCGCCTCCCGAGCCGCCGCGGCTTCGTTCAGCACCACCGGGCTCCAACGACTCCTCGGTACGACGACGCGCAAGATCCTCAACCAGTCCGTGCCGCCGAGTGGGTCGTCCGAAGCCACTCTCGAATGGGTCCGGAAGATCTACCGCGAGCCTCATTATCTGGAAGCGGCGATGATCGAATACGTCGCGTACACCGATATGGCGCTGGAGCTCACCGCTTTACGACGCTCGAGCAAGCATCCACTGCCCGACATCGACCTCAGCGTCGTAGCCGCACACACTGGCCACACCACTCCCTGGTCCATCGCCTGGATGGCAAAGCAGCAGAAACTCGCCACCTACCTCGGTGGGAGTTTTCACGTCCTGCGCCCGGCGCATCACCACGCGATGATCGACCAACCCGAGGAGTTGGCGAACTTGATTCGGCGCCTCACGCAGCCGAACCGTCGGGGATGACACTTAAAGTTACAACTCGGACAGTAGCCGGATCATTGCTAGTCTCGGACAGCTTCTGCTTTCTACGACAGGCTGACCATGGACCGTTCGACACGTCGGGTGCGCTCGTGCCTGATTTTCGTGGCGATCCTCGTTGTCGCCCTGGCGGGCATCGCCGCCCGTCCGCCCGGTTTTCTGTCGACCTTCTGGCCCGCCAACGCGATCCTTCTGGGCATTCTCCTCCGTAACCCGCGCTCGTTTGCGCCGATCGGACTCGCTGTCGGCGGCGCAGCGCTGCTGACGGCGGATCTTGCGACCGGAAGCCCCGTGCAGAGGGCCTTCGAACTGAATGCGATCAATCTGGTCGGCGTCACGACAGGATTGATCGCCGCGAACTTGCTCGGCTGCTTTCCGCGGCGAATCTCCGAGACGAAGTACACGGCCAGAATCTTCCTCATCTCGGTTCTGGCGTCGTTCACGGCCGGGTCCGCCAGCGCACTACGCACTCAACTCCACGAAGGAAGCGGTGCGGCAACGGAATTGGTGGGGTGGTTCTTCGCCGACCTGTGTACGTATCTGATCGTGCTGCCGATCGTTCTGTCGGCACCGACGCTCGAACACATTCGAAGAACCTGCGGGCCGTCCGTGCGGCAGAGTCTGCGCTTGAGGCGGCTCGCACAGATCCTGGCGCCTCTGGCCGCTCTCCTGGCCTGTCTGCCACTCGCCCTGGAGGTTCAGGGAGCCCTTGCGCTGCTGCTGCCGATGCCGGCGCTCCTGTGGTGCGCAATGCGTGTCTCACTGTTCAGCACTTCACTCCTGGCAGCCGGATGGAGCGCGTGGGCACTGGTCATGGCGGGTAAGGGACGTCTGGCACTGGCAGATCCGGTGCACCTACTCAGTGAGGGGGTGACCACCCGGATCTCCGTCATCTTGATGGCACTCTCCCCCATCGCCGTAGCCGTCGCCACTGGCGCACAGCGGCGCGCTGAGCGAGAACTCCAACGCATCGCCGAATGCGACGCCCTCACCGGAACGCTGAGTCGCCACGCGTTCTGGACCCAATCGCAGGAACTCCTCGACGCCCAGCACGCGGCACAACGACCGATCGCCGTCATGATGCTCGATCTCGACCACTTCAAATCGATCAACGACAACCTCGGTCACCTCACCGGCGATTCGGTCCTCGAACAGTTCGGAAACACCCTCCTCGCCGCTACCGAAGGGCTGGGACTCTCCGGCCGACTGGGTGGTGAAGAATTTGCCGTCGCCGCCGCCGACTGCACCTTCGAGGAAGCCATCCACCTCGCGGAGCGCATCAGAGAGGCGCAAGAGGCCCACGCGCGATCCATTCGCGGTTTCGCGGGAACGGTCAGTATCGGCGTCGCCTGGGCCGATCGCGCGATGCCGGGCATGGAGACTCTGCTCGATATCGCCGACAACGCGATGTACCAGGCAAAACGCGACGGCCGAAACCTCGTGGTGGCGTTCGATCTCTACATGGCAAGGTGACGTAGGTGCAACTACTCCTGATCCGACACGCGCTCCCCGAACTGGCCGAGGTCACCGAAGGCCGCGCAGATCCCTCGCTGACCGACGAAGGTCGTGCCCAGGCACTACGGCTGCCCGCAGCACTGGCGCCGTACCGGATCACCGGACTCTTCAGCAGCCCGCAGAAGCGCGCACTCGAGACCGCAGCCCCGGTAGCGCAGATATTGGGCCTTCCGGTCACCCAGCGCGAGGGTCTGGCGGAATACGACTACGAGCAGCCGCACTACATCCCGATGCACGAGGTCCTGGAGCGGGCGCCGGAAACCTATGCGCGAATCAAAGCCGGCTGGCTCCCCGAGTCGGTGGACGGCGACGCCTTTCGTGCGCGAGTCCTCGGTGCGATCGACGAGATAGTCGCGGCAACGGACAACGACGCCACCGTGGCGATCTTCTGCCACGGCGGCGTCGTCAACATCGTTCTGCAGGAACTGCTCGGACTGGAGCGCCCGTTGACCTTCCCGATCGAGTACGTGTCCGTCACGCGCATTCTCGTGTCGCGAAACGGAAGCCGCAGGGTCGGGTCGATCAACGAAACCGGTCACGTACGCAACATGCTTCGCGTGTAGTCACACGTTGTGGCACGCCACCTGATGGCCGCCCTCGACGAGACGCAGCTCGGGAACTACCTCGGCGCAGAGATCAGTAGCCAGCGGGCACCGCGTGCGGAAGCGGCAGCCACTGGGCGGATTGAGCGGCGAGGGCAGTTCGATGACCTTCTGCTCGACGTTCTGCGCCGCAGTGACGGTGGCGTCGGGATCGGGAATCGACGCCAGCAGTAGCTGCGTGTACGGGTGCAGCGCGCGGTTCTGCATGTCTTCTGCGGGAACGATTTCGCAGACGCGGCCCAAGTACATGATCATCACGCGGTCACTGATGTTCTTCACGACGGCCATGTTGTGCGCAATGAACAGCAGCGACAGCCCGTGACGCTTCTTCGCGTCCTCGAGCAGGTTCAGAATCTGCGCCTGCACGGAGACGTCGAGGCTCGAGACCGGCTCGTCACAGATCAGGACCTTGGGGTCGAGCATCAATGCGCGGGCGATGCACACGCGCTGGCACTGACCACCCGAGAGTTCGCGTGGGGTTCGATCCCACACCATGTCCGGGTCCAACCCGACCTCGGCAAGAACCTCGCGTGCCCGAGCGTCGATGGCGGCCTTGTCTTTTCCACCCCAGATCGACGGACCCTCGGTGATGAGAGCCTTGACCTTGCGACGGGGATTCAGGGAGGAGATGGGATCCTGAAAGATCATCTGCAGCTGAGTACGGCTGCGACGCAATTCTTCCGCGCCCAGTGCCGTCATTTCCGTCTCTCCGAGGCGGATCGAGCCCGACGTCGGTGAGGGCAACTGCATGATCGCCCGGCCCGCCGTGGACTTGCCACAGCCGGATTCACCGACCACGCCCAAGGTTTCGCCCGGCGCGACGGTGAAGCTGATTCCGGACACGGCGTGAACCGTCTGCCCCTTGCCGACGTTGAATTCGACAACCAAGTCCTCGACCGTCAAGGCCGCGTCCACCGTCTCGGACTGCCTGGTATCGGTTGCTGCAGTCATCAGACCATCTCCTTCACCGCGAGCGTCAGGCCCGCTGCGGTAGTGCCGGCCTTCTCGTTGGCGACCAATGCCGTTGTGCCTTCAGGGGTGTCGACCGGGTAGTGGCACGCGAACGTGTGGCTTTCGGTTGTGTTGTCCCCCGGTCCGCCGGGAGCCAGGGCCGGGTCGCCGGTCAGGCAGTCGTCCTGGGCGTAACGGCAGCGAGCCGCGAAGCGGCAACCGGTGATCGGCTTCGTCATGTCCGGGAGTCCACCCGGAATTGTCTGCAGCACTGTGTGCGTCGGCGATTCGAGTCGCGGAATCGCGGCCATCAGCGCTTCGGTGTACGGATGACGCGGACGAGTGAACAACTCTTCGGTTGCCGACGTTTCCACAACGGAACCGGCGTACATGACCGCAACACGGTCCGATCGACCCGAGACCACACCGAGGTCGTGGCTGATCAGGATGACGGCCATATTGAGCTTGTCGTTGAGTGAGGCGAGCAGATCGAGAATCTGCTTCTGCACCGTCACGTCGAGAGCGGTGGTCGGCTCGTCCGCGATCAGCAGTTTCGGCTCGCAGGCCAGGGCCATCGCGATGACCACGCGCTGTCGCATACCGCCCGAAAGTTCGTGGGGGTACTGGTCGAGCCGACGCTTGGGCTCGGGGATACCCACCATCGACAGGAGTTCCGCTGCGCGATCGCGGGCCGCGTCCTTCTTCAGACCCAGGTGGAACTTCAAGGATTCGGTGATGTGGGTACCGATGCGCTTGAACGGATTGAGCGAGGTCATCGGATCCTGGAAGACCATGGCGATCTCGGGTCCCCAGAAGTGCTTCATCTCCGACTTCTTCATCGTCGACATGTCGCGGCCGGCAAACGTCACCGTCCCGCTGATGTCGAGAGCCGGACCCTTCTGGAGCAGTCCCATGATGGTGCGCCCGAGAACCGACTTGCCGGAACCGGATTCACCCACGATGCCGAGAGTCTCGCCGGCGGAGACGTGGATCGAGACACCGTCGACTGCTCGCAACTGGCCACGGGGAGTGGCGAATACGGTTCTGATGTTGTCCGCCTGCAGCAGCGGAACGCCGTTCTGAGCTGAAGTGGTCACAGCTTACTCCGATACTTCTCGCCGATGAGGTTGAAGGAGAACACCGTCAGGAAGAGGAAGACGCCTGGTACCAGGACGATGAACGGATGCTTCTCCACGATCCCGCCCTGACCTTCCGCAATCATGTTGCCCCAGGTCGGATCAGGTTGTGCGATACCGAGTCCGAGGAAGCTCAGTGATGCTTCCGCGACGATCAGGCCGGAGACGGCCACCAGGCCGAGCGCGGCGACGGGAACGAGGACGTTGGGAACCAACTCGCGCCAGATGACGCGCCATTTGGTGGCGCCCATGGCTCTCGCGGCAAGCACGAACTCCCGTTGGGCGACGACGATGGTGTTTGCCCTGGCGATTCGAACCATGCTGGGAATGCAGAGAATCGACAGTGCGAGGGTGATGTTGCGCAGGTTCGACGTGAGCACCGCGGCCAGTGCGATGAGCAGCACCAGAGAAGGAATGGCCAGCAGCGAGTTGGTCAGGATTCCGACCACGGCGTCGACCTTGCCACGGAAATAGCCGGCCATGACGCCGATGGTGCCACCGATGATCATGCCGATCAGCACGGCGCAGATGGCGACAGTCAAGGAAGCGCGCGCACCGAACAGGGCGCGGGCGAGCAGGTCGAGACCGAAGTTGTTGGTACCCAACGGATGATCGGAGAGCAGGCTCGGCGATGCGAAGCCCGGCTCGGCCAAGGTCTTGACCGTGTCCTTGTACTCACCGAGCGGCAGCAGCGGCGCGAAGATCGCGGCCAGGATCAGCGCGACCAGCCAGATGCACGCCAACCAGTACGAGAGATCGAACTGACTGCCCCACTTGGACGTACCGAGTTTGCCGAGCCCCTTGAAGAGGAAAACCAGGGCAACGAGCGCGAGCACGATGCGGACGGTCATCATGATCGCTGAACCGAAGAGTGCGGTGCCGAGCAGCGCAACGCCGACCACTGTGAGAATCGATCCGATCAGGACCAGATTCTTGGGCTGTTCCAGCGTCTCGACGGGACCGGGAGCCAGCAGGACTGTCTGCTGCCGGTATGTCATCACCTCGGACGGGGCCGGCGACGGGGCCGCTCCGTCTGGCGTCACTTCAGACATGGACACGACGACTCCTCGGGTCAAGATAGGTGTACAGAACATCGATCGCACTGTTGACGAGGACGTAGATGACCGCGATCACGACCACCGCGCCGAGCAGCATCGGCGAATCACCCTGCTGCGCTGCGCGGACGATGAGCGTGCCCATTCCGGGCAGCGAGAACAGCGTCTCGACGATCACGGTGCTGCCGATCATGCCGCCGAGAGCCAGACCCATCATCGTGATGAGCGAGAACGACGACGGGCGGAGCGCGTCACTGAAAAGCACTCGCAGCGTGGGCATTCCCTTGGCCTTCGACGCGAGGATGTAATCCTCACGGAGCGTCGTCACCAGGTCGGATCGGAGAACGCGAGTGAACATCGCCATCTCGAGGAGGCTGATGGTGATCGCGGGAAGTATTGCGTGTGAGAGGTTTCCGGAGAGGCTGTCGCCGATGCGCACCCACTGTGATCGCGGGAACCAGCCGAGCCAGTTGACGGTGACCATGATCAGCAACAGACCGGCGAGGAAGCTCGGGACGGAAAGAACACCGAACGTCGCGGCGCTGATGACGCGGTCGATGACGCCGCCTTCGTGGTGCGCCGACCAGAGTGCGAGCGGAACTGCGACGACGAGTGCGATGACCAGACCCATCACTGCCAACTGAACGCTGACGGGGAGAGCGGAACTGATCGCGGTGAGGACGTCCTGCTGCGGGGGAACGAGCGAGTTGCCGAGGTCGCCCTGGAGAGCGCTGGTCAGCCAGTCCCAATAGCGAACCAGGAGTGGATCGTTGAGTCCGAGCTGCTGCCGAACTTCCTCGTACTCGGCAGGCGTTCGGCCTTCACCGAGAACGGAGACAGCGGGATCGCCGGGGATCAGTGATGCCAGCACGAAGGTTCCGAAGCTGACGATCAGGATCACAATGACGAGCTGGCCCAATTTCTTACCTATTGCGCCGATGTTCATCGATTTCGTCTCCTTCGGACAGCGAGCTCGCAATACACAGCAGTTCCTCTGATTTCATTTCTTCGTTCGCAGCCGGCCCCGATCCGCTGCAATACGGGCGCGGGGCCGGCTGTGAACTTCAGGCTCTCTAGGACTTCCAAGCTCCGTCGAAGAGCACGATTCCGTCGAGGCTCTGCTCGAGTCCGTGAACGTTCTGGTTCCACACGTCGAGTGCGGCGACGTTGCCCCACACCTGCCACGGGACGGTTTCGTTGGCGCGTTCCTGGATCTGGGCCAGGACTGCCTTCTTGTCCTCGTCGGTGGTTGCGACGCCCAACTTGTCCAGGAGAGCATCCATTTCGGCGTCGGAGTAGCCGGTCGCGTTGTTACGGCCACCGGACTTGATGCCCGTGTACAGACGCTCGTAGGGATCGGCCTCGGCGAGGCTCAGTGCTGCGGTGCTCATGTCGTAGTCGTGATCGGCGTACATCCGCTTGACCAGATCACCTGCACCGGTGACGTATTCGATCTGAGCGTCGAAGCCGACTGCGTTGAGCATCGCCTGGATGGCCAGAGCCGTCGCCTGTGCGGACGGTTCCTGGATGGAGAGGAAGGTGATCTTTCCGTCGTAGCCGTCGGCCTTGGCCTGATCGAGCAGTTCCTTCGCCTTGGCGGGATCGACGCCGATCGGTGCGACGTCGTTGTGCCAGCGCGAGGTGTCCTGGAAGATCTCCTGGCCGGGCAGTCCCTTGCCGTTGTTGACGCGGGTGTTGAGCGTCTCCGGATCGACGGCCAGCGCCATCGCCTGGCGGACACGGACATCCGAGCCCGGGCGGCCCGGGGCCATGTTCACGTTGGCGATGTAACCGAGCGACGGGATGTCGACGAAGCCGGGGTAACCCGACTCGATCAGATCCAGGATCGGGGTGAGCGTACGCATGTACGCGGCGTCGATGCCGCCCGTCTTGAGTGCTTCGGCGGTGGGCTGAGCGCCGACGATGCTGATCAGCTTGAGCTTGTCGATGTTCGGTGCGCCGTCGTAGTAGTCGGGGCGAGCAGCCAACAGCAGTTCCTCGTTGGGAGCGAACTTCTCGAGGGTGAAGGCGCCGGCGCCGATCGGGGTGAACTGGTCACCCTGCTGGGCGCTCGGGGCGACGATCATGCCGGGTCCGGTGGCGAGCATCGACTGGATGCCTGTCCACGGATCAACGAGGTTGAAGACTACGGTCGTCGCGTCGGGGGTGTCGATCGAGGCAACCTTGGAAGCCCACAGGCTCGACTGAGGTCCCTTGTTGGTGACGTAGCGGTTGATGCTGTCGGCGACGGCCTTCGAGTCGAGAGCTGTGCCATCGCTGAACTTCACACCGTCGCGGAGCTTCAGCGTCCAGGTCTTGCTGTCCGAACTCGCTTCGAGCGACTGAGCGAGCTTGGGCTCGAACTTCTGCCCGATCGGGTCGTAACGCATGAGCACGTCGTAGATGGCGCTGAGCTCGCTGCCACCGGTGGCGCCGGCAACCTGAGCCTTCGCGGGATCGAGAGTCGTGACCGCCGAGTAACCGCTGAACGTCAGCGTGCCGCCCTTGGTGGGAGTGCCGGGATCGGCCTGCTCGTTGACCATGCCGATCTTCAGCGAGGAACCGGAATCAGCGGATTCGCCGCCGCCATTGCTCGAGCCGTTGTCGGCGCACGACGCCAGGAACATACTTGCGGTGATCGCCAGCGCAGCCGCAGCCAATCTGCGACTTCCGCGGCGGGAACTACGACTCATTCGAATGCCTCCAAGGCGGGGTAAGACCGTGACGTGATGTTGAACACGAAACAGTCTGTGATGGGAGGCACAGAAAATTGGATCGAGTCTCGCTCAGTGGAATCGGTTAAGTTGCAGGCCTCAACAGTCAGGTAAACCGACCCTGGCCAGCGGTTACCTTCGTGGACAGCAGACCAGCCGGTCTAGTCCCGGTCGAGCGTCGCTTCCTCGAGATCGAGCTCGCGAAGCACCTTCCGGAGGACCTCGTCGTCGATCCGGCCGGCATCGCGTTCGGCGATGAAGACGCCTCGCTCCGCATCGATCATCTCGAGGCGCAGCGAGCGGAAGGCGTTCGACGGGCTCTCCCCCAGATCCTCGTCGCTGCGTCCCAGTCGCTCCCACGCCGAGTTCGCGCGGTGGGTGTTCCAGCTTCGCAAGATGTCCGCGGCACGATTGCGGACCTGAGGGACGTCGTCGGCGTCGGCTCCGACCAATTCGTCCAGCCGCGCCGCAGCGGCCCGTGCAGCCTTGTCCTGGGCTGCCGCCTCGGCGCGGGCGTCGGACTGCTCTTCGTCCCCCTGCACGCCGAGGACACGGATCACCCACGGCAACGTCAGGCCGTGCAGCAACAGTGTGCCGACCACGACGACAAACGTCAGGAAGAGGATCAGCGAACGGCCCGGGAAGTCCTCCCCACTGTTGACCGTCAGCGGAATGGCGAAGGCAGCTGCCAGCGACACGACCCCTCGCATACCGGCCCACGACACGACGAACACCGCCCGCGCCGAAATCTCCGGCTCCCTCGCTCGAATACGCGGCGACAGCCAGCGCGGTACGTACGTGAACGGGAACACCCAGGCGATTCGGACCACCACGACGGTCACGAGAACGGCAACCGACGCCCAGACGACGATCGAAGTGCTGTACCCCTGCAATCCGTTGACGACACTGGGCAATTGGAGACCGATCAACAGGAAGACGAACGACTCCAGGATCAGGTCGACGGCCCTCCACACTGCCGTGTCCTGCAAACGCGTCGCATAACTCGCGCGGGTGGAGCGCTGGCCGAGGAACAATCCGGCTACGACGACCGCGATGACGCCCGACGCGTGGACCTCTTCCGCAGCCAGGTAGGTGAAGAACGGCACCACCAATCCGATTCCGCTCTCCATCACCGGATCCTGGAGCTTGCCGCGAACCTTCGAGATGACGAACCCCACCGCGAGGCCGATCACCGTTCCACCGACCGCCGCGACGAGGAAGGTCTCGAAGCCGCCGATCAGCGTCGCACCCGTACCGACGGCAGCCGCGAGAGCGACCTTGTACGCCGTCAGAGCGGTGGCGTCGTTGAGCAGGCTCTCCCCGCCCAGCAGGGTCATGATCCGGCGCGGCAGGCCGAGCTTGCGTCCGATTGCGCTCGCGGACACCGCGTCCGGCGGCGCCACGATGGCGCCGAGAACCAGAGCAGCCGCTATCGAGAACTCCGGCACGATCAGGTAGGCGACAAAGCCCACCGCAGCCGTCGTCGCCAGCGGAAGCCCCACCGCGAGAAATCCGATCGGACGCAGATTCGAGCGCAAAGCCAGGTATGAACTGTCCAGTGCTGCCGAGTACAGAAGTGGAGGCAACACGACGAACAGGACGAGGTCGGGATCGAGTTCCAATTCCGGAACACCCGGTATCTGACAGGCGATCAAACCGACCAGGACGAGGATCAGCGGCGAAGACAGCCCGAACCTTCGCGCGACCGCCGCCACCAGCAACGCCGCTACTACAACCCCCAGTAATATGCCGTTCACCCTGGCAGCATGCAGTATGGAAGGCGATGAAGAAAATCCTGAAGCGAGCAGCAGCTCGCACACAGCAGCCCGCACCCGCTCCCACCGGTTGCGAGGAACTAACCAATGCGCCCGAAACAGACCCGGCGGCGCTGACGCCCGGCGTCTGCCAGGAGTGCGCCGAGTTGGGTGAGGATAACTGGTCTCACCTGCGCATGTGCCTGTCCTGCGGCCACGTCGGATGCTGCGATTCCAGCCCTCATCAGCACGCCACCAACCACTACCGCGAAACCGGGCACCCGGTCATGCGCTCACACGAGCCCGGCGAATCCTGGCGCTGGTGCTACGTCCACGACCTGATGGACTGACCGCGCGCGACTGGCGGTGCACTGCGCATAGTGCCCACCTGTCACGGCGCACAGCCCTCGGTGTTGCGCACATTGCTCAATCCACCGGGTAGCTATTGCCCAATCTGTATGCCGATGATGGACTTTGACGCAGAATCTGCACAACAGATCGACAGGTGCGGCTGGACTTTGCCGCACCGAACGGTTCGGCCTCAGGAAGTCCTGCCAAACATCACAACCACATCGTCGGCCCCACGATCTGGGGTACAGGCGGTGCGGTGATCGATGTCCACTACTGAAGGCAGGACCGGCCGTGAACAGCCCCAACATCGACCAGAACGCTCCCGAGTCACTGGCGGAGATCGAGAAGCGCGTTCTGTGGTTGTCGACCGCGATGATCCATCACGCCAACCGTGTCCGTCCGAATCCCAGCGGGCTCAAGGTCGGCGGCCATCAGGCCTCGTGCGCGTCGATGGTCTCGATCATGACGTCGCTGTGGTTCGGCCAACTTCGTTCCGGCGACCGGGTTTCCGTCAAGCCGCATGCGGCGCCGGTGCTCCACGGCATCAATTATCTGCTCGGTGAACTCGACGAGTCCTACCTGACGACTCTGCGCGAATTCGGGGGCCTGCAGAGCTACCCGAGTCGATCGAAAGATCCTGATCCGGTGGATTATTCGACCGGTTCGGTGGGCATCGGCGCGACGGCTCCCATCTGGGGCGCCATCGCTCGCCGATACGTCGACGCCTCCCTCGGCGGCGCCGGAACCGGGCGTCAGTACTCCCTGGTCGGTGACGCCGAACTCGACGAGGGCGCTGTGTGGGAAGCAGTTCTCGATCATTCGGTTGCCGAACTGGGTGAGATCGTGTGGATAGTCGACCTCAACCGCCAATCACTCGACCGGGTGGTGCCGAACATCGCGGCAACCCGCCTGGAGCGCATGTTCTCGGGTGCCGGCTGGCAGGTCATCACCGTGAAGTTCGGTGCGCTGCTCGAATCACTGTTCACCCGGCCGGGCGGCACCGCGTTGCGCGAACGAATCCTGGACATGCCGAATCCGGAGTACCAGCGCCTGCTGCGATGCACGGCCGACGAGGTACGTCTGAGACTGCCCGGCGACGCGGCGGACGCCGACGCGATCACGGCGCTGATCGACGACCTCGACGACGCCACGGTGCTCGAAGCCATCCGCAATCTCGGTGGCCACGACCTCGACGCTCTGCGAGAGGCGTACGCACAGATCGACGACACCCGTCCCACCGTGATCATCGCGTACACGATCAAGGGTCGGGGTCTGCCGACGCAGGGTCATCCGCAGAACCACTCGTCGCTGCTCACCACCGAGCAGTTCGAGCACCTGGCGTCGGAACTCGGCATGGATCCGTCGAATCCCTGGGAACGGTTCGAGACCGACAGCCCGTCCGGCCGCATCTGCGCCGAAACCGCTGGGCGCCTGGCTCGCCCGAAGGTGGAGCATCTGGTGCCCCCGGCAGTTCCGAAAGACATCGGCCGTACGCCCTCCGGCACGTCCACCACTCAGGCAGCTCTGGGCCGGGTACTACTCGACCTGAGCCGCGAAGCGCCGGACGCCGCGAAACGTGTTGTCACACTGAGCCCGGACGTCAGTTCCACCACCAACCTCGCAGGCTGGCTGAACAAGGTCGGCGTGTGGTCCCCCGACGAGCGGCACAACTGGTTTGCCGACGACGCCGAAACGATCATGCACTGGCGTGAGAAGCCCACCGGTCAGCACATGGAACTCGGTATCGCCGAGACCAACCTGGTCGGACTGATGGGCGAACTCGGTGCGACCTGGAGTCGTTGGGGCCAGCCACTCTTCCCCATCGGGGTGATGTACGACCCCTTCATCGAACGGGCTCTCGAACCGTGGTCGTACGGCATCTACGCCGGAGGGCAGTCGATCATGGTCGGCACTCCGTCGGGCGTCACCTTGGCCGCCGAAGGTGGTGCGCACCAGTCGATCAAGACCCCGTCCATCGGACTGGAACAGCCGGGTTGCACCAGTTTCGAACCGGCATTCGCCGTCGACGTGGAGTGGACGCTCCTCGACAGCATCGGACGCCTCGGTCGCCCGGACGGCAGCTCGTCGTATCTGCGCCTGTCGACCCGTCCGGTCGATCAGGCCCTGGCCGCGGTACCGACCGATCCGGCTGCGCGAGAACGCCGTCGACGTCAGGTGGTGGCCGGGGCATACACACTGCGGCACAACCCTGATCCGGCCGTCACCCTGGTCGGCATGGGTGCCACCGTCACCGAAACACTGGTCGCAGCCGAAAGACTAAGCGAGCAGGGCATTTCCGCCGACGTCGTCTGCGTGACCAGCCCCGGTTTGCTCTTCGAAGCACTCAAGTCTCGGCGCGGTCTCGCGGACGGTCCGTCGTGGATCCTGGATCAGGTCTTTCCGAGCAGCCGGTCCGCGCCGATGGTGACCGTTCTCGACGGGCACCCGCACACCCTCGCGTTCCTGACGGGAATCAACAACGTTCCGGGTGCTGCGCTCGGAGTGAGCCGGTTCGGTCAGGTCGGTTCGCTCGAGGACGTCTACCGGTACCACGGCCTCGACTCCGACAGCATCGTCCGCGCTGCCCTCGATCTCACTTCTTGATCGATCACACTCTCTGATGCCGAGAAGCGTCCCCGCAGGGACGCTTCTCGGGTCCAGTCAGTCATTCAGGTGTCTAGTTCTTCCAGGCCTTGTCGAAGAACATGATTCCGTCCAGGCTCTGCTGAATGCCGTGGACGTTCTGTCCCCACACACCGAGCCACGGGGTGTTGCCGTAAACCTGCCACGGCACAACCTCGTTGGCGCGCTCCTGAATCTTGGCGAGCACCTCGATCTTCGCGTCGGTCGACGTCGCGACACCCAACTGGTCGAGAAGCGTATCCATCTCGGGGTCGGAGAAACTCGCGGCGTTGTTTCGCCCACCGGTCTTGAGGTTCGAGTACAGACGCTCGAACGGATCGGCTTCCGCGAGGTTGGCGGAACCTGTTGCCATGTCGAAGTCGCGGTCGGCGTACAAACGCTTGACGACGTCGGCAACCGAGTTGACGTACTCGATCTGGAAATCGAATCCGACGGCGTTGGCCATCGACTGCAGTGCGAGAGCCATCGCCTGCGCCGAATTCTCCTGCAGCGTCAGGTATGTGATCTTGCCGTCGTAACCGTCGGCCTTGGCCTCGTCGAGAAGCTGCTTCGCCTTGGCGGTGTCTACGCCGATCGGAGCGACGTCGTTGTGCCAGCGAGAGGTGTCCTGGAAGATGACCTGCCCGGGCAGACCCTTGCCCTCGTTGAGTCGGTTGTCGAGTGCGACGGGATCGGTTGCGAGCGCCAATGCCTGACGGATGCGCACGTCGGCACCGGGACGACCGGGTGCCGTGTTGACGAGCGAGAGGTACGACAGCGACGGGATGTCGACGAAGCCCGGGTAGCCGGAGTCGATCAGATCCAGGACGTTGGGTAGCGAACGCATGTATGCGACGTCCGTGCCGCCGCTCTTGAGCGATTCGGTGGTGGACTGCGAACCGACAATGCTGATCAACCGCAGCTTGTCCACGTTCGGGGCACCGTCGAAGTAGTCCTCCCGAGCGTCGAGGATCAATTCCTCGTTGGGAGCGAACTTCTCGAGGGTGAAGGCACCCGCGCCGATCGGGGTGAACTGATCACCTTGCTGGGCGCTCGGCGCGACGATCATGCCGGGGCCGGTGGAGAGCAGTGACTCGATACCGGTCCACGGGTCGACGAGATTGAAGACGACCGTCGACAGATCCGGAGTGTCTACCGACGCGACCTTCGACGCGTACAGACTCGACTGCGGCCCCTTGTTGGTGACGTAGCGATTGAGGCTCGCCGAAACGGCCGCCGAATCCACCGGCGTCCCGTCGCTGAACTTCACACCGTCGCGCAGTTCGAGAGTCCACGTCTTGAAGTCGGAACTCGGTTCCATCGACTCCGCGAGTTTCGGAACAAATTCCTTCGACGCCGGGTCGTAGCGCAGCAGGGTGTCGTAGATGGCGCCCAACTCCGAACCGGCGACCGAACCCGCGATCTGAGTCTTCGCCGGATCGAGATTGGTGACGGCGGAGTACCCGCTGAACGTGAGGGTGCCGCCCTTGACCGGATCGCCCTCGCCGGACTGCTCGTTGACCGGGCCGATGGACAATCCCGAACCGGAGTCCGGTGCGTCGCCGCTCCCACCCCCGTTCCCGCTGTCAGCGCACGACGAGACGAACAGGCCGGCGGAGACTGCCAGCGCGACGGCGGCAACCTTGCGTTGACCGCGCCGAGAACTGCGACTCATTCAAAACCTCCAGGTCAGAATCTGTGATGTGAAGCATTGTCGAGACAGTTTGTGACTTAAGGCACAGGTATTAGTCGCAGGTCCCGCTCAGTGGAATGGAGCGCGAAGATTGGTCAGTTTTCGAGCGACATTCGCAGGTCAGACCCTTAGCGAAGGTCAGGAATTCATTCTGATTCAGGCGCCTTTCAACGGATGAATCGCCGGAGCGCCGTCGAGAAGTGGTCCGGCGGCGGCCAGCGCGGCCTGCAGATGCGGGGACTGCATATGAGCGTCCAACTCCTCCTGCCCGCGCCAAGTTTCGATCGTGACGAACGTGCCGGGCGCAGCCGCTGACTCGAACAACTCGTACGACACACAGCCGTCCTCGGACCGACTCGCCTCCGCGAGAGTTGTCAGAGCCGATCGGACGTCGTCCTCGGAACCGGACTTGGCCGGGATGGTTGCAACTACACGAAGCTCGCTCATCGGATACCTTTCGCAGAGGGGAAGTCAGCTAGAGACACACGCCACAAACGTACACACGAAAAGGGCAACCAATGGGGCTACTGAAGGACGTCACCGGCTGGCGACGCGGAACGAAGTTGCAGCGTCGACTGCGCGATCTCACCGGCACGCTGGTGGTGATCACCGGTGCGGGCAGCGGCATCGGGCGTGAAACGGCCCTCGCCTTCGCCGCCCAGGGAGCTATCGTCGTGGTCTCCGACATCAATCTTGAAAGCGCGCAGGACACTGCGGCACTTGTAAACATCCCTTCGCAAGCGGGCGGCGCCGAAGCAGTGTTCGGTGGCGGTGCCCACGCCTATCAGGTGGACGTGTCCGACGAACAGGCCGTGATTCGGTTCGCGGAGACCGTCGCGGCACATCACGGCGTACCGGACATCGTCGTCAACAACGCTGGAATCGGGTTCTCCGGGACATTCGCCGACACCGAGCAGCGCCAGTTCGAGCGCGTCATGGACATCAACTTCTGGGGAGTTGTCTACGGCTGCCGGGCATTTACCCCGATGATGATCGACCGGGGAACAGGAGGGCACGTCGTCAATCTGTCCTCGGCCGCCGCGTACACACCACAGAAGGCCCTCACCGCGTATTCGACAAGCAAAGCAGCGGTATTCATGCTCTCGGATTGCCTACGGGCAGAGCTGCTTCCACACGGCATCGGCGTCAGCACCATCTGCCCCGGCCTCGTTCACACGAACATCCTCAAGACCACCGAGTTCGCCGGGACCACCGCCGAGGAGCAGCTCGAGAACCAGACCAAGGTCGACAACTTCTACCGCAAGCGGAACTTCACTCCTGATCGAGTGGCCAGTGCCATCGTGAAAGCAGTTCGCACGAACAAGGCCGTCGTACCCGTGACCGTCGAAGCCAAGCTCGGACGCACCATCAGCCGGTTGTCTCCCGGGTCGATGCGCGTCGGAGCTCGGTTCGAGATCTAGGTCAGCTTCCGAAACTCAGGCTGCCCGTGAAACCCTGCTGCACATCGGCTTCCGAGCGGGGAAGAACCTCGTAGGTGCTGGCGTACTGGCCACTGAAACCGGTGACGGTGATCGGGCGTCCCACTGCAATGGCGTCGACGTCGATTCCGGTCTGGGTGTTGACGAAGATGACGGTGTTTCCCTCGGCACCCGAGACCAGGATCTTGTGGCCGTACGGCAGATCGTCGACAACGGGTCCGCTCACGATTCCGGACACCGTCACGAGACGACCTTCGCTGCCCTCACCGATTGCATTGAGGGGCAGTCGCGCCGGGCTGATCTGCGTAGTCGTGCCGATTACCTCGACGCCAGTCGGGCGGACGACGAGCAGGCCTTCTTGATCCGCGAGGACTCCGGTGACCTGAACCTGATCGCCGAGAGCAATCCCGGAGTTGTTCGGATCGCTGATGTAGATGCCCGAATTGCCGCTCTGGAGACCAAAGCCCTTGTCGTAGAAGCTGGATTCGAATACTCCCGACGGCGTAGTCGCGGTTCCCACGACGGTGACCGTCGTTCCGATGGCCTGCGCACGGGCTGCCGCAATGGAGTCCGCCGACACCTCACCAACTACTGCCGCCGGCTCCGCCGTTGCTGCAGTACCGACAAACATGGTGGCTGCAGCCGCAACTGCCAGTGCTGTCACACCCCGGCGCAGGACCGGACTCGCAAGAACGCTGTCTCGAAACATGTTTGAGGACTCCCCTGTGATTTCGTGGCCGCGCAGGTCCTCCTGATGGAGTCCGCCTTCGCCCACCCTGAGGCACAGGTTATTACAGGTCGGACGCCGCAGCGGTGGTGACATTCCGCCACCACCGCTGCTTCAAGGCATCCGAGTTTTCAGGAACCGGAGCTTCCGGACGAACCGCTCGAGCCACTGGAACCGCTGGATCCTGTTCCGCCACCGAGATCGTCGAGAGGATCGCTACCGGTGAGGCCGCCCGGGTACAGGTAGGCGTCGGAGATCGTGCTGAGCGAGGTTCCCGACGTGGCCGGTACCTTTGCTCGCCAGTTGACGATCGGGTTCAGCACTCCGAACGGTCCGCAACCACTGGCGGCGGGCAGCGCGAAGCCGGTGGCCTGGTTCCCGACCGGGCTCACCTTCAGTGCATTGTCCGGGAGCACCGTGTAGGTCGGTACCACCGACGGGTCAGGCGCGAGACGAAGATTCACCGGCGCAGCCGCGGAGCCCAGGTAGCAGTTGTCACCGAGGAACGCGTTGTTGATCTTCATCCGCACCGGGATGCTCAGATCCATGTCGGTGATGATGCCGTTGAGGGTCGGGGCAGCGGTCGCCTCCACCTCGGCGGTGACTGCGGCGAGGCCGAACAGATTGCCGAACGGCAGGTCGATTCCGAGGACTCCACCCGGAACGGTCAACGGCTTGGAGTAGACACCGTGGTGTCCGTCGTCGCGCGGGAGAAGAACGGTGGACTCACCTTCACCGGAGCCGGCCTCGGCGGCGATGATCATGTCGCCTTTTCCGATCGGGAGGTTGAAGCCGTTGTTGTCGAAGGTTCCGCTCTGAACCACAACCGACACACAGGATTCGGCAGTAGCCGGACACACTGCGGCACCGGGTATCGAATTGTCGACCGGATCCTGAGCCGAGGCCATCGGCGCCGCGAACGCGAGGACCGCACCTGCGGTACCTGCAATGACGGCCACGCGCGTGCCGAGACGTCTGTTGCCGTTCTTGTGAGATTTCTGCACTGATTTCTCCCTGCCGTTTATGTGATGGGGGACGAAACTCGCAGTCATTGCTTGTGTTTCGACCGCCGCCGACAAGGTCTTTGCGGTGTGCTCCTACTCACAAGTAACAACTGAACAGATGTATATCACAGGACTTCGACTTAAAAACAGGGCAAAAGGGAGTTTCCTTAAAACGGACAAAATAAGCGGTACGGTATGTAACACTCACGGGTGATGAACACGAACAGACTGGTCCTCTGCGTCGCGGCAGCGGGCCTACTCCTCAGCGGCTGCAGCAGCCAATCCGACAGCGACGCATCGGAATCCACTTCTGCGGCCACCAGCACGTCGGTTGCGGCGACGTCGAGTTCGACTGCCCCCAGTACGCTTTCCGAGCTGCCGACCAGCCCGCTCGCCGCAACAACTCCGGAAGCCGCGCCGAGCGTCGTCGAATCGACGCCCCCGCCGGTGTCGCTACCAGTAGCGCCACAGGTAGCGCCACCGGCAAACTCACCGATCGACGCCCGCTCACCGGAAGAGATCGTCGCGAACGCCGGCGAGAAGGGGCAGCGGTACATCGCCGCTCTGCGTCTGGCCGGGATCCCGCCCGCCGGAATGGATTCCGCAGAGATCCTCTACGCCGACGGCACCTGCAAGGCGCTCGCTGACGGTATGCCTCGGTCCGAAGTGCTGGCAGAGTTCAACTCCGTCGGCGAGGTGTACTCACAGATCACGCCGATGTCCTCGCAGCGTATCGCCGAGATCTACGTCGACACGGCGGAGCAGACGTACTGCTGATCAGGCCTTGCCGGCCAACCAGCCGTGCAGCCAGGACGTCGCCGAATTGCCCGCGCCGTCAACGACGTAACGCGTGTAGTCGGTGTGCACCTGCGAGCCGTAGAAGTCGACCAACTGATCGATGCGCCGCGAGTTCGCGCCCGGATCGAGCTGGGCCATCAAAGCGGGGAGACCGCCTGCGGTGATCAGATCATTGACGATCACGGCGGCCTCGTCGCGCAGCGCGAGCGCACTGGCCGGAGTGGGATCGGACGCCTGAGCCATGAATCCGGCCAGACGCATCACGAAATCGTCCTTCGGCGTCGAGCAGTACAGGTCACCGACCGCGCAGAGCGTCACCGTTTTGCCTGACAGCCAACCGAATCCACCGATGCGAGGGCCGCTGGCACCGTTACCACCGACAGCGGGGCCGATCAGGACGTCGGACTCGGAACGACGGGGATCTGACAGCAAGCCGACGCCCTCGACGCGAGTCGGGGGGACCACGCCGATGCCGGTTCCGATCTCTGCTGCGAGATCGCCTGCCGCGTCGGCGCCCTGGCTGTACCCGACGATGGCGAAGCGAGTGTCACCGCACGAGGCGGCCATAGCGCCGATCATGCCGCGGGCATTGTCGACAGCCTGCTGCTTCGACTTGGCGTAGACGTTGGACTCCCACGGGAAGGCCGTCGCCGAGTAGGTGACGTAATCGGTGCGAACGGAGCCCGGAAGCCCGTTGGTCACCGGAGCGAGCATGCCGGCGCCGGGCCTGGTGCCCGAGGGCTCCCACGTTCCCGGGATGGCCACGACGTACAGGCTGGGGCAGGGATCAGCCGACGCCACGGGAGCACTGACAACCGGTACCACTACTGCCGCAGCAAGTGCCGACAACACCGCAACGAGACGCCTCGCACGCATGAAACTCCCCTGTTTTACCTTCAGCAACCCATACACCACTATCGGTGCTCCGGAATCATACTGTCTGGGCGTTGTGTCTGTCCGATGCACAATTGATGAAGGTTTGTTACAGATCGTGCGAATTGCTTGCAGAAACAAAGCCGCACCCCACCGAATGCGGTGGGGTGCGGCTTTGTGAGAGCCTCTAGCGCTGCGGAGCCGCTGTCGGGTGGATCGGTGACGGAAGGGCCGTGACACCCTCGAGGTAGGTGTCCACAGCGGCTGCTGCGGAACGTCCCTCGGCGATGGCCCAGACGATCAGGGACTGACCGCGGCCCATGTCGCCGGCCACGAACACGCCGTCGACGTTGGTGTTCCACTTCGACGTGCGGGCGACGTTGCCACGCTCGTTCAAGTCGACACCGAGATCGGTGAGCAGACCCGGCTTCTCGGGACCGACGAAGCCCATTGCCAGGAGCACGAGATCGGCTTCGAGCTCGAAGTCCGAGCCCTCGACCTTCTCGAAGCGACCCGACTTCATCTCGACCTCGTGAGCCTTGAGTCCGGTGACCTTGCCGTTTTCACCGACGAAGTTCTCGGTGTTGACGGAGAACAGACGCTCGCCGCCCTCCTCGTGAGCCGAAGCCACGCGGAACATGAGCGGGTACGTCGGCCACGGAGTCTGCTCGGCGCGAGTCTCCGGCGGACGCGGCATGATCTCGAACTGGTGGACGCTGGCCGCACCCTGACGGTGCGAGGTGCCGAGGCAGTCCGCTCCGGTGTCGCCGCCGCCGATGATGACAACCTTCTTGCCCTCAGCGGTGATGGTGGGAGCGTCGAGGTCACCCAACTGCACGCGGTTGGCGATCGGCAGGAACTCCATCGCCTGGTGGATGCCGTCCAGTTCGCGGCCCGGGATCGGAAGATCGCGAGCTGCCGTGGCGCCGCCGGCCAGAACCACTGCGTCGAACTGCTCACGCAGCTCGTCCGCGGTGATGTCCACGCCGACATTGACGTTGGTCTTGAAGACGGTGCCTTCGGCTTCCATCTGCTCGAGACGGCGGTCGATGTGCCGCTTCTCCATCTTGAACTCGGGGATGCCGTAGCGCAGCAGGCCGCCGATGCGGTCTGCCCGCTCGAAGACCGTCACTGCGTGACCGGCGCGGGTCAGCTGCTGCGCTGCAGCCAGACCGGCCGGACCACTGCCGACAACCGCAACCTTCTTGTTGGTGGCGTGCGCGGCGCGAACCGGCTTGACCCACCCTTCGTCGAAGGCCTTGTCGATGATCTCGACCTCGACCTGCTTGATGGTGACCGGATCCTGGTTGATGCCCAGGACACAGGACGCCTCACAGGGTGCGGGGCACAGACGACCGGTGAACTCCGGGAAGTTGTTGGTCGCGTGCAGACGCTCGATGGCGTCGTGCCAGTGGTCCTTGTAGACCAGGTCGTTCCACTCGGGAATCAAGTTTCCGAGAGGGCAACCGTTGTGGCAGAAAGGAATTCCGCAGTCCATGCAACGGCTGGCCTGGGTCTTGAGGGTGTCCTTCGGGAACTCCTCGTAGACCTCTTTCCAGTCGAGCAGGCGCAACGGCACCGGCCGGCGAACCGGAAGTTCGCGCGACGTGTGCTTCAGGAAGCCGCTTGGATCACCCACGAGCTGCCTCCATAACTGCCTCGTCCACGTTCTTGCCATCCTTCTCTGCGGCCGCGATGGCCAAAAGAACCTTCTTGTAGTCGCGGGGCATCACCTTTGCGAAGTGACCCACCTGCTGCGACCAGTCAGCGAGGATGCGCGTTGCAACCTCGGAGCCGGTTTCGTCGCGATGACGTTCGATGGCGCCCTTCAACCAGGTGAAGTCGTCGCCCGAAAGATCCTCGAGGTCCACCAGTTCGGTGTTGAGGTTCTTCTCGAATGCCTTGTCTGGGTTGTAGATGTACGCGACGCCACCGGACATGCCGGCGCCGAAGTTACGTCCGGTGGCTCCGAGGATGACCACCTTTCCACCCGTCATGTACTCGCAACCATGATCGCCCACACCCTCGACGACGGCAGTGGCGCCGGAGTTACGGACTGCGAAGCGTTCGCCGACGACACCGCGAAGCAGAGCCTCGCCGCTGGTGGCGCCGAACAGGATGACGTTGCCACCGATGATGTTGTCCTCGGCGACAAAGCCTTCCGCTGCATCGAGCGGCGGGCGTACGACGATGCGTCCACCCGAGAGGCCCTTGCCGACGAAGTCGTTGGCGTCGCCGTGCAGGCGCAGGGTCATACCGCTGGGCACGAAAGCACCGAAGCTGTTACCGGCGGAACCGGTGAACGTGATGTCGATGGTGCCCTCGGGCAAGCCCTCTCCACCGAACGCCTTGGTGACCTCGTGGCCGAGCATGGTGCCGACCGTGCGGTTGACGTTGGTGATCGCGGACTCGAAGGAGACCGCCTCACCCTTGTCGAGTGCGTTGCGGGCCGAGACGATCAACTGCTGATCGAGTGCCTTGTCGAGACCGTGATCCTGCGTGCCGGTGCAGTGGACGTCCTGGTCCATGAACGCGGACTCGACCTGGGTGAGGATCGGCGACAGATCGAGATTGCCTGCCTTGCTTCCCTTCCAGTGATCGAGAGCGCGCGTGGTGTCCAGCATGTCGACCTGGCCGACGGCTTCGAGCAGCGTACGGAAGCCGAGTTCCGCGAGAAGCTCGCGAACCTCTTCGGCGATGAACATGAAGAAGTTCTCGACGAATTCCGGCTTGCCACTGAAACGCTGACGCAGCAACGGGTTCTGCGTCGCGACACCGACGGGGCAGGTGTCGAGATGGCAGACGCGCATCATGATGCAGCCCGAGACCACCAGTGGTGCGGTGGCGAAACCGAACTCCTCGCCGCCGAGCAGGGCAGCGACGACGACGTCGCGACCCGTCTTGAGCTGGCCGTCGACCTGCACGACGATGCGGTCACGGAGACCGTTGAGCAGCAATGTCTGCTGGGTCTCGGCGAGGCCGAGCTCCCACGGTGCGCCCGCGTGCTTGACGGAGGTCAGCGGGGTGGCACCGGTGCCGCCGTCGTGACCGGAGATCAGAACGACGTCGGCATGTGCCTTGGAGACACCGGCCGCGACCGTTCCGACGCCGACCTCGGAGACCAGCTTCACGTGGATGCGGGCCTGCGGGTTGGCGTTCTTCAGGTCGTGGATCAGCTGAGCGAGATCCTCGATCGAGTAGATGTCGTGGTGCGGCGGCGGCGAAATCAGGCCGACGCCAGGCGTGGAGTGCCGAACCTCGGCCACCCACGGGTACACCTTGTGAGCCGGAAGCTGGCCGCCCTCACCGGGCTTGGCTCCCTGCGCCATCTTGATCTGGATGTCGGTGCAGTTGCTCAGGTAGTGCGAGGTGACGCCGAAGCGTCCCGACGCGACCTGCTTGATGGCACTGCGACGCAGATCGCCGTTCTCGTCCGGCGTGAAGCGCGACGGATGTTCGCCGCCCTCACCGGAATTGGAGCGGGCGCCCAGACGGTTCATCGCGATGGCGAGAGTCTCGTGAGCCTCGGCGGAGATGGAGCCGTAGCTCATCGCACCCGTCGAGAAACGCTTGACGATCTCGCTGGCCGGCTCGACCTCGTCGATCGAGATCGACGGCCGCTTGCCGATGTTGAAGTCGAACAGACCACGCAGAGCGGCAAGGCGCTCCGACTGGTCGTTGACCATGGTCGTGTACTCCTTGAACACCTCGTACTGACCTGTGCGAGTTGCGTGCTGGAGCTTGAAGACCGTGTCCGGGTTGAACAGGTGGTACTCGCCTTCACGACGCCACTGGTACTCGCCGCCGACCTCGAGCTCGCGGTGAGCGCGCTCTTCGGGGCGATCGAGGTATGCGACGGCGTGACGTGCCTGGACGTCGGCTGCGATCTGGTCGAGGCCGATGCCACCGAGCTGCGACTGCAGACCGGTGAAGTACTCGTCCGTCAGCTCCTGCGAGAGGCCGATGACCTGGAACAACTGAGCACCGGTGTACGACGCGAGCGTCGAGATGCCCATCTTGGACATCACCTTCAGGACACCCTTGCCGGCTGCCTTGATGTAGTTCGCGATGCCTTTCTCGAGGGTCAGACCCTCGAGCTCGCCGTTCTGCAGGAACTCGTCGATGGTCTCGAAAGCCATGTACGGGTTGACCGCTGCGGCACCGAAGCCGATGAGGAGCGCCATGTGGTGCACCTCGCGGGCGTCGCCGGCCTCGACGATGAGGCCGACCTTGGTGCGCGACTTCTCACGAACCAGATGGTGGTGCACGGCCGAGGTGAGGAGCAGCGACGGGATCGGTGCGTAGTCCTCGGTGGACTCACGGTCCGAGAGCACGACGATGCGTGCGCCGCCCTCGATTGCCTGCGAGACCTGGTACTTGATGCCCTCGAGCGCACGACGGATACCGTCGCCGCCTTCCTTGACGGGGTACAGGCCACGGATCACGACACTGCGGAAGCCCGGGAATTCGCCGTCGTCGTTGACGTGAACGAGCTTCGACAGATCGTCGTTGTGCAGGATCGGCTGCGGGAGCGCAATCTGCTTGCAGGAGTCAGCATTCGGGTGCAGCAGGTCGCCCTCGGGGCCGATGGTCGCGCCGAGGCTGGTGACAACCTCTTCACGGATCGCGTCGAGAGGCGGGTTGGTGACCTGAGCGAAGAGCTGCGAGAAGTAGTCGAACAGCATCCGGGGACGTGACGAGAGCACGGCGATCGGAGTGTCGGTACCCATCGAACCCAGAGCCTCGGCACCGGAGAGTGCCATCGGCTTGACCAGCAGGTTGACCTCTTCGTTGGTGAAACCGAAGAGCTGCTGACGCAGGACGACGCGCTCGTGCGACATGTACGTGTACGGACGGTCCGGCAGGTCGTCCATGTGGATCAGACCTTCGTCGATCCACTGCTGGTACGGGTGCTCGGCAGCGAGTTCGTTCTTCAGTTCCTCGTCGCTGATGACCCGGCCCTGCGCGGTGTCCACGAGGAACATGCGGCCGGGCTGGAGGCGGACCTTGCGGACAACCGTGGACGGATCGATCGGCAGGACGCCGACCTCCGACGCCATGACGACGAGGCCGTCTTCGGTGATCCACAGACGCGACGGACGCAGACCGTTGCGGTCCAGCACGGCGCCGATGACGGTGCCGTCGGTGAAGCACACCGACGCCGGTCCGTCCCAGGGCTCCATGAGAGCCGAGTGGTATTCGTAGAACGCCCGACGAGCGGGGTCCATGCTCTCGTGCTTCTCCCAGGCTTCCGGGATCATCATGAGAACTGCGTGCGGCAGGCTGCGGCCGGCGAGGTGCAGCATCTCGAGCACCTCGTCGAAACGAGCGGTGTCACTGGCGCCCTGGGTGCAGATCGGGAAGATCTTGTCCAGGTTCTCGCGGCCACCGAAGACGTCGCTGTCGATGAGGGACTCGCGAGCGCGCATCCAGTTCTCGTTGCCGGTGACGGTGTTGATCTCACCGTTGTGAGCGACCCGGCGGAACGGGTGCGCCAGCGGCCACGACGGGAACGTGTTGGTGGAGAAGCGCGAGTGGACCAGGCCCAGTGCGCTCTCGACACGATCGTCCTGCAGGTCGAGGTAGAAACCCTTGAGCTGCGGGGTGGTGAGCATGCCCTTGTAGACGAACGTCTGGCCGGACAGGCTGGGGAAGTACACGGTCTCGCTACCCGGGCCACCCTTGCCGGCGCCTTCGGAGCCGAGTTCGTGCTCGGTGCGCTTACGCACCACGTATGCACGACGCTCGAGATCCATGCCGGTGTACTTGTCACCCTCGGAGCCGATGAAGATCTGACGGAACGTCGGCATCGCGTCGCGCGCCAGTGCGCCCAGCGAGGAGTCGTCGGTTCCGACCTCGCGCCAGCCGAGAACCTTCAGGCCCTCTTCGACGACGATCTTCTCGACTGCAGCAGCAGCCTCGTGTGCATCGGCATCGCCCTGCGGGAGGAATGCGATACCGGTTGCGTACGCGCCTTCGGCGGGCAGCGCGAAGTCCACGACAGCTCGGAAGAACTTGTCGGGAACCTGCAGCAGAATGCCCGCACCGTCACCCGTGTTGGGTTCTGATCCGGCAGCGCCGCGATGCTCGAGGTTGACCAGAGCGGTGATCGCCTTTTCGACGATGTCCCTGCTGCGGCGACCATGCATGTCGACAACAAATGCGACTCCACAGGAGTCGTGCTCATTGGACGGGTGATAGAGGCCCTGGGGGCCTGGAAGTTGCTTCATACCCAGCCTTCGTATGCCATAAAGATGCACCGACGACCAGCAGCGCTGATGGCCATCAACTTGCAATGCAAGTCCTTCAAAGCACCGACACGACGATGTGTGCGGTACCACCGAAGTAGCCGCCCTGCGCAGACGCGATGGTGTGCGTTCTGGCACCCGGCGACGTGAGTCTTCGGTCGGTTGAAACTTTTGTGAGTCAACCGTGTAACGAAAACGATAATTCAGAACCCCGGCACGGGCGCAACTAAGGTAGCCCTATAATTGCTCTGAACTGCGGCGATGCAGGGAGCCAGAAGGCCCCTCGACAGATTTCGGAGCTGCGTCTGTGCAGAGAAGTTCCGATTCACAGGATACCGAATCCGCAGGAAACAGGCGCGATGGGCGATGAATGCAACAACTGGCCGCAGCGATAAGAATCAGCTGCGGCCAGTGCGCCTCGAACTGTAACAAAAGTTGATCGATCAACCAAGGTCTAGGCCTGAATTGTTTGCTCGCAGAATGCCATCGCTGTAATTTCCGTAGGCTCACACCTGAGAAGACGGGTGGCGAAGCGCAAATGACAACAGCAGTAGTGGTGGGCAGTGGCCCCAACGGTCTCGCGGCGGCGATCGAACTCGCCCGCGCAGGAATCGACGTCCATGTCATCGAGGGTGCGGACAAGATCGGCGGTGGCACCCGCAGTAGCGAATACATAGTCGACGGACTCGTCCACGACGATTGCTCCGCCTTCCATCCCACGGCTTTGGCGTCTCCCTACTTCAAGGAACTCGACCGCGAATTCGGGCTCGCCAAGCACGGCCTGACGTGGCTGTGGCCCGAGATCCAACTGGTCCATCCACTCGACGACGGCACCGCCGGGGTTCTGTGGCGCGACATCAACCGGACCGCTGAGGGACTGGGTGTCGACGGTAAGAGGTGGCTCGACGTCTTCGGATACCTCTCCGAGAACTTCGACGAGTTGGTGCAGGACGTCTTCAAGCCGATCGTGCACGTTCCGAAGCACCCGCTGATGCTCGCGCGTTTCGGGACGGGCGCTCTGCTTCCCGCGACGGGTTTCGCTCGGATGTTCAAGACCCCACGAGCGCGGGCGCTCTTCGGTGGCGTCGCGGCGCACATGTTCGGGACGCTCACCCTTCCCCTGTCCAGCGCTGTCGGCTCGATGCTCACTGCGGCCGCTCATGCTCACGGTTGGCCTGTGGCACAAGGTGGTTCGGGCTCAATTGCAGCCGCCCTCGCGTCGATCCTGCGCAGCCTCGGTGGCACCATCGAAACCGGGAACTGGGTCACCAACTACTCCCAGATCGCCGACTACGACATCGTCATGCTCGACATCGCCCCCGACGCGGCCGGCCGCCTGCTCGACGGCCGGCAGCCCGACCGCATTGCCCGGGCCTACCGCAAATTCCGCTACGGCACCGCCGCATACAAGGTCGACTACGCCGTGCGTGGTGATTCCGACGGAAGCGTCGTGCCGTGGACGAATCCGCACGCCCGCAAGGCCGGCACCCTGCACCTGTCCGGGACGATTTCGGAAACTGCTGCCGTGGAACGCCAGACCGTTCGGGGTCAGATGCCGGACAAGCCCTTCATTCTGTTGGGCCAGCAGTTCTTGGCCGACCCCTCCCGTTCCGTCGGAGACATCCACCCAGTGTGGGCGTATGCGCATGTGCCGCACGGCTATCCGGGTGACGCAACCGATGTGGTCACGCGTCAGATCGAACGCTTTGCGCCGGGGTTCCGGGACCGGATCGTGGGCGTCCACGTGCGCAATGTGCCGCAAATGCAGGCGTACAACCCCAACTACGTAGGTGGCGACATCTCCGCGGGGGCGAACACTGCGCGGCAGATCATCGCGCGCCCCAGGTTCGGACTGGACCCCTATGCCACCGGGGCCCCGGGCGTCTACCTCTGCTCGTCCGCGACTCCCCCGGGCGGCGGGGTCCACGGGATGGGTGGGTTCAATGCCGCGCGGGTGGCGCTGGGTTGAGGCGTCCCCGATGGGGACGACATTTCGGACACAGGTGAACCTATCGTCATGGTCCAAGGAAAAACGAAGAACTTCCGTCGGATACGCCCGATACACAATTCGGGCCGTAATTCGAGCACGCTTGCGTTCCGACCGCGCCTCTGAACAAGAGGTTTAACTGACGCTGATAGCGCGCTGGCTGCGCCGCTTCAGATCGAGACCGGCGTAGCGACCGCTGGCGAGAAACTACTGGCATTGGCCCACATCGACGAATTGGAAACTCGCGATGCCATCGACATCAAGGTTTGTACGGAGCGAACTCCTGATCCCCGATGCGCTTCCCAGGTTCTCAGCTCGGTTCAACCCTGCCGTATTGCCGCCGAGTAATGGCTTCACGGCGGTGCAGATGGATCGGATCACAAAGTTGGAGCCGCCCCTCCGTCGCCATGGCCACTCAAATATTCAGGTGGAGGATGACCGCTCACCAATCGCTTCTGTCCATCTCTGCCACACCGCCTCTGCGCGCTGACATGCGAACTGAACGTCGATCCCTGACTAGCCGCGACCATGCCGTATCTTCACGCCATGGCCTCGAATCGAACTGAGAACTGGAGAAGCGAGAAGGTTCGCAGCTCAGGATTATCTGCTGAAGAATTTCTGGAGGCGACACTCCCTTTCGATGTGTGGGTCGACTGGTTCGGGAACCAGGACGATGGCTTCGCGCGTGAGTACGCCTCACAATGGGAGAGGCCAGCGGCTCGTCAGGAGAGGGGCTCGTGGGGCGTTACAGAAAGTAAGCTACTCCGCGAGCTCGCGCCCGCCGCTCACGAGCGGTTCGTGGAACGCCAAGCAACAGAACTGCAAAAACTTCGTACCCTCTTGAATGGCATAGAAGGACTCGACCTCCTGAGCCTCATGGTCTTCGTTCATCACTTCGAGCAGTGGGGTAGCTACTTCGAGCCATTTTTCGATCCCTACGCTCTGTGTGTTGAGATCGTGGCTGGACTTGTTGCCGCCGATACCCGCCCTCCTAATAAATCGCAGAGCCCACACAGTGATTCTCAAGGTTTTGGGATGAGCAGCATGTTGGTCCTGCGCCAAGCTCGCGAAGTCCGTAATGTCGCCATCGCTGTCAATACGATCGATGTCTTCCTTACTGCCAAAGATGAGGTATCCGCCATGGAAAACTTCATCCGTAACATGCTGCTCAACCGCCGTATTGCGCGACGAGGCGAGGCCTATCGCAGTCACGCGTTAGCTTTGGCGGAAGAACTGGCCAGTGACTATGAAAATTCCCTGTTGAACCGTGTAGGGCATACTGTCGCTGACGTTATAGCTGTTAGCGACGCAATCCAATCTTACTGGAAGTCGGAGGTTTCTCAGTCCATCGACCGTGCAAGTGAGCTGGTTCAGAAATCGTTGGCCGACACGCCGACAGTCTCTGCCGTCATACGCCAGATGGCAATTCTCACCGCTTTCAAATACTTTGTCGTTCATAAAATCTCGCCGACAATTGGTGAATTGCGATCGCGGATGTCTGCAGATTCTGCAGAACGTCTAATTGCAGTTGTCAAATCGCTCGGAATTATTGCAGGTTCCGTCGAGCAGCCATTTGAATCTGTTTTATCTGATCCGCCTACACGGACCAAACCCTTCCTTCTATTTCCTGCCGATAGTTCCAGTAACGGTGAACCCGTGCTGGATGATTTTGCACGAATTCTTTTGGTAAATCCCATCGCACTTGTGAGCGACCTCCCTCAAACTGTTGACGCACTGATCGGAGGGTCTTTTTCCCAGAATTGGCCGAACTCGCGTGCTCGTGCAGTCGACAATAAGGCTATTGAACTTATAAGCCGACTACTTCCGGGATGTCGTTCCTTCTCTGGTGTGGATATTGACCCCGACGGTACTGGAGCAAACCGATTCGAAGTCGACGGCGTGATCCTATTTGACGACGCTGTGATTTTTGTGGAAGGAAAAGGCGCGCCGCTTAAATTGCCAAGCCGGCGTGGCGATGTAGCGAGATATCGCGGTGACCTCAAGAAACTGATCGGGCATGGCGCACACCAGCTTCGGCGCGACGAAGATTTGCTTAAATCTCCCAAAATAACGCTGCTTAACAGCAAGGGCGCCCCGATCGAGGTCATCGACACGAGTCGTATCCGCCGCAGCTATCAGGTGCTTCCTTGTTTTGATGATTATGCGGGGATTGGCACCCAAATCGAAATCTTACGAAAGTGGGATATCGTAGAAGAGGAATCATCTCCCTGGATTGTCTCTGTCCCAGACCTCAATGTCGTCACGGATGCGCTTCGAGGACCAGCTGAGCTCTTCGCATACATGACATGGCGGACGAAATGGCTCGAAGATCCTCGAATATTAAAATTGGATGAGATTGAATTGCTTTCGCAGTTTCAGTATGCAGTCGATATTGAAGCCAAGATCGGTCAGTCGCCAGAGGGAACGCTGGCTATGTTTTCGAACAAGCAGCCAGATTTCGACAGATACTACGCAGGCTTAGATGACACGGGGCCAAAATATCCTATCCCGAGAAGGAAGACCCCGCCCCGCGTTCGGCGATTTGTGGACGAGATGGAGCGGCGGCGTCCGGCGGGTTGGATAGGCGCAACCACTGCGGTCCTCTGCGCACCCGGTACAGTTCCTGCGGCAATCGACGCGAGTGAGCGCCAGTTCGCTCAGCTAGCGCGGGAAAAGCGGGTACACGTGGCATCGATGAGTGACATGCGCCTTGTCGTGTGCGGTGATACCACTCCGTGGAGCGACGTAGTCCAGGAATGTGCCCTTGAACCAAGTACCTACCCGACGTGGTTGCTCAGGGCGGACATACGTCGGCGGAACAAAGTCAATCTGGAATGGGCCTATATCGGCCAAGTAGAGGTGCCTTGAGCGCTGCCAACGGACTAGATTCTGGAGTCGCCCGGCCGACGCCGAGAGGGTCGATGGCGGGTCAGATATGACCGAGATTTCTGCATAGTCCGCTACGGTTCGGAATATGCGTTGATCTTCGTGCAGATCAACGAAGGACTCTCATCGAGTGATGGAGAAAAAGTCAAGGACATCGTTGACTCCCTGTAGCTCGATTTTGACGCAGCAATCATTTCCGAACTCTCTATCGGATGGTTCATAAACGACCATATTTGAAACACGGGAGAAGATTCTGGCCACCAGAACGAAGATATTTCTGGCCCCGTGTCTAAAACTGATGGTTCATTCACGAAAAATCTAGGCTACCTATTAAAGGGCCTTCGTTCACGCGAAAACCCGCGCGCAGTCCTCGATCGACTTGCGAATCGACTCAGATCCGTTGGCCAAGCAATCGGTGCCGAACCACCCCGCCATGGCGGGAATGTCCGTTATCTTCCTCGGTAGTGGTTGCAATCTCCTGGCTGCTTGGCATCCCGCGCACGGATGCTGTCACCACGAAAGGGAGCACATCTGTGAATGGACTCGAAACGCCTACTCGTTTGTCCCGGACCACCGCGGCCCTCGGTGTCGGCGCGCTCGCTGCCGCGATCACCTTCGGCAGTGCAGTGGGTACTGCATCAGCCGACACTCCGGTCGTCGACTTCGGCAGTATCTCTTTCGCGGTGACCAACGGCCCCGACAACACCATCTACGACATCAACGCCATCATCAATCTCCCACCCGGCACACTGCCGCCAGGGATGATGAACCCTCAGATCACTGCGCCCGCCGCGCCCCCTCAACCAGTCGGCAACCCGTTTGCGGGCACCGCATTGGACTTCGTTCTGAGCTTCATTCAGGCTGCGGCCAGATAGCCGACAACAAAAAACGAGGCCACCAACTCTTGTGAGTTCGTGGCCTCGTCTTGTGGTGGGCGAAGGGGGACTTGAACCCCCACGTCCCGAAGGACACTGGCACCTGAAGCCAGCGCGTCTGCCATTCCGCCACTCGCCCGAGCAACGCCGAAACATTATCACGACAAACTTTAAAAGTTCTATTCGTGCAGATCAGGGCACGAATCGATGAACACCGAGCACCCAAAAGCCCAGAACCGATACCATGCTGAAACAGCGGCCAGGTACTGCCGAAGCGACATTTGACAGTACCGTGGAACCTGTACAGCAGTTTGGACGACACGCGACAAGGCAGTGCCGGCGCTACTTGCCGAGCATTTTGCCGTCGTAGATGCGAGGCGAGAGGAGGGCCCGATGGGCATCGTGCAGCGTTTCGAACGAAAGCTCCAAGGAGCTGTCGGCGACGCATTCGCGCGGGTCTTCGGTGGTGGTGTTGTGCCGCAGGAAGTAGAGGCGGCGCTCCAGCAGGAGGCACGTGACCGCGTCGAGCACCTCGGCGGCGGAATCCTTCTCGCCCCCAACAACTACGTGATCACCATCAACAACTCCGATCACGAAGAGTTGGCCGCCGATCGCGAACTGACGACAAAAGCTTTCAGCCGACACCTGCAGGATTTCATCCGCGATCAGGGTTGGCAGACGTACGGCGACATCTCGGTCACTTTCGAGCCTTCGCCTACGCTCCACACCGGTCAGTTCCGCACCCGCGGAACCGTCGACCCGGATGGTGACGCCGAGCAGGCATCACCGCCGTCGCATGTTCCGCAGGTTTCGTCGCGGCCTCCACAACGGCCGCCTCAGCGACCCGCACCGATTGTTCCCCCTGTTTCCAATCCAGTCCCGTCACAACCAGGAGCCGGCCCCATGACGCAGAACTCAGGCTACGAACCAAGCCGCGAACCGGCGGGTCGCCAGCCCGAACCGCAGCAGCCGGCACGGAACGGGTACTCCCACGACGACGGCGGTTACGCCGCTCCGCAGGGCCAGGAAGCGCCGTACCAGAACGGTTACGACCGCGGCGACGGTTACCGCACGGGCGACGACCAGCAGGGCTACAACCAGCAGCAGGGTGGCTACGACCAGCAGGCGTACCCGAACCAGCAGCAGCCGTACGAGCAGGCCGGTTACGACCAGCAGGGTTATGACCAGCAGGGCGGCGGCTACGACCAGCAGGGTTACCAGCAGCAGCCGTACGACCAGCAGGGCTACGGCCAGCAGGCGTACCAGGGTGGGTACGACCAGCAGGGCTACCAGCAGGGCGGCTACGACCAGCAGGGTTACCAGCAGCCGTACAACGGCCAGTCCTACGATCAGCCGGGCTACGACCAGCAGAGCTACCAGCAGGGCGGCTACGACCAGCAGGCGTACACACAGCAGCCGTACGAGCAGGCCGGCTACGAGCAGGGCGGCAACTTCGAGCAGACGCAGGCCTACCCGCAGCAGGGCTATGCCCAGCCGCAGGGCGGTTACGCACCGACGGCCCAGAGCCTGACGGCAACCCTGCAGCTCGAGGACGGCAGCGGACGCCACTTCCAGCTTCGCGACGGCAGCAATGTCATCGGCCGCGGCCAGGAAGCTCAGTTCCGCCTCCCGGACACCGGCGTCTCACGTCGCCACATCGACATCCGTTGGGACGGCCGCACCGCGATGCTGTCCGATTTGGGATCTACGAACGGCACCACCGTCAACGGAGCACCGGTCCAGGACTGGCAGCTGGCCGACGGCGACATCATTCGCGCAGGTCACTCGGAGATTCTGGTTCGCATTCTCTGAGCTGAGAAACGGACGCCAGGATTTTTCCGATAACAATCGAACATTCGGCGGTCCGTCGGCGCGCCGCCGTCACGCGGCTGTCAGTATCGTGATCTTCGGGGCCCAGAGCCCCCTATGATGCTGCCAGTCGACAATGCTCGAACCCCGCTGCGGCGGGGCTCGAGCCATAGAAGGAGGTGGACAGCCGTGCAGGGCCTGATTCTGCAACTCACACGGGCGGGCTTCCTGCTCCTACTGTGGCTGTTCGTCTGGGCAGTCCTCCGCACTCTCCGCTCCGACATCTATGCCGGCTCCGGGGTCAGGGTTCCGCCGCGGTACACCCGCGCCGGAAAGGTCCTGCCCTCGCTGGGCAAGGCGAAGGTGCCTCGGTACCTGGTGGTCACGCAGGGCGCCCTCGCCGGTACCCGCATCACCCTGGGTTCTCAGCCCGTCATGATCGGCCGCGCCGATGATTCGACGCTCGTTCTCACCGACGATTACGCGTCGACGCGCCATGCGCGGCTCTCGCAGCGCGGCGCCGACTGGTACGTCGAGGATCTCGGTTCGACCAACGGCACCTATCTGGACCGCGCCAAGGTCACCACTGCGGTGCGCGTCCCGCTGGGCACTCCGGTTCGCGTCGGCAAGACGGTAATCGAGCTACGCCCGTGACCCTTGTTCTCCGCTACGCGGCGCGCAGCGACCGCGGTCTCGTGCGCTCCAACAACGAAGATTCCGTGTACGCCGGTGCACGCCTGCTGGCTTTGGCCGACGGTATGGGCGGACACGCGGCCGGGGAGGTCGCGTCGCAGTTGATGATTGCCGCCCTGGCGCATCTCGACGACGACGAGCCCGGCGAGGATCTGCTCGGCAAGCTCGAGGCAGCCACCCGCGAGGGCAACGATTCCATCGCCGATCACGTCGAAGAAGAACCCGAACTCGACGGCATGGGCACCACGCTCACCGCGATCCTCTTCTCGGGCAGCAAGCTCGGCCTCGTGCACATCGGCGACTCGCGCGCCTACCTGCTGCGCGACGACCACCTGACACAGATCACCCGTGACGACACGTTCGTTCAGTCGCTGGTCGACGAGGGCCGGATCACCGCCGAACAGGCACACACGCACCCGCAGCGATCCCTGATCATGCGGGCGCTGACCGGTAACGAGATCGAGCCGACGCTCACCGTGCGCGAAGCCCGCGCCGGCGATCGTTACCTGCTCTGCTCCGACGGCCTCTCCGACGTGGTCAGCGACGAGACCATCGAGAACACGATGCGCGAGGGCTCGCAGGAGCAGTGCGCCGACCGTCTCATCGAATTGGCGCTGCGCAGCGGCGGTCCCGACAACGTCACCGTCGTCGTCGCCGATGTCATCGACCTCGATTACGGCCAGTCTCATCCCATCGTCGCGGGCGCCGCGTCGACGGAAGAGGAAGAGGACGCCCCTCCCCCCAACACCGCGGCCGGCCGCGCCGCTGCCATGCGTCCGCCGCGCGCGACGCCCAAGCGAGTTGTCTCCCAACCCGAACCGGAACCGAAGAAGAAGCGGAACCGGTTGTGGTGGGTGGTCCTCGCCGTGGTGCTGATCGCGCTGGTCGGTGTCGGAGCAGTGATCGGCCGCGCCGTCATCCGCAACAACTACTACGTCGGCGAAGACAACGGCCGCGTGACGGTGCTGCGCGGAATTCCCGGTTCGGTGCTCGGCTACTCGCTGCAAGACGCGGATCTGGTGGGCTGCGTCGGCGACGACGACGTCCTGACCCTCGTCTCCCCCGACGCGATTCCCAGCAACTGCAACATCCTCGAGGTCACCGATCTGCAGCCGTCTGCGCAGGAGCAGGTGCGCGCCGGGCTGCCGTCAGGCAAGCGTGAGGATGCGCAGAGCCAGATGATCCGTCTCATCGGCGGCGATCTGCTGCCTCGTTGTGAGCCGGTTCCGACGACGACGGCCACGCCCACTCCCCCGCCGGCACCGGAGACCACGCCGCCCCCCGCACCGCCCGGGGAGCCTGCTGCGCCGACGACGGCGGCACCCACGACTACGCCTACGCCGACCGAAGTTCCCGGTCAGACTTGCAGGACGGTCAACTGATGTCGTCCAACGCAGCTGCGGGGACGGCTTTTCCGAGTCCGCCCGGAGGTTTTGCCCCGGCGCCGGTCCAGTCGACCCGTCGAAACATGGAGCTGCTGCTCCTGGGCTTCGCCGTCATCATCACGACGGTCTCGCTTCTGCTCGTCGAGGCGAGCCAGGAACAGAAGATCACTCTCGATCTGGCCAAGTACGCGCTTGCGTACACGGGCTTGTTCCTGATCGCGCACTTGGCAATTCGGCGGTATGCGCCGTACGCCGATCCGCTGCTGCTCCCGATCGTCGCCCTGCTCAACGGCCTGGGGTTGGTGCTCATCCACCGGCTCGACCTCGCCGACGAACAGACAGCGCTCTACAACGGCGTCGAGGCACCGTCTCCGGATGCGAACCAGCAGGTCATGTGGACTGCACTGGCGATCACCGGATTCGTGCTGTTGCTGGTGTTCTTGAAGGACTACCGCCTGATGGCGCGGTTCAGCTACACGCTCGGCCTCGCAGGCCTGGTGTTCCTGGCGATTCCCGCGATCCTGCCGGCGAAGTTCTCGAGCGTGAACGGCGCGAAGATCTGGATTCGCCTGCCCGGATTCAGCATTCAGCCAGGTGAGTTCGCGAAGATCCTGCTCATCATCTTCTTCGCGTCCGTGCTCGTCGCCAAGCGCGACCTGTTCACCTCGGCCGGTAAACACTTCCTGGGCATGGATTTTCCGCGTGCCCGCGACCTCGGTCCGATCCTGCTCGCCTGGATCGTCTCGGTGGGCGTGCTCGTCTTCGAAACCGACCTCGGTACGTCGTTGCTGCTCTTCAGCACCGTGCTGGTGATGCTCTACATCGCGACCGAACGTGTGGGCTGGCTGGTGATCGGCGGCGGACTGCTCGCCATCGGATTCTTCTTCGCCTACAAGATGTTCGGACACGTGCGCGTGCGCGTCGACACCTGGCTGGACCCGCTCGGCGACTACGCCAACACCGGTTATCAGATCTCGCAATCGCTGTTCGGCCTGGCCACCGGTGGTATCGCCGGAACAGGTCTGGGCAGCGGCCGCCCCAACCAGGTGCCGTTCGCGAAGACGGACTTCATCATCGCGACCATCGGCGAAGAGCTCGGCCTGATCGGCCTGGCCGCTGTGCTGATGCTGTTCCTGCTCCTCATCGTGCGCGGCCTGCGTACGGCGTTGGCCGTGCGCGACAGCTTCGGCAAACTGCTCGCCGCCGGTCTGTCGTTCACGATCGCGATCCAGATCTTTGTCGTCGTCGGCGGCGTCACCAAGCTGATCCCGCTGACGGGTCTGACAACACCGTTCATGTCGTACGGCGGCTCGTCGCTGCTCGCGAACTACCTACTGCTGGCCATCCTCGTCCGGATCTCGGACGCGGCTCGTGCGCCGGTAGTGACGAAGAAGAAAGGTCCGCCCCCAATCGCTGACGCCAATACCGAGATGATGCCGCGCGTATGAACACTCCACTGCGCCGCGTCGCGATGGCCGTCATGGTGATGGTTGTCGCGCTCCTCGCCAACGCCACGTACGTACAGGTCATCAAAGCTGACGACCTGCGAGCCGACCCGCGCAACTCGCGGGTGCTGCTCGACGAGTACTCACGCCAGCGAGGTCAGATCTCGGCTTCCGGTCAGGTGCTTGCCGCCTCCCGCGCCACCGACGACCGGTACAAGTACCTGCGCGAGTATCCGAATCCGTACCCGTACGCCCCGGTCACGGGCTTCTACTCGATGCAGTACGGCAGCGCCGGTCTCGAGCGCACCGAGGATCCGATTCTCAACGGCTCGGACAACCGGCTGTTCAGTCAGCGCTTCTTCGACCTGGTGTCCGGACGCGATCCGCGCGGCGGCAACGTCGTCACGACGCTCAATCCGGCCATGCAGCAGGTGGCCTACGACCAGCTGACCAGCAAGGGCTACACCGGCTCCGTCGTCGCCATCGAGCCGAGCACCGGACGCATCCTGACGATGGTCAGCACTCCGAGCTACGACCCGAATCTGCTTGCCAGCCACGACGGCGCCGAAACCACGAAGGCGTGGGACGAGCTCAATGCCGATCCCAACGATCCGTTGGTCAACCGAGCGATCTCGCAGACCTACCCTCCCGGCTCGACGTTCAAGGTGCTCACCACGGCTGCAGCTCTTGGCAACGGTGCGACGCCGGACGACCAGCTGACCGCGGCTCCGCAGATCACGCTGCCCGGCACCAGCACGACCCTCGAGAACTACAACGGCAGCACCTGCGGCCCCAACCCGACGGCGTCGTTGCGTGACGCGTTTGCGCGCTCGTGCAACACGGCTTTCGTCGAACTGGGCATCAAGGACGGCGCGGACGCCATCAAGGACGAGGCCAGCGCCTTCGGCATCGGACCCAACACTCCCGCGATCCCGCTGCCGGTTGCGGACAGCACCGTCGGCGACATCTCCGACGACGCGGCTCTCGGCCAGACCAGTATCGGCCAGCGCGACGTCGCGGTGACCCCGCTCGAGAATGCAGTGATCGCCGCTACCGTCGCCAACGGTGGTGTGCGGATGCAGCCCAACCTGATCTCCCAGTTGCAGGCACCGGATCTGACCGATCTCAGTACGCCGTCACCGGTGTCGATGGGTCAGGCGATCTCGCCGGCAGTTGCGGCCACGCTGACCGATCTGATGATCGGCTCGGAGAACTTCACCGGCGGCGACGGCAAGATCCCCGGCGTTCAGATCGCCTCCAAGACCGGTACCGCCGAGCACGGCGTGAACCCGCGGGAAACCCCGCCGCACGCGTGGTACATCGCTTTTGCACCGGCGCAGAATCCGACGGTCGCCGTGGCCGTCATCGTCGAGAACGGTGGTGACCGCGGACTCGCCGCTACCGGTGGCTCGGTTGCTGCGCCGATCGGTCGTGCAGTCATCGCAGCCGGAATCCAAGGGGGCTGAACCGTGGCGTTGAACAACGGCGCTTTGATCGCCGATCGTTACCGATTGATCCGTCTCATCGCCACCGGTGGGATGGGTCAGGTGTGGGAAGCCACCGACTCCCGGCTCAACCGTCGCGTCGCCGTCAAGGTACTCAAGTCCGAGTTCTCTTCCGATCCGGAGTTCTTGGAGCGCTTCCGCTTCGAGGCCCGCACCACCGCGCAGCTCAACCATCCCGGTATCGCCGGAATCTACGACTACGGCGAGACCCGTGACAGCTCGGGTGATTCCACGGCGTACCTGGTGATGGAACTCGTCAACGGTGAACCGCTCAACGCCGTCCTGGCACGCGTCGGCCGCCTGGCGGTTCCGCATGCCCTCGACATGCTCGAGCAGACCGGCCGCGCCCTGCAGGTCGCACACGACGCCGGTGTCGTGCACCGCGACGTGAAGCCGGGCAATATCCTCATCACGCCTACTGGCCAGGTGAAGATCACGGACTTCGGCATCGCCAAGGCCGTCGAGAACTCTCCTGTCACGCGCACGGGAATGGTGATGGGCACCGCCCAGTACATCGCGCCCGAGCAGGCCCTCGGTCAGGACGCGACCGCGGCGAGCGACGTGTACTCGCTGGGAATCGTCGGATACGAAGCACTTTCGGGTCGACGCCCGTTCACCGGTGACGGCGCGCTGACCGTCGCGATGAAGCACGTGCAGGAAACCCCGGCGCCGATGCCGGCCGACCTGCCGCCGAACATCCGCGAGCTCATCGACATCACGTTGACCAAGGATCCGGCCGGCCGCTACGCCAGTGGCGGCGAGTTCGCCGACGCCGTTGCAGCCGTTCGGGCAGGAAGGCGTCCACCGCCGCCCGGTCTGCTCGCCACCGGTGCCGCGAGCGCGTTGCCGGCAACGGGTGCCACGCAGGTCATGCCGCCGACGTACGCGGGCCCGGTGACGGGCGCAGCTGTTGCGGACGACGCGGCAGCCGGCGGAATGACCAGTGGGCAAAAGGCCGTGGCATGGGCCGGCGGCGGATTGATCTTGTTGGCGTTGATCATCGGCGGAGTCTGGATCGCGACCGACGGTCCGAGCGACCCGACGCCGCCCGTCGTCACATCCACGACGTTGCCGACCACCACGACGACCAAGCCCACCACCACGACGACTCGGCCCACGACGACGACCACCGAGCCGACAACAACGACGACTCGGCCGACGACAACCACGACCGAGCCGACAACCACAACGACCACGCCGACCACGACAACAACAACTCCGACGACCACAACCACCACCACGACGACAACGACGACCACAACGACCACTGAGCCGTTGGCGGATCCCGGAGACGCTGAAGAACCGCTAGGACAAGACCAATGACGACACCCCGCAATCTCTCCTCCCGCTACGAGCTGGGTGAGATTCTCGGCTTCGGCGGAATGTCCGAGGTTCACCTGGCGCGCGACCTCCGACTCAGCCGCGACGTCGCGATCAAGGTGCTGCGTGCAGACCTCGCGCGCGATCCCACGTTCTACTTACGGTTCCGTCGTGAGGCGCAGAACGCTGCTGCGCTGAACCATCCGGCGATCGTGGCCGTCTACGACACCGGTGAAGCCGAGACCGACGCCGGGCCGCTGCCGTACATCGTCATGGAGTACGTCGACGGCGACACGTTGCGTGACATCGTGCGCAGCACCGGGCCGATGGCTCCGCGCAAGGCGATGGAAGTGATCGCGGACGTCTGTGCCGCTTTGGACTTCAGCCACCGCAACGGCATCGTGCACCGCGACGTCAAGCCCGCCAACATCATGATCAACCGTGCCGGCGCCGTGAAGGTGATGGACTTCGGTATCGCCCGTGCCATTTCCGACGCGTCGAGCCCGATGACGCAGACGGCCGCCGTGATCGGCACCGCTCAGTACCTCTCGCCGGAGCAGGCGCGCGGTGAGCAGGTGGACGCGCGTTCGGACGTGTACTCGCTCGGTTGTGTGCTGTTCGAGATTCTGACGGGCGAGCCGCCCTTCAAGGGTGATTCACCGGTCGCCGTGGCGTACCAGCATGTTCGTGAAGATCCGCAGACGCCGTCGGAGATCAATCCCGATATTCCGCGCGAGCTGGATTCGATCATTCTCAAGGCGATGAGCAAGAACCCGGCCAACCGTTACCAGAGCGCCGGCGACATGCGCAGCGACTTGGTGCGTGTCCTGGGCGGTCAGCGTCCGAGTGCGCCGATGGTGATGAACGACGAGGACCGCACCACCATCCTCGGCGCCGTCGGCTCCGACACCGGGAACTACCGCACTGCTCCCGATCCGGTCGAGCCGGTTGCTGCGAGGACAACTCGCGCCGCCGAGCCGCCTGCCAAGAAGAAGGGCGGACGCTACGCCCTGATGGGCATCGCGGCGCTTCTGGTGATCGGTCTGGTGACGTTCTTCCTCATTCGGGTGAACTCGCCGAAGGTCGAGATGGTGACCGTTCCGGGTGACCTGACCAACCAACCCGCCGACGTCGCCGAGGCGACGCTGACAAACGCCGGATTCCAGGTGGAGCGTCAGCAGAAGACGGACAAGGTGATCGCCGCCGGAAACGTCATCACGACGCGTCCGGTTGCCGGGGTGCGTATCGAGAAGGGCAGCACCGTCACCATCGACGTGTCCACCGGACCCGAGCAGGTCGCGATCCCACGCCTGACCGGGCTGAGCCAGGACGACGCGGAGAAGAAGCTCAACTCCGTCGGACTCCGACTTGATCCGACCATCGGCAAGGCGGCATCGACCGTCGCCGAGGTCGACAAGATCGTCAATCAGGATCCTGCCGTCGGAGTGTCGGTTGTTCTCGATTCCGCGGTCTCGATCACCGTCGGCACCGGTCCGGAGCAGGTTCGTGTCCCGGATGTCACCGGTCAGCGTGAAGAGGTGGCGAGGCCCAACATCGAAGGTGCCGGGTTCGTCGTCCAGATCACGGAGATCGATTCGGGTCTGCCGAAGGGACAGGTTGTTTCGACCGACCCGACCGGCGGTACGTCGGCCACCAAGGGTTCGACCGTGACGCTACGAGTGTCCAACGGCAACCAGGTCGCGATGCCTGATCTGACCAACAAGACGGTGTCGGAGGCGTTGAGCACGCTTCGCGCAGCCGGTTGGGCGGGAACCGCTTCGCAGCTGGTGCAGAACCAGAGCACGACGCTCACCCCGGAAATGGTGGGCAAGATCGTCTCGCAGACCCAGCCTCCGGGCTCGGAGATCTCCAAGGACGCGGTCATCACCGTCAGTGTCGGAGCGCTCGGAATCCCCGGCCGCTAGCAAAGTGAAAAAGTGCCTCCCGGAGATTTCCGGGAGGCACTTTTTTGTGGACAGGTGTCAGAGAATTGCGGGTAATGCGCCACCGAGCGCCGACGCGACCTCGGCCTCGAGGGCTGCGACGAGTCCTTCCGGAGGCGCCTCACCGCAGACTGCGAGCCAGTTCGCGAGCATCCGGTGCCCACCCTGAGTGAGTACGGACTCGGGGTGGAACTGGACGCCGTGAATCGGCAGTTCGCGGTGACGCATCGCCATCACGACGCCGCTCTCGGTGTGTGCGGTCACCTCGAGTTCCTCGGGAATGGTGTCCTCGAGAACCGTCAGCGAGTGGTAGCGGGTAGCGGTGAACGGATCGGGCAGCCCGGCCAGGACGCCGACGTCCTTGTGGTGAACCAGACTCGTCTTGCCGTGAAGCAGTTCGGGCGCGCGGTCGACGGTTCCGCCGAAAGCCGCACCGATCGCCTGGTGTCCAAGGCAGACGCCGAGCAGCGGGGTCTTGGTGTCGGCACAGACCTTCACCAGATCCATCGTCGCTCCCGCGCGCTGTGGAGTTCCGGGGCCCGGGCTCAGGAGAATGCCGTCGAACTGCGCTACTGCACCTTCGAGGTCGGCCGTCAGTTGTGGATCGTCGTTGCGCCAGACCACGGCTTCGGTTCCGAGCTGGCCGAGGTACTGCACCAGGTTGAACACAAAGCTGTCGTAGTTGTCGACGACGAGAATCCTCATGAGAGCAGGGTAAACGCCCGTGCTATCCGCCGGTATAGGCGGGGACCGTGATCTGCGACGGCGTTGCCTGCGTGTACCCGAGGCCGAAGCGGGTCGCGTACTGCTTGTAGATCCGAATGCCCGGTTCGGCAGCGAGGGCTGCCTCGAGGCGCGCAACGTCACCGATGGCGCTCATCACGTACGGCGGGCTGTAGGTACGTCCGTGAAGAAGAAGAGTGTTTCCGATGCACCGCGGCGCCGACGTACTGATGATCCGTTGGTCCTGCATGCCCACCGCTTCGGCCCCGCCGGCCCACAGTGCGTTCAGGACGCTCTGAACGTCCTGCTGATGCACGACGAGGTCGTCCGGGGTGGCGTCGACCGGATACTTGCCGTCGGCGTTGCGCGGAGCGTCCGTCATCGTGACGACAACACCCGGGCCGGTCATCTCCGTCAGTCCCGCGTCGGCGGAGATGTTCTTGATGTCACCGAGCGCGGCGGCCACTCCGGCGTCGGACCGAGCGGCGTCTTGCTGCAGCGAATCGAGCTGGGCGGCAAGTTCGTCCCGGTCGGCCGAGACTTTTTCGGCATTGGCCTGGGCGCTGCGAACCAGATCGGAAAGCCTGGTGCTTTCGGTGACCTGGAGCTGGTTTTCCTCGGCGGATCGTTGCGCCGTGGCGACCATCAGACCGGCTACCAGGCAGACGGCAAGTACACCGATGTGCCAGACGGTTCGTGAAGATTCACCCGAAGACACGTGGCTCCTCCCGGATTGTGCAGGTCGGCCGGTGACCAACTGGACACAGCTACGTTAGCGTGTAGGTAACACATGCAGGTCACACCGTAGAGCGAGGACGTCATGCCCAAGTCGAAGGTCCGTAAGAAGAACGACTACACAGTCAACCCGGCAAACCGCACTCCGGTGAAGGTGAAGATGGGTCCGTCGAGCACGTTGTACGTCTCGGTGATGCTCGGATTCATGCTTGTCGGCCTGGCATGGCTGATTGTGTACTACTTGGCCGCGGATTCGATCACGTGGATGAACGACTTGGGAAACTATAACTTCCTCGTCGGCTTCGGTTTCATGGTTGTCGGCCTTGTCATGACCATGAGATGGCGCTGACCAGCGAGTATCTGATTCGACCCGGATCGTGACCGTCATTCAATTACATGGGTGTCATTCATCCCCATTGTGGATAACTCCTGTGGACAACCTAGGAAGTTATCCACATGCTCGAGGATGAATTTCATCCACAGCCTCGTGACAACGTCACGGAGGTGATCTCGTGGGCCACTCCGATGGGTGTTGTCTACGCGATGTTCGGCGGCGGAATTGCCCTCGCGATCGCCTCGATAATCGCGCCCACGGAGCCGGCCGGCCGCTTCCTGCTCGCCCTCGCGGTGATCGGTCTGTTCGTGATGGGCGGACTCGCCCTGCGTCAGCGTCCCCGCCTGGCTGTGATCGAAGGCGCGGGAACCAAGTCGATCGCGGTGCAGCGCCTGCGCGCCCGCCACGAGTTCACCCGTGAACAGATCGACCGGGTCCGTCTCGTCCGCTACCCGCGTCTGGGTCGACGCGTCCCGATGCTCGAGATCGACATCGTCGACCGTCCCACCGACACGGAGAAGCTGTTGATCTTCGGACGCTGGGATCTCGGCACGTCACCGGAGGACGTCCTGGACGTGCTCGCCGTTCACGGTTTGGTGCCGCCCGAGAAATAAGCGCGGGTTACATGGCCAGTGCCGCGAGGTCCGGCTGCACGATGTCGAGAGCCTGCTGCGGCACCGCGACTGCGTCGCTCGACCATCCCCAGATCGAGTACAGCTCACGGCCGGGGTCGGTGTACCCGTCGCGGCCGTGAAGCACCCGGTAGTTGTCGATGCAGATCATCTCGCCGGCTTCGGCACGGAACATCGGCCCGCTGTCTCGCACGTGAATCACGGCCTCACTCCACTGCTTCACCAGCGGCCACTGCGCTTCTTCCGATTCGCCGGCGATCGGCGCGAGATATGGGTGATACCGAACCTGGTTGCGTCCACTCGGCACCGTCCGGGCGATCGGCGCGAATGTGTTCTGCGGGAAGTTCGGTTCCGAATGGTCGATGTCTGTGCTCCAACAGAATTCGGCCAGTTCCGCTGTTGCGGGATCGAAGGCGAGCAATTGGGTCAGTTTGACCGCGTCGATGAGAAACGAGTCGCCGCCACTCGGGTACGCCGGGCGCTTGCACCACAGAAACAGGTAATCGGGAGCGTAATCGCCGAAAGCGAAGCCGTCGTTGTGGGCGGTCATCCGCTCGCCGGAGATACCGAACGAGCGCTTGCGCCCGCGTTCGTCCACCGGTTGGGTGTCGACGACAGCGGCTTCGGCATCCTGACTCTTGGCACTCGCCTCGAACTGGCGGCCGACGCGAATGCACTTCTCACCGAGCAACTTCGACGCGAAGGCAATGGCATCTTCCTCGGTGTGCAGGCCACCGAAGACCGCGGCGCCGTCGAGAGCGATAGCCGCCCGGACGGCCTCGACCGTCTCCACGCGCCGCGGAACAACACTTGCCAGCGTCAAATCGGAAGAGAACATTCATGACTCCATACGTCGAGTTGGCCAAACGGTTCAACTCGAGCGTAGGAACTCGTCATTTCGACGGCGTAACTCCGGAAACCGATTCGGTTACGGAGCCAGCCTTTCAGATCACCTTGCCCGGGTTCATGATTCCGTGAGGGTCGAGTGCGCCCTTGATTGCATGATGCATCGCGACGACGGCCGGTGACAGTTCCTGTGCCAGGCCACCCATCTTCAGTAGGCCGACGCCGTGCTCACCGGTCACGGTTCCGCCCAACTCGAGGGCGTTGTCGATGATCTCGGCAAAAGCGGCCTGAGCGCGCCTCCGCGCCGCTTCGTCGTCGTGTGGCGTGATCAGCAGCGGGTGCAGGTTGCCGTCACCCGCGTGCGCGATGTTCGCGATGTGCGTGTCGTGCCGGGCCGAAATGGCCTCAATCCGTGCCAACATCTCCGGGACCGCTGCCTTGGGGACACAGATGTCCTCGGTGAGCACCGGGCCGAGCCGCTCGAGGGCGGGGTATGCCAGACGCCGGGCGGAGAACAGGGCGTCGGCTTCCTCCTGGTCGGTGGATCTCGCGCTCCAGGTAGCCCCGGAGCGGTTGAAGCAGGCCGACATTCGCTCGGCTTCGGCGTCGCCGATCTCGCCCGGTGTGTCGATTCGGCCGAGCAGGACCACCTCGGCATCGGCCGAGAGGCCCATGTTCTTCCAGGCATCGACGGCAAGCAGGCACTGCCGATCGATCAACTCGAGGGCCGACGGCGTGAGACCGTCCGCGGCGACGGCTTCGACTGCCTTGCCCGCAGCAACGATGGAGTCGAAGTATCCGACGATGGTGCGTTCGGGATCGCGCTGAGGACGAAGCTTGACGGTCACCTCGGTGATCACCCCGAGAGTGCCTTCGGAGCCGACCATGAGCGCGGAGAGATCAAACCCAGCCACTCCCTTGGCAGTTCGACGCCCGAGCCGAACCAGCTCACCGGTTCCGGTAACCACCTGCATGCCCAGTACGTAGTCCTTGGTGACGCCGTACTTGACGCAACACAGGCCGCCGGCATTGGTCGCGACGTTGCCGCCGATCGTCGACCAGGGTGCGCTCGCCGGATCGGGTGGATACCAGAGGCCGTGCTCGGCGCAGGCGTCGCGGAGGTGATCGTTGACCACTCCGGGTTCGACCACGGCCAAACGCTCGAGGGTGTTGATCTCCTTGATGGCGTTCATCGCGTCGAAGGCGATCACGACGCCGCCGGCGACTGCGTTGGCTCCGCCCGACAGACCGGTTCCGGCGCCGCGCGTGACGACGGGCGCACCGTGGGCGATGCACGCCTGCACAACTGTCTGTACCTGCTCGGCTGTACGCGGGCGGACCACTGCGACCGGCATCTCGTAGGGAGCCCACTCGGCGTCGTCGTGGATGTAGCTCGCCATGATGTCGGGGTCGGTGATCAGTCGATCCGCATCGATCTGCGAGCCGAGCGCCTCGAGGAGTGTCATGTCTCCACGATAGTGACGGCCGCTACACCGCCCCATGTAGATTTACTCCGAGAAACCGGAAACTGTATGGACATTCTCTCCATACTCATCATTGGTCTGACGAGTTGGTCTGACGAGTTGGTCTGACGAGTTGGTCTGACAAGTTGGTCTGACAAGGGAGCGCGGATGCACGAGAACTGGCTACAGCTTCTCCTGGCCGAGGCGTCCACCGAGGAACTGATCGAACACCGCGATCAGTTGGCCGCTGGGTCAGGCCCCGAGGCCGCCGCCGAAATCGAGCGAGAAGCCCGATCGGCACTTCAACTACGAAGTCTCCTGGCTCAGCGCCGACAGCGCGCCACCGAACTCGGGGCACTCAACGACATCGCGTCACTGCTGACCACGATGCACGATCACCACGCCCTCCTGCAGGAGATCGTGGATCAGGCCAAACGACTACTCGGCGTCGACCTTTCGTACCTTGCTCTCATTCATGACGACATCTTGATCATCGAAGTCACGAGCGGGGCGTACACGTCGCAACTGCTCGGCCTCACAGTTCCGTTCCGTGAAGGCCTCATCGGTCGCGTGGTCGAGAACTCCTCTCCTGCTTGGTCTCCCGACTACCGAAACGATCCCTCGTTTGCACACATCGGACCGGCCGACGACGCAGCGCGAGCCGAGAACATGCGCGGCCTGTTGGCCGTGCCGCTGACCTTGAACGGCAAGATCCTGGGTGCGCTGTGCGCGTGCAAACGTCAGGAGCGTCGATTCGGCAACGAGGAAGTTGCGTTGCTGTCCGCCCTCGCAGCTCATGCCTCGGTGGCGATCGAGAATGCCCGCTCTCTCGAACGCTATCGCGCGACGGTTGCAGAAGTGAATGCAGCGAACACCGAACTTGCTGAGCGCACAGCACTTCTCGAACAGACACTGACTTGGGATCGTTCGCTCACTCAGGTTGTCCTGCGCGGCGGCGGTGTTCGTGAACTCGTGGAGGAAACCTCGGCGTCGACGGGCTCGCCCGTGTTCTTCGTGACCGGAACATCCGAGATCCCACCGGGACTGCAACGGGTGAGCGAGAGCGTGCATCGGGTCTTCGACATCCTTGCCGCCGACCGACGCGAGCAGGAAGTGACGCTTATCGTCGGTGAGCAGTTCCTGTTCGCCACCGAAGTACGCAGTGCCGGTGATCAACTCGGAGTTCTGTTCCTACTCTCGCGTCATGAACCCACCGCCGCCCTGAGATTGGCACTCGAAAGGTCAGCCCCGGCCATTGCGCTTGCGCTGGTAGGCGAACGGGCGGCCAGGGAAGCTACCCGCCGAGCACGCGATGCATTTCTTGTCGATCTGATCACCAGGCCAGCGCCGACGCCAGCCGAGGTCACCGGTCAGTTCCGCCTGGCTGGACTCAACCCCGACCGCTCGTACACCGTCGTGGTGGCCCGCCCGGCAGACGCCGTCGACCGTGCGCGTCGCAGTATCGAGGAAATTGCATTCCCGTCAGGAACCGTTGTTGCCGAACATGGTTCACGAGTCATCGCACTGATTCCCGGAATGTCACCGGCAGCAGTTGCGGCGGCGTGGGTGCAGCCGGCGGAGAACCCGACCGTCGGAATCGCCGATCCCGCGGTGGGAGCGGAAGGTCTGGCGCGAGCGTATGTCGAGGCGCAGCACACCGTCGACGTCCTCGAGACTCTCGGGCGGGCCTCCCACGTGGAACCGGCAAGTTCACTCGGCATTTACCGAATTCTCCTCAGCCGCACCGGCCGCGAAGAACTGGAAGCCCTGACAGAGCGTTCCCTCGGTCCTCTCCTCGAGGAGGAGCAACGACGCGGCGTTCCGCTATTGGACACCCTCGCGTCGTACCTGTCGCACAACTGCAAGCACTCCGCGACCGCCGCCGCGCTCGCGATTCACGCCAACACCCTGTACCAACGGCTCGAGTCGATCGACAGGTTGATCGGTACACAGTGGCGTCAGCCGGACCAGGCGCTCGATCTTGCGCTCCTGATCCGGCTGCGTGCCAGTGCCGGGAAACTCGGTCAGATCTGAGCGGGCTTGCTCGATCGCTTTGCCAGCGCCACCACAAGGATTGCGGCACAGAGCATCACGGCGCCCACCACCCATAGTCCTGCCTTGGCATTTCCGGTCACATCGGTGAGCCAGCCGGTGATGTACGGAGCACCGAAGCCCGACGCATTGCCGATCGAGTTGATCATGGCGATGCCCGCGGCCGCGCTGGCACCCGTCAGGAACGTGGTGGGCAGGTACCAGAAGACGGGCAGCGCACAGAGCACGCCGACGGCGGTGAGCGAGACCGCGATCATGACGGTGAACGGTGAATCCAGATACAGCGCAATCGGAATGGATACCGCGCCCAGGAGCGTCGGGGCTGCAACGTGCCACATTCGTTCACCGGTCTTGTCGGAATGGCGGCTCCACAGCACCATCGCGACAGCGCCGATCGCGTAGGGGACGGCCACGATCAGGCCTGTCTCGACGAGCGAGAAATCGGTGTTGAACGTCTGCTTGAATCCCGCGACGATGCTGGGCAGGAAGAAGCTCAAAGCGTAAAGGCCGTACGTGATTCCGAAGTAGACCAGACCGAAACCGATGACGCGGGGATCACGCAGGGTCTTACCGGCCGACTGGTGACCGGCGTCGCCGAGTTCTTTTTCCTCGTCCGCCATCGACTTCATCAGCCAGGTGCGCTCCTCGAGGGTCAACCACTTCGCGTCGGCGGGACGATCTGTGAGGTAGAACCAGACGACAAACGCCAAGATCACGGCGGGCAGACCCTCGATCAGGTACATCACGCGCCATCCGGCGAGGCCGAACAGTCCGTCGCCGTACTGGATGATGGCCGCCGAAAGCGGGGCACCGAGCGCCGACGAGAGCGGAAGTGTCAGCAGGAACAAGCCCATCAGGCGTACGCGGTACTTCTTCGGGAACCAGAAGGTCAGGTAGAGAAGAACTCCGGGGAAGAAGCCGGCCTCGGCGATGCCCAGCAGAATGCGGAGGAAATATAGGCTGCCCACGTTAGGCACGAATGCCAGCGCAGCGGCAAGGATGCCCCAGGTGAGCATGATCCGCGCGATCCACAGCCGAGCGCCGAAGCGGTGCAGGGCCAGGTTGCTCGGCACCTCGAACAGCAGATAGCCGACGAAGAAGAGACCGGATGCGAGCCCGAACATCGTCTCGGTCATACCGAGGTCGGCGCTCATGGTGAGCTTGGCGAAAGCGATGTTCGTACGATCCAGATAGTTCACGAAATAGAGCAGGATCAGGAAGGGAATCAGCCGGCGCGCTACCTTCTTCACCACGCGAGATTCGATCTCGCTCGGCGCAACCCCACCGTCAGTGGTGGTGCTATCGGTGGAGGTCATTGCAGGGGTACTCCTCGGAAAAGGTCAGCGTTGCTATCTACGAAGTGACTCAAGCCACAGTAGAAGCACGACCGAGCCCAACCTATGTGGACAATCTCTACAGAAGCCGTCTCTGCATGTGCGATTGCTCCCAAAGATCCGGCAGATGATCCCGGGCCGCCAGACGAACGTCCCTGAACAGTCGAAGGCGACAAACCCGTCTGAACTGGGGGTTTAGAGCTACGAGCACCAAGTCACTGGCTAGTGTTGTCGGCGAAACAGCCAGAGCAAGTGCGGACGCACCGCATGACTTGAAGGACAGAACATGACGAAGTTGGTTCGGACCACGATGACCCGCCGGTCCTCCACCGCAGTCGCTGCCACCCTCGCGGCGGTCGCCCTATTCGCCTCCGCCTGCGGCAGCGACTCCGACAAGACCAACTCCGACAAGAGCGCTGCCGGCGCCTCGTCCGCTACATCCTCGGCCACCGTCGGCGGGAAGACGCTCGACGCCAAATTCGAGACGAAGTGCGCAAAGGACGGCGGCACGACAGTTATGACACTGCTCGACGCGGAAAATCCCACCTACGGCATGTTGACCGTCTCGGCCATCGTCGATGAATCCGGCACGGTTCAGACTGCTGGAATCGCCGGAAGCGAGGGTGGATCGAACGGTCTGCCGTACACCGCCGGATTCGCGCCGGGTCTGCCTGGCGGATCTGCCAGTGCCAAGCAGGACGGCAATACCTTCGTGGTGACGGGCGAGGGAATCGGCGCCCGGTACAAGGGCAACCCGACGGCGCGACGTCGAGCTTCGAGATCACGTTCGCCTGCGAGTCCATCATCGGCGGCTGATCCATAGAACCGCTGGGCCCTAGGATTCTTGCTAGCTGATTCCCAACTGTTCGCGCAGTTGGACGACGCGGAGCACGATGACTCCGATTGTCACCACGGTGACGGCACCAAAAGCGATCCAGCCGATACGCACTGCTTTCACGCGGTTCTCACCGGCGCCCAACCACTGCGGGGCGTACAGGAATGCAGCGGCCGTTGCGGCACCTGCCACCAGACCTCCCGCGTGACCCCAGAACGAGATCCCGGGCAGCGAAATGCTGATGATCACATTGATCGCGATCACCGAGATGATCGGGACCGGGCTTCGACGCAAACGCAATAGAAGGACTGCCTGTGCGCCCATGATGCCGAAGATCGCTCCCGACGCCCCAGCAGTCCAGGACAGGGCCGTGAGCGAAGAGAACACCGGCTGGAATGCCATCACCGAGGCGGAACCGCCGAGAAGCGAAACCAGGTAGATGCCGATGTACCTCGAGCGGCCCATCACGATTTCGGTGTCGCGTCCGAGGATGTAGAGGGCGTACATGTTGACCGCGAGGTGCAAGATGCCGAAGTGCAGGAACCCGGAGCCGATGAGCCGGAACCAGTCACCGCTGGCGACGAGCCCCGGATTGAGTGCCCAGTTCGCGAAGATCGACGAGCCGACCTGATTGTTCATGATGCTTCGCGACTGTGCGAAGGTGGCGAGGAACGCCAGGACGTTGAGCCCCATCAAGGTGTACGTCACGACCGGGACCGCACGGGTGGGGCTCACGGTGTTTCCGGCGACGCCCCGAACGGGACGGACATCACGCTGACCGGCAGCTACACAGTCAACACATTGGTATCCCACCGCCGCCTCGCGGAGGCAGTCCGGGCACGCCGGACGTCCACAACGATTGCAGGAAAGTGCGGTAGGTCGATCTGGATGGCGGACGCACCGCGGTTGGGGCGGGATGCCCTCACTCGCACCGCCGCCCCAACCGGGGTTCGTCATCTGCTTGTTTTACCTGTTCAGGAGATGGTGATGCTGTTGATCACGACGGGCTCGACCGGACGATCGCCACGATCGACGGCGGTGGAGGAGATAGCGTCGACAACCTTCTTGGAATCGTCGTCGAGAACCTCACCGAAGATGGTGTGGCGACGGTTCAGGTGCGGCGTCGGGCCGGTGGTGATGAAGAACTGCGAGCCGTTGGTTCCCGGGCCTGCGTTGGCCATGGCCAGCAGGTAGGAGCGGTCGAACTGCAGTTCCGGGTGGAACTCGTCACCGAACTTGTAGCCCGGGCCGCCGGTGCCGGTTCCGGTGGGGTCGCCACCCTGGATCATGAAGCCGTCGATGACGCGGTGGAAGATGGCACCGTCGTAGAACGGGCCGGTCTTGGTGCCGGCGGCGTTTGCGGTGGTGTACTCCTTCGAGCCGTCGGCGAGGCCGACGAAGTTCTCGACGGTCTTCGGCGCATGGTTGCCGAACAGAGCGATCTTGATGTCGCCGCGGTTCGTGTGCAGCGTTGCGGTTGCGGTCTGATGAGTTGAAGTCACACCACCATCGTGCCATTGCCGGCGTTCTCGCGGATGTCGCCCCGCAAAAGTCTCCCTGTCCTCGCCCCACTGTTATGGCACAGTGAAGTCATGACACGAGTGACCGAGTCCCTCAGCACGCAGTTGCCCGACACCTTCGATCACGCGCGCGCCCGCGTCGAGGACACCTTCGACGAGACTGCCGCCTACCTCGAAGAGACAGCGGCTCGCATCAAGGAGTCCGAGGCAGCCGACAACGCTCGCCGTATCGCCGCGGTGGTCGCGACATCGGTCGCTCGCGGCGCCGGGCAGGTCGGGTTGTTCCTGGGCCGTCAGGGCAAAGTCCTCGCCAAGAAAGGCGTCGAGCGCGCAAAGGCTATCCCCACGAAGTCCACGGAACGCACCGAGAAGCCTCGCGGCCGAAAGCGCGTCACGGTGTTCGTCATCGCCGGTGTCGCGGTGATCGGTGGCGCGGTGTTCTTCAAGAGCCGCCGACGCGAGCATCCGCCGGTCGCTTCCGCACCCCCTCGGCTCGAGGAGAACTCGGCCGAGAAGACCGCTTAGTCGACATACGAAACGCCCCGGAACAGATTGTGTTCCGGGGCTTTTCGATGTTCACGTTCAGCAGTTGGACGGTGCTGGGACGTTGTTGAAGCGATCGATCATGTACCCGACGGATTCCGGGGTACCCACCAAGTACGGCGTTGCATGATTGATTGCCATGCCCGGAATGATCGGGGGCAGTTCGTTGACGGAGAACTGCACCGTCGCACCCTTGCCGCACCAGTCTCGCGCCAGTTGCTGTCCCTGGCCGAACGGAACGATGTCGTCGGAGCGGCCATGCTGAATGAGCACGGGCGACTCCGGCGTCAGCTTGCCGATCTTCTGCTCATCGAGGATTGCCTGCGCCATGGGTAGACGCGCCAGAACCGCGGAGAGTGATTCACCGGAATTGGTGAAGCTCGACGACTGCTGGAAGCCGAACTGCAATCCACTTTCGGCGACGCACTGGTTCTTGGTGGCGGCCAACATCTGTCGGCCACGATCGTTGATCTCGGCGTCGAGCAGCGGCTGAACCTCGGGGTACTGGGCAAGGATCCCGTTGAGCGCGTAGCCGATCACTCCGGTGAGGAACGTGCCGTCGACCTGCTGCAGCGTCGCCGCCAGATCGGCGGGCGGTGCACCTGCGTACGTGCCCTTGAGATCAAGCTCGGGAGCATACGACGGCTTCAATTCCGTTGCGGCAGCGGCAGCTCCACCACCTTGCGAGTAACCCCACAGTCCGACGGGGCCGTCGGCGGGAATGCTCGTGTTCGGGAGTTGCTGAGCGGCTCGCACCGAGTCCAGAACCGCGTGTGCTTCGGCTTCACGGTTGACGTAGGTGTGATCGCCCGGAGTTCCGAGGCCCTCGTAATCGGTGACGACGACGGCAATGCCGTTGAGCAGCAACGTGTTCACCCAGATGGACTCGTAGCCGACCATGACGTCCGTCGGGAACTGGTACTCGATACCGGTGTTGAACAGCTTGGATGGTGCGCATTGATCGCCCTGCCCATGCGTTCCTACCGCTGCGGCAACCAGTGGACGCGCCCCCTGCCCGGTCCACGGGTTCGACGGTTCGAGATAGGTGCCCGTCACGGCAACGGGGGCGCCCTTGGCGTCCTCGCTTCGGTACATGATCTTGGTGGCGGTTGCCGGCCACGCACCGTTCGATCCGGGCACGCTCAGCAGCAGTGGTGACGGCTCACTCTTGATGAGATCTCCGTTGGCACCTGCCGGAAGCTCGACCGGCGGCGTGTAGAAATCCGCCGGCTCCGCCGTTGCGGCAGGGGCCGTCACAGCACCCATGACCAGTGCCGCGACGGAGACCCCGGCCGCCCACCATGCTCTGCTCTTCACGTTTCGATCTCCCCACGTTCGCTTGCGCTGTGGCTTGGCACACAGCGAACGCAGAGTAACACATACCTCACGTAACACTTTTTCGTGAGGTTTTCGCCTTAACAGGCTGAAATACAACCGTTTACGACTACTTCGTGGGCTCCAGATTGGTGGTCAGCAGCGCACGAAGCTTGTCGGTATCAGCCGAGGTCCAGGCCTCGGGGTGCAGGATCTTGGCCCACATGTCCGCTGCATCCTCGCCGTAATTGTGACCGTGCCCGGACGGGACGTCAGCCGAGAAGACCATGTCGAGGGTTACCTGCCAGAAGGTCACGAGAGGAACCCATGTCATTCCCGGATCCACGTCGCGACCCAGCGGTTCTTTGAGCCAATCCGGCTTGTTGAGCAGCAGGTCGAAGGACCACCACGTGATCGGGTCGCTGGCGTGCTGCCAGTACACGATGCGATCGTCGTCCCAGTCCGACTTCAGCTCCAGATCTTCCGGATCACCGGCAAACCGAATTGCCTGGCCACCGTCGATCACCGGCAGAATCTCCGGTGAGCCCGAGTCACGACTGTCCGTGATTTCCTGCCACTGAGCAGTGAAGTTGGGGGTTCCGACCCACAGTGCGCCGTCGACGCGCGTCATCATGTCCTGGGCGCCGGCGAATGCGGCCTGGCCACCGTAGGAGCCGAGGCTCTCACCGAAGACAACCAGTTCGGGTCGCGTCTCAACGGGCAAGTCGATCCACTTGGCGTACACCGCGTTGAACAGCGCGCGGCCGGCGATCATCGGCGTCTCACGGTCGGCGATGAAGGCCAACGGACTCGGAAGGAACGAGTACTGCATCGACGCGATCGCCGTGTCCCCGCCCTCGACGTACTCGAACGCCGACGCGACGTCCTCGTTCACCCAACCGCGACCGGTGGTCGTGACAACTGCGAGAGTTCCGCGGTCGAATCCGCCGGTGCGCTCCAACTCGTCGACGACCCGCTGTGCGACACCGTTGATCGAGTCCGAGGATTCACGTCCGGCATACACCCGGATCGGTTGCTTCGCTTCACGTCCGGTCAATGCAGAGATCTCGGCTGCAGTGGGACCGCTACCCATGAAGGTGCGCCCCTCCTGACCGAGAGAATCCCAAGCCTCGGCGGACATCGGCGAACCGCTCCGCTCTGCAATCATGGGCTGTTCGATGCCGTCCGGTGTTTCGTGATCCGCACCGGAGAAACTCCAGTTCGCGAAGGCGATCAGCCCGTTGTACAGCGCACCGTTCACGATGAAGATGCCGAGGGCGAAGATGACGATCAAGCTGCCGACCTTCGCCGCCTCGAGGGGAACGAACCGTAGTGCGACGGCGGTGAGCTTGTTGGTGGTGAACCGAAGACCACGGCCTGCCTCGAGCAGGATGAACCAGATTCCGAGCGAAATCATCAGCACCAGAAGATAATTCGCTTGATTGGTGCGTGGAGCTTCCACGAGATCGCGAACGATCTGCTGCCACCACGAACCGAGGACCAAGAACGTCGGCACCAGAATGACGGCCGCGACCAACAGGATTCGCCAGCCGATCTTCTTGGTGCGATCCGACCACTGCGGTTCGACGCCGCACTTGCGGATCATCCAGGCAACCGTCACGCCGACGCCGTATCCCATGGCGAGCGAGATGCCCGTCGCAACGCCCTGCAGGTACCACGCGCGCGGCAACAGGGACGGACTCATCGACCAGGTGAAGAAGACCAGAGCAAAGGCAAGCCCGACCGGGTGCAGCGTCTTGCAATAGAGGCGCAGCCGTTCCCACACACGTTTCATGCCGGAATCGTATGCGCCCCGTGCCCGAATCAGGTCACGAAGCGCACACGCGTCCAGTCTGTTTACGGGGCGAAGCGCAAAATCGCGGCAACTGCGCCGCCGCCCGGAATGTCCTCCGCGCGAACAGCGAGCACCCGCGCACCCGTCAGGAGCGCACGACGAGCGATCTCGTCGACGACCCCGTAGGTGCTTCCGTTGGTCGACTCGCCGGTCGTGAGAGCGCCCGTCTGGGGATCGAGACTTCCGGGTACGACGGAATCTATGTCGATGAAAACGGTGTCGACCTGTCCGTACGTCGCGGCTGTTGCCACGTCGGCGACGTCCGTCTGAGTGCGTCCCTGTTCCGTGCGCACATTGAAGGTGTCCCGCACCGCCGCCAGCTGCTCGGCATGGAAGTCGTCGAGCGCCGGACGCGAACCGTCCGCCACTTCCTGCGTCGACAAGGCTTCCGGGTTTCCCTCGACGGTTTTGTCGACCAGGTGGCGGTACGAATTCACGGAGCGATACACCGACGCGATGGGTTCCGCAGCGGCCAGAATCAAGGGGACGTCACGGCCGGCGAGCACACCGCGGACCTCGTGATCGACTGCGCGGGCGTACTGATTGACGCGCAACTTTCGGCTGTCCGACCCCGACAACCGACCCGCTTCGGTACGGCTGTTGATCGACGACTTGCCCGCGTGATCCGCAGCGTTCTTCGGCATTCCCTGAACACGGACCTCGTCGGCCGGCTGATCGGCAGCGATCTCGATCAGTCGCACCGAACCCTCTGCCAGAGCGAGAACAAACGCCGTCTGGGGGAACGTCACCGAACGGAGCAGTGGCTTGAGATGAAACCGATCGCTGACCGTTTCGAGCGCCTGCAGACGGTTGGGGAGGCGGAAGGTCACCAGACGCTCCGGCGTCGCGTACGTGACCAATGAGCGCGACTGGAAGCGCCAGAAATCATCGTCGTCGTCGAGCGCTGCGTATTCGGCCTCGAACTGCTTGCGCTCGGCCGGATCCTCCACCGATGCGAGTGCCGAGCGGACCTGGTCCTTGAAGGCTATGCGCGCTTTGTCGTAATCCTGCGGCGCATCTTCAGTCGGAGTAACGATGGTGATGCAGGTGGGCCCCTCCACCTCCGCGAGTGCGGCAATTTCACCGTGGCTGGGAATGTCGTTGTGAAGCACTACGAACCTCCTGAAATTGGGTTCTCCTCACGCTACGCCCGGCTGGTTATGACCACTAGACTTTCCGGAGAATTCGGGACGAACGGTCCATAGTGGGCGCGGTTCCGGCCACCCCACTCCGAGCGAACGGCATGTTCATCGCCTCCAGTGCGCCGAAAGTGCCGTTCGCTCAAAAACAGGGGGCACACAAGTCGGGCAAGTCGGGCACCGGCCGGGGCGAGCAGAGATCGGGTACATCGGCATACAAAAACACCCTCCCGGATCCCGGGAGGGTGTTTTCTTACTGTGGAGCCTAGGAGATTCGAACTCCTGACATCTGCCTTGCAAAGGCAGCGCTCTACCAACTGAGCTAAGGCCCCGTTCGGTTTTCTGACCGGAGTCAGAGTACCTAGGTTCTATCCTGTTTCCAAATCGTGCCAAACCTTGTCTCCGCGCTGACTTTTGATCAGCTTGGTGACCCCGAGAGCTACCAGAATTCCGGCCCCGACAAGCAGGAAAACCTTCATTCCAGCAACCCTTCTTCGGCACATGGGAGTGGGCCTAGGAGGACTTGAACCTCCGACCTCTTCATTATCAGTAAAGCGCTCTAACCACCTGAGCTATAGGCCCCTGAACCGATTCCAAAGATTACCCCACCGGGCCGCTGACACCAAAACGGGCCCGGCGGAGCAATGTTTTCGCAGGTCAGTCGCGGTCGGCGAGAGTTACCTCTACGCCGCCAACCAGGTCGCTGCAGAGGTTGTAGATGAACGATCCGATCGTGACGAGTGCCGTGAAAAGCACCATGTTCGCGATGCCGATCAGCGCGGCGTAGCCGAACACCTGGCCGGCCGTCACCAGACCGTCGGAGCCGCCATCGGCAACGATGTCGGTGAACGCGTTGTTCAGGCGATCCCAGACGCCCATGCCGTCGAGAACGACGTAGAGCAGTCCGACGGCCACCATCCACACGAAGAACAGCGACACCGAGATCACGGATGTGATCTTGAGCGTGGACCACGGGTCGATACGACGGATCTGGACCGTTGCGCGCAGTGGCGCACCGTCCACGACCGAAGCCGATACGGCGTGAGTTTTCTCACCCTTCACCGCAGCAGGCAACGGATGCTTGGCCTCGGAGAGGTCAGGCATGTCCTTCGGTAGATCCTTGCGATCGATGTGCCGAGTCGGCCCGTCGATCGCGGCGGCTTTTGCTTTCGGATTAGCGACCGTGGGATTGGCGACCGTGGCGTTTGCAGCCTTGGGATTTGTGCCCGAGGGTGTAACAGCCTTGGCTGCTGCCGCGCCGGCGACGCCACCGGTAGCTGCGGCAGCCGCCGTTCCCGTCACGACGGGACGTGCCGACGGGTTGCCGGCAGGACGACCCGTCTGTGCACCGGCAGCGGGGCGACCCGATTGCGGCTGTCCCTTCGGCGCACCACCCTGCGCGGGGTTTTTGGCCGGACCACCCTGCACCGGACCACCCTGCGCCGGGCCGGCCGCTGCAGGACGCTGCGGACCCGCAGGCGGCTTACCCCCGGCAGGAGCTGCCGGACGACCCGCAGGAGCACCAGCGCCGGCTGGGCGCGTGATGTTGGTCTGCGGCTGACTTTGCGGCGCCTGACTTTGCGGTGGCTGAGTCTTCGACGCCGGGGCTTTGGACGCCGGGTTCTGAGCAGCCGGGTTCTGAGCTGGCTGCCCCTGCGGCTGACCCGACGGCTGGGGTCCGCGTTGCCACGGCGGCGCCTGGCTGCCACGAGCCTGATTGGCAACCGGTTGCGGCGGAGCCTGACCGTCACCCTTTGCCGGAGTTACCGGCGCAGCCGGAGCCACTGAAGGAGCGGAAGGAGCTTGACCCTTGGCCGCACCCGCGGCGTCGGAAGCCCCACCCGCCGGCTTCTGAGCCGACGGGCCGCGAGGCGGCTCCGGCGCCTTGGGCGCCGGAGCTGCCTCGGAAGCTTTGGGTCCGCCGTCCGCTGGAGCTGCAGGTTTCGAGGTCTGCGGCCCCGCCGGAGCAGTTGCCTGCTCCGGCTTCGGTGGCGTCGAACCTGAAGTGCTTTCGCTCTTCTGGTCACTGCCCGGCTGGTTGGGAGTGCTCACTAGGACTCCTTAGCTCCATCGGCATTGTCTGCGTTGTCGGTGGTCTCTGCAGCGAGCTCTTCGGGCTCGTCGGCGTTGCGCGCAATCGCGAGCAGTGTGTCGCCTTCGCCGAGGTTCATCAGACGCACGCCCTTGGTCTGGCGTCCCGCCTTACGAACCTGCTTGGCAGCCGTCCTGATGACGCCGCCGCCCGAGGTGATCGCGTACAGCTCGTCGTCGTCGTCGACGATGAGCGCACCGACCAGAGTGCCACGTTTCTTGTCGTACTGAATCGTGAGCACGCCCTTGCCGCCGCGACCCTGCACCGGGTAATCCTCCATGCCGGTTCGCTTGGAGTAACCGCCCGAGGTGGCGACCAGGAGGAACGTTCCTTCACGAACGACGTTGAGCGAGAGCAGCTCGTCGTCACCGTTGAAACGCATGCCCTGGACACCGGAAGTGGCGCGGCCCATCGGACGCAGTGCCTCGTCGGTGGCCGAGAAGCGGATCGACTGGCCCTGTGCCGAGACGAGAAGGAGGTCGTCTTCGGCGGAGCAGAGGACAGCGCCGACCAGTTCGTCTTCACCGCGCAGGTTGATGGCGACGATGCCACCGCTGCGGTTGGAGTCGAAGTCGGTGAGCTTGGACTTCTTGACCAGACCGTTGCGAGTGGCGAGCACCAGGTAGGGCGCGTCTTCGTACGTCTTGATCTGGATGACGGACTGAATGCGCTCGTCCGGCTGGAAGGCCAGCAGGTTGGCAACGTGCTGACCGCGAGCGGTACGGCTCGCCTCGGGCAGTTCGTAAGCCTTGGCGCGGTAGACGCGGCCCTTCGTGGTGAAGAACAGCAGCCAGTCGTGCGTCGAGGTGACGAAGAAGTGCGAGACGATGTCGTCCTGCTTGAGGCCGGCACCCTGAACACCCTTGCCGCCGCGCTTCTGCGAGCGGTACAGGTCGGTCTTGGTGCGCTTGGCGTAACCGGTCTCGGTGATCGTGACGACGACGTCTTCGCGGGCGATCAGATCCTCGTCGTTGACGTCTCCGTCGGCGGCGATGATGCGGGTACGACGGTCGTCGCCGTACTTGTCGACGATTTCCTTGAGCTCGTCACGAACGATCGCGCGCTGACGCTCCGGGCGAGCCAGAATGTCTTCGAGGTCCGCGATTTCGAGTTCGATCTCGGCCAACTCGTCGACGATCTTCTGACGCTCGAGGGCGGCCAGACGACGCAGCTGCATGCCGAGGATGGCGTCGGCCTGGATCTCGTCGACGTCGAGGAGTTCCATCAATCCGGCGCGAGCGATGTCGACGGTCTGCGACGCACGGATCAAGGCGATGACCTCGTCCAGAGCGTCGAGGGCCTTGACCAGACCGCGCAGGATGTGGGCGCGCTCCTGTGCCTTGCGAAGCAGGTACCTGGTACGACGAACGATGACCTCGAGCTGATGCGCCGTGTACAGACGGATCATCTGGTCGAGGCGCAGCGTGCGCGGCACTCCGTCGACGATGGAGAGCATGTTGCAGCCGAAGCTGGTCTGCAGCTGGGTGTGCTTGTAAAGGTTGTTCAGCACGACCTTGGCAACGGCGTCACGCTTGACGGTGACGACGATGCGCATGCCGACGCGGTCCGAGGACTCGTCGTGGATGTCGGAGATGCCACCGATCTTGGCGTCACGAACCTGCTCCGCGATGGAGGTGATCAGGTTGTCCGGGTTGACCTGGTAGGGCAGCTCGGTGATGACGATTGTGGTGCGGCCCTTGGCATCTTCTTCGATCTCGACGACGCCGCGCATACGAACGGAGCCACGGCCGGTGGTGTAGGCGTCCTGGATGCCCTGTCCACCGACGATGAGCCCGTGCGTGGGGAAGTCGGGTCCCTTGATGCGCTCCATGACGGCCGCGAGGGTGGCTTCCTCGTCCGCTTCGAAGTTGTCGAGCGCCCAGTAGATGGCCTCGGCAACTTCACGCAGGTTGTGCGGCGGAATGTTGGTGGCCATACCGACGGCGATGCCGTTGGAACCGTTGATCAGCAGGTTCGGGATTCGGCTGGGCAGAACCGTCGGTTCCTGCGTCTTGCCGTCGTAGTTCGGGGTGAAATCGACTGTCTCGTGGTCGATTTCGCGCAGCATTTCCATCGCGAGCGGCGTGAGCCTGCACTCGGTGTAACGCATGGCGGCTGCGCCGTCGTTGCCGCGGGAGCCGAAGTTTCCCTGACCGTCGACGAGCGGGTAACGCAGCGACCACGGCTGGGCCATACGGACCAACGTGTCGTAGATCGAGGAGTCGCCGTGGGGGTGGTAGTTACCCATGGTCTCGGCGACCGGTCGGGCAGACTTCACGTATCCGCGGTCGGGGCGATATCCGTTGTCGTACATCGCGTAGAGCACGCGGCGGTGCACCGGCTTGAGTCCGTCGCGGACATCCGGCAGAGCGCGACCGACGATGACGCTCATGGCGTAGTCGATGTAGCTGTTCTGCATTTCCTGCTGGATGTCGACCGGTTCGATCCGGTCGTGTTGCGGACCGTCCGGTGGCAACGTGGTGTCGGTCATGAGCTCACTTTCTTAAAAGAGGGGGCAAGCCCCTGTGCGCGGAAAAGGAGCCCGGGGACTCCTCAACCACGCACAGGGCCGCAGGCCTACACGTCGAGGAAACGAACGTCCCGGGCATTGCGGGTGATGAAGCTGCGTCGTGCTTCGACGTCTTCGCCCATCAGCACGCTGAACAGCTCGTCGGCAGCAGCCGCGTCGTCGAGCGTGACGAGACGCAGAACGCGCACCGTCGGGTCCATCGTGGTTTCCCACAGCTCCTTGGCGTTCATCTCGCCGAGGCCTTTGTAGCGCTGGATGCCGTCGTCCTTGTTGATCTTCTTGCCGGACTCGAGGCCGGCCTTGACCATCGCGTCGCGCTCGCGGTCGGAGTACGCGAATTCCGGCTGCGCACCCTTCTGCCACTTGAGCTTGTACAGCGGCGGCTGCGCGAGGTAGACCTTGCCGTGCTCGACGAGCGGCCGCATGAAGCGGAACAGCAGCGTGAGCAGCAGCGTTGCGATGTGCTGACCGTCGACGTCGGCGTCGGCCATGAGCACGATCTTGTGATAGCGCAGCTTGGCGATGTCGAACTCGTCGTGGATGCCCGTGCCGAACGCGGTGATGATCGACTGGACTTCGGTGTTCTTGAGGACGCGATCGATACGCGCCTTCTCGACGTTGATGATCTTTCCGCGGAGCGGGAGGATCGCCTGGTACATCGAGTCTCGGCCGGACTTGGCCGAGCCGCCTGCGGAGTCGCCCTCCACGATGTAGATCTCGGACTTCTCCGGATCGTTGGAGCGGCAATCGGCGAGCTTGCCTGGCAGGCCACCGAGGTCGGTCGCGCTCTTACGGCGGACCAGCTCACGCGCCTTACGTGCGGCGACGCGGGCTTGCGCCGACGAAACAGCCTTGTTCACAATGGTTTTCGCGTCGGCCGGGTTCGCCTCGAACCAGTGCGCGAGGTGCTCGTTGCACGCCTTCTGCACGAAGGACTTGACCTCGGTATTGCCGAGCTTGGTCTTGGTCTGACCCTCGAACTGGGGTTCACCGACCTTCACCGAGATGATGGCCGCGAGTCCTTCACGGATGTCGTCACCGGTGAGCTTGGGATCTTTGTCCTTGAGCAGCTTCTTTTCGAGCGCGTACTTGTTGACCGTTGCGGTCAGTGCGGCGCGGAAGCCCTCTTCGTGGGTACCACCCTCGTGGGTGTTGATGGTGTTGGCGAAGGTGTGCACGGACTCCGAGTATCCGGAGTTCCACTGCATTGCGACCTCGAGCTCGTGGCCGGTGCCCTTGGCGGTGAATCCGACGACCGAGTTGTGGATCGGGGTCTTGCTCTTGTTGATGTGCCGGACGTAGTCCTCGAGTCCACCGGGGTAGTGGTAGATACGGGTCTTGGACTTACGCGGCGCTGCCTGAGCAGCTTCTTCGGCTTCTTCGGCAGCAGACTTGGGAGCCTCGGCCACCTCGGCAGCTTCGTCGTCGATGACCTCGGCGCGCTCGTCGGTCAGCGTGATGGTCAGGCCCTTGTTGAGGAAGGCCATTTCCTGCAGACGACGCGCAACGGTCTCGAAGTTGTAGCGGGTGGTCTCGAAGATCTCGGGATCAGCCCAGAAACTGACGGTGGTGCCGGTCTCCTTCGTCGGGTCGCCCTGTACGAGCTCTCCCGGCTTGGAATCGGTGTACGTCTGCTGCCACCGGTAGCCGTCGACCTTGATGTCGACGTCGAGCCGGGTCGAGAGCGCGTTGACCACCGAGATGCCGACGCCGTGCAGACCACCGGAGACGGCGTAGGAGTCGGAGTCGAACTTGCCGCCGGCGTGCAGCTGGGTCAGCACGACCTCGACGGTGGGGACTCCGGAGGCGTGCATGCCGACCGGGATGCCACGGCCGTCGTCGATGACGCGGATTCCGCCGTCTTCGAGGAGGGTGACCTCGACCTTGGTGGCGTGTCCGGCCATCGCCTCGTCGACCGAGTTGTCGACGACCTCCCAAATGAGGTGGTGCAGACCGCGTTCACCGGTGGAACCGATGTACATGCCTGGACGCTTACGTACCGCCTCGAGTCCTTCGAGGACGGTGATGGACGACGCGTTGTAGTCCTTGCTGGAAGTGCTTGTATCTGACTTCTGGGCAGCCACGGGTGGGTAGCTCTCCTTCTCCGTCAATACTCGAGCGCAGCCGTCAGCAAGCCCTTGCGGGTGTCGTCGGAGCGGGTTCGAGAATGTTGCCGCTAGTTACCGTTGACCATCTTACTGGTAAGCACCGACTAGAAGCGGCCAATGACACCCCTGGCTGCGCCGCAGACGAATTTTTACGATCCCCGGAAGGTGAAACGCTAGGAACTTTGCTTCTCCGAGCGACGCTCTCTCAGGCTCGCGATAAATGCCCGCGCATGTTCGGCAACCTCACCCGGATGTGAAAACGGCGACCAGTGTCCCGCGGCAATTTCACGTCGCTGCAGGTCGGAGACCCATTTTTCGGTGTCTTCGTATCCCACCGGACGAACGGCTTTGTCGTACTTGTTCAGAATGAGCTGAACAGGCACGTCCGTGTACCGATCCCGCGGCTTGCCGAGCGACGGCCGGATGTTCGCGCGATAAAGCTTGAGTCCGTTCACCATGTCGTCGGCGATGGTGGGCGCGGTGTTGACCACACGGGGGTCCAGACCGTCGAAGAAGCCCAGAAATGCCGGCCAGTGCTTGGAGAACCACAGACGCAACGGAAGGGTGCACAGCCCGGGAATCTGGAACAGAACGGTGTAGGCCGACGCAATTCCCTGCGCCGCCGGGCCGAGGAAACGACGCTTGGACGCGCTCGCCCGGATCCACTTACCGAGATGATCGAGATTCGGACCCGAGATGGATGAGAACGACGCGATCTTCTCTTCGGCACCCGGCTCGCAGACCGCTTCCCACGTTTCGACGGATCCCCAGTCGTGCGCGAGGACGTGCACCGGCTTGCCCGGGCTGACCGCGTCGATGACGGCAAAAAGATCGCCGGCCAGTGCGCTCAGTTGGTAGTCCTGCACCCTCGAGGGGATCGTGCTCTCACCGGCCCCGCGGCTGTCGTAGCTGACGACGCGGAAGTCGTCTGCCAGCAAAGGCACGATGCGGTTCCACAATTCATGGGTGTCGGGCCAACCATGCACCAGGACGATGGTCTCGCCGTCTGCCTTGCCCTGCTCGAACACTGCCAGGCTGACGGAACCGTTGGTCACGCGACGCGCGGTCACGGCATGGACAGGAGAGTGCTTGGACATTGACTGACCCTTCGGCTGTGAATCCTTCGGATTGGGAAATCTAGAGATCGAGAACGAGACGTCCACCGTCGGAACGGGATACGCAGATGAGCATCTCCGTTTCCTGTTCGGTGTCGGTCAGACGCCTTTCGCGGTGATCGGGTTTACCCGCGAGTACCTTCACACGACAGGTTCCGCAGAAACCCTGCTGACACGAGTACCCGACACCGGGCAATGCCTTCTTGATGACGTCGAGCGCGGACTCGTCGGCGGGCACGGTGAGTACCTGACCCGAATTGACAAGCTGCACTTCGAATTCCTTGCCGTCGATCACCGGCGGAGCCCCGAACCGCTCGAAATGCAAAGCGGTGGAGGGTGTATCGCGGAAACCGCGGCGGACGGCATCGAGCATCGGCGTCGGGCCACAGCAGTACACGGCGCCGCCGACCGGCGCTCGTCCGAGAAGGTCTGTGGTGGTGGGCAATCCGAACTCGTCGTCCGGGCGCACGAAGACACGCTCGGGTTCCCAAGTTGCGATCTCGTCGAGGAACGGCATGGATTCACGAGAGCGGCCCGAGTACACGAAGTACCAGTCCATCCCCAATTCTCTTGCCGCACGGACCATTGCGATGATCGGCGTGATACCGATGCCGCCGGCGACGAACAACGCGCTGCCTTCTCCGACAAACGGGAAGCCGTTGCGTGGTCCGCGTACCGTGACGTGCTCACCGGGCTGGAGAGCGTGCATCTCGATGGAACCGCCACCACCGTCGGGGATCCGGCGCACCGCGACGCTGTACCCCGTGCGATCGGCCGGGTCGCCGCACAGCGAATACTGACGCCGCAGACCCGAAGGTAGATGGAAGTCCAGGTGCGAACCCGGATGCCACGGCGGAATCGGTGAGCCGTCCGCGGATTCGAAGCGCAGGCGAACGACGTTCTCGTCAGTCGCCACCACCTCACGCGTACTGACCACCATGTTCATGGCCGTGTCGGGGTTGTGGCCAGCGATCTCGGGGTTGTAGTCGTAGGCCGTCAACACCCGAAGGTACTTGTCCGCCAACAACTCCGTGATGCGCATGGCACGGTCGGGACGGTTCTTTCCGGACAAATCGGGTGGCGCCGGAAAACGCGGCAACCCGTCGTGCCCGGAGATGACGTCCTTGACCCTCGAGAGTGAAATCACCGTGCAGCCGCCTGAGCTGCGGGTGACGACGCCAGGTACTGCACCGCCTGGGCGGTCGAGCCCTCGTTACTGGGGTGATAGGACTTGCTGAAGTACGTCGACATCCGCTTGACCAGCTCGAACGACGTGGGAACTGTGCCACGCTTTCCGGCCGCGATGAAATCGGACAGGTGGGGGCGTCGACGGCTGGGAGCCTGAGCGGCAAGCTCGGGATCGTTGCGCATCAAGAACCGGGTACCGCGAATCCACAGCCACACGATTGCGGGCGTGACGAGGATCTGGGTACGGATCCGGCGGGTCTCACGCTTGTCGAAGTAGCGCATGACGTCGTACGCGACGGCTCGGTGTTCGACTTCTTCGGCGCCGTGCCAGCGAAGGAGATCAAGCATGGTCGGGTGCATGCCGGCTTTGTCCAGCCCCTTGGCGTTGAGCACCCAGTCGCCGAGGAAAGCAGTGATGTGTTCGATGGCCGCGATGATCGCCAAACGCTCCACCAGGTGATTCTCGGCGCGCAGACCCGTCATCGGGCGCGGTCCGAGCAGTTTCGAGAATGCCCACTCCATCTGCTGGGTGTACGGCGTCGGATCGAGGCCGTTTTCCTTGAGATGGACGAGGACACCCGAGTGCGCGTTGGAGTGCATCGCCTCTTGGCCGATGAATCCGACGACGTCCTCACGGAGTTTCTCGTCCTCGATCAGAGGAAGAGCTTCCTTGAAGGTCTCGACAAACCATTCCTCACCGGCGGGGAGGAGAAGGTGAAGCACGTTGAGAACGTGTGTGCTGAACGGATCGCCCGGAATCCAGTGCATGGGCAGATCGGACCAGTCGAACTCGACATTGCGAGCCTGCAACAGGATGTGATCCGGCTCGGCGAACGACGAAGCGGGTGTCGATATCTTCTGCGACATCTAGCTACTCCTTCATGCCTGCCGATCGGTGGGGAACGACAGCCTTGTGACACAGTTCACTCACTAGCGAGTTTTAACTGTAACACGAAGTAATAGGTAGAACCAGGGCCTGGTTGAGTTTTCCTCAGCCGTACGTATCGCGAGGTCCGCGGCCTTTCACATGCCTTTCTCCCTTGCGCCAGCTAGGCGCACTCGGACCGGTGATCCGCAGTGTCTTCACGACGCCGTCACCGACGGCAGCAGCGATCTTGGCCAGAATCTGGGACTGCATCATGCGCAACTGGGTAGCCCACGCCGTCGACTCGGCGGAGATGCTGAGAACACCTTCTTTCAGAGAAATCGGCTCGGCGTGCGCGGAGATGTCTTCTCCGACGACCTGCGGCCACCGACCGAGGACCGTGCCCTCGGACACCTTGGGGGACCACCCACGCGATTTGGAGATAGCGCTGGTGAGAGCACCGAACGGCTGAGGGTCCCGCGCATCCGGGCCGGGGCCGGACCAACCGCTGCGTCGACGCGGGCGGCCGCTTCCGTATTTGGGCGACGAGCGCCCCTGCCCGACGGCCTTACCGTTGGCTTTGGCTGTCGCGCGTGCCTCCTCGAGGGCACGGCGCGCCAGATCGATCCCCTTGAGCTCGGGCTCCGGGGCAGCGCTGCTGTCTTCAGTCATCGAACTCGACCTCCTGATCTGCCGAGCCTACGGGCACTATCCGGGATATCCGACCGTCTCCGGTATCGGAGGCTTCGACGCCGAACTTGGCCGCCTCGAGTTCGTCCGGTACATCCTCGGGAACGGCGGCCGTGATCAGCACCTGTTCGGCGGTGGCTGCAACGGTGGCGAGCGCACGACGCCGACGACGGTCCAATTCCGCGAAGACATCGTCGAGCATCAGGACCGGGTCGCTGCCGTCGGCGCGCAACAGGGCAAAACCTGCCAGCCGCAGCGAAAGCGCAAAAGACCACGATTCACCATGGCTTGCAAAGCCTTTCGCCGGGCTGTCACCGAGAATCAGCTCCAGATCGTCCCGATGCGGACCGACCAGACACACTCCGCGATCGATTTCCTTCGACCTCATCTGTGCCAACTCGAGATGGAATCTCTCCTCGAGGTACGCAACGTCGTCGATACCGGAAATCCTTGCAGGGTCGGTGAATTCGGGATCCAACGAGGACCCCAGACTGCTCTTGTATCGAATCGACGCCGGCCGAGATTCGGGTGCGATGGAACGATACGACTCCGCCAGATGCGGCGCCAGATCATGGACCAACTCGAGGCGCCCGGCCAACAATTGTGCGCCGTGAGCGGCCAGATGCCCGTCCCACACCTCGAGGGTGGAGAGGACGTTGTCGGACTCGCCACCACGAGAACCGCGACGCAAAGCCGCACCGGCAGTTTTGAGTAGGGCTGAGCGCTGACGCAGAACTTTGTCGTAATCCGCACGGACAGCAGCCATTCGGGGTATCCGGGACGTCAACAACTCGTCGAGATAGCGTCGACGATCGCCAGGATCTCCGCGAACCAACGACAGATCTTCCGGCGCGAACATCACCGACTGCAAAATCCCCAACACTTCGCGTGGGCGACGCGTCGGAGACTGATTTATCCTGGCGCGGTTGGACTTTCCCTCGATCAGTTCGACGTCGATGGTCAGTTCGCGTCCGTTGTTGACCACCGTTGCACCGGCAAAAGCACTGGCGGAACCGCTGCGGATCATCGGTGCGTCCGTGGACACTCGATGAGACGACAGCGTCGACAGATACCCGAGTGACTCGAGGACGTTGGTTTTACCGTGCCCGTTCGAACCGAGGAAAACGGTTGTTCCCGGTGTGAGGTCAAGCGTCAGCGAATCCCAGGATCGGAAGTCCCGCAGCGAAAATCTACGAACGAACACTTAGCTTCCAGAAGCCGAATTCTTGGGCGAAGCGCTCTTGACCGCGTGACCGCCGAACTGATTGCGCAAGGCGGACACAGCCTTCATGGCCGGTGAATCATCCTGTCGTGAAGCAAATCTCGCGAACAGAGCAGCGGAGATGACGGGAGCGGGCACAGCGTGCTTGATAGCTTCCTCGACCGTCCAGCGGCCCTCGCCGGAATCCTCGGTATAGCCCGTGATCTGCGCAAGCTCCGGATCTTCCTCGAGGGCGTCGACAAGCAGATCGAGCAACCACGAACGTACGACGGTCCCCTTCGACCAAGCTCGGAGAACACCGGGAACGTCCGCGATCAGGCTTTCCGCCTCGAGGAGCTCGTACCCCTCGGCATAGGCCTGCATCAGGCCGTATTCGATGCCGTTGTGCACCATCTTCGCGTAATGACCAGCACCGACGGGGCCGGCGTGGACAAAGCCGTCTGCAGCGTCGCCGTCGGGGCGAAGGGCGTCGAAGATCGGCATTGCCTTTGCCACGTCGGGCTCGGATCCGCCCACCATCAGGCCGTAGCCGTTCTCACGGCCCCAGATGCCACCGGAGACACCGCAGTCGAGGAAACCGATCCCACGGGCACCCAACAACTCGGCATGGACAGCGTCGTCGGTGAAGCGAGAGTTTCCACCGTCGATGACCAGATCGCCGCCCTCGAGGGCATCCGCCAGTTCGGCAATGGTGCTCTGGGTGATGTCACCGGCCGGAACCATCACCCAGACGACTCTAGGTCCCTCGAGGGAAGCAGCGAGTTCGGCAAGAGACTCGACGTCGGTGACTTCCGGTCGAGGGTCGTATCCGATCACCTCGAGGCCATGCGCGCGCAAGCGCTCACGCATGTTGAAGCCCATCTTGCCGAGACCTACGAGTCCGATCTTCATACTGTTCTCCCTGGTCAGGCGCGAACTGAAGTGCGGGGTTCCACTCAGCCCGGAAGGCGAACCGGCATCAGCAGGTACGTGTACTCGCTCGAGGGCGCAGCGAAGTTACCGGACTCGTCTGCCGTGGGCTCTTCCTCGGCCGCGGGGCGAAGAACAGCCGGACGGCTGGGAGTGGTGAAGCCGAACAGAACGTTTTCGCTGTGAAGCGAATTCAACCCGTCGATCAGGTAACCGGGGTTGAACGCAATGGTGAGTGCTTCGCCCTGGAACGACGCGTTGAGCGTCTCTTCCGCGCGGCCGGCGTCGTCGCCACCCGCAGAGAGGAGCAGGCCGTCAGCGGAGAACTGCATGCGAACCTGTGCGCCACGCTCGGCGACGAGTGCTACACGCTTGATGGCTTCGATGAGAGGCGTGACCTCGACCGTTGCCATCGCGGTGTGCTGAGCGGGCAGCAACTGACGGAACTTCGGGAACTCGGCGTCGAGGAGGCGCGTCGTGGTGCGGCGTCCGTCGTTGACGATGCCGAGGAGTCCGTCGTTTCCGATGGTCGTACCGGAACCGAGAGCCAACTCGACCGGCGAATTTGCATTGCCGGCAAGCGTTTTCGCGGACTCGGACAGAGTCTTGGCCGGGATGAGAACAGCAGCCTGGACGTCGGGATTGGCCGGAGTCCACTCGAGTTCACGCACGGCGAGACGGAAGCGGTCGGTAGCGGCGAGGACGATCGAATTCTGTTCGATCTCGACACGGATACCCGTGAGCATCGGAAGGGTGTCGTCCTTGCCGGCTGCAACGGCTACCTGGCTGATGGCTTCGGAGAACAGGTCGACGGGAATGGACCCGGACTGCTGCGGAAGCGTCGGAAGCTGGGGGTAGTCCTCGACCGGCATCGTAGGCAGGGAGAACTTGGCGCTTCCGCAGGAGATGAGCACGCGAGTGCCCTCGAGGGTCACATCGACCGGCTTGTTGGGAAGCGACTTGGTGATATCTGCGAGGAGGCGACCGGAGACGAGTGCCTGACCTGCAGTTGTGACATCTGCCGAGACGCGGACCTGCGCGGATACCTCGTAGTCGAACCCGGAAACGGTGAGGCCGGCTTCGGTTGCGTCGAGAAGAACTCCGCCGAGAACCGGCACGGGCGGCCTCGAGGGCAGGCTACGAGCAACCCACGCTACTGAATCAGCGAACTCTTCCCGGGAAACGCGAAACTTCAGGCTTCCAAGCTCCATCGCCGGGTTATTCCTCTCGGTAGGCATGTTCGTCTGCTGCGGATCTGCATCAGCTCACTTGAAGTCTGACACAGACCAAGCGATGCCCACCGTATGCCCTCGAGGGCGCAAGTGGAAAGCCGAAGCCGCGGCGAGCGCAGCCTGAGGCGAGGTTCTCAACAGGAGTTGTCCCCAGAACTATTTTCAAAGAGCTTTTCCTAGGAAATTCTCAGTAGTAGTAATAAGTCCTGTGCAATCTGTGGAGCAACGGTTGTCGACGCTGGTAGGTCCCCTCAAGGGCCTGTGCACTTCTCGAGGACAGACTCGAGGACCAATCGACCCCCTCTGTGCACTCTCTGAAAGTTTTCGGATTCCTCCTCGAGAACTCCACAGACTTTCGGAGTTATCAACACACTTATCCACAGATGTGAATACTTTTCACAAGAAACGAAGAGTTTGTTCTCATCGGCGTGTCTGACTCCGGCGTGTCGTCCCTCGAGGTGGACAACCGCCCTCGAGGGGACCGCACGTGGAACCCTTCGAATACACCGATGCCGCTCGAGGGAACCTCTGCCTCGAGCGGCATCGATCGAAATAAGTGCAGGTCAACGCTTGGAGCGCTGCTTGATCCTTGCGGTCAACTCCTGAACCTGGTCGTACACCTTGCGGCGTTCCGTCATTTCCTTACGGATCTTCTTGTCGGCGTACATGACCGTCGTGTGGTCACGGCCGAACGTCTGACCGATCTTCGGCAAGGACAAATCAGTGAGCTCACGGCACAAATACATCGAGATCTGGCGGGCCTGAGCGAGTGGCCGGGCCTTACCCGGCCCACACAGGTCGTCGATCGACATGTTGAAGTATTCGGCCGTCACCGCCATGATCGTCGCCGCGTTGATCTCGAGGCTCGACGAATCGGGCATCAGATCGCGCAGGACCACCTCGGCCAACGTCAGATCCAACGGCTGGCGGTTGAGCGAGGCAAAAGCGGTGACGCGGATCAACGCGCCCTCGAGTTCACGAATGTTGCGCTCGATACGGCTGGCGATCAACTCGAGGACGTCGTGCGGGACCTCGAGGCGATCCATCCTCGCCTTCTTGCTCAGAATCGCGATACGCGTCTCGAGCTCAGGCGGCTGAACGTCGGTGATCAGGCCCCATTCGAAGCGCGTCCGCAGACGCTCCTCGAGGGTTGCCAACTGTTTGGGCGGACGGTCCGAGGAAACGACGATCTGCTTGTTCGCGTTGTGCAAGGTGTTGAAGGTATGGAAGAACTCCTCCTGAATACCTTCCTTGCCTTCGATGAACTGGATGTCGTCGACCAGCAGGACATCCGTTTCCCGGTAGCGACGCTTGAACGCGACCTTGCGGTCGTCACGAAGACTGTTGATGAAGTCGTTGGTGAATTCTTCGGTCGAGACGTACTTGACCCGCATGCCGGGGAACAGTCGCTGTGCGTAGTGGCCGGCGGCGTGAAGAAGGTGCGTCTTGCCCAGGCCCGAAGCTCCCCAGATGAACAAGGGGTTGTAGGCACGCGCCGGCGCCTCCGCGATCGCGACGGCAGCGGCATGAGCGAATCGGTTGGACGATCCGATCACAAAAGTGTCGAAGGTGTACTTCGCGTTGAGGCTGTTGGCGCCGGACCCCGAAGCAGAAGGAGTAGCGGGCGGCTTCGTGAAGTACGACGGCCACGATTCGTGAACGCTCGCGAGTGCTTCGCGGTCGTCGTCGACTTCTTCGGTCTCGGCAGTCTCGGAGTCCGAAGGTTCGCCGTCGCCTTCGGTGAATCTGCGCCGACGGTATGCGCCCGATGAGTTGACCGACTCGAACTGACGGCTGCCCGTGCGCTCCTCGACCGGTTCGGCGGGTGCGTCGGCATCGTCTTCGAGTGCGATGCGGACACCGAGTCCCTCGACCTGGCCGCCGAGGTGGCGTCCGAGTGCCTGCAGGATCGGCTCGCGTAGATCGCGCTCGATCGTCTCTTGAGCAAATGGCGATGGAACCGAGAGGAGTGCAAAACCCTGAGCAAGTGTGAGAGGCCTCACCAGACGGACAAATGCCTTCTGCTTGCTGCTCAAAGCCGGAAGATTACTTCCGGGGTCATCACTCGTGAGTTCTGCAACCACGTCGACCCAGACCCGTGCGAGCGCGTTGGGATCGTCGTTCACGTGGTTCCTTCCCGTGTTTCGCCGACAGTGGGTGTGCTGCAGCTGCCGAGCGTATGGCTGCGGCGTCGAATGATTCGGTGGATTACCACCCGGGGTGAGAACCCCGTAACAGGCTACGAATATGCCACCTGGGCTGTGTTTCCACACAATTATCCACAGATGTGGACAAACCTGCACTGAGTCGGTTTTTTCGTCAACCAAATTCGTCAAAGTGATCGAGAAATTGATCTACCTGCAACTTTGTCGGAACTCGAGGCGTTCGCCACTTGGTGTCGGGGATGCGTCAACACTCACAGCCCTGTGGATGAATGTGGAAACTCGGGATTCGGGGTCGCGTCCGGCGCTCGTGCCCGTATGTGCTGATGAGGCCTTGTCGAGAGCATGCGCCGGTGGAACTGTCCGGGTTGCCTTCGGGTCACCTGCAGTCCGTAGCGGAACTGTTGCCAAGGTCACACTTGCCGCCTCGCTCGAGGTCACGGCCGTATGCACACTGTGAATGGAATCTGCGGAATGATGTAAGTATCGGCGTGTCGCCGTGGTTGCCGCGGGAGGGCTCCGAATCGGGCTGGTTTGACCTTGGCAACGGTGGTAAGTAACCTCGAACGGTCACCCGCTGGTGGTGATCGCTTCGTGCTGGCTACATATGTCAGGTCGGATCGGTCTTCCAAGCCACAACGAGTGAAGTTGATTGTTCTGTACCTGTTGGATCCAAAGGCGCCGTAAGGCGTCGATCACTGAATGACGCCGGGAGGCGTCAATGAACTTCGAGGAGTGTTGACCGTGGCCAAGGGCAAGCGGACGTTCCAGCCGAATAATCGCCGCCGCGCGCGTGTTCACGGCTTCCGTCTTCGTATGCGTACCCGTGCGGGTCGTGCAATCGTTTCGGCGCGTCGCCGTAAGGGCCGCGATTCCCTCACCGCCTGATCTGATTTCGAGTTCAGGAGCTCGGGGTGTTGCCTGAGCCGTCTCGGTTGCGTCGCCACGCGGATTTCTCCGTGGCGGTGCGACGCGGGCGTCGTATGGGAAGACGCGACCTTGTCGTGCACGCGTTCGATCGCGAGCAAGTAGAGGCGCTGGTAGTAACAAATCACGGTCCCCGTTTCGGGCTGATCGTGAGCAAGGCTGTCGGGCCGGCGGTGATTCGACATCGAGTCGCACGCCGGCTTCGTCATATCTGTGCAGATTTCGTCGGGCAGGTTTCGCCGGAGACGGACGTGGTTATCCGCGCACTTCCGGGTGCAGCTACCGCCAGTTCAGCCGAACTGGCCAAGCAGTTGCGCGGGGGCCTGACCAAAATGAACCTATTGGTGTCGGTAAGTGAAGAGCCATGAGTACTCCGCTCTCTGAGCAGATCGAGACTCCCAGAGCCTCCCGTGTCATCACGGTGTTGAAGGCTGTGCGTCGCGCTCCCGCCACTGTTCTCATCTTCTGTATCGAGTTGTACCGGACGTATGTGTCGCCCTTGAGGATGCCGACCTGCCGGTTCACCCCCACCTGCAGTGAATACGCAGTCGAAGCGCTGCGCACTCACGGGGCGATCAAAGGCCTTTTCTTGACTGTGGTGCGGTTGGCGAAGTGTGCCCCCTGGCATTCTGGAGGGTGGGACCCTGTCCCTGCCCGTCGTGACCGTGATGCGGGTAGCCGCCATAGCTGTCCGGAAGCACGCGCAGCGTGTCACAGTCCGACGGACGAACAGAGGAGTACTTAGAGCCGTGCTCAATTTCATCTACTATCCGGTATCCGCGATTCTGTGGGTCTGGCACAAGGTCTTCGGGTTCATTCTCGGCCCGGACAACGGAATAGCCTGGGCGCTTTCCGTGGTGTTCCTGGTGTTCACCTTGCGTGCGGTTCTGTACAAGCCGTTCGTGAAGCAGGTCCGCACGACGCGTCAGATGCAGGAACTGCAGCCACAGATCAAGGCATTGCAGAAGAAGTATTCGGGCGACCGTCAGCGCCAGGCCGTCGAGATGCAGAAGCTCCAGAAGGAGCACGGATTCAACCCGATCATGGGCTGTCTCCCGGTCTTGGCTCAGGCTCCGGTGTTCATCGGTCTGTTCCACGTCCTGCGCTCGTTCAACCGCACCGGCACCGGCATGGGCCAGCTGGGCATGAGCGCCGAGGACAACCTCAACACCCCGAACTACGTCTTCTCGGCCACTGACGTCCAGTCGTTCCTGGATGCTCGTCTGTTCGGCGCGCCCATCTCGGCCGCGATCACGACGCCGGTTGCGCAGCTTCAGGCCTACGTCACCGAGAACGTTCCCGAGCTTCCGTCACGGCTGAACATCATCCTCGTGGCCGCTCCGCTGATGATCATCGCCAGCATCGCGACGCACTTCAACTCACGCGCTTCTGTTGCCCGTCAGAGCGAAGCAGCTGCCGCGAACCCGCAGTCCGCGATCATGAACAAGCTCGCCCTGTACGTCTTCCCGCTCGGTGTTCTGGTCGGTGGACCGTTCCTTCCGATCGCGATCCTCCTGTACTGGGTGTCGAACAACATCTGGACCTACGGTCAGCAGCACCTCGTCTTCCGCAAGATCGACGCGGAAGAAGAAGCCAAGAAGCAGGAAGCGATCACTCGCCGCAACGACAATGCGCCCAAGCCCGGTGCCCGTCCCGATCCCAGCAAGAAGAAGGGATCTCCGGCTGCGCTGAAGACCGCGGATTCAGCCGACGACGACGGTGACGCCCCGGAAGTTTCGTTCAAGAAGCCACAGCCGAAGCCCTCGGGTTCCAGTGGTGGTTCCACGTCGAAACCGAAACAGAACCGGCCACAGAGCAACCGCGGCAACTCCCCCAAGCGCAATAAACGGCGCTGATCCAGGAAAGAGAACGACCAATGTCCAGTGAAGCTGACATCGTTGTGGATGGAGAGAACGCAGACGTGAGCACCGAGACCACTGCGCCGGTTACCGATGTGGATGTAGACATCGACGATTCCGATGACGACCTGATCGAAGAGGGCGAGATCGCCGGCGACTACCTTGAGCAGTTGCTCGACGTTCTCGATTTCGACGGAGACATCGACCTTGACGTCGAGGGCGATCGGGCGATCGTCAGCATCGACGGCGGCGACGACCTGACCAAGCTCGTGGGACGCAAGGGTGAGGTTCTGGATGCTCTCCAGGAGCTGACTCGTCTGGCAGTTCAGCAGTCGACCGGAGAGCGCAGCCGCTTGATGCTCGACATCGCCGGGTGGCGTGCGGGCCGGCGCGAGGCACTCAGTGCTCTCGGTGCGGAAGCTGCACAGCGTGTTCTCGAGACCGGCGAACGCGAAGAGCTTGCTCCGATGACGCCGTTCGAACGCAAGATCGTGCACGACGCCGTCGCCAAGGTCGCCGGTGTTTCCAGCGAGAGCGAAGGCGCTGAGCCGTCTCGTCGAGTGGTTGTCCTCAAGGACTGACACTCCCCCCTGATCGAATGCGGGCCCCGGATTTTCCGGGGCCCGCTTTTGTGTCCGAGAGTGTTTCACGTGAAACCGAATCCGGCGCCACGGTGAAGGTCAGGTGCCTATCGTTGTCGACATGTCCCACGAGCGTTCCGGAATCCCTCTCGGATTGATGATCTTGAGTGCCTTACGCATGCTCTTTCTGTATGGTCGGGGCTCAGTCCCTAGGCGGCGATTCCCTCATGGGTGGGTCATTGCTTCTTCGTTTTGATCGGGTAAGCGAAGGCGGATGAAGGAAATCGGAAATACCCATCCGGTTCGCTCGTAGGCGCAATCTCGTGGTCTTTATGACCCGAACGCCAGGGAGCCTGTAGGTTCCGGCATCGATCCAACCCGCACCTCGTAGGACACGCCATTCGACAGTTGTCCCATCACCCAACCTCCTCCCTGCGCGGGCTTACCGCACCAGGCGGTGAGGTCGTAAACCCCCGGCTGGAGATCGTCGCGCGTTAGTTCCACCGACTGCCCGGCCTGCGGCCAGGAGGCATCGTCATCGGTGAAAGGCTCGACCGTGCGTGTGTGGTCATTGGGATCGTTCACCGGTGGTCTCGGTGAGGACGAAATTGACAGGGTGCAGATGCCACTGTCATTCGGGTTCGTGATCGTCGCGGTGATCGATGAATCATCACCAACGAGCGCCACCACTGGCGGTTGGTACGGGACCTGGGCGCTGGCCAAAGCGGGTGCAGCCAGCGAGGCCAATATGGCAGCGGCAACAATTGCGTATCTCATGCCCGATTTGTACCACGCCTAGTATCTTCTCGACCTCAGAACCACTGCGCTCCATCGCCTGGTTCCACCGCACTATGGAGTAAGTCGAGGTACCTCGTTGGATGCCTTTTTGGGATATGAACACCGCCGTGCCGTACGGAACTTCCCAGGTGCGTCGGCGACCTTTTTAACAAGCGAGTCAGAAACGCGATGAATGCATCAATTGAGGGCCGTCCGGACTCTTCCGCCTTCTGTAGAGCAGAACCGCCTTCAGTGGAGTTTGAACTCGTCTCGGTTGTCGAACCGGATCTGCGTATGGCCTTACCGGGTGCTGACATTTCATTCGGCACTGCCTGACGGTTACTCATCTAGACCCGAGAGCCCCGGTCAGGTCGTGATCGCTGCCAACCGGTCGCCTCGAGGCGAGACCACAAGCGATCCGTGGTTCGACCACGCTGGCTTGGTCAGTTCCGGCACGGCAGACAACTTGGCTGATCGACCCCTCGGTCCCGTCATCGTTTACGTCAGTATCCGTCGAGTTGGCGGTATGGTCCATGGCTGCTATTTGCCCGCGAGACATGGATTCCGAGCTTGCCATGAGATTTACCGAAGGGCGGCAGGTTGCCGTATTGCGAGATGCCCCTCTCCCTCGACTCGAAATAGTCGGCCTTCGTTTCACGTGAAACCGGGTCGATGTGGTGCCTCGGTACCAACGTGGAACCGCCGAGGGTTGAGGTTTCGTATCAGATGGGCGGGACTAGCGAGGGTTCTGCTCTCGCCGTCATCGTGCTCGCTGCTGTCAGGGCTCTGGTCAACGGAGCGCTGTGGGCGGCTAATTATGTGGATGGTTTGATCGGCGTAGGCGCCGCGGGCTCTTGCTCTGTTGGCCACAATAATTGGCGGTGCCTTCGTGGGGATTGAGTCATTGCGGTCATCTTCGTCTTCGGATGTCGTCCAAGAACTGGAATCGAAGAAGAACGTCCGCGTCAGAAACCGACTGGGTCAGAGTGACCGAGTCCGCTCGGCAGTCCTACGACAGCGATTTTCGGCAACCACTTTTCGTTGAAAATTGCCCATTTTGGGTCAGAATTCCATCCATGTAACTACCCATGGCAGTTTCGTCACTGTGATGATACTAAGAATTGCGCTCCTATCTGCATTCGATCGCCCGGCTATGTTTCACGTGAAACGCGTCAGAATTGGAAGAATTTTCAGCGCAATGTTTCACGTGGAACGTGAACCCTCCCCTCCCCCGCTTGAATTTTGGGCCGAATACTTCCCAAAGAATGAACGAGTCGGCAGACTCACAGCGAGTCGGTGTGCAGAAGCGAACACATGTCGGCTCCAGAGCGGATAATGATTTCGGTCTTGATTGTTGATTTCGCGGTTTACGCGGGAGGATGTTTCACGTGGAACAGAATGGTGCGGCGTCGGTTGACTGGGACGAACAAGAGACTGCGCGCGCAGTGTTCGGTGACAGATATGAGATCGCGGAACGGTATTACCAATCCCTGGCGACGGATGGTGTCGAGCGCGGGCTCATTGGTCCCCGTGAAGTCCCTCGACTGTGGGAGCGTCACCTTCTCAATTGCGCCGTCATCGGTGAGTTGATTGCCGAAGGCGAGTCGGTTGTGGACGTTGGAAGCGGCGCCGGCCTACCCGGTATCCCTCTCGCAATCGCCCGCCCGGACTTGAAGGTGACTCTGGTCGAACCGTTGCTTCGACGCTCGGTGTACCTCGCGGAGTTCATCGAGTCCAACGGATTGGACGTATTGGTTGTCCGAGGGCGAGCCGAGGAATCGGGTGTTGTGAAGGAAGCGGGCGGCGCGGATGTAGTCACCTCGCGAGCTGTGGCGCCTCTCGAGAAGCTCGCACGTTGGTCCCTCCCACTCATTCACGAGCACGGCCGGATGTTGGCACTCAAGGGTTCGAGCGCCTCCGAGGAGATCGAGCGAGACCGTACGGCGCTCACCAAGTTGGGCGCAGGTAAGTTGGAAATACTCGAATGCGGAGCCAAGATTCTCCGCACCCCCACTGTTGTGGTGAAGGCCGAACGTCTCCCGAAGCGCCGCCAGCGTTGATGATTTACACGCATGCAATCGAGAGCAATGTACAGATGATGAGAGCACCTAGTGATCGATTCCCAATCGAAGGAGCAGTCAATGTCGGGTCGATCTGAATCCGCCGTTTCACGTGAAACACCGAAGCAGCACACGAGTGCGGGTGCGGATCAGATCGTCAACGACGACGACAATTTCACCGCCCCCTACGCGGCGATCTCCTCGGAGGAGACCCCCATCGGGGCGGCCGCGCATCGAGCGAGCCAAGTGCTTCATCCCCATTCGGTTACGCTGCCGAAGCCGGCGTTCCGCCGCGTGATCACCATCGCGAACCAGAAGGGTGGCGTCGGCAAGACGACGACCACGGTGAACCTTGCGTCGGCGCTCGCTCTTCAAGGGCTCACTGTCCTTGTGGTCGATTTGGACCCTCAGGGCAACGCCAGCACCGCTCTGGGCGTCGTCCATACCTCGGGCACCCCGTCGAGCTACGAGCTGCTCATAGGCGAAGTGAAGGCCCCGGAGGCGATCCAGACCAGCCCGCACAGTGAGCGCCTTCTCTGCATCCCGGCAACGATCGATCTGGCGGGCGCCGAGATCGAATTGGTCTCCATGGTTGCCCGCGAGAATCGACTCAAAGGCGCGCTCAACGACAAGGTGCTCGCAGAGCTTGACGTCGACTTCGTCCTCATCGACTGCCCGCCCTCGCTGGGACTGCTGACCGTCAACGCGATGGTCGCTGCCAAGGAAGTTCTGATCCCGATCCAGTGCGAGTACTACGCCCTCGAGGGGGTCGGTCAGTTGCTCCGCAACATCGAACTCGTCCAGGCTCATCTCAACCCGGATCTGCATGTCTCCACCGTCCTTCTGACGATGTACGACGGGCGCACCAAGCTGGCCGACCAGGTCGCCGAAGAAGTACGCAAGCACTTCGGTGAGGCCGTTCTGCGCGCTGTGATTCCGCGCAGCGTGAAGGTGTCCGAGGCTCCCGGATACGGGATGACAGTTCTCGACTACGACCCGGGTTCACGTGGCGCCATGAGTTACCTCGACGCCGGCCGTGAACTTGCCGCCCGCTCTGCCACCACGACGACCCAGGAGCAGTGAGATGAGTCAAGCACGCAAAGGTGGATTGGGCCGCGGCTTGGCTGCTCTCATCCCCACTGGGCCGGCCACGGCGCCGGGTCTGGGATCGGCTGCAGCGGACGTCGTAATCGGCGTCGACAAGCGCAACCCCTCCCCTCCCCCACCGACCAAAGCGGCCCCGAAAACGCCGAAAGCCACCAAGGCGTCGGCTGCGAAGGCTCCGGTGGAAGCTGAGCCGGAGACCGAACTCGAGCCGACCGGCGCGGTCTATCTCGAGATCGAACCGAGCCTGATCGAGACGAACCCGAAGCAGCCTCGCAGCGTTTTCGACGAGGAAGCACTCGCGGAGTTGGTTCACTCGATCCGCGAGTTCGGCTTGATGCAGCCGATCGTGGTCCGTCGTCACGGTGACAAGTACCAACTTGTCATGGGTGAGCGTCGCTGGCGCGCGAGCCAGGAAGCCGGGCTGGAGAAGATTCCGGCGATCATTCGTGAAACAGATGACGACTCGATGCTGCGCGACGCGCTCCTCGAGAACATCCATCGAGTGCAACTGAACCCCCTCGAAGAGGCAGCGGCGTATCAGCAGCTGCTCGAGGAGTTCGAAGTCACCCACGAAGAATTGGCCAATCGGATCGGACGTTCGCGTCCCGTCGTGACCAACATGATTCGTCTGCTGAAGCTGCCGGTGGCGGTTCAGCGTCGCGTTGCGGCCGGTGTACTTTCGGCCGGCCATGCTCGCGCGCTGCTGTCCCTCGAGGCGGGTGCCGACGCTCAGGAGGTCATGGCGGCGCGCATCGTCGCGGAAGGAATGTCTGTTCGCGCGACGGAGGAAGCAGTCACTCTGGCCAACCGGGCGGATAATGAGATCGCTCCCCCACAGAAGCGCAAGCCCATCGTGATGCCGGGCCTGCAGGATGTGGCCGAGCGGTTGTCGGACTCGTTCGACACTCGGGTGACTGTCAGTCTGGGCAAGCGGAAGGGAAAGATTGTGGTCGAATTCGGCTCGGTCGACGACCTACAACGCATCGTCGGAATGATGGAAGCACAGAAATCCAAGTAGAGAACTCGGATGCCCGTTTGGTGACGTAATCATGATGACCGGGCACACCACCTATTTTCGTCACTGTGACAAATCTAGGTGGTCCGAGCTTCTCGAAATCTTGAAGCGGGACGAAAGATGTTGAACAGCAATACATTAGGGCGATCAACTCTCGTGCCACTGCCGACATGTCGTAGCTGGCCTATCCTGGAGAAGAGAAAAGCGGCGGGCGAGCATCAAAACCGCTTCGGGGACCTACGGAGAGTGAGTTAGTCAGTGTCGACTCACGTCATCACCTCTCTCACACTCGACAGCCTCGATCAGCTTTCCGCCCATGCGCGCCGATGCGTGTTCTGGGAGATGGACCCGGGCGCGCTTCATGACGCCCGAGGATTCTGTGATCAGGAATTCGAGAAGGAAGCCTGGCTGTCGATGGTCATGCTCGAGTGGGGTTCGTGCGGACAGGTCGCCGTCCGCGACGGAAAGCCGCTCGGCAGTGCGTTGTACGCCCCTCCCCGCATGATCCCGCGCGCGCAACTGTTTCCCACCAGCCCGGTCAGCTCGGACGCAGTGCTTCTCACAAGCCTTCGCCTCGAGCCCTCGGGCATAGAGGAAGAACTAGGGCCGAGCCTGCTGGCCGCTGTCGTGACAGATCTGGTCCGACGAGGAGTTCGTGCGCTCGAGGCATTCGGTATCCGTAGCGGCGACTTGGGGCCAGCTTCCGACGTGGCCAGTGCAACGGCTGCTCTGGAATGTTCACCCGCGGAATGCATGATCAGTGCCGAGTTCCTCGAGGATTACGGTTTCGAGGTCGTGGCACCGCACCATCGTTATCCGCGCCTTCGTCTCGAACTCAATCGAGATCACGAATGGAAAGTCGACGTCGAAGAAGCCCTCGACCGTCTATTGAAGGCCGCAGCTCTCGAAATGGTGGAGATCAGCGAACTCGCCAGAGTGTGAGCAGGTGCCGACCGCAGGACCTACGAAATGCGGTCGGCTACCGAAAGTTCTTCTGCGAGAAGCTCGGCGAAGGTGAAGGTGCCGGTCGGCTGATCGTCCTGACCCAGTAGGTACAGCCGCTTGACCGAGATCAAGATGGCTTCGGCGATGGTGTCACGCATCCGCGGATTCGTCAGTACCGCAACGTCGGACGCGTTGGACAGGTAGCCGAGATCGATCTGTACCGTCGGCATGTTGGTCAGGCGCAACAACTCCCACGTTCGACCGTGAGTTCTGCAGTCCCGCAACGGAGTTCGCGCAACAATCTCGCGCTGAACGAAACCGGTCAACACCTGCCCGATCATCGAGACCGAACCGTGCGAATTTCCGAAGTGGAAGCTCGCGACGCCGTTCGCCGACGGGCTCGAGTTGCTGTCGCAGCGCAGGGAGATCATCAGATCGGCGTCGAATGCGTTGGACGTCAGCGCGCGCTCGGCCTCGCTCGGATCGGCGTTGTGCGGGCGGGAGAGGAAGGTTTCCATCCCGGTTGCTGCCATCCGCCCCTCGAGGCGCATAGCCAGATCCCACAGGATGTCGGCTTCGGAGATGCCGTTGACGATGGTGCCGGTGGACGGACCACCGAGGCCTGGATCGATGACGATGCGCTTGCCGCCCAGCTGTGGGCCCTTGCGCCTCACCAGCTCCTCTTCGCTGATCGCGTGCGGCGATCCGCCGGTGACGCGAGTTCCCAGCAGTTCCAGCGAACGCAGTGTCTGCGGTCCGCAGATACCGTCGGCGGCGATCCCGATTTCACGCTGGAAAGACGAGAGAGATTCGTGGGTCTGCGGGCCGAAGAAACCGTCGACCCGACCTGCGTAGAAGCCGAGGTCCTGCAGTTTGGCCTGCAGAGCTGCGACGTCGTCGCCGTACAGCGGCGCAGAAAGCTGGTAAATCAACGTACGGGCGCCCAGGCGGTACGAGGCCTCGCGAAGTGACCGATAGGTGGCCGGGCCCACGATGCCGTCGACAAGGAGCCCACGCTGCTGCTGGAAGGCGCGAACGGCGCTGTCGAGTTGATGATCGAAGATGGCGTCGGGTGCAACCCAGTGGGCACCGTCGGCGCTTTCACGTCGAATACCGGAAGTTCCGTGATGGAGGTATCCCAGCTTCGTCAATGTGCCCCGAATCTCGGCGACGGCCGGGCCGTGATCGCCGTGTCGGAGTCTGTGCATGCGTGAAAGCCTCTCGGATCGGTTAACGAATTCGATCGATGTGCCTGGTCGTAGACCCGATCAGGCACATCGATCGATTATCTCAGAAATTCTGTGGATTGCGAGAATCCACGATGCTCATCCAGCCGTCAGAGAACGTCTGCGAGGTCCTTGAGCAGTGCGGCCTTGCCCTTGGCGCCGACGATCGTCTTGATCGGCTTGCCGTCCTTGAACAGGATCATCGTCGGGATCGACATGACCTGGAAATCGCGGGCGGCCGCCGGGTTGGCGTCGATGTCGAGCTTTGCGACGGTCAGCTTCTCGCTGTTCTCACCGGCGATCTCCTCGAGTACCGGGGCGACCATCTTGCACGGGCCGCACCAGGTTGCCCAGAAATCGACCAGAACGGGCTTGTCGCTGCCCAGGACGTCCTGCTTGAAGGAATCGTCGGTGATGGTGACGGTATTCGACACTGTTACTCCTCGAGGGTTGGGTTCGACAGCTTGATGAATCAGGGAGCGCCGACGACGTCGACCGTGTGGCCGGCTGCGTCGAGCGTGTTGGCGGTGATGTCGCCGCGGTCGGCCAGCCAGCGTTCGGCGTCGATTGCTGCGGAGCATCCGGTGCCGGCAGCGGTGATCGCCTGGCGGTACGTGTGATCGACCAGGTCACCGGCAGCGAAGACGCCGTCGACGGAGGTCGCGGTGGAACCGGGAGCGACGCGCACGTATCCGGCGTCGTCGAGATCGACCTGGCCCTTGACGAGCTCACTGCGCGGGTCATGGCCGATGGCGACGAACATGCCGGTGATCTCGAGTGTGGAGGTCTCACCCGTGACGGTGTCACGAACGACGAGCCCGGTGACGCTGTTCTCACCGAGCACCTCGACGGGCTCCGCGTTGGTCAGGAAGCGGATCTTCTCGTTGGCCTTGGCGCGCTCGAGCATGATCCGTGAGGCGCGGAATTCCTCGCGGCGGTGCACCAGGGTGACCGAGCGAGCGAAGCGGGTCAGGAAGGTTGCCTCTTCCATCGCGGAGTCGCCGCCGCCGACCACGACGATGTCCTGGTCACGGAAGAAGAAGCCGTCGCAGGTGGCGCAGGCGCTGACACCGCGGCCGAGGAGGCGTTCTTCACCGGGAATGCCGAGGTAACGGGCTGCCGCGCCCATGGCGAGGATGATCGCGTGCGCGGCGTACGTTTCGCCGTTCGCGACGACCGTCTTGATCGGGCCGCTGAGATCGATCTCTTCGACGTCCTCGGTGCGGATGTCGGTATCGAAGCGAAGTGCCTGCTCACGCATCTGTTCCATCAGGTCGGGGCCCATGATTCCTTCGCGGAATCCGGGGAAGTTCTCGACCTCGGTGGTGGTCATGAGGGCGCCACCGAACTGGGTTCCCTCGAAGAGCAGGGGCTGGAGCTCAGCGCGCGCGGTGTAGACACCAGCGGTGTATCCGGCCGGTCCGGAACCGACAATGATGACGTCATGGACCGCGGGCGTGTTTTCCAGCTGGGTGGTCATGCGAGCCTTCCAATAGTGAGTGCAGACCCTCCGCTTCTTGGAGAGCCGTACCGATCAACACCAGGATAAGGGGTGTTGTTCCCGCACTCCGCTGGAAAGTGGCTCACAGCCGGCAGCTCACAGCGCGGGACTCACGGGGCGGGGCGCGGTGCCTCCCGAACCACAAGCGCGTCCCGAACCACACAGCGCGTGCCGGTGTAGATGGTGGGCATGCACTTGTTGCAGTGGATACACAGACCCTCGTCGACGCTCTCGGCCTGAAATTTGTTGACCAGTTGTGGGTCCCTGAGGAGCGCACGCGCCATGGCGACGAATTCGAATCCTTCATCCAGTGCGTGCTCGATGGTGTCGACGCGGTTGATGCCGCCGAGCAGGATCAGTGGCATCCTCAGCGCCTGTCGGAACTGACGGGCGAAGGGCAGGAAGAAGCCCTCCTCGAACGGGTACGTCGGAAAGAGTTTGGGACCGTAGAACTTCAGCCCGTACCCGACGAGTTTGGGTTGGGAGGCGACAAACTCAGCCAGTGGGACCTCACCGCGGAAGAAGTACATTCCGTTGAGAAGTGAACTGCCACCGGTCAATTGCATCGCGTCCAGATGGCCGTCGGCTTCGAGGATCTGGGCGATCGGCAGGCTCTGGTCGAGCCACAGACCTTTCGGCACCCCATCGGACATGTTGAATTTCGCGGTGACCGCCACGCTGGATCCAGCGGCCCGTCGCACCGCTTCGACGACTCGACGCGGATACTCGGCGCGCTTGGCGACGCTGCCACCGTATCGATCGTGGCGCTTGTTCAGATTGGGGCTCATGAACGAACTGAGGAGGTAGTTGTGGCCGAGATGGACCTCGATGGCGTCGAATCCTGCGTCCACGGCGACGCGAGCGGTCCGTTCGAAGTCGGAGACGACACCGTCGAGTTCGGCGAGTGTCGCGCCCTTGACGAGGCCCATCGCGGGCGGACTCAGCCGGGTCGACGGCGCCAGAGTCTTCGTCTTGTTGGAGAGCGTGTTGGCGACCAGTCCCGCGTGGCCGATCTGCGCCGCAGCAAGTGCGCCTTCGGCGTGGACGGCGTCGGTCAGTCTGCGTAGTCCCGGCAGCGCGCGCTCGTCCATGACAAGGGTGTCGCGGTGGACTCGTCCACCTGGTGAGACGGCGCAATAGGCGACAGTGGTCATCGCGGCCCCGCCGCGGGCCACCTCGGCGTGGAAGTTGATCAGATCGTCCGAGACCGCTCCCCGGGGCATGACGCCCTCGAACGTTGCAGCTTTGACGATGCGGTTGCGCAAGGTCAGAGGGCCGAGACGTGCGGGTTCGAATATCGACGGTGTGGGCGCTGTGGTCATTTTCAACTTCCTGCGGCGGCCTGATCTTTACGATGCCAGTGGACTCGTAACTACGACGATATAGCGCCTACTGCCAATCTGTCCGACAATTCGACACGATGAATGCCACAGGATCAGGTCGCCCACGAGACCCACGCATCGACGACACAGTCCTCGAGGTCACCCGAGCGATGCTCCTCGAGGTCGGTTGGGATCAACTCAGTCTCCGGGCGATCGCGGCACGGGCAGGGGTCAGCCGAGCCTCGATGTCGCGGCGATGGCCGTCGAAGGCACATCTTGTTCTCGGGTCGATCCTGGGGGCGACACCGGACCTGACACCGTTCGAGGGCACCGATCGCGACGGCTGGATCCGTTGGGTGGTGGAGGGAAGTGCTCAGCTCTTCTCCCGTCCCGAGGTTCGCGCCGCGTCGCCAGGATTGCTGGCGGCCCTGCGCGACCACGACGACCTGCGCAACGAATTGTGGCGCGGGTTCAGTGGACCGAGTACGCAACTGTTCCTTCAGAACGCCGAAGATCCTGAATCGGCACTGCTCGATGCCAAGGCCGTGCTGGTATTGGCGGCCGGGGCAGCGATGTTTTCGAGTCTGATAGCGGTCGAGGACGATACAGATGCGCTACGCGAAAGAATCCTCGAGCTCTTACTCCCGGCGGCATCGCCGCGCTGACCGTCGACGTCAGCCGATGTTCTTGACCGACAACGTATTCGGATTCCCGTCGCTGCAGTTGATGCCGAGAGTCAGTGCAGTGATCTGACGCGGCTGCGATCCCGTGAAGAGTAGGACTATCGCCGGCGCCCCGTCGATGCGAATCTCGCCGGAACCGAGCAAAGGCCAGCCCTCGTCGATGCCGTTGGCGCGTAGGCATCCGGCAAGTTTGGATGGATCATCCAGTGGTCCAAGGTTTTTGGATCCGACGAGTGAGAGCAGAGACGCCGAATCCGGATCGTCGACAGCAGACGTCGCCGGTGTGCTCGGTTGAGCGACAACACTTTCGGCGGGTTCGGAATCTCGGGTTCCGATAACAACGATCACGAAGGCCGCCAACACGGCTGCTGCGGCACCGAGAACCCACGCTTGTGGGCGCCGCCGGAACGGCACGACAGCTGCCTCAGCTGGCGGCTCCAGCTGTTCTGACTGTCGATCCAGTGCCGAATTGATTCGCTCGGCAAGCGAATTCGGAATCCGTTCGTGAGTAGCCTTGCTCGAGTTCAGTGTCGCGAGTGATGCCGTGACGCCGTCAAGGGCGGTGACAAATGCATGGGCGTCAGGATCTGCGCGTACCACCGGCCACAGAGCCGCACTGGTTTCGGAATCGAGAACCCCGGCGTGAAGATCTGCGAGTAGGTCTTCTGAAAACGGAGGCGACGGAACGCGAACAGACGGATCTGTCATGAACCCTCCCTCGGCAGTCGATGCGGACCCTTACAAGATAGGACGCGGCCGGTTCACGAATGGTTCCCGCCTTCGCGAAAGTCCTCCAACTGGGCGGCAAGACGCTTGCGCGCGCGGGCGCAGCGACTCTTCACGGTCCCTACGGGCACTCCCAACCTCTCGGCGGCCTCGGCTACCGGATACCCCTCGACATCGACGGCGACGACGGCAGCACGCTGCTCAGGCGGCAGCGATGCCAGTGCCTGTTCGACGGTCAGGCTCATGTCCACTGTCGCCGCATAGTCGCGGTGATCGCGGGGTTCCTCCGCGTTCTCCGAAGACAGAGAGAACGCCGCCCGTGATTTGTTGCGTCGGATCCGGTCGAGGCAGGCATTGACCACGATGGTGTGGAGCCAACTACGCACCGCCGCGTCGCCGCGGAACTTCGCTGCCTTGCGGTGCGCGGAGAGCAGACCCTCCTGGAGTGCGTCTGCCGCGTCCTCGTCCGAGTAGCTCGTACGCCGGGCAACGTGCCATAGATGATCCTGATGCCTGGTCAGTAGTTCACGGAACGCATGCCGATCGCCCTCGACATGAGCAGTCAACAATTCGAAATCCGTCGCCTCGAGATTCTTGTTCTCGAAACTTCTGGATTCGAATTTTCCGGCTCCGCCCCCGGTGCCCCCCCGATAACTGTGCACGGGCGGATATTAGCCCAGTCGGTAGGTTTCAGAAGGGCCAAGGGCGATCACTTTGCGGCAGTGAATGCAATCTCCGAGATGGATGTCTGGTTTTGTCCGGATTCGGTGCTGAGCTGCGTAATCCAAACCAGGACATACTGACCCGAGCCATCCGAAGTGACTGGAATGTCGGTCACGCCGTTCTTCAGGACACCCGATCCGATTTCCTTGGTCTGATCCAGCGAAGTATTCGCAGAAGGGGCAGAACGGATTTCAACGACGGTTCCCGGCGAATCAGACGTGATCGCAACGTTCTTCAGGTTGGCGGCATCGGCAAGCGTCACCATCAGGCCGACACCGTTCTTCAGCGACGGGAACGGCTGGAAGTACGAATCCGACGACCATGCGGTGGCCGGATTGCCGTCGATGGCGTTCTTCGCTGTTGCCGGCTGATCCGGCGTTCCCTGGGGTGAGAACACCGTTACGGCCGAGGAAGCTACCGGAACGGTTGCTGCCGCCGGTGCGGGCGCCGGTGAATTGTTCTCGGGCGCAGTGGCTTCGGTGGTCAGTCCGAAACTCTGCTCGCTGAGCGGGGTGTCGTTACTGCCACCCGAGAGGAAGCTCGCTACCCACACCACAAGGAGAATCAGGACGATCACGGTGAAGACACCGAGCGCCGTCAGTGCCGCGAGCATCCGCGTCGACTTCTTCTTCTCGGCCTCGATGGCTTCGGGGTCGTTCAGTGCATGACCCGACGCACCCTGTTCGCGGTGGCCGAGACGAAGTGCCGGAATCATTTCCGTCTTGTCGTTGACGACGGACGCCTGATCGAGGATGTGCTGCACGGTGGCAGCAGTGCGGATTCCACTCTCCGACTGCAACGCTCGAACCGCAACGGCCGAGATGTCGAACGGAACCTCCGGACGGACGACCCGAGGCTCGACGATGTTCCCGTCGGCGCCGCGGCCGGCGGGAAGCAAACCACCGACGGGACCGGCGGACGGTTCGGCCAGCGGCCAGCGCGCCGTGATGAGCGAGTACAGCATGGCGCCGAGACCGCGGACGTCGCTGGTGGAATCGGCGTCTGCAAGCGTCGCCGGGAACGCCAGTACGGCGTCACCGTTGATGCTGATGCGAACGCGGTCCGGGTGGTCGATGGACAGCGCACCGCCGGTGCGGTGAGCAGCTTCGGCAGCCGCCGCGAGGGCGCGAATGGCGCGGGCCGCACCGATCGGCGACGGCGTCGTCTCGGCCATCTCACGCAGCGAACGGCCGGGAGTCCATTCGGCGACGACGATGCCGCCCGAGCTTCCGCGGACGACGTCGAGGACGCGAGCCAGACCGGGCGAGTTGATTCGTCCCAGGCGCAGAGTGCGTGAGAGAACTGCCTGCGGTCCGGACTGGCTGTCGTCGTCACCGCGCTGATCGGCGTCGACGAACGTCAGGGCTACTTCACGGTCGAGCTTGACGTCGAGAGCTTCCCAGAACTGCAGTCCGCGGGTTCCGCCGTGCGGCGCGAGCAGACGGTAGCGTCCGCCGGCGACAGATGCGCCCGGGATGAGCTTCGGTCCACGGGGCATCGGTCGCTGGGCCGGTCGTGATGCGGATCCGGCGGCAGGTGTGCGAGGTGCAGTGGGCGGTGTCTGAGCGGCAGCCGTCTTCTGAGATTCGGGTGCCTTCTTGTCCGGAGCAGGCGTCTTCGGCGCGGGTGTCTTCGAGACAGGTGCTGAAGGTGTCTTCGACACGGGCGCCGAAGGTGTCTTGGACACACTGACCGGAGGTACCGGCGGAGCGGCCTTCTGCACCGGCGGCTGCGGCTTCTGACCCTGCGGGCTTTGGCCCTGCTGCGGTCGCTGTGCGGGCTGCTGTGACTTCTGACCCTGCTGTGACTTCTGACCCTGCTGTGGCTTCTGACCCTGCTGTGGCTTCTGGCCGGCAGATGCGGAGGAACTCGTGGATGCAGGTGTGCCCGACGATGCCGTTGACTTCTGTTCGGACGCTTTCACGGCAGAAGTCCCGGCACTCTTGTTGCCGGAAACGTTGTCGTCGCTCACCCTCGCTCCTTCTCCATCGATAGCCCGTCCCCGAATACGCGCGGGTTGCGATCCTGTACGCCCATGACCAGGGTACGGGAGCGCACCCGGTCGTTCTTGCTCGTTTGATTCCGTTCTGATTGCAGGAATCAGCTCGGTGACGTCGTCGTCGGTGTTGTTACGTGTGTCCGGTTCGGCGCGACCTGTCAGTGAACGAATCTTGCGGGAGACCGCAACCGTTACCGACAGGACTTCCGGAACCTTCTTGAAGTAGAGAATCGTGAAGGTGATCGCGAGCATCAGGATGCCGCCGACGGCGACGCGAACCATCGAGCCGGGTCCGCCGAAACGCTCGGTGAGTTGATCGAATCCGAGGACCCGGTCGACCGCGAGCATGGTCAACGACCCGGCTAGCGAGGCGAGTACGACGGACCAGACTGTCTTGCCCACGTTGGCCATCTGCAGGTTTCCGAGGCTGCGGTGCAGGAGGTACCCGCCGATGACGGCGCCGGTGATGTATCCGAGACCGTTGGCCGCACCGAGCAGGATCACGACCTGATCGCTGTTGGATGCGAAGACCGGAGCGAGCGCCGAGAAAGCGATTTTCACTGCAGTGATGCCGAGAACGATCCACGTCGGCGTCCAGGCCTGTTCGCGGGCGTAGAACACTCGAAGTTGGATCAGGACCAGCGCGTACGGAATCAACGTGAATGCCGACCAGCTCACGGCGGTGCCGAGTCGTTCGGCCTGTTCGGGTCCGAAGCGGCCGTAACCGTAGAGCGCTTCACCGACCTGCGGACCCATGAAGGTCAGGAACATGATGATCGGAACCAGCGTGATCATGGTCAGACGCGTTGCGACCGACAGATCGTCCACGACGGCCGGGGTGTCGTCGGCAGCAGCGTTGCGGCTCAGGCGCGGCATGATCGCCGTCAGAACCGTCACTCCGAGCACGCCGTACGGGAGCTGCAGGAGCAACCAGGCCTGGCTGTAGATGGCAGGGCCGGCTTCGTCGGCGTGGGAGGAGATCTTGGTCGCGAAGATCATGCCCATCTGGCTGATCAGGACGTACAAGACGATGGCGACGGCCATGCCGCCGAACTGGCGCAGGCGGTCGTCGAGACCCCACAGCGGCTTGAGCGAGATCTTCTCGCGGCGAAGCGCGGGGATCAGGCTGGCTGCCTGCACGATGACGCCGATGGTGATGCCGATACCGAGGGTGAGCAGCTTTGCATCGCCCATCGAGACCGGATCAAGCGAGATCTCGCCCGGAGTCAGGCGGTAGATCACGAGCACCACGAGGACGACGACGTTGTTGAGTACGGGAGCCCAGGCTCCGGGCTTGAAGATCTGCCTGGTGTTCAGAAACGCTGTGAACAGTGCCGACAGCCCGTAGAACAGGATCGCCGGCAGAAGTAGATACGACAGCGCCGTGGTCAGGTCGGTGCTGACCTTGCCGTCTTCGGACAGGAAGACGTATTTGGTGAGTACGGGTGCTGCCAGGGTCGCGAGCAGCGCGGCCATGCCGAGTAGAACGAGCGACGCCGTGAAGAGGCGTCGGACAAACGCTTCGCCGTGATCGGCGTCCTCCCGCTCGGCGCGAACCAGCACGGGGACGACGATGGCGGTCAGCACGGCGCCCAGAACCAGTTCCGCGATCATGTTCGGAATCTGGCTGGCGACGGTGAACGAGCTGGCGATGGCGGGGCCGAGGACCATCAGGATCATCAACTGCTTGGCGAATCCCGTGATGCGGCTCGTCAGCGTCGCGATCGCGATGGAACCCGTTGCCGCGAGGAGTCGAGAGTTCGTCTCCTTGCGTTCCCCGACCTGGACATGGGCGTCGGTGTCGAACTCGTCCGACGTGGTCGTCTGCCGGTCGGCGAATTCCATCTCGGCTTCGCGGTACCGGGGGTAGTCGCGGATCACCGGGATGGTCATGGTGGGTGCGTCGTCGAAACGTGCGTCCGGGTTGACCGGCTGGATCGGGTAACCGCGCTCCCACGGTGGCATCCGAGGATGCGAGCGGGTCGTGGCACTCTTGCGGGTGATCGCCGAGCGGCGACCCTCCTCGGGTGGATTCCCGGTCATGAGCGTTCGTACCCTTCATCTGCTGGGTCCGGCTGACCCTTGAATCGATGCCACAGCCGTCGCCCTGCCAGGAACAGCAGCAACCCTCCCGCTGTCGCCGTCACGGCGGCCAGGGGACGACCGTACGCATTCGACCGTACGGTCACGCTGGTCGGCGTACCCAATTGGCGGCCATCTGTCGTGGTCAGCGAGAAGTTGACTTCCAGCTTGCGAGAATCGTTCATTTCCGCGGGCACAGTCAACTGTCGGCTACCTCGCGGCGGAAGCTGTTTGGGACCGATGTCACTGATCTGCATCTCGGGTGGGGCTTCCACACGCAGGTCGACGTTGATGGCGATGGGCAGCTCGTTGCGCGCCACCAGCAGGAGCGGACTCTGCCCCGACGCAAGGGTGTAGACGCCGCCCGGCGACACCACACTGACGGCCCGGTACATCCCGTCGACGGCTTCGGTGACGTTGTCGGCGCGGATGGTCGCAGCGCGCTCCGCCCGATTGACCGAAGCGGAGTCGACGTTGCGGCGATCGGCCAAGGTCATCGAACGGAGTAGATCTTCGCGGAGCGGCGCCGTGAATCCCCGGGGGGTGAGCGAAGCCGCCGGATCGTCCACGAGCGAAGCTTCGAGCCCGTCGATACGCGGAAGTTGGGTGGTTGCGGTCTCGACGACGGACGTTTGCGGACCGTCCTGGGTAGCCCGGTCCGGGTAGTCGAGAGTGGCGGCGTCCGTCGCGCCCGGTTGCCTGCCGAGCAGTGCCGGCAGGGCCTGAGGTGAGGCGAGCCCGGACCGGATGAGGGTCGCGAGCATCGAGAGCACCGCCGTGGCGTCGTTGCTGTCGGCGGTCCACAGTTGCGGCGGCGCGAAGATCTGATTGCGCGGCAGCGACGTCGGCGTCAGCGCGGCCCAGGCCATCGCCCCCAGCGCGTCCTGACGCCGGGCGCTGCGCGATTCGATGTCGATGGTCGGCGCGGTGTCGTCGGGGATGTACGACGGGACCTGCGGCTCCGAGCCGGTGGCGGCCAGCGCCGCTGCCGCCGAGGTGTCGAAGGCAAGCGCGTCGAGTGAGCCGGTTATCCGCGACGACAGCTGCGGAGCTGCCGAGTCGACGGAAGTGTCAGCCACCATCGCTGTGGTGGGATTCACGCTCAGCACCTCTGCGGTGGCCGAGTCGAGGACACCCGAATCCGGCCAGACGAAATCTCGCAGTGAGGTCACGCCGAGGATGTTGTCGACGATGTCCGCCGGCCGTGTGAGCGCGGTAGCCGTCAACTCCGGATTGGCCACCGAGGTGACCGCGGCGAGATCGGCCTGGGCGAACGGAACCGCCGTCGTGCACATCGAGGACGCGAGGGTCTTCACCCGGCCGAGCCACTGGTTGGCGGCGTCGCTGCCGCGGCCTTCGTGCGACGGTCCGGTGGGATCTGACGAGTTGTCGGCCACGAGGTATCCGCGAGTCATGTTCTCGACGGTGATCAGAAGGTCGGGGTCGATTGCCAGACAGAGCGCATCCGTGACGCGGCGATCGGTGTCGCTCTCGGGCTTGGTGGCGTTCTCCACCGCATCGACCAACGCGTCCAGGCGCCCGCCGTCGGAAAGTTCGGTGGCGAGTTCGTCGTCGATCAGGCGTACGGGCTCGTTGACCGCGCCGGGTATTCCGCCGACGAGTCGTGGCGCGTCGGCCAGCGGCCACATGAGCGTGACGCCGATCGGGGCGGACGTGTCGGGGGGAACGACGGCCGTGGCGGACGAACTGGGGGTTCCGGCTGTGGCGTTCGATTCGGCTGCGGCCGGCACACCGAGGACGGGGAGCAAGAAGCGTGCGTCGTCGAGTCGGGCGGCACCGCCGTACTCCGGGGTGCCGTTCACGTTGACGAGCATCGGGTAGACGCCCGGTTCGGTGATGTCGAGAGACAACCCGGTAGTGCTCCGCAACGGCAAGGTGAGCGTGAACTGCTTGGACTGGCCGGTGTCGAGGGTGGTGGCAACGGTGTCGAATTCGCCGACCGTGTCGAAAACGGCCTGGTCGAAGTCGAGTGCTGCGCGCACGTCCGAACTGGAGTCGATCGCGGGAGCGCGTTGCAGCCTCACTCCGACGTCCTCGACGGGACGGTCACCGACGTTCTTCACCGTCCCCTTGACCACGACGTTGCGGTCGCTGGTGGTCGTCACCGTGGTCGGTGCGGTGGAGTCGATGGTCAGCTGCAGAAATTTGGCATCGTTGGTGTTTCGCGCCGGGGCGCGCTCACTGGGCTGGCTGGACGGCGCTGCCCATGCGACGGCCGTCGTTGCAGGCCCGAAACCGACAGCGGCCATCACCAGAGCGGCCACACCGGCCCGCCGCAGTGCCATTCTCATCCGGCGTCCGGTTCCTTCGGGCGCTGTTCTTGCCGTATTTCCGTTCGCGGCATCTCGGCGATCATCTGGGACGCGAGTTCTGCGAGTTTGCGCTCGTCGGCGTATGCGAGGCGCGAGTGCAATTCCGTCAGCGGCACCCAAGCGACTTCGGTGACCTCGATGTCCTCGTCGGAGAGTTCACCGCCGAGAAAGCGGAGGAGATAGTGGTGCACGGTCTTGTGGACGCGTCGACCTTCGGTCACGAACCAGTAGTCGATGCTGCCCAGCGGTGCCAGGACGGTTCCCTGGATACCGGTTTCTTCTTCGACCTCACGCATCGCGGTCTGCTCAGCGGTCTCACCTTGTTCGATATGGCCCTTCGGTAGCGACCAGAGCAGGCGTCCGCGGCGGTCGGTTCGGCCGATCAGTGCAGCGCAGAGGCGTTCCGGGGGTCCTCCCCAGCCGTCGACGACCAAGCCGCCCGCAGAAGTTTCACGGACGGTTCGCATCAAAGGTTTATCGGGGTTGCCGACGGCAGGTCGACGCCGCGGGTTGCGGCGACTCCTGTTTGTTCGTTCGGCACCAGACACCTCATCGATACTAGTTGGCGTTGCAGCGTTGCCCGGTAACCCGCGCAAAGCGGTCTATCGCGTTCGTATGCGCGTTCTGCTATTTGCGCACCTTAAGTAAGCTCCTTTCACGTGACTGTCCCTACCTCCGACGCTGATCGCCGCCTACGACTGCTTGCCGACGCCACTGCAACGCTCGGCACGTTGTCCGACGTGTTGAACCCGCTCGGTGAGCGTTTTGCTGCGGCCGGTCACGAGCTGTTCCTGGTGGGTGGCAGTGTTCGCGACGCGATCCTCGGCCGCTTCAGTGGCGATCTGGACTTCACGACGGACGCCAGGCCGGAGAAGGTTCAGGCTCTGCTCAAGGGCTGGGTGGACAAGCAGTGGGACACGGGCATCGAGTTCGGGACCATCAGCGCCATCAAGCACGGCCAGGAGATCGAGATCACGACCTTCCGGGCCGACGCTTACGATCGCGTCTCTCGTAATCCGATAGTCGAGTACGGCACGACGTTGGCCGACGATCTGGTGCGCCGCGATTTCACCGTCAACGCGATGGCGATGAAGATCGGCGCGGACGGTTCCTACACGTTTGTCGATCCGCTGAACGGCATGGACGCGCTGTTGGCCGGAGAGCTCGATACGCCGTCGGCGCCGGAAAACTCGTTCAACGACGATCCGCTGCGGATGCTGCGTGCTGCCCGGTTCGTCTCGCAGCTTGGTTTCACGTTGAACAATCGTGTTTTCGAGGCCATCAAGGAGATGGCGTCGCAGATCGAGCGAATCACCGCCGAGCGTGTGCAGGTGGAGCTGAACAAACTGATGCTGGGCATGTACCCGGTGGACGGCATCAACATGATGGTCGACTCCGGACTGGCTGCATACGTGCTGCCCGAGGTTCCGCAGATGAAGCTCGAGATCGACGAGCATCACCAGCACAAGGACGTCTACCAGCACTCCCTCACGGTGCTCCAGCAGGCGATCGATCTCGAAGAAGGCGATCCGGACCTTGTATTGCGTTGGGCAGCACTGCTTCACGACATCGGAAAGCCGGATACCAAGCGTAACGAGCCTGGCGGTGGGGTCAGCTTCCACCACCACGAGGTGGTCGGCGCCAAGCTGGTGCGCAAGCGCATGCGGGCACTGAAGTTCTCGAAGCAGATGGTCGACGACGTCTCACAGCTCGTGTTCCTGCACTTGCGTTTTCACGGCTACGGCAAGGGACAGTGGACCGACTCGGCGGTGCGGCGGTACGTCACCGACGCGGGCGAGCTGCTCCCCCGCTTGCACAAGCTCGTGCGGGCCGACTGCACCACACGCAACAAGCGTCGCGCCGCGCAGCTGCAGGCCACGTACGACGACATCGAAGAGCGGATCGCGCGTATCGCGGAGCAGGAAGACCTCGCTCGGGTGCGTCCGGACCTCGACGGCAACGCCATCATGGAGCTGCTGAACATCCCGGCCGGCCCGCAGGTGGGCAAGGCATGGACGTTCCTCAAGGAACTACGTCTGGATCGCGGCCCGCTCGAGCGTGACGAGGCCGAGGCCGAACTGCTGAAGTGGTGGGCTACCCAGCAGGGCTAGTTTCTCGTTTCTTGCGGTTGATCAGCACCGCTGACAATCCGGCGGCATAGACACCCGCACCGGCAACGGCCAGGCCGACGCTCTTGCCGTCGGGTGCGATCACCGTCGACGCTGCCGCGATCGCACCGATGAACGCGACGTTGAACACGGTGTCCTGCAGGGCGAATACCTGACCACGACGGTCGTCGTCGATGTCGATCTGCATGGCCGCGTCGCCGCTGAGTTTCACGGACTGGCCGGCGATGCCGAGCAGGAAAGCGGCGATCAGCAGCGACCCCTGAGTCAGCGTGGTCACGAAGACGAGCTGGACGAGAACCGCGCACACCAGGGCGTAGGTGATCGTCCGTGAGCGACCGATCCGCGGGATGAGGAACGGTGTGATCAATGCCGCGATCAGCATTCCGATTGCCGTGGCGCCGACGGCGACGCCGAATCCGGCCATCCCTCCAGGTAATTGGGAGCCGTTCGAGGTGTCGCGTAGGACCAGCACCATGATGAGGGTGTTGATGCCGAAGCAGATGCGGTGCGCTCCGATTCCGATCATCGCCGTGGTGACGCCGGGCGCCTCCCAGACAGCGGTTGCACCGGTGCGCAGTCCGGCCGTCACCGAACGGACGGCACTGGCGCGGACCACTTCGTCGGCGACCGGACCAAGTGAGCGGGCGGTGAACCTGGCCGCGGCGAGGGCCGCGATCACCGATCCCAGTGCTGCGATGGCCACGGCGGCGCCTGACGCTCGATCCCCCGCGCCGATCATGCCGATGATCGCCACCGCTGCCGAAGCACCAAGAGCGGCTACCACCGAACCAGCCGTTGTGAGAACGGAATTGGTTGCCACCAGCCACGATTGTCGGACGACCTTCGGCAGGGCTGCGGATACGCCTGCCCCGACGAAGCGACTGACTCCGATTGCAGCAAGCGCACAGGTCAACAACAGAGTGTCACCGCCGCCGGCGACCAGCAGCACCGCAGTGGTCAGGATGAAGAGCCCGCGGAGCACGCTCGCCCACAGGAGCACCAGGCGGCGGTCCCAACGATCCAGCAGAGCGCCGGCAAAGGGGCCGATCACCGAATAAGGAAGGAGCAGTACGGCAAAGCCGGCCGCTATCGCCACCGGATCGGTTTCGCGTTCCGGGTTGAAGAGGATTGCGCCGCCGAGCGCGGCCTGGAACATTCCGTCGCCGAACTGGCTGGAAAAGCGGACGAGCGCCAGCCTTCCGAGGCCGGGTGATTCACGCAGGGTGTGCAGTACGCGCTGCCAGGCCTCGCGGCGGTTCGAGGCTCGGTTCATAAGCGGAAACTGTAGTGGGTGGGTCAGGCGCCGATCTTGACGGTGGCCCGCTCGAGGATCGGCGCGACGTCGACGCCCCTCGGCAGCGTTCCGAACACACTCCCCCAGCTGTTTCCGAGCCGACTCGCGCAGAACGCGTCGGCCACCGCGGGGTGCCCGTAGCGGAGCAACAGCGAGGCCTGCAGAGCGAGCGCCATGTCGCCGACGATCTTTCGTGCCCGGTATTCGATGTCGTCGAAATCGCCGAATGCCACCTGGAGATCCCGCACGGCCTGATCGAAGTGGCCGTCCACTCCACTGGCTCGTTTCAGCTCGTCGAAGAACACCTGCAGTGTTTCGGGTTGCTTGGCCATCGCCCGCAGTGTGTCGAGCGCCGCGACGTTGCCGGAACCCTCCCACACCGAAAGCAGCGGAGCCTCGCGATAGAGGCGCGGCATCCGGGATTCCTCCACGTATCCGTTTCCGCCCAGACACTCGAGTGCCTCGGCAGCGTGGATCGGTCCGCGCTTGCAGACGAAGTACTTACTCACGGCCAACGAAATGCGTCGTAGTGCGCTGGCGTGGGCATCGCCTGCGGTTGCGCGGTCGGTCAGAGCGGCCAGCCACATCGCGACGGTGGTCGACGCTTCCGATTCCACCGCCAGATCTGCCAGAACGTTTCGCATCAAGGGTTGGTCGATCAGGTTGGCGCCGAAAGCACTTCGATGATTCGCGTGGTGAACTGCCTGCATGGTGCCGACGCGCATGCCGGTGGCCGTGCCGATCGTGCAGTCCAACCGGGTCATGTTGACCATCTCGATGATGGTGCGCACGCCCCGGCCTTCCTCGCCGACCATCCACGCGAGAGCGTCGCGGTACTCAACCTCACTACTCGCGTTGGAATGATTGCCCAACTTGTCCTTCAGACGCTGCAGGAACATGTTGTTGAGCGAGCCGTCCGGCAGGACCCGAGGCAGGAAGAAGCACGACAGACCACCCGGTGCCTGGGCGAGGACGAGGAACACGTCCGACATCGGCGCGGAGGTGAACCACTTGTGGCCCGTCAGCAGGTAGCTGCCGTCGGATTGTGGCACTGCCCTTGTGGTTCCGGCACGAACATCCGAACCGCCCTGTTTTTCCGTCATCGACATACCGGCGATCAATCCGGGTTTGGTGAGGGGAGCTTTCAGCGCCGAATCGTAGTGCCGCGTGGTCAGGAAGGGTTCGTACTGCGCGGCCAGATCCGCGTTGTGCCGCAGCGCGGGGATCACGGCGTACGTCATGGAGATGGGACAGCCGTGACCGGCGTCGGTTTGACCCCACACGGCCATCTTCGCGGCGCGGACGAGGTGTGCGTGTGGATTCGGGTCAACCCACGGAGCGCCGTGCAGTCCCAATTCCACTGCGGTGCTGATGAGTTGGTGATAGGCGGGGTCGTAGCGGACCTCGTCGATACGGTTGCCGTAGCGGTCGTGGGTTCTCAGGACAGGTGGGTGCTCCTCGGCCAGATCGCCCCACTCCTGGGCCTGCGCGCTTCCGGCGCGGATTCCAACCTGATGAACCTCCTCGAGTGCGTCCGAAGCTCCTTCACGTTGCAGTGCCTCGAGAAGCGGCGCGTATTCGGCTGCGTCGTAATCGATCAGGGGCGGAACCTGATTGGTGACTTCATGCGTGGGTGTCATCGAAGCTCCCTAACGATCGAAGGGTGAAGGCGAGAATGGCGTCGATCGCAGCGGGATCGGTGGTGCCGCCGCGCAGTGGAAGGATCAGGGCCTCGCCGATTGCCCCGACGATGCACGCTGCCGTCAGAGTGGCGTCCTGTGGCGGTATCTCACCGGATTCGACTGCTGAGCGAATTGCGGTGGCCAGGCAATCGCGGAACGATTCGCGAAACATCAACCGCTGTTCGTCGACGAGAGGATCTACCGGTTCCACCAGCAGTGCATAGGCGAGAACCGGTGCGCGCATGGCACGTTCGGCGAAGGTCCGAACCGACGCTGATACAGCGGAGCGGTGGTTGCCTTCCAGATGTCGGGCGCTGTCTCCGGCGTCCCGAGCTGCGGATACCTCACGGCTGCAGACTGATTGGAACACTTCGGCGAACAATTCGCCCTTGCCGTCGAAATGTCGATACAGCGTCCCGGTGCCGACGCCGGCGTTCTTGGCCACCGCGGCGATGGAACATCCCGCATAGCCGTGGGTTGCCACTGCCGTCGTAGCGGCCTCGAGCAGTCGGGCGCGTTGGGCGTCCAATCTTTCCTGTACTGCCGGAGTGCGGCGATAGGCCATGTGAAGAAGTGAACACCCGTTCCGTTCTTGCGTCAAGAGCTGACTGGAGCAGAACGGCGACATGGCTACTGGAGCATCGTTGAACTTTTACACGCAAACCCCGTGGGTGAGCATTTCGATCAGCCCGTCGGCCGCCTTTCGAAACGGTTCTTCGGATTGGGCAGCACGAGCGAGGACGTAAGCACCTTGCCGCACTGCGAGAATGGTGGTGGCGAGAGCTTCGATGTTCGCATCGGGACGGATTTCACCGTTGCTGCGCCCGTCTTCGAGTGTGGATGCGATGTTCTGTTGAATCCACACGAACATGGTCTGGATCGGTGCTCGCAACTCGTCGTTGGATGCGACCTCGGAGTCTTGGACCAATCTCCCGAGCCGACACCCGCGGAGGACGTGTTCGTCGATCGTGAGGAAGGCAGCGATCTTGTCGACGGTCGTCTCGCCGGAGTTGAGTCGTTCGGTGATTTGCGCTTGTAGTTCGCGCCCCATGAGATGCTCTGCGGCCACCGCCAGGTCCGCTTTCCCCTGGAAGTGGTGGTACATGCTGCCTTGCCCGACGTCAGCCATTTTCTGCACGGCACGTGGGCTCGTTCCGGAGTAGCCACGCTCCCACAACAGTTCTTGCATGCTTGCGATCAGCCGTTCCGCACTACCCATACAGACATTGTACCTATGGGTATGTACAGTCTCTGTGAAAGCTGTTGTACTTGCAGGTACAGAAATTCCGGAGACGGGGGCCTCCTATGGGCACGAGCAACATCTCTGCTGACAGCTCGGTCGGTGACGCAGTCTCCGGCGGCACGAAACATACTGCGCTGTTGGGTGATTCGAGAGATCAGGCACTGGCACTCACTGCGGTTTGTCTTGGATTCTTCATGATCCTGTTGGACGGGAGCGCTCTCAACATCGCGTTACCGGCAATCGAACGCGACATCGGTGGCTCCATTGCCGCTTTGCAATGGTTGGTGAACATCTACACGGTTCCTCTGGCCAGCCTGTTGCTCACAGCGGGAGTTCTGGCGGACCGAGTCGGTTCCCGCAGTGTCTTCCTGTGGTCGTTGGGCGGCTTCACGGCGGCTTCTCTGTTGTGCGCCGTCAGCCCAAACCTTCTATCGCTGGCGGCATTTCGTTGCCTGCAGGGTGTCGCTGCTGCCGGGCTTCTTCCAACGACACTGGCGATCATTGCACGCACCTATCCGGATCCGATCGCGCGTGCCAAGGCAATCACGATTTGGGGAGCAACGGGCGGAATCGCATTGGTCGCAGGACCGATCGGAGGAGGCTTGCTCACCGAGTTCATCGGTTGGCGCTCGATCTTCTTCGTCAATGTTCCCATCGGCGTTCTAGCCCTCTGGCTGTGCTGGCGGCATGTCCGTGAAACCGCGACGCGCGATGCGGAATCCTATGACGTTCCCGGGCAGGTCCTCGGCATCGCCGGACTTGCCCTCCTGGTAGCCGGTTTGATCGAAGGCGGCTCCCGCGGGTGGGGTGATCCGTTGGCGCTGGCGTTGCTACTCGGATGTGTGGCAGCGCTCGTCGGGTTCTTCGTCGTCGAGGGCCGGACCCGGCATCCGGTTCTGCCGCTGTCGATCTTCCGTAAGCCGGCGTTCTCTGTATCCATAGCGAACGGATTCGCCTTCCAATTCGGGGCCTACGGCATGCAATTCATGCTCGCGATATTCATCCAGTCCTACTGGGGCTCTTCAGCGCTGCGGACAGGACTGTTCTTTCTGCCGTTTGCAGTGTTGTGGACGTTCGGAACGCTGGTCCTCAATCGCGTGTGGGCAGGTCGCGGTATGTGCTGGCTCCTGACTGTCGGTGCTTCCACTGCTGCGATCGGCGCGCTCCTGTGCACCGCGATCGGGGACAGCGATACCTGGCCTGTGGTGATGGCGGGGACCGCCCTCGTCGGTCTCGGGTGTGGTGTGTTCGGCCCCAGCTGCAATGGAGCGGCCATGGCAGTGATCGACAAATCGTTCGCCGGACTTGCCTCGGGGGTACTGAATACCTCCCGTCAAACGGGCATGGCGATCGGCGTCGCGGCCCTGGGCATCGCTCTGAGTGCGTCGAACTCCGTTGGTGGGGCACGCATCGGGATGATCTTCGTTGCAGCGTGTTTCGTGGCCATCGTCGCTCTCAGTCGACGCTATCTCACGCAGATCTGAGTGATGCCCGGCCCACCGCCAGATTCAGGCAGCAGCGGTGCGAGCCTGTTCCGCGCGCCACCACGCGACGGTCGCTTCGGCGGCCTGATCGAGCGGCGTCGGCGAGAGTCCGAGCAGCACTTCGCTGGCGCTCGAGTCCATGACGAACGGCTTGGTGAACTGGTAGTTCATCTCCGCGAGTTCGCGGCTGTCGGTGTTGATCTTGCCGGCGGCGTCGAGCACCCAGGCGGGGAGTACACCCACCTTGGCGGGGGATGCCCCGGCGGCGCGGGCGAAGGCCTCGGCGATCTTGCGCTGAGTGAGCGCGGGGCCGGTGGGTGCGTGGAGGACGGAGTTCCAAAGTTCGGGGTTGTGTGCCGCCGCGATCATCGCTGCTGCGAGATCGGGGATGTAGGTGAAGGAGTGCGGCTGATCTGCGGAACCGATGACACGAATCTTCTTACCTACCATGACTTTCGGAACCATGCGCTCGCCCGCGTGGGCAGTGCGGACGCGGGGACCGAAGAAGTCCGAGGCCACGACGCTGACGGTGGGTGTTGCAGAGGCCTCGCGAGCACGCAGCAGCGCGGTGCGCACGCCGCGCTTGCCACCGGTGGCGTTGCGTGGATCGGATTCGGTCATCAGGGTGTCGGAGTTGTAGGCGTAGAGGCTTTCGGGGAAGACCACGACGGCACCGATGGATGCGGCCGCGTCGAGCACAACCTTCTCGGCCGCCGGGAGTTCCCGCTCCCAATCGGCTGCGTTGTAAGCAGCGTGGATGCAGTGGTAGATGGCCGTGGCGCCCTCGCTGACCGAGCGAAGGGCCTCGGAATCCGAGACGTCGACGCGTCGGCGGTCGATCAGCGGGTGCTCGGGCCCGCTGCCGGACCTGGTCAGGAGCCGGACGTTGATTCCCTGCTCGGCGAGCTGTAGTGCGACGGCGGATCCGACGGGTCCTGCTCCGGTGACGATTTCGAGGTTCGACATGGTGTGCTCCTTCTTGTTTCGAGTGAACTGAGAGCACTGCTCTCGTTTTCAAGAATGCACCTGCACCTGAGCGCTGTCAAGAGCAGTGCTCTCTTTTGTTGATGCTGCTCTCGGGAATGGGGCAAGATGGACTCATGGTTGGAACTCCCCGTGAGCGGGCGCGCGAACAGACGCTGCAGGACATCACCCGTATCGGACGCGAGCATCTTGCTGCCGTCGGCGCTGCCGCTTTGTCTCTGCGGGCCGTCGCGCGTGACCTGGGAGTCGTGTCCTCAGCGGTATACCGCTATGTCGCCAGTCGGGACGAACTGCTGACCTTGCTGGTGGTCGACGGGTACACGGAACTGGGCGCGGAAGTGGACGCCGCCGTGAATGCCGTTGCAGCAGAGGATTTTCGCGGACAGTTCATTGCTCTCGGGCGCGCCGTTCGGAGCTGGGCGATCCGGGAGCCGGCCCGCTACGGTCTGTTGTTCGGCAGCCCCGTCCCCGGCTACGACGCTCCGGGCGAGCAGACCACCGGCCCCGGCACCCTCGTCGTGACCCGGCTGATCGGGATCATCGACGCCGCCCATCGCGCGGGTTCACTGACGGTGCGAGAGGGTCCGGGCCTGAGTGACACGTTGGCAGCGGACCTCGAGGGAGTGCGGATTGAACTGGGTACCGACCTGCCGCCGGATGCCGCGGTGCGCGCAACTCTCGTCTGGGTATCGCTGTTCGGTTCGGTGAACTTCGAGGTGTTCGGGCAGTACGGAAGCGATACGTTCACCGACGCGAGCGAGATTTTCGAGCGGCATTTGGCACTACTTGCCGATGTGGCGGGTCTGACCTGAACACGCTTGTGTCTCGTTCCTCCGCGCGCAGTTGTCGGTGAGATGATGTCCTTGTGGCGCACGCAGAAGAACCCGAGGATCGAATGGCCTGGATAGAACCGGAGGTTCGTCCGGGCAGTTTGTTGGTGTCGTCGACCGATCTCACGGAACCCGCATTTCGCCGCACCGTCATCTACATGATCGAGCACAACGACGCCGGGAGCCTGGGCGTCGTCGTCAATCGGCCGAGTGAGACGGCCGTGCAGAACGTGTTGCCGCAGTGGTCACCGCTGACCGCGCATCCTTCGGCCCTGTACATCGGTGGACCAGTCAAGCGTGACTCGGCGCTTTGCCTGGGCATCGCTCGCAACGGTGCGCGGATCGACGGCGTCGCCGGCCTGCGGCGGGTGGACGGCAAGGTAGTCATGGTGGATCTGGACTCGGACCCGGAGGTCATTGCTCCTCTGGTCGAAGGGATCCGCATTTTTGCCGGGTACTCGGGTTGGACTCTGGGCCAGCTGGATTCGGAGCTCGAGCGTGAAGACTGGATGGTGATCAGCTCGCTGCCGTCGGATGTGCTGACGCCGCCCCGAGTCGATGTCTGGGCACGGGTGCTACGACGCCAGCCGCTACCCGTGGCGATGCTGGCCAGCCACCCCATCGAGGTGGAACGAAACTGACTTGTCGGAGGTCGATGATATTCCTGTGTCATCGTTTTCGAGAGAGGTGGCAGTAATGCTCGCTGAGCGTCAGATCCAGTGCGCGGATTGTGTTTCGGATGTCGATCACTGCCACGATTCTTTGCTACGGCATGCCGACGGGTCACTCGAATGCACCGGCGCGAACTGCCTCGACCTGGCATCGGTCCGCCATGCGCTGTCCATCGATTGTGCTGAACTGCAGGGCGGTTGCGGCTGCGTCGACGCGACCCGAGGCGAGTTGCTCGCTAGCTGACGCTGACCGGATCCCGATTCGCGAAGCGTTGCGCCATCGCAGCACAGACGATCAGTTGGATCTGATGGAAGATCATCAGCGGCAACACGATCAGGCCGACGGGCTGGCCCGCGAACAGTACAGCCGCCATCGGTAGGCCCGTTGCCAAGGACTTCTTCGACCCGCAGAAGATGATGACGATCTGATCGGGAAGATCGAACCCGAGCTTGCGCCCCGCGAGAGTGGTCACGCCGAGAACCAGCGCGAGAATCAGGCAGCACACGATTGTGAGGATCACGATCTGCCAGATCGTGATGGTGCTCCAGATCCCCTCTTTCATGCTTTCGCTGAAGGCGGCGAAGACAACGAGGAGGATCGATCCGCGATCGACGTACTTGGTGGGTTCGGCGTACTTCTGCAGCCATCCGATCACCAGCGGGCGGATCAGCTGACCGACGATGAACGGGATCAGCAACTGCACGACGATGTCGAGGATCGACGAGAAGTCGACCGTTGCCTGGCCGGTGGTGTTCATCAGCAGAACCACCAGCAGCGGTGTGACGAAGACGCCGATCAGGTTGGAGAACGACGCACTGACGATCGCGCCCGCGACATTCCCCTTGGCGATCGAGGTGAACGCGATCGAAGACTGAACCGTCGACGGAACCAGGCACATGTAGAGGATGCCGGTGTAGAGTTCGTCGCTGATCAGCGTCGGCGACAGGAATCGCAGTGCTAGGCCGATCAGTGGGAACAGCACGAACGTCGCGGCGAGGACGACGGTGTGCAGTCGCCAGTGCTTGACGCCCTTCCAGGCTTCCTGCGGCGAGAGCCGTGCGCCGTAGAGCAGGAACAAGAAGCCGATGGCGATCTTGGTGGCCCAGTTCAGAATGCTCTCCGCGGTACCCGATACCGGGAACACACTTCCGAGCACGCCGGCGATGATGATGCCGAGGATGAACCCGTCGATGTAGAACCTACTGAGAAACTTCACCTGGCTAAGGATAACGGCGAGCTTCAGCGGGCTCTCGAGCCCCACGAAGGTTGAAGCCCATCACCGCCAGGCACAGCAGCGTCCCGATGATCGACAGCTCGATGATGGCCGTCTGCATTCCCTGGAGGGTGATGGCGATACCCGCGATGATCGACGGGATCGCCAGTCCCGCGTAGCTGACGGTGAAGAACGCGGCCAGAACTCCGCCGTGGCTCTCGCGGGCGTGGGTCCGGGCGGCGGCGTTGACGCGCTTCATGCCGCCGGCAAACGCCAGACCGTGCCCGGCGCCGACCACGACGGTGATGACGCCAAGCAGTGCCAGGCTCGGGACGAGGTCGACCACGAGGAGGCCGATCATTCCCAGAGCGAGGATTCCCAGACCGACGGTGACGGACGTGCGCGGGTCCATGCGGCTTCCGCCGAGTTGCGCGACCACCGAGCAGATCATCACCAGTGCGGCTGCCCCGCCGCCGAGCAGAAGGTTGTCGATGTTCAGCAGGCTGGTCATCCACGACGGGACCACCGACTGGAAGAGCCCGACCGCGCCCCACGACAGCGCGACGGCGAGCGAGCTGAGCCAGAAAGTCTCGCGAACAGTGGCGGGAACATGTGGCATTTGGAAGAACCGCTTCGGGCGTGTGACGTCCCCGATCCGCGGAAGTAGCAGCAACACGATCAGTGCCGGGATGAACGCGACGAGGAAGATCAGATACGGCAACCGCAGCGGTTGTGGAAGGTACTGGGCGATTGCACCGGACACGAGTGGTCCGAGCGCACCGCCCAACGCGCCCGTCACCGTCGATACGAGCGCTGCTCGTCGGTGATCGAACTTCGGTTCCTGCTCCACCAATGCGGCGCTGCCCGCCGCACTGGCCGCGCCCACCGCGATTCCCTGGGCAATCCGGCCGACGAACAACCACACCGTCGCGTCGGCAAATGCCAGAACGAGCGTGCCGACGACGCTCAGAGCGAGTGCAGTAAGGAGCACGGTGCGTCGGCCGAGGGCGTCGGACAGCGGTCCGAAGAACAGCAATGCCGGAACGAGGCCGGCGACGTAGACGCCGTAGATCAGCGTCTGGATGGTGGGCGTGAATCCGAACTCGGTCCGGTAGAGCCCGTAGACGGAGGTGGGCATGTTCGCGCCCAAGAGGATCACGGTGAGGACGTAGCCCACGCCGTAGAAGTGTCGATTGGTGCGGCGTGTGCGTTCTTCGGTGGCGACAGCTGTGGCGGACGTGGGAAGCCCCTCCTGAAGACAGAGTGCGAAAATACATGGGTCGTCCTACGTATCGTAGGTGAGTGGAATGATCGCCGCTAATGCTGTGAGGATGAGCTGATGACCGTTGTTCGCAAAGAGTCCGCGTACGAGCAATCCCTCGACTGGATGCGCACGCAGATCTCCGACGGCGTCTGGACAGTGGGCAATCGTGTTCCGACCGAGCCGGAGTTGATGAGTGTTCTCGGCGTCGGCCGGAACACCGTGCGCGAAGCGATCAAGACATTGACCTCGACGGGAGTTCTCGAGATCCGTCGCGGATCAGGGACCTTCGTGCGCGCTCGGACCGACATCGGCGGACTGCTCGGCAAACACGCGTCCGTCGACGAGATGAAATACGTCTTCGAAGTGCGTCGTGCGCTCGAGATGGAAGCGGTCCGGTTGGCGTGTGAGCGTCGCAGCGACGACGACGTTCGGATACTTCGTGAACTGGCCGCCAAGCGTGATGTCCCAGCGGAGAACTTCGTCGACGTCGATCTCGCGTTTCACATTGCCGTTGTCGATGCCGCCCACAATCCCGTGCTGAAAGATCTGTTTGCCGGAATCCTCGAAACAGTTCGAGCCACCTACGAGGTGACCGAAGGGGTGCATCCGCCGTCGCTGACGTCTTCGCATCATCAGGGAGTTGCCGAAGCCATCGCCGAACGCGATGTCACCAAAGCCAGGGCTGCGGCGTGTGGGTATCTCGAGAAGACTCAGGAAGCGATCGGTTCAGGCTCGGCGGTTAGCGAGTCCGGGCGTCGGCCAATCGATTGAGTGACCCGGCGATGTCTTCGGCTTCGGGTGTCGTGATCGTGAGTCGGTCGCCACAAGCGAACGTGATGACCACCGCTGGTCCGGTGCGGGTGACGACGCCGTAGTTGCGACGACCCTTGGTCTTGAGTCCCCAGCCGCCGAAGTCCGCGAACGGTTTGATCTCCGCGATGTCAGCTCCGACAACTTCGTCTATGTCGTAGGTCATCGCAGCCATCCCCATGTTGATCACCCGGATCTCCCGTTCGTCGACGATCACCCGGAAGCGAACCAAGCTGACGACAAGCAGGCCGAGTGCCCCGAAGATGAACAACGGCCAGAGTGACCGCATCGCCAACGCCATGACGACTCCGGGCGCCAGAGTGATCGCAGTGAGGATCACCGACCCCTTGGTGCTGAATCCGACGTCGTCGGAGATGGGGAGAGCGCAGCGGCTTCGCGGCAACCCGGCCGAGGGTTCGATCGTGGCAAGAGTGCGGACGCGGTAGTCACGCAGGAACGAGGCGCCGATCCACCCCAGCACCCCGCCGATGACAAAGCCGACACCGATAGACCACAGCGGGAGTGACGTCGTGGATGGATCGGTGACATCGAGTTGGGTGTAGAGCAAAGCGAAGTTCACTGTCGTGATGAGCCCGACCACGCTCAGCCCGACAACCAACATGAATCGGCGCATCATCAGCATCGCGGGAGCAAGAGCAGCAATCGCACTCAGGCCGCCACCGAAGAGCAGCGTCAGAAGTGCAATGGTCCAGGCGTTGGCCGACGGGGTGGAGAATCCGTCCGGCGAGGTGGTGGTCCAGTGAGTCGCGATCTGCTCCGGGAGGCGAGGCTCCCACATTTTTGTCAGGACGAAGCCGAAGACCGCACACAGCAGCGGAACCACTAGCCCGAATACGACCCCGGCCGGGTCGATCACGCGATGTTTCACGTGAATCAATGAGCCGGCTGGCAAGCATCCTTGAGCGCGCAGGCACCGCAGGAAGCGGTGCCGCAAGCGGCAGCGTTCGCCTTGGCCTCGGGGGTCTCCGCCACCGGCTCGGCGACAGGCTCGGAGTGTCCGCCGCAGTTGCAGTCGTTACCGCATCCGCTCTGCTGCGGGAGTGCGGCGGCAGCGCGGGCGCCGATGCCGCCACCGAAACCGGCAGTGAGGACGGCGACGACGACGGCGATGATCGCGACGGCAATGCCGAAGACTCCGCCGATGGTCAGTGCTGCGACTCCGCCGATGACCAACATTCCAGCGGCCGCGAGCATGGTCGGACCGGCCACCTTGTTGGCGAGGGCGAACGACTCCTCGCTCCGCAGGGAATCCTCGGTGCGGACACCGGCCCAGCGGTTGCGCGGGAGTTTGCCGATCAGTCCGGCGACAGCAACTCCACCGACGGCGACAGCGAGCACGAATAGCACCACAGCGACAACGATCACCCATACAGGATAGGCGCGAGTGGAGTTGATGGTATGCCCGGGTCGCACAGGCTCTACCCTGGTTATCGGTATTTCCGTCAGCCAAGTAGATAGCGACCACAGTGACCGAGTCTCCGCAGTCCCCCGATTCACCAGCCGACGCAACTCCGCAGCACCGCTACACCGCGGAGCTCGCCGGCCAGATCGAGCAGCACTGGCAGGACCGCTGGAGTGAGGACGGCACGTTCAACGCGCCTAATCCGGTCGGTCCGCTCTCCTCGCCCGACGGTGTTCCCGCCGACAAGCTCTTTGTTCAGGACATGTTCCCGTACCCCTCGGGTTCGGGCCTGCACGTCGGTCACCCGCTCGGATACATCGCTACGGACGTCTTCGCGCGCTTCCATCGCATGCAGGGCCGCAATGTCCTGCACACCCTCGGTTACGACGCCTTCGGTCTCCCGGCCGAGCAGTACGCCGTGCAGACGGGTACCCACCCACGGACCACCACCGAGTCCAACATCGCCAACATGAAGCGCCAGCTGCGACGCCTGGGTCTGGGCCACGACGAGCGTCGTAGTCTCGCGACGACGGATGTCGACTTCTACCACTGGACGCAGTGGATCTTCCTGCAGATCCATGGCGCCTGGTACGACAAGGAAGCCGGCAAGGCGCGTCGTATCTCCGAGTTGGAAGCCGAGTTCGATTCCGGTGAGCGCGCTCTGGAAGACGGACGCGAGTGGGCTTCGTTGGACGTGGCCGCGAAGGCCAAGGTTCTGGACTCGTACCGCCTTGTCTACCAGTCGGATTCGATGGTCAACTGGTGCCCCGGTTTGGGTACCGTCCTGGCCAACGAGGAAGTCACCGCCGACGGTCGTAGTGACCGCGGAAACTTCCCAGTCTTCCGTAAGCATCTCCAGCAGTGGATGATGCGCATCACCGCGTACTCCGATCGCCTGGTCGACGACCTCGAGTACCTGGATTGGCCGGACAAGGTCAAGGCCATGCAGCGCAACTGGATCGGACGCTCGTACGGTGCCGAAGTTACCTTTGCTGCAGGCGAGTACGGCGTCGATGTGTTCACTACCCGTCCGGACACGCTGTTCGGCGCCACCTACGTGACGCTGGCTCCTGAGCACGACTTGGTGGACAAGCTCGTCGCGGACGAGTGGCCCGAAGGTGTCGACGCGCGCTGGACTGGCGGTGCCACGACTCCGGCGGAAGCTGTTGCTGCATACCGTAAGTCGATTGCCGCCAAGACCGACCTGGAGCGCCAGGAAAACAAGGAGAAGACGGGCGTCTTCCTCGGTTCCTACGCCGTCAATCCGGTCAACGGACACAAGGTTCCGATCTTCATCGCCGACTACGTTCTGACGGGTTACGGCACCGGTGCGATCATGGCAGTTCCGGGACACGATCACCGTGACTGGGAGTTCGCGAACGCGTTCGGTCTGGATATTCTCGAAGTTATTGCCGGTGGCAATGTTTCGGAGGCTGCGTACTCCGGTGACGGCCCGCTGGTGAACTCCGACTACCTCGACGGGCTGGACGTTGCCGAGGCCAAGGCGACCGTCATCAGTCGCCTCGAGGAGAGCGGCCAGGGCAAGGGCACCATCCAGTACAAGCTGCGCGACTGGCTTTTCGCGCGTCAGCGTTACTGGGGCGAGCCTTTCCCGATCGTCTACGACGCGGACGGCAACGCACACGCTCTGCCGGATTCGGCTCTGCCCGTGGTGCTTCCGGAGGTCGAGGACTACGCACCCGTGTCCTTCGATCCGGACGACGCCAACTCCGAGCCCTCTCCCCCGCTGAACAAGGCGACCGACTGGGTCAACGTCGAGCTCGATCTCGGTGACGGTCTGCAGACCTACCACCGCGACACCAACGTCATGCCGCAGTGGGCAGGTAGCTCGTGGTACCAGCTGCGCTACATCGACCCCACCAACCAGGACGCCTTCTGCGACCCGCAGAACGAGGCGTACTGGACGGGCCCGCGTCCGGAACTGCACGGCCCCAACGATCCCGGTGGAGTCGACCTGTACGTCGGCGGCGTCGAGCACGCAGTGCTGCACCTGCTGTACTCGCGCTTCTGGCACAAGGTTCTGTTCGACCTGGGCTACGTGTCCTCGAGCGAGCCGTACCGCCGCCTGTACAACCAGGGCTACATCCAGGCATTCGCGTACACCGACGCCCGCGGCGTCTACGTGCCGGCAGAGGAGGTCGTCGAGCGTGACGGCAAGTTCTTCTACGAAGGCGCCGAGGTCAACCGCGAGTACGGCAAGATGGGCAAGAGCCTGAAGAATGCCGTTGCGCCGGACGAGATCTGCGCCGAGTTCGGTGCAGACACTCTGCGTGTGTACGAGATGTCGATGGGTCCGCTGGACACCTCGCGTCCGTGGGCTACCAAGGACGTCGTCGGTGCTGCGCGATTCCTGCAGCGAGTGTGGCGCGTCGTCATCGACGAAGAGACCGGCAAGCCCCGTGTCACCGACGAAGCTCCTGGTGAAGAGACTTTGCGTGCGCTCAACAAGGCGATTTCCGGTGTCATCGAGGATTACACGGCGCTGCGCGACAACACGGCCGCCGCGAAGCTGATCGAGTACAACAACCACCTCACCAAGGCGTTCCCGGGAGGTGCGCCGCGTGCTGCTGTCGAGCCGCTGGTGCTGATGCTCGCTCCCCTGGCGCCGCACCTCGCGGAAGAGCTGTGGTCGCGTCTGGGTCACACGGAATCCCTTGCGCACGGACCCTTCCCGGCAGTCGAGGAGAAGTGGCTCGTCGAGGATACCGTCGAGTACCCGATCCAGGTCAACGGCAAGGTTCGTAGCCGCATCAGCGTCCCGGCGGATGCCGATCGCAAGGCTGTCGAAGAGATTGCGCTGGCCGACGAGAAGATCGTCGCTCTGCTCGAGGGCAACGCACCCCGCAAGGTGATCGTTGTGCCGGGCAAGATGGTCAACATAGTTCTGTAGGGCCTTCGGCCCCTGTGCGCCGTTTTGGTAGTTACCGCTACCGAAACGGCGCACAGTCGTTTCTGGGGGATGATTCCCGACGTTGACACCGAGGGGGGAACCTCAAAGGCGGGATCGTCAAGTACGGGGTGGTCGGTATTTCGAAGATGGGAATGGCTCCACGTTCAAGTCCGAACCGAAAATCGTTGCCGTTGCTCATAATCCAAGGCCAGGTTCGAGTTTGTGATGCCAATCAGTCGTTGTCCTGAATGTCCCGCTCCACGGAACATTTGGTAGCGCGTGTTCGATGTGAGGGCTGTGATGCACGTAACACGTTGCCGAGAGCGGTAGCTGTCGTTCCACTGCACTTCCCCGCAAGGCCCCCGTCGGCGGTATTCGACAGGGGGTCAATCGAATTTGTAGGTGTCCCGAAAGGATCTTCCAGCCATGGCGTCTCACGTCCACAGCTCCGGTTCGTCTCCTAGTGCGCCCGAACCGACATCGATACCGGAGCGTTGGACTCCGCGACTGGTGTTCTCTCTGGCGTCGATCGTTCTACTTCTCGAGATGCTCGCGGTGAGCTACATGATGATTTCCACTGCGCTGCCGGCCATCTCGACGCATTATCAGACGACGCAGGGAGCTTGGCTGCTCACGTCGTTCTTGCTGCTGGGGGCGGTCGCGTCTCCTCTGCTCGGAAAGCTCGCCGACATGTACGGCAAGCGAAAAGTCCTGCTCTTGGCGGTCGCCGGCGCAGCGGTCGGATCCTTCATTTCGGCGGTTGCGCCGAGCTATGCCGTCCTGATTCTGGGCCGGTCATTGACGGGTCTGCTCGTTCCCTGCCTCTTCCTGAGCTACTCCCTCATTCGAGATGTCTTCCCGCCGAAAACTGTTGCGCTGGCAGTCAGTATCGCGACTTCCGGTATGGGTCTGATCGCGATTCCGGCGCCGTTCGTCTCCGGTTGGTTGATCGACAACCACGGGTTCCGGAGCATCTTCTGGTTCTTTGTCGTCGGGCTGGTTCTCCTCGGCGGCATGATCTTCGCTTCGACGGCGGAATCGACTGTCCGACTTCGCTCTTCGCTGGACCTGATCGGTGCGGTACTGCTCGGATCGGGCATCGCCGGAATTCTGATCGGCGTCAGCTTCGGACCGACCTGGGGCTGGAAGAACGGTTCGACACTGGCCTACCTGATCGGCGGCGTCGCACTGTTGGTGGCTTGGGTTGCCTCTGCCCGAGCCATCCGCGAGCCCTTGATCGACCTGCGCTACTTCGGCAAGCGTTCGGTGATGCTCACTGCCGTCGGTGCCGGGTTCTGCTACGGCGCGTCGGGAGTCTTCACGATTCTGCTGCCGATGATGGTGATGACCCCAGCAGTTCTCGGCCTGGGATACGGATTCGGCGTCACGGCAGAGGGATTCGCGATCTTCCAGGCGCCGCTTGGCGGCATGGTGGTGGTCGGTGGTTTGATCGTGGGCTTCCTCGTGGGGCGCAACATCCGGCCCCGTCTGCTGATGATCATCGGAATGATCCTCATGGCAGTCGGATTCACGTTGACGGCAACCATTCACGACAACAAGCCTCTGCTCATCATCTTTGCCGGAATCTTCGGTGTCGGTATGGGTATGGGCTACGCCTCCATCCCGAACCTGCTCATCGAGGCAGTGCCGCCGCAGTTGCAGGCAACCACGGCGAGCATGGTTGCGGTCTTCCAGAGCATCTTCCCCGCAGTGCTTCCCGTCATCGCCTTCACGGTCTTGAACTCGCACATCGCGATGGCGATGGAGGGCGCTGTCTTCTACACCGACGAGGGCATGCGTATCGCGTTCCTGATCGGTGCTGCTGCAGCAGTTCTCGGCGCGATCGCAGCCGTGTTCCTGCCGCGAAACATCGTCCAGATCGGCGCAGAAGACGGTGTGCAGCAGGAGACGTCCCTCCTCCCGGCTCACTGATCGGAAATGCTGCGCGTGTAGATCCGGACTGACAGGATTGGGCGTACCGACGAAAGGACTCCCATGACGTTCGCGGATCTGGACGGTGACGAACTGTGGAGTTACCTGACGGAGCGTTCAGGATTGCCCGGCCCGCGCGCGAACCTTGGGCTCATGCTCGAGTTCGCGCGCGGCGCCGATGACGACGACATCCTGCTGGCGGCGGAGTCCGAGGACGAATACATCCGCTGCTGTGGGATCGTCGGGCTCGGATTCATCCTTGTTCGTTCACGCGACAAGGCTGTTCTGAACAGTCTGACGGAGGCAACCACCAGTGCGTCGTGGCGTGCACGTGAAGCTGCCGCGATGGCCGTTCAGGCGATAGGCGACACGGATCCGCAATTATTGCGGGCGATCATCGAGCAGTGGTCACGCTCCGCTCATCCATTGACGCTGCGCGCAGCGGCTGCGGGGATCTGCGAGCCACGGTTGCTGAAGGACAAGACCAACGCTGCGCTGGCCGTTCAGGTGTGCCGAGACGCTACCGAGTGGATCGTCTCGCAACCAGCTGATTCTCGTCGCGAGGCCGACACACGGACTCTCCGGCAGGCGCTCGGATACTGCTGGAGTGTCGCGGTTGCGGCGGATCCGGAGAATGCCCTGCCGGCATTCGTCTCCCTGGAGGCGTCGGACGACACCGATGTCGTCTGGATCGTGCGGGAGAACCGGAAGAAGGCTCGCCTGCGCAAGGTGCTCGAAAGCTGACCCGTGGAACAGAGTCGTAGGTTATCCTCAGAATTAGAACCTGTTCTAACTACGAGGGGTAGACCATGGCACCGTCCGCAGAGGTAATCCGCAAGACCGTCGACGCCTACATCGAGACCGTTGCGACGGGCACTGCTGCCCAGGTTGTGGCCCTGTACGCAGAGGGTGCAACGGTCGAAGACCCGGTTGGTACCGACGTGCGCACCACCCGCGAGTCCATTCTCGAGTTCTACTCCGTGATCGAGAATTTCGACCAGGAAGCTCACCTTCAGACCCTCCGCATCGCCGGAAACGAGGCGGCATTCCACTTCTCGCTGATCACCAAGCTCGGCGAGCAGACCCTGACCATCGCACCCATCGACGTCATGACCTTCGACGACGACGGAAAGATCCTGTCGATGCGCGCATTCTGGAACCAGGAAGACATGATCACCGCCTGACATGACGGTCAAGACGATCGACGTCGACGGATTCTGTTGGCAGATCGACGATTCCGGTTCCGGGACAGCTGTGGTCATGTGCCACGGCTTTCCCGGCCTCGGATACAGCTATCGCCATCAGTCGGCAGCGTTGGCGGAAGCGGGTTTTCGGTCGATTGCACTCGACATGCCCGGTTACGGCGGCACTACCCGCCCCGACGCGATCGAGGACTACACCAACGACGCCGTCGCGAACCGGCTGATCGACCTACTCGACGCTCTCGGAATCGACAAAGCGGTGTTCGTCGGACACGATTTCGGCGCTCCGGTCGCGTGGACGACAGCGCTTCGTCACCCCGATCGCGTTGCGGGACTGGTCTCCTTGGCGGTTCCCTATGCGCCGGACAGATTCCCGGCCAAGCCCTCGGCCATCTACGCCGCCTTGGCGCGCAAGCACTTTCTGCACATTCACTATTTTCAGGAACCGGGTGTTGCGGAGCGCGAACTCGACGCCCGTCCACGTGAATTCCTTCAGCGGCTCTTCCACGCCTTGTCCGGGGCTTACCGGTACCTCGATGTGTGGAAGAACCCCTCCGAAGGAAACGGCTATCTCGACGTACTTCCCGAGGCGCCGGCGTTGCCGTGGTCGTGGCTCACCGAGGATGATTTGGATGTCTATGTAAAGGCCTTTACTGCAACAGGTTTCACCGGTGGCTTGACCTGGTACCGAGCGTATGACGCCAATTGGGAACGCAGCGCGGATCTGGACGGCGCGCACGTCGAGGTCCCGACGCTCTTCGTTGCGGGCGCGGAAGACCCGGTCATCGCGATGAGCGGTCCCAAGGCACTGGACCGAATGAAGGACACTGTCCCCGACCTGCGGGGTGTACATCTCCTCGGCGGTGCGGGGCACTTCGTACAACAAGAACACGCTGCCGAGGTCAATGAACTTTTGATCTCTTTCCTTCGGTCGCTCTAGGCGAAATCGGGCCGAAGGTCTAGCGTTGCGCAGATGCGCACCAGGATCTTCGATCGCGGTATTCGGGTAGGTATCACCGGTGCTCTTGTTGCCGGTTCGCTTCTGGCTCTGGGCGTGTCCGGTGCCGCCGCCGCTCCGCCTTGCCCTGGATCGTCACCCGCCATACTCAGCGCCCAGATTCCGGGTGCGGCCCTCGAGGGTGTCACGGTGGACGGGCAAGGGCGCCTGTATACGACCGACCTGGTGAGTGGGCGGATCTTCCGCGTCGACGGGCCTGGTCAGGCCGCAGTTCCGATCGCGACGGTTCCCGGCGGTGCGGGCGCACTCGCGTGGAGCCCGGACGGTTCACTGCTGGTGGGTACCGGAGCAAACGCCGGCGTGCTGATCGGCGATCTGACGCGTGCTGCGTCGGTCGCGCGGGTGGACGTGAACTCGGGCGCCGTGACGCCGATAGCCGGTGGTCTGAGCGCTGCAAACGGCCTTGCCGTCGCGCACGACGGAACGATCTACGCCACCAACGATTTCGGTTCGCTGATCGGAAAGGTCAGCCCGAATGGTTCCGTCGACCCGGCGTGGGCAACCTTCCCGAGTGCAAATGGCGCTGCCCTGAGTGCCGATAATCGCTGGCTCTACGTCTCGCGCACGTTCGCAAACCCGGGTGTCAGCCGCATCTCCGTCGACAATCCGGGATATTCGGAGTCGTTGGTCGACCTCGGTGGCTTCGAAACCTTCTCTGCTCCAGATGGTTTGACCTTGGACTCGCGAGATCGCGCAATTGTTCCCACGGACATCAGTGGTGAGGTGTGGCGGATCGACGGACCCGGCCAGTACTGCTCGCTCACCAGCGGACTGCAAGCGTCGAGTGTGTTGACCTACGGGCGTGGCAATTCCGGTTTCGCGGCCGGGCATCTCTACCGCGCCGGGTTCGACGGAAAGATCTTCGAGATTCCGGCCGGCTTCGACGCGGGCGCCCAGGCCGCAACCCCCTGACGCGACACCCTGACGCGACTTACCCACTACTGATGCCGGGACTGCCGGAATCGTCCATACTGGTCTGCATGGCGGAAACGAGTGAGATCGACGAGGCCGAAGTGGCCCTTCCCGCGATACCGCAGCCGTTGCTGACCCCGCTCACGGAAGCTGCGATCTTCCTGGTTTTCACCATCGACGAGGGTGGTGAGCAGGCAGTTCACGACGTTCTGGCGGATATTTCCGGGCTGCAGCGCTCGATCGGATTCCGGGTTCCCGCCGGTGGCTTGGCTGCCGTCGTCGGCATCGGTTCGGATGCGTGGGACCGACTTTTCGACGGTCCACGGCCGGCGGAATTGCATCCGTTCGTCGAGTTGACCGGTGACAAACACCACGCCCCGCGCACGCCGGGCGATCTGTTGTTTCACATCCGGGCCCGTCAGATGGACCTGTGCTTCGAGTTCGCCACGGTCGTGACCAACAGGTTGGCCGGGGCCGCGTCGGTGATCGACGAGGTCCACGGGTTCAAGTATTTCGAGCAACGCGACCTCATGGGTTTTGTCGACGGTACCGAGAACCCGTCCGGGCAGGCCGCTTACGTCGCGGTCACCGTCGGTGACGAGGATCCGGATTTCGCAGGCAGCAGTTACGTCATCGTCCAGAAGTACCTCCACGACATGTCGGAGTGGAACTCCCTGCCCGTCGAGGAGCAGGAGAACGTCATCGGACGCTCCAAGCTCGAAGATCTCGAGATGGACGACGACACCAAGCCGGCCAACTCCCACACCGCACTCACCGTCATCGAAGACGAATCCGGTGAGCAGATCCAGATTCTGCGGGACAACATGCCGTTCGGCCACGTCGGTTCCGCTGAGATGGGTACCTATTTCATCGGTTACTCGGCGTCGCCTACGGTCACCGAGCAGATGCTCACCAACATGTTCATCGGGAATCCCGTCGGCAATTACGACCGCATTCTCGATTTCTCCACCGCCGTCACCGGAATCAATTTCTTCGTTCCGACGGCGGACTTTCTCGACGATCCCCCGGACTTGCCGACCAGGCTCGTTCCCGAAGCGACGTTCACAGCGCCCATCTCTGACGGTTCTCTCGGAATCGGCAGCCTCAAAAGGAGTGCCCAGCAATGACAAACCTGCACCGCGACCTAGCACCCATTTCGGCAGCAGCCTGGGCCGAGATCGAAGAAGAGGCGAGCCGTACCTTCAAGCGTCACGTCGCCGGTCGTCGTGTCGTGGATGTGGAGGGACCGTCGGGTGACGATCTCGCGGCCATCCCACTCGGGCATCAGGTGCCGATCAATCCCTTGGCCGACGGCGTCATCGCACATGCTCGTCAGTCCCAGCCGATCATCGAACTGCGGGTCCCTTTCACCGTCAGCCGTCAGGCCATCGACGACGTCGAACGCGGCGCCAAGGACTCCGACTGGCAGCCCGTCAAGGACGCGGCCAAGCAGATCGCGTTCGCCGAGGACCGCGCCATCTTCGAGGGATACCCCGCAGCCAGCATCACCGGCGTGCGGGCCAGCGGTTCCAACCCGGAACTGAAGCTACCCATCGACGCCAAGGACTACCCGGAAGCCATCAGCCAGGCGATCACGTCGCTGCGCTTGGCCGGTGTCAACGGACCGTACTCACTGCTCTTGAATGCAGATGCGTTCACCGCGATCAACGAGACCTCCGATCACGGCTACCCCATCCGCGAGCACCTGCGACGCGTCCTCGACGGCGAGATCATCTGGGCCCCGGCCATCGACGGTGCTTTCCTGCTGTCGACGCGTGGCGGTGACTACGAATTGCACCTCGGCCAGGACCTGTCCATCGGCTATCTCTCGCACGATGCGAACTCCGTCGAGCTGTACTTCCAGGAATCGATGACGTTCCTCATGTACACCAGCGAAGCTGTTGTCTCACTTGCGTGAGAGCTTTCGAAACCTCTGATACCAGGGCGGGCGAGGCAGTTCGCCGATGTCCTGGAGATGGGCGACAAAGGCCTGGGCATCCGAACGCGAAGACGTCTTCGGCCGTCCACCCGCCCACGCTGTGAACAACTGAAGATAACGATCGCCGAGAGTGTGGCGCGCGACCGGAAGGTGGTGCGCCACTTCTCCGGCGCGCTTTCGGAGCAGCGCCGCCGAGACAACGGCGGCTTCGTCTTTGTCGAAGCCTTCGGGTAGTTCGCCACCCGCCACCAGTGCGCGAATAAGCGCCTCTTGACGCTCACCGAGCGTGCTCATGTGCGTGACCAGTCGGTGCCCGCGGTGATGCGATCCAGACCAGCTGCGTCGGCGATGGCATCGAGCTCGTCGAGCAATTCCAGTGCCGGCGGATAGTTGCCGTCTCGCTCGAGCATGATCGCGGGATGGTGACCGGCCGCGGTGAATTGCGCGAGTAGTTCCAGCACGGCTTCGGGTACCGGATCGGTGTGCGTGTCGTGGTATTTGCCGTCGCTGATGCTGCCACCGGCGATGTGGCAGTATGCGATTCGCTCGAGTGGTAGCCGGCTCAGCTCGGCCCAGGGATCACGCCCTCGGTTGAGGGCATTGGCATAGACGTTCGCGATGTCGAGAACCAGCAGGGCTCCGGTGCGCTCGACGATCTCCGCGAGAAACTCCCCTTCGGTCAACTCGTCGTCGGGCCAGTCGAACAGGGCGGCAACGTTTTCGACGGCGAACGGCACCGGTAGACCGTCCTGAGTGCGGGTGATGTTGCGTACCAAGACATCGATCGCTTCGTGGGTGCGTGGCAGTGGGAGCAGGTGCCCGGCCTCTATGCCGCCCGCCCGCACGAATGCGATGTGCTCGCTCGCCAAGGGAGCGCCCAGTAGCTGAGCTGCATGCGCAAGGTGATCGATCCGTGCCTGATCTACCGCCTCGGCCCCGCCAAGTGAGAGCGAGATTCCGTGCGGGATCACCGGAACTCCGAGCGAGCCGAGGTGCGGCGGTATCTCGTTTCCGACGGATTCGGCAATGACTTCGCAGAATGCCAGGCCGTCGAGCTGCGCGATGATTCCGGAGACCTCGGGGCGCCAACCGATTCCCAGGCCGTACAGGGTCATTCGAATCACCTCCCGTGTGCAACTGCTAACGGCGACTATAGACGGATCAGGCGGGCAGCCAGTTGGGTCCCGGACCGTTGCCTTCTTCGAAGATCAGCCACGTTTTGGTCGAGAGAACCCCGTCGAGTCCCTGGAGTTCTTCGAGAACGGTGTGGCGTAGTTCCTGGTTGTCCGGGGCACGGACCAGCACCAGAACGTCGAAGTCGCCGCCGAGGAGGGAGAAGTGCTCGACAAACGGCAGGGCCTTCAAGGACGCCGCCAGACCTCGCCACGAGTGCTGCCGGATCGAGAGTGCCACGTACGCCGAGGAGCCGAGTCCGGCCTTCTCATGGGCGATCCGCGTCGTGAATCCGGTGATGATTCCGGCGTCCTCGAGCCTTTCGATGCGGACGTAGGCGTGAGCGCGGGATATGTGCGCCTTTTCAGCCAGTGCACGCATGGAGATGCGACTGTCTGCGACCAGTTCGGCGATGATGCGGCGGTCGATCGCATCGAGAGCGTGCGGTTCGGTGGCCATCTGTCCATTCCTGGTTCGGTAGTCGAGTCGGTTGATGGACATATTGCTGCCCGAATCCTCATGATAGGCCGTTTGTCTTGAATCCTCGACGCTTGCTGCCATTACGTCGCCGAAGTGCGAATACTGATGGACACAACGTCTTCTGGAGGTAGAAGTGACACTTGTCGAGCCCTTGGGGGAACTGCGGTATCAGAAGTTCCTGCCGGCCGATTCTGCGGTGCAGTACCTCGACCCTGCCGGAGAACTGACGCGCAGCGAGGCCCGCTACGCAAAACCGAGCGACGATCGCCTGATCGCGATGTATCGAAAGATGTTCCTGGGCAGGCGTTTCGACCAGCAGGCTACGGCACTGACCAAACAGGGGCGCCTGGCCGTGTATCCGTCCTCGCGAGGGCAGGAGGCATGTCAGATCGCGGCAGCGATGAGTCTGGAGCCGAGTGACTGGCTCTTCCCCACCTACCGGGATTCGATGGCGTTGGCCGCCAGGGGTGTCGATCCGGTGCAGATTCTGAGCATGCTCGCCGGCGACTGGCACTGCGGATACGACCCGGTCGCGCTGCGCAGTGCGCCGCAGTGCACCCCGCTGGCAACGCAATTGCTGCATGCAGCGGGGGTGGCCTACGGGGAGTCTCGACGGGGCTTGAACACCGTCGCCTTGGCGCTCTGTGGTGACGGCGCCACCAGTGAGGGCGATTTCCACGAGGCGCTGAACTTCGCCGCCGTCTTCAAAGCGCCGGTGATCTTTCTGGTGCAGAACAACGGATTTGCGATCAGCGTGCCACTGTCGCGCCAAAGCGCAGCACCGACGTTGGCGCACAAGGGCGTCGGCTACGGGATTGGCAGCGAGCAGGTAGACGGCAACGATCCCGTCGCGATGATGGCCGTCATGGACGAGGCAGCGCGCTTCGTTCGCAGCGGAAACGGACCGGTGATCGTCGAGGCACACACTTATCGCATCGACGCACATACCAATGCCGACGACGCCACCCGCTACCGCGACAGCGCCGAGGTGGAAGCCTGGCTCGGGCGAGATCCGTTGCCGCGTCTCGAAAAGTATCTGCGCGCACACGATCTGATCGACGACGCATTCGTGGAATCACTGACCGCGGAGGCCGAGGCAGAGGCCGCCACACTGCGCGCCGGCATGAATGTCGACCGCCCGCACGATCCGCTCGATCTGTTCCGGTACGTCTTCGCCGAGCAGACACCGCAGTTGCGTGAGCAACAAGCGCAACTCGAGACCGAACTTGCTGCCGAAGCCGCTGACACAGGGGGACACTGACCATGCCCATGCTCACGATGGCTCAGGCCCTCAACACCGCGCTACGCGACTCTCTGGCTGCGGACGACAACGTTGTCGTCTTCGGTGAGGACGTCGGCACCCTGGGCGGCGTTTTCCGCGTCACCGACGGCCTCACCCGCGACTTCGGCGACGACCGATGCTTCGACACTCCCCTCGCCGAGTCCGGCATCATCGGATTCGCAATCGGCATGGCCATGGCCGGTTTTCGTCCGGTCGTGGAAATGCAGTTCGACGCGTTTGCCTATCCGGCGTTCGAGCAGATCGCCTCCCATGTGGCGAAGATCCGCAACCGCACCAAGGGCGCGCTGTCGATTCCGATAGTCATTCGTGTTCCTTTTGCCGGCGGTATCGGCGGGGTGGAGCATCACTGTGATTCCAGTGAGGGCTACTACGCGCACACACCCGGACTGAAGGTTGTGGCGCCGTCCACGGTGGAAGATGCGTACTCGCTGCTACGTTCGGCAATCGAGGACCCCGACCCCGTGATCTTCCTCGAGCCCAAGAAGCTGTACTTCGCGCGAGCAGATGTCGAACTGACCGCACGTGAGCCGATCGGTCGCGCCGTCGTCCGTCGCCCCGGTCGTGACGCGACGCTCATCGCCTACGGTCCGTCCGTGGATGTTGCACTGAGGTCCGCCGAGGCCGCTGCAGCCGAGGGCCGGGACATCGAGGTGATCGACATCCGCTCGATAGTGCCGTTCGACGACGAGACGGTCACCGCATCGGTGCGAAAGACCGGACGCTGCATCGTCATCCAGGAAGCGCAGGGTTTTGCCGGTGTGGGTGCAGAAATTGCTGCCCGCGTGCAGGAACGGTGTTTCCACCATCTCCATGCCCCGGTGCTCCGGGTCAGCGGCTTCGACATCCCCTACCCCGCTCCCAAGCTCGAGCGTCACCACCTGCCCAGCGTCGACCGTGTCCTGGACGCCGTCGACCGTCTGCAGTGGAACGACACTCCCGACACCCGTTGGGCGGTGACGGCATGAGCAATCAGGTTTTCATGCTCCCCGATCTGGGTGAAGGTCTGGCGGAGGCCGACATCGCGGAGTGGCACGTCAAGGTCGGCGACGTGGTCACCATCGATCAGATCGTCGTCGAGGTGGAAACTGCGAAAGCTGCTGTGGATGTGCCCATCCCGTTCGCCGGGACCGTGATCGAACTGCACGGCAAGGGCGGAGACACCCTGAAGGTGGGCACTCCGTTGATCACTGTGAGTGGTGGCGAGAGTGTCGACGCGGTCGTTTCGGCCAACCACGAGCGCTACCGCGAAGAGGAACGCGCCGGTTCGGGCAACGTCCTGATCGGCTACGGCACCAGCGAGGATGCTCCTCTGCGCCGCCGCAGAGCTGCTCCGTCGGTACGTGTGATCTCGCCGATTGTTCGTAAACTGGCCTCTGACAACAGTATCGACCTAGCCACGATTTCCGGATCGGGCGCTGGCGGAGTCATCACGCGCGCCGACGTCGAGGCCGGGGCAAACTTCGGCCCGGAAACGGAAACGTCACACGTGACCGACCAAAGAATTCCGATCAAGGGGCTACGCAAGGTAGTTGCCGACAAGCTGTCCACCAGCCGCCGCGAGATCCCTGACGCGACAACCTGGGTCGACGTCGACGCCACCGAACTGTTGGCGGCGCGAGCCGAGATCAACAAGTCACTGCCCGATTCCGACAAGATCAGCCTGATGGCGCTCCTGGCTCGGCTGACCACCGCCGCGTTGGCGCAGTACCCCGAACTGAACTCGTCGGTCGACACGGCTCGAGGTGAGATCGTCCGACACGCCCGCACCCACTTGGGCATCGCCGCGCAGACACCGAAAGGATTGATGGTACCGGTCATTCGTAATGCCGATTCGCTGAGCACTGCCGAACTCGCACAGGCACTTCGGGTGACCACCGACCTTGCCCGCGACGGCAAGCTCGAACCCGCCCGCCTGACCGGCGGCACGTTCACGCTCAACAACTACGGGGTATTCGGGGTCGACGGATCGACTCCGATTATCAATCACCCCGAGGCGGCAATTCTGGGGATCGGACGCATCATCGACAAGCCGTGGGTCGTGAACGGCGAGTTGACCGTTCGTAAGGTCACTCAGATCTCGTTGAGCTTCGACCACCGCGTCTGTGACGGGGGCGAGGCCGGCGGATTCCTGAGGCTGTTCGGTGACTACATCGAGAACCCGATCCGCGTCCTGGGAAGGCTCTGATGACCAAGGCTCCGATGACAACTGCAGAACCCCACAGCGACGTCGTGATCCTCGGTGGAGGATCGGGCGGCTATGCCTGCGCCATCCGCGCCGCCCAACTCGGATTGTCGGTCACGCTGATCGAAGCGGACAAGGTCGGCGGAACGTGCCTGCACCGCGGATGCATCCCGACCAAGGCGCTGCTGCATTCCGCCGAGGTGGCCGACTCGGCACGCACCAGCGAGCAATTCGGAGTCCGGGCATCTTTTGCCGGCATCGACGTCGCGCAGGTGCACGACTACAAGAACGGGACAGTCGAGCGGCTGTACAGCGGTCTGCAAGGCTTGTTGGCGCAACACAAGATCACCATCGTCAACGGATACGGGACGTACGTCGGTGGGCGAAGCATCGACGTCGACGGAACCCTCTACACCGGAACATCACTCGTTCTGGCCACCGGCTCGTATCCGCGGGAACTCCCCGGCATCGAACTCGGCCGACGGATCGTCACCAGCGACCAGGCACTCGAACTCGACCGGGTGCCCACCAGCGCAACGGTACTCGGTGGCGGTGGCATCGGCATCGAGTTCGCAAGCCTCTGGCGCTCGTTCGGCGCCGAAGTAACGATCGTCGAGGCACTCCCCCGACTGATCGCCGCCGAGGATCCGTGGTCGTCGAAGCAGCTGGAGCGGGCATACCGGAAACGTGGAATCGTCTGTAAGACAGACACAAAGGTCAATTCCGCGAAAGAAGCAGCCGATTCCGTCCGCATCGAACTTAGCGACGGAACGAAACTCGACACCGACCTACTGTTGGTCGCCGTCGGCCGCGGACCTCGCACGGACGGTAACGGTTTCGAAGAAAACGGAATCAGCCTCGACAAGGGATTTGTCGTCACCGACGAACGCCTCCGTACGTCCGTGGACGGTGTGTACGCGGTCGGCGACATCGTGCCCGGTCTTGCGTTGGCGCACCGAGGTTTCCAACAAGGAATCTTTGTGGCCGAACAGATTGCCGGCAAGGATCCGATACCGGTCGCCGAACACCTGATTCCTCGCGTGACGTACTCACATCCCGAAGTTGCATCGGTCGGGCTCGGCGAAGAGGTGGCGCGCACGCAGTACGCCGACGTCTCCACCGTCATCTACGACCTGGCAGGTAACGGCAAGAGTCAGATCCTGCGAACTACCGGCGGAATCAAAGTGATTCGAAGCGGAACGAAAGGCCCTGTTGTCGGAGTTCACCTGGTGGGAGACCGCGTCGGCGAACTGATCGGTGAGGCGCAGTTGGCCGTTGCCTGGGAAGCACTTCCCGATGAAGTGGGGCGTTTCATCCACGCGCACCCCAGTCAGAACGAAGCGTTGGGCGAGGCCATGCTCGCACTCGCGGGAACACCACTGCACGCCCACAACTGACCCGGAGACAGAAAAGGAGATTCAATGAGTATCGACGACGAACTGCGCTGGGACGGTGAACTGACCGTCACTCGCCATGATCGGGAGACCGGCACGACTTTCGTGATTCGAATCGACTCCACCCGTCTGGGACCGGCGTCGGGTGGCACGCGGGCCGCTCACTATCCCTCGATCGGCCACGCTCTGGCGGACGCCGGGAAGCTCGCCGGTGCAATGACTTTGAAGATGGCTGTCTCCGACCTGCCGATGGGTGGCGGGAAGTCGGTGATCGCACTGCCAGCACCGCGCAATCAGATCGACGCCGCAACCTGGTCTCGTATCCTCGGCATCCACGCCGAGAACATCGACAAGCTCGAAGGAAACTACTGGACCGGTCCCGACGTCAACACCAACTCTTCCGACATGGATCAGCTCAGCCGCACCACCAAATACGTCTTCGGGCGTTCGGTCGGCAACGGTGGCGCCGGTTCCAGCGCGCACGCCACCGCTCTGGGTGTGTTCGAAGCGATGAAGGCCACGGCGCGTCGCCGAGGACTCGGAACACTCGACGGCCGAACGGTACTGGTACAGGGGCTCGGCGCCGTCGGCGGCGACGTCGTCCGTCTCGCAGCGCAGGCTGGCGCACGTCTGCTGGTTGCCGATACGGACCCGCAGCGCCTCGAGGCGGCTTCTCTCGCGGGGCACACGGTCGTTCCTGCCGGCGAGGTCCTCCGAACACCGTGTGACCTCTTTGCCCCCTGCGCGATGGGAGGCATCATCGATTTCGCTGCGGCTGCGTCGATTCCGACTCTGGCCGTGGCGGGCGCAGCAAACAACATCTTGACCGATGCCGCTGCCGGTGAGGTTCTGCGAGACCGCGGGGTTCTCTGTGCCCCTGATTTCGTCGCGAACGCAGGCGGAGCCTTTCACCTCGTGGGGCGAGAAGTCCTGGGGTGGAACGAAGACTACGTCGTCGAACGAACCCGCGGGATCGGTCGAACCTTGGACGAGGTGTACTCGTTGAGCGAGGAACGTGGCATCACTACCGAGGCCGCAGCGCTTATGCTCGCCCGGGCGCGGCTATCCCCCGCATCCACCGCCGCCGCCACATCCGCCGCCCCCGCTGCAGCTGCTGCCTCCCCCGCCTGAACCGCCACCGTCCGAACCCCCGCTACTTCCGCTGCCGTCGGCACCGATTCCGGCGGCGGAGGCCAAGGCGGGATTGATCATCAGCATCGCCGAACCGGCGAAGAGAGCGGCGGACGTTCCCGCCAAACGTGGTCCGTAGGCGGAGAAGGCAGGCTTGTTGCGCGGGGACAGGTAGGCGTGTGCCGTGGTCAGTTCCGAACGTGCCGCCTTGCCAGAGGTGGTTCGATCGAAGTTGAGCCCGAGCAGCGGGATGCTGAACCCGGTGACGAGTACGGCGAGAATCAGAAACTCGACGGGCTTGTCGTTGTGCAGTCCGAAAGTAATGCGGACGATACCCACGGCCACCAGGATCTTCAGCGGAACTGTGGAGAGAAAGATTGAACGCCTGGCGCTGTCGGAGGTCAGGTATCCCCGGTCCGCCAAAGAGTTTCGTAGGCGAGCTGTTTCCACCGTCATACGCTCGGCGAGTTGGCGCCGACGATGGGGTAGAGCCTGCTGGGCCAGGCGCTGGTACACGGTGAGGGTGTACCAGTCCAGGGTCTCGTCGCCAGGGCCCAACGGGCGCAGGACAGCGCCGTCGGTGGTGATCAGGTCAGCGCTACGCAGGATTGCCAATGATGCTGCGATGGCGCGTGACTCGCCGGTGAGCATTCCGACTTCCGGAGGCGTCAGTTGCTCGGCGGAATACCCGTGCTCGGTTGAGTACCCGTGCCGGGGTGCCCGGATCATCAGACGCCACCCCAGAGTGAGAACCATGAGCGTGGCCGAAACGGCTATGTAGCCGTAGAGGAAATCCTCGCTGGGGATCCCCCAAGTGTCGGCTGCATGCGTGCTCATCCCCCACACCCCCCGCCGCCGCAACTGCTCCCACTGCCGCCACCGCCGTCCGAACCGGATGATCCGGATGAGGAGCCACAACTGTAGTAGCTCGAACTTCCGCCACCCGGGCTGTACGCGGCGCCCGCAGCTACCGCTCCCGCCAGCGCCGGATCGATCAGAACCAGAGCGCCCGCACCGAAGAGCGCCGCCGAGAGCCCGGCGAGCGAGGGACCGTAGCTCGTGTACGCGGGCCGCAGTTTCGGTGAGAGGTACGAGTTTTCGTGCTTGAGTCGTCGAAGCTCGCTGTCTCCCAAAGCTGTCCGACGACGCTTGATGCGAAGAAGTGGAATCATCAGAGCGAGAACGATGATGGTGAGGAGCAGGAACCCGACCGGCTTACCGCCGGCGATTCCGGCGACGAGACGGACCAAGCCGAGAGCAATTACCGCCACGATCGGAACGGTCCGAAGGGCAGCGGTCAGACCGTCCTGCTGGCGTTGCAAATATCCCTCGTCGATCAACGTCGTACGTAGTTGTGCGAGTGCGATGTTCAGCCGTCCCATCAGACGCACCTGCCGCAGCGGGACCTTTCCGTTGCCGAGCCGCTTGTGCACCGTACGGGTGAACCAGTCGAGACGATTCTTGTCCTCCGCAGTGAGTGCCAGCTTGGTCTTGCCTTCGGTGCTGATCAGCTCGGCGCTGCGCAGAATAGCCATCGACGCCAGCACCGCTTGGTAGTCACTGGTCAAGGCACCGATCTCGGGAGGAGTGAGCGGCCGACGGACAGCGTCGACGACCACCGGTGACCGGCGCGCAGTCATTCGGCTGTACAGCGAGAGTCCGATCGCGACGGCAGCCGCCACCAGGTACCACTGAAGGAAAGTCTGGCTGGGGATCCCCCATGTATCCGTATGATCATGCATCGCACACCACCTCTCGATGAACTCCTGAGACAAGTCCAGTCTCTTTGTCCGACAACTGATGTCAGTATCGGGCCAGTGCCCGGAAAAGCGATATCCGGATGGCCATCGTCACCATTCCGTTACCGCCGAACTGGGGATTTACCGGCCGGTAGGTCGAAGCACGATCTCCGTGGGGTGTGCGTCGGACGGTGTTTCGACGGCAGTGAGTACGGCACGCGCCACAGTGGAGGCTTTCAGGAAGCGCTCCGGGTCGTACTCGTCGCCCTCACCCGCGACGATGTCGCGCTGCATGTCGGTGTCGATCCGTCCGGGGTGAATGGAGGTGACCCGAAGTGCCGGCTCTTCCAGGCGCAACGCATCTCCGAAAGCGCGCAGGGCGAACTTGCTGGCCGCATACGAGCCCCAACCGGCGTTGGCGCGCAGTCCAGCACCCGAATTGATCAGCACGACGTGACCTCCAGCCGCACGAAGCGCGGGCAGGAGAACCCGCGTGAGTTCGGCGACGGCGATGACGTTTGCCTCGAGGGTGCGTCGCCACTGATCGACCGAGGATTCCTCGATGGTTCCGATGTCGGCCACGCCGGCGTTGTGTACCAGCACGTCGAGCGTCGTGATGGACGAGGCGGCGGCGGCGACGGCGTCGTAGTCCGTGAGGTCGAGGGGTAGGGGCGTCGATCCGGGCAGTTCGGCGCAGATCGGCTCGAGGGCCTGTGCGGATCGTGCACCGAGCAGCAGGTCGTGTGTCGGCGCCAGTTCGCGTGCGATGGCAGCTCCGAGGCCGCGACTGGAACCGGTGATCAAAGCAGTAGGACGCATGGTGCGAGCCTATCGAGTGAGGATTGTTCGGCCATACGAACTTGTGTATTTGTTTACCCACATATTAGAGTTCGACCATGACGACACGCGACGCGAAGAACTTCCGCCGCCTGGGAATTGCCGCCCTCGCCGCCCTGCTTCTGTCCAGCTGTTCTGCGGTGAGTTCTGGCTCCGACGACGACCGCCCGGTGGTGCTCACCACGTTCACCGTGCTGTCGGACATCGCCCAGAACGTTGCCGGCGATCATCTTCGCGTCGAGTCGATCACCAAGGCGGGGGCCGAAATTCACGGCTACGAGCCGACGCCCGGAGACATTCGGCGGGCGAGCGAAGCCGATCTGATCCTCGACAACGGCATGAACCTCGAGGCGTGGTTCGCGAAATTCGTCAACGGACTGGACGTGCCACACGTCGTGGTCAGCGACGGCGTCGAAGGCATTCCGATCGCCGGCGACGCGTATGCGGGCAAGCCCAATCCGCATGCATGGATGTCTCCGTTGAATACGCAGATCTACGTCGACAACATGGTGACTGCTTTCGGCGACCTCGACCCGGACAACGCCTCGGCATTTGCGGAGAACGGCGCGAAGTACAAGGCGGAACTGCAAGCAGTGCAGGACGGCCTGGTCAGCGGCCTGGCGGCATTGCCCGCAGGTCAGCGCGCACTTGTCAGTTGCGAGGGTGCGTTCTCCTATCTGGCCAGGGACGCGGGACTCAGCGAGGCGTATATCTGGCCGGTCAATGCCGAGCAGCAGGCGACGCCGCAGCAGATCATCGCCGCGATCGACTTCGTCCGAGCCAATTCTGTTCCTGCCGTCTTCTGCGAGTCGACGGTCTCGGATGCCCCCATGCAGCAGGTTGTCGGGGCGACCGGCGCGAAGTTCGGCGGAACGCTGTACGTCGATTCGCTGTCCGAAGCCGACGGTCCCGTGCCCACCTACCTGGACATGATTCGCCACGACACCGACGTCATCCTCGGCGGTCTGACCGGCGGTAAATCATGAACGAAGCCATTCGCGTCGAAAACGTCAGCGTTCACTACGGCGAGGTCCACGCACTGGACCACGTCGATCTGACGTTGAACTCGGGTAGCGTCTGCGGACTGATCGGTATGAACGGTTCGGGAAAGTCGACTCTGTTCAAAGTGATCATGGGGATGATCAAGCCGGACAACGGTTCTGTCAGAATCGCCGGTCTCGACGCAGCCACTGCGCGCAAGAGCGGCCGCGTCGGATACGTGCCGCAGAGTGAAGACGTCGACTGGACCTTCCCGATCAGCGTCCGTGACGTCGTGATGATGGGCAGGTACGGCCACCTCGGATTCTTGCGACGTCCGCGACGTGCAGATCGCGAGGCGGTGGCAGAGGCCCTCGAGCGGGTGGAACTCACCGAATTTGCGGATCGTCAGATCGGTCAGCTCTCGGGTGGTCAGAAGAAGCGCGCGTTCGTCGCACGCGGCATCGCTCAGGACGCGTCGATACTGTTGCTGGACGAGCCGTTTGCGGGCGTCGACAAGCGTTCCGAGGCAACGATTTCGATGCTGCTACGAGAGTTGGCTTCCGACGGCCGGTCGATCTTGGTCTCGACCCACGATCTCCACGCTGTGCCGAAACTCTGCGACGAGGCGGTACTGCTCATGCGCAAGGTCCTGGTGCATTCCGACCCGGACACCGTGCTGCAACCGGAAAACCTCGCCCTGGCTTTCGGTCTCGACGTGATGGACAGGACCTGATCGATGAACCTCGTAGAACTGCTACTTGATCCTCTCCAGTACGGATTCATGGTGCGCGCGTTGGCCGTTGCGGTTGTGGCAGCGGTTGTCTGCGCGGTGCTCAGTTGTTGGTTGGTGCTCATCGGGTGGTCGTTGATGGGCGACGCCGTCTCGCACGCCGTGCTGCCGGGTGTTGTCCTCGCTTACGTCGTCGGCGCACCATTTGCTATCGGGGCCTTGATCTTCGGGTTGATCGCCGTAGCGCTGATCGGACTGATCCGTAACACCAGTCGCGTCAAGGAAGACGCCGCGATCGGTATCGTCTTCACGACTCTCTTTGCGTTCGGTTTGGTTCTCATCTCGGTGACCCCCAGCCAGACCGATCTCAACCACATCATTTTCGGCAACCTGCTGGGGGTGAGCTCGTCCGATCTTCTGCAGGTCGCGATACTCGGCGCGTTGGCGTTGAGCATTCTGTTGATCAAGCGTCGTGATCTGACGTTGTTCGCCTTCGACCCGATCCATGCGAACGCGATAGGTCTTTCGCCCAAGCGCCTGGGTGCGCTGCTACTCGGCGTCCTCGCACTCACGTCCGTTGTGGCGTTGCAAGCCGTCGGCGTCGTGCTGGTGGTGGCGATGCTGATCATCCCCGGCGCGACGGCCTACCTCCTCACCGACAAGTTTTCGCGGATGCTGGTGATAGCTCCTGTCGTTTCCGCAGTCTGCGCGATTACCGGTATCTACGTCAGCTACTACCTCGACACGGCTTCCGGTGGCATGGTCGTCATGACGCAGGGCATCGTGTTCGCTCTGGTGTACCTGTTCAGCCCCTCGCAAGGGGTGATCGCGAAATGGACTTCGCAGCGGCGTAGGACCCGAGCGGAATACAACGCCGCGGCGTACGAGCCTTCCTGATCGTTCGTCCAGTTAACAATCCGCTACCAAATCGGGTAGGTTCGTACGGGCATTCGTCACCACAACATTCCGGCCGCAACGATGCCGGCTGCAAGACGATCGGTGGTGACGCCTTGAACACCGATGGGTTCTTCGATGACGCAGTTCCGAGCGCGACGCACGTGGCTGGTTCTCGGCGTCGTTGTCGCGGTCATCGCTCTCGCCGGATCCGGGCTGCTCAGCCCACGAACTTCGGTTCTGGTGGACGATATCGCCCAGCTCGTCGGCGGAGCCACCGCAACTGCGGTCTGTTGGTGGACATCGCGGCGCTATCACGGCGTCGAGCGTCGTTGGCGAACTCTGATGGCTCTGGGTATGGCCGGCTGGACTCTCGGGATGTTCTTCTGGGCGTTCTACCGCTCGGTTCTCCACGTTCCACTTCCGTCGCCGTCGATCGCGGATATCGGTTTCTTCATGTTCCCGGTGTTCGCCGTGCCGGCGCTTCTGTCGTTGGTGCGTCAGTCGCCCCGGCGTGAGGCGATCGGTCCGATCCATCTCTGGCTCGTGCTGACGCTCGACGGTCTTGTCGTTGTCGGTGGATTGTTCATCCTCACGTGGACGACGGCCCTGGGCGCCGTCGTTCATACCGGTCCGACGGGATCTCTCGGGTTTCTTGTCGCGGTGATGTATCCGATCACCGACTTCGTTCTGATCGCCATGGTCTTGCTGATGGTCATCGGACCGAAGGCCGTAGCAGAGATCCGTGAACCGCTGACGTTCCTCGGGTGCGGGTTGGTGATGCTCTCCCTATCGGACAGCCTGTACGCGTACTTGGTGGCGATCGGCGCCGAGAGTATGCCGACGATCGCCGATGCCGGGTTCATCGCGGGGCCGCCGTTGATCGCCTTGGCGGCGCTGACGAAGCGAACCGAGCCTCGGAACCGCAACGCGCCGCAGCAGTGGCGAAGCGATCGGACTCAGTTGCTGCTGCCGTATCTGTTGATCGCGGTGATCGCGACGATCGTGACTGTTCAGGCGCTGATCGTCGGCAACCTCGATGCCGTGGTCGTGATACTCGGCGTCGGCGTGTTGGTTCTCGCGCTGGTGCGCCAAATACTCACGCTCCTCGAGAACGACGCGCTCCTCCAACAGATCTCCGCTGCCCAGGACGAGCTGAGGTACCGAGCACATCACGACCCACTCACCGAGCTTGCAAACCGGGCCGCGTTCGACGAACACTTTGCGAGCGCCATCGACGACTATCGCCAGACGAACTCCGATTGGGTGCTGATGCTTGTCGATCTGGACGACTTCAAACAGATCAACGATCGATACGGGCACCCGGCCGGCGACCGGTTACTGGTTGCTCTCACAGCACGTCTGCGCGAAGCGGTTCCCGAGGGTGCGTTTGTCGCTCGATTCGGTGGCGACGAGTTCACAGTGCTCCTGCAGGGCACGATCGACGACGCCGTCGTCGTGGCTCGCCGGATCGTCGACGCGCTCAGGTCCGATCAGACTGCAGACACATCGGTGTCGGTGGGTGCGAGCGTTGGTGTCGCGCAGTTCGAGTTAGCCGACGAGCCGCTGAGTGCACACGCTCTTCTCCGCCGAGCCGATGCAGCGATGTACGAGGCGAAGAGAAGTGGGAAGGGCGCTGTCGTTGTCTACGGCGACCGCCGCAAATGGTTATCGCCGTAGTAGTGCGAAAATCGTTGCCGGTGAACCCGATCCGGCCTTGTTGATCGCACCACCGACAAGGATGCTAGCCCCGGTGGTTGGCAGGGCGGCAAGATTGTTCAAGTTCTCCAGGCTGATTCGATGCTTGTCGTACAGGATTGTCGAGACGGGGTAGGTTTCGTCGTTTCCGAGGTCGGGACCGAACGTGTCGGTTCCCAATGCTCCGCGGGTGCCCAAACGGCCGGTGTCTATCAGCCACCGCGCCGCGTCCACCGAGAAGCCGGGCTGGTGGGTGACGCCCTCGGCATCGGAGTTGGCATATTCTTCGCTACCCCAGCGCGATTCCCACCCGGTCCAGAGAACTACGGCCGCTCCATCGGGGATCTTGCCGTTGCGCGTTTCCCATTCCTGCAGGTCTGCGACCGTGAGCGCATAGTCCGAATCGGCGGCAGCCTTGTCCCGGATGTCGATCTTCACTGCGGGGAGGAAGAGGTCCGCCGGATCGAGTTGGTCGGCTGTGAGGCCGCCTTCCTGGAAGTGTGCGGGTGCGCCCCAATGCGTGCCCGTGTGCTCACCTTCCTTGACGTACTGGAGGTAGTAGCCGTCGTTTGCGATGGTGGCCGCTGTGTCGAGAGTGAACTCGGGGTCGCCTGGAAAAACCGGTGTCGTCGCCGGGTCGTTCACGTGTGAGAGCGAAACAACCGACAACTGTTCGTTCAACGGGCTTGTTGCGTCTTGACTGCTTCCGGAACTGCTACCCATGTCGATCACCTGAGGTCCCGCTACCAGCGCCAGACCTGTGGCTGCGCGCTGAAGTAACTGCCGTCGTTTCACCGATCCCCCGCCAATTTGTCCGAATTGAGAGTGTTGCAATCACTTTCGCTCCTTGAACACTAGGACAGAACCTTAGGCTGCTGCGGACCACGACGACCACTCCACATCGCGGACAGCTATGACCTGTCCGTGCGGTCGGTGATCTACGTACTGCGGATACTTTGCGGCCAAAGCATCGATCGCGCTCTCGGACTCCTTGGTGCCGGGGTCGAGAACCTCCGCATGTCCGTCGACGCGGACCCACCAGAGCGCGGACCAGTCGTCGTCGTAATGATCGACCAGCAGGCTTGCGCGCCCCGTCTCGGTGATGTTCCGGAGCCTGCGAAGAGCGGTCGTGGTTTTCGGTTTGTGGTCGACACAGGAATAGACGGTGCCGCCGACCAAGACGAATACCAGCGGCACGATGTGCGGAACGCCGGCCGCATCTGCCGTTGCCAGGTGAGCCACCCGCGCGGCTTCAAATCGTGCTCTCGGGTCGTCCATATTCACAGCGTAAGGGGATCAAGGGTTGCCGCGAGCCGCTGCTGACGGAACAGTGGTCTCATGGAACCGGATGAAGCGCTTCGGGAGATCGCCTACTGGCTCGAACGATCACGCGCTGAAACGCACCGCGTCAAGGCCTATCGCCGAGCTGCGGAGGTCTTTTCAGGATTGTCCGACGAGCAGAAGGAGTCTCGCCGGAAAGCCGACAGTTGGAAGGCCCTCACCGGCATCGGGCCGAAGACTGCCACGATTATCGCTCAGTCGTACGACGGCATCCCCGAGTATCTCGAGGAACTGCGGGGGCAGGCTGAGCCCATCGGCGACAGCCCATTGCGCCAAGCCCTCCGCGGCGACCTCCACACCCACTCCGACTGGTCCGATGGTGGAAGCCCCATCGAAGAAATGATGCGACGCGCAGCAGCACTCGGCCATGACTACTGCGCCCTCACCGACCATTCGCCTCGCCTCACAGTTGCCAACGGGCTGTCCGCGGAGCGCCTACGGTCTCAACTCGACGTGATAGCCGGGTTGAATGCCGAACTGGCTCCCTTCCGCATCCTCACGGGAATCGAGGTGGACATCCTCGAGGACGGTTCACTCGACCAGGATCCCGATCTGCTCGACGAACTCGACATCGTGGTGGCGAGCGTCCACTCCAAGCTGCGGTCCGAACGTGAGGCGATGACCCGCAGAATGCTTGCTGCAGTGAGAAACCCGCGTGTCGATATTCTCGGACACTGCACCGGGCGTCTTGTCGAGGGTGCTCGCGGAACCCGGCCCGAGTCGCAGTTCGACGCGGAGAAAGTGTTCGAGGCCTGCCGCGAATCAGGCACAGCCGTTGAGATCAATTCCCGACCGGAGCGTCGTGACCCGCCTTCGCGTTTGATCGAGTTGGCCCGCGATCTCGATTGTCTTTTCTCCATCGACACTGACGCCCATGCCCCCGGTCAGCTGGCTTGGCAGGGCTACGGCTGTGACCGGGCCGAAAAGTGCGGTGTCGAAGCCGATCGGGTGATCAATACCTGGACCGCCGACAACCTTCTGGAGTGGGCGGGCAATTGACGGTCTCGGCACGCGCGCTGCTGTCGGTGCCGTTGGTGGCGTCGCTTTGCCTGGTCACCGCTTGTTCGGCTCCGTTCTGGCGAGATTCGGTGTACTTCACACCTCCTGAGGCTCGGGTGTTCGAGACTGCCGACTGTCTCGGAATTGAAGTCGCATGGGGCCTGTTCGGTGTCGATCTGTATTCGCGTCCGAAACACGAAACAGGGTATCTTCCATCTGATTTCGATCCAGTGGCAGTATTTCGTTGCGAAGTCGGCGAAGATGCCTCCGGAGCGCTAACCGTCGACATGGTTCGACTCGAAGGTGACGTAGCCGCCGTCAAGGATGCATATCGTGTCGACTCCAAACGCTTTCCCGACAATGTCGTTGCGAGTTGTGTCACAAGCGAACTGGTTCCCGTCAAACTGTGGATGGCCAACAGCGCCGGACAAGTGATGTTTCCGGCCTGGCCGTCGAGTCCGTGCGGCTTTCAAGTCGGGCCTCTCGATTCGCTTCGATCTCTGCATGAAGTCGAACGTGTCCGAACTTCGTTGAGTCTTTCTCCGACGATGGCGAATTGCGATCGCTCGTCTGCCGTTCAATTCGACCGGACAGATGCCAGAGAAGTTGACAAGGCGCGCGAGCAGTTCGAGAGAGGCGAAGGCTATGACCCGCTAGACAATGAGCTGGCTACGCCTGTCGCTGATGCTGCAGGACTATCCGTGTGCCGGCATGAATCTCAGACAGACGTGGACGTTATTCGCCTGTCCGAAGCGGAGAGTCGAGACGTGGTTGCCGCCATAGCCGATGCTCCTATAGCTCCGCCTTGTGATCAGATCGCGACAGCGACAGCATCATCAACCCTCCTACGGGTTGACGGTTCGGGTGGTACTCCTGTGAGCGTGGAGTTGGATGGATGTCGCCGCGCCGCCCTTTCCGGCTATCGAAGCACGCCGGAATGGGTCACCGAGGCGTTTGCTCGGTGACCTCCGGGTTCAGAGTCGTGTGGTGGAGCGGAGGGGTTTCCGGTCGGGGTCGATGCCCGGTGGTGGGATGAACCAGGGCAGGTGATCGGTGCCCATTCGGATTTCCCATTTGCCGGTGAATCCGGGTTTTCGGTGCATCAGGGTGTGGTGGGTTCGGCAGAGTAGGACCAGGTTGTCCATGACGGTTGGTCCTCCTTTGGCCCAGTGTTTGATGTGGTGGGCGTCGGTCCAGGCGGGGACGCAGTCGCAGCCGGGGAAGGCGCATCCTTTGTCTCGGGCGATCAGTGCGGTTCGTTGTGCTGCGGTGACAAGCCTTTTGAGTGGGGTGACGTCGAGTGGGGCACCGTTTCCGTCGAGGAGGACGCTGGAGAGCATGCAGTCGCAGGCGATCATGCGGGTGCGGCCGACGCTCAGTGGTCCCATCCAGGGCATGTGGCCGACATCGAGATCTTGTTTGTCGAGATCGTGAAAGTCGAGATCGAGCATGCCGGGATCGTCGTCCTCGGAGGGGACAGGTGTTGAGCCATCACTCGTTGTGGCGCATTCACGGTGGTAGGCCAGGTCTTTGGCGTTGATGTGCACGTTCAGGTGTGGGCGTTGGCCGCCGTCGATGCCGGTGGCAGCGTTGTCGAGGTAGCGTCGGATGAGTTCTGCCATGGCGTCTGCGTTGCGTGTGGCGGCGGGTCGTTTGTCGGGTGTGCCGTCTTCGGCGGGGGTGGGCATGGAGAGGTTGGAGAGGGCGGAGAGAAGCATTTCGCCGGTCACTCCGTCGAAATCGCCTCGGACGGCGACTCTTCCGTTGAGGGTGGGGGAGATGCGCAGTTCGTTGCGGTCGGTGTCTTCGCTTGGTGGTGGGTCGTCGGATTCGAACATGTGCTCGAGGACGCTGATGGCGTAGCGCAGTTTGACGGTGGTTGCTTCGGTTCCCGATGCTGCGGCGAGGAGTGTGTCGCGGCAGTACGGTAGTGCGGCGTCGGGCATTGCCTTGGGTGGGGATTCGCAGAACGCCACGATCAGTGCTGCGTGCTCGAAAGTGAGGTCACCGGCATCGAATTGGTCTTCGATCTCGGGAAACGACCGTAGCGCTTTTCCCAGGGCTGCGATTCTTCTGCCGGCGGAGATCTGCAGCATGGTGTGGTTCGCGAGCCATTGTCCGGTGCCGCGGTAGCAGAGTACTTGTTCGTCCGGGTTCAACGTCAGGGTGTCGACAGCGGCGACTCGAATGGCTTCCAGGCGAAGGATTTCCGCTGACGCGGTGATGGCGATCTCGCGGACGTCGCTGGGGTGAAGCCGCCACAATCGTCCGCGCACACCCACGGCGGAGTTGTTGACCACGTCGGTGACGGCATCGTCGGTGATGTTGATCGTCATGAGAACCCCCCGTTCCGCCTTCCATCATACTCGAACATACTTTCGAGTCAAGGGCTTTTTCGAGAAGGTGAGGTGGGCCCGGCCGTCGTGATTCTGTTGTTCGAGAGCAGATTCCGTCGCTAGAGCATCAGCGCCGGATCTGTAGTCAGTTCGATGTTCAGCCACGGTTCGTAGGGGAGATCGGCGAGGCTGGTGGCGAACGAGCGTCGTACTGCGTCTTCACCGTCGATGTCCCAGCTGTGTGGCGCGACCATGAACGTCGCTTCGACATACAGCTTGCGACCCACCTTGCTCATGGTGAGAGTCGGTTCGTCCAAACCGAATTCGTCGCGGACGACGGCGATGGCATCGTGCACGCGGGCCTGAACGTTTTCGCCGGGAGCACCTTCGAGGAGTTCGATCAGTGCGGTTCGCAGAAGTGCGTACGGTTGCGGGACCAGCATCGCGCAGCCGAGGAGGACCAAGACGGAGTCGACATATCGGTCGGCGTCGGAGAAATCGGTGCGGCCCAGGATCATTGCGACGACAGCACCGACTGCGACCAGCGCGCTGAAGGCAGCCGACGCTCCCCATTGCCTGGCTTCGGCGACGAGCAGATCAGATGTGCGGTCGACTTGTCCGACGTAGCGCCAGATGATGATCGACACCACTGCGCTGACAGCGCCGTATGCCACCAGAGACCCCGCGGTGACGTCGACTCCGCCCGCGAGGATGACACGAACTGCCTCGACTGCGGCGTAGGCGAGCGTCGCCAGTAGTGCCATGCCCTGGACAGCGATGACGACCGGGATCAATGCCTCCTTACCGAACGGGAAGCGTGCGGTGGGGCCCGAGTCGGCTATCCGCGAGACCCGCAGTGAGAGCGCCGTCAACACCATTCCGATGAGGGCGTACACACCGTCGAGCAGGATCACCTGGGACTGCGAGATCCAGCCCCAGAATGCGGCGAGCACAGCCAACGCCGTTGCGACCACGAGCGAGTACCGCAGGGCCTTGCGTTCGCGGGTAGCGCTGTCTTCCTTGGTGCCCATGAATTCCAAACCGCCTGTCCGTTTCGATATTCCTTCACGTAGGAATACCAGCAACGACGCGCAGGCACGGGATCAGTGGACCAATTGCGCTGCCAGATCGAGAAAGTCCTCGGCGTTGATGTCGAACTCGTCGGAGAAGGACACATCGGGATTGCCCCTGGCTCCGAATTCGAGTGGGCGAGCTATGAAGGCTGTGCGGAATCCGAGAGCTTTGGCCGCCCGGATGTCGTATTTGTGACTGGCAACCATCATGATCTCGGCCGGGTCGTACCCGAGATATCGAGCAGCCAGGTGGTAGATCTTCGGATCTGGTTTGAAGACGCCGGCCATTTCGGCAGTGAAGACGGCATGCCATGGCAGATTTCCGTGCCGGGAGATGCTGACTGCGGCATTCACGTCGGCGTTGGACAAGGCAGCGATTGTGTACTGCTGGCGCAGGGTTGTCAGGCCGGCGACAGTGTCGGGCCACGGGTCCAGGAATTTCCAGGCGGTGGTGAGTTCTTCCTGTTCGGCATCGGAAAGTTCGATGCTCTCGCGGGCCAACAGCTTGCGCAGAGCCTCGCGGTACACCGAATGTACTGTCACCCATTCGCCTGTGGAGTCGTCGGCCTCGGAGGTGTTCGCGAAGTACTCAGCGCGCCAGAGATTGACGAATCTTGGCCAGTCCACGTCGGCGTCGGTGATTCGACGGGCCTCTCGGCACAGTGTGCTGTGAAAATCGGTCGCTGTGCCCTGGACGTCGAACAGCAGTGCTTTGATCTTCTCGCGCACTAGGCCTCCACTCCGAGATCACCCGACGGACTTCCTTCATTATTGCGGCTGCAGCGCCGGATTCGTGCTCGGTGAGCGCAAAGGCTCGACGCGTCGCAAAATAGACATCTATGGCAGACCGCGGATTTACCCCGACTCAGCTCGCCGCCCGAGCTGCCTACTTGCTGCGCGGAAACGACCTGGGCACGATGACCAGCGCTGCCCCGAAGCTGTATCCCCACATGTGGAGCTGGGACGCCGCGTTCGTGGCGGTAGGTCTGGCGCCGCTCAGCGTCGAACGGGCGGTAGTAGAGCTCGATACCTTGCTCTCGGCTCAGTGGAAGAACGGAATGATTCCGCACATCGTGTTCGCGAACGGTGTCGACGGCTACTTCCCCGGCCCGACGCGGTGGGATGTCAATGCGTTGGCAGCGCATGCTCCTTTGGGTACCGCTACATCGGGAATCACCCAACCCCCCGTTCACGCGATCGCGGTGCAGCGGATTCTCGATCATTCGCGTCGGCACGGACGTACGACGCGTGCGGTCGCGGAAGAGTTCCTCGACCGGCGCTGGAGCGATCTGGTTCGGTGGCACCGGTGGTTGGCGGAGGCCCGCGATCTCGACGGCAACGGCCGTATCGCGCTCTATCACGGGTGGGAATCTGGGATGGACAACTCTCCGCGGTGGGATCTGGCGTACGCGAATGTTGTTGCGGGACAAGTTCCTGCGTATCAGCGTGCTGATCTCGCTGTGGTGACGGACCTGTCTCAGCGGCCCACGGATAACGAATACGACCGCTACCTTTGGCTTCTCGAAGAGATGAAGGCCGTGCGGTACGAGGATTCTCAACTCGCCACTGCCATGAGTTTTGCCGTCGAGGACGTGTTTGTCAGTGCGGTTTTCTCGATGGCATGCGACGTCTTGGCAACTATCGGTGAGGAGCATTCGCGGCCGAACTCCGACGTCCGTGATCTGCGCGGTTGGGCAGATCGATTCCGGCAGGGCGTGATTGCCACCACCGATGAACGATCAGGTGCAGCAAAGGATTTCGATCTTCGCACCGGGCGATGGGTTCATACCGAGACCATCGCGATGTTTGCGCCGTTGCTGTGCGGCGGCCTGAGCCGCGATGCCGAGCGCGCTCTGTTGCGCACTTTCGAGGGGCCCAAATTCTGTGGTCACCCGGACATGCGGTTTGCTGTCCCACCGTCGACGTCTCCGGTTTCCGGCGATTTCCGTCCTCGGGAGTATTGGCGTGGCCCGGTGTGGCCGGTGATCACGTGGTTGTTCTCGTGGGCGTTCGCGCGTCGGGGGTGGGCCGAGAGATCGCACGTCTTGCGTTCGGAGGGGTTGCGGCAGGCCAGCGATGGCAGTTTTGCCGAATACTACGAGCCTTTCACCGGTGAGCCGCTGGGCAGTATGCAACAGTCGTGGACCGCTGCGGCTGTTCTCGATTGGCTCGGTTGAGTGAACATTCCCTGAATTAGGGGACAAAACGGACTAGTCGACCTTAGTCTCGGGAAATGGTCGAGCGACGGATCGTCAGGACATTGGGCAAGCTCACCCCGATCGCGATGGCAGCTGCCATCGCGATCACGGCACCTGGCCTCGCCGCTGCCGACGCTCCCCGCGGCCCGGACGTCTCTTCGTGGCAGCACGTGGACGGAACCGGAATCGACTGGTTCCAGGTCAAGGCGTCAGGGCACGAGTTCGCGATGGTCAAGGCCACCGAGTCGCTCAACTACGTCAATCCGTACTTCATCCAGGATTGCCTGGTCATGCGTGCTGCCGGCGTCTCGCGCGGGGCCTACCACTACGCAGACGTTCGCCAGTCCCCCGAAGCCCAGGCCGCCTTCTATTCGGCGATCGTCCTGGGTATCAACGGACCTGGTGACCTCCCGCCCGTTCTGGATCTCGAGGACGCGAAGGGACTGCCCGCCGGGCAGGTCATCGACTGGACTCATCGCTACTTGAATACAGTCCAGGCACTTACCGGGCGGCAGCCCATCATTTACACGTATCCCAACTTCTGGCGTACTCAGATGGCCAACACCACCGAGTTCAACCACTACCCGCTGTGGATCGCCGATTACAACGGGCAGAACGCACCGGGGCCGCTACCCGGCGGTTGGTCCAACTGGACTTTCTGGCAGTACACCAGCACCGGACGAATCCCCGGAATCACCGGAAATACTGATATCAACGTCTACAGCGGAGCCCAGGGCGATTTCGATCGCTACGCCAACAGTGTGGGGTTCGGCAGCAGCTAGTTTGCGGCGGGGCCCTTGGCTCCGTGGTGCCCGGTTCGGGCCCTTTCGCCCTCGATGCATTTGCCTCGAGGCACGCGGAAGGGCCCTTTTTGGCACTCTTGTGACGCTTGGCTGGTTAGTCCGGTTGTTGCTCGTCAGTTACGAGAATTCTGCCGGGCGGTAGCCACGATCGCTGAACTTTCGACTAGCTGAGCAGGATCAGAAAATAGCTATGGCAGAAAATGAGCAGAACTGCTCTGCCTGAAAAGCTACAAAACGGACTTGAAGTTGGGTTTGAATCGAAGGCGGCCGCCCGGTTTCGGGCGAAGTTGGTGCCTCGCAATCCAATTATCGGAGCCTCGGGATGCTTCGTTACCGGCAGCCGTCGCTGAGTGTGGTCTGGATCAATTCGATCAATTCCGACGGGCTCGCACGCGTGATCGGACTCCATGCAGGACGGGGTTTCCGAACGTCGTTCGAGGGTCTGTGGCGCATCCAACAGGCCTTATCCATATTGGGCATTTGTCCAGATTCCATATCTTCCTCGAGGTTGGTCGTCACCCGATCTGGTCAGCGGAAACGTTGAATGTCATCGCGTTCGCCGCGGTGCCGCACTCCGAGGGCTGAATTGTCCGCTCGGACAACGCTGCTCCTCGAAGCTTGTCCGATCTACGAACAAAAACGTCGATCGGTCTGCTTTGTCCGACTTGCGATGGGCAAGCTCCCGGTTATCTGTTATCTTGTTCCTGATAACTGGAAGGTTGCTCTCGATTTGCGCGGATTTCGAGGGCCAAGGTCCTGTTCAGGGCGGCTCTTCCAACACGCAGGTGTTTCCGAAGAGGAGCTCGAATGACAGGACCGGCAACAGCGTCCGGTGTGAGGTCGATCAGCCGAAAACAGGCGCATCGACCCGAACCAACCGATCAACCGGGAGTTCGCGCCAGCGCTCTCGCATCTCCGTCCATCGAACATCGATCAGGCACATCCTGGGGAGTAAGAAATGCCTAACGACATACCGCCGACAAGGTCGGCCATATTCACCGCAGGGCTCCCGCCCTGGGTGCGAGCGTGGACGGTGGTATGGACCGCCATCGCGATGATTCTCGGTATCTCCGGCGCGACGGCAGTGGTTGCGTCAGCGCAGCCGGCCGCGACGCTCGGCGGCCCCGTTCAGGCTCAGGCGCCGGCTCGCGCCGCTGTTCTTCCGGATGAACAGCCTGCAAAAGGCTGCGCATTCAGCGCCCCCGGCACCGGTCCGTTCTCGCAGAACATCTGCTGGATCGATATGTCGACGCTCGATGCGGCAACGGCTGCTTCTGCGGCAGGGCAGTCGATGGAAATCCAGCTCACCGACGGTTACAAGATCAACTTCAAGGCTTTCCTCACCGACTCGGTAGCGGGAAAGACACACCAGGGGATCGAAACCAGGGAACTTCCCACCCTGCACTACGCAGCTCTTGGCTCGTCTGCGTACACGGGTGTGCCGTCGACGATCAAGCCTGCGATCTATCAGAAGTCCGCTGACAATGGTCAATCCGGCGGAACGGTGTCGCTGAAGAACATCGTGATGACCGGGCCGAACGGCCCGATTTACAACTACGGCCTCGTCGCTGCTGACGCCGAGTCGACTGACGCCAACACGTCGACCGACAAAGAGTTCCTGACCTTCAATTCTGACAAGCCTCTCCGCCAGATCGCACGCACGGTTGGTGCGGATGCGCCCGGCTACCCCGGAATTCGGGCTTGTGACGGTGGGCTGACGGCTATGCCCGCCACCACCGTCCGATGCGATTCGTGGAACCTGGTCAACAACAAGGAGTATTCGCCAGGCACTTTGGTTGTGGCATCGACCGCTCCGACCAACTTCGCGGCGACGTTCGGAAATACTGTTCTGGACACCTCTCGTCAGGGTCTGGCGTTCGGTGTTTTGCTGTCGAAGGTCAAGATCGACAAGGACCTCACGCGCGTCACCCCCGGTGACGATTTCACTATCGGCATGAGCACCGGACACCACGCTGATGCAGGCGCCGCTGCAGCAACCGAGATCAAGAGCACCACGACCGGTGCGACTGATACGACGGCATCGACTGGCTGGCGGACGCTCCTCGCAGATACCACGCCCACCCCTGTCACGTTCTGGGAGAAGCCAACTACCTCGGCGACCAAGACCGCGAACTATGCGACATCGTGGGATTGCCAGGTAAACGGCGTGACCCAGGCCCTCAGGGTCGGTGACGTTGCGCAGGCAGCACTTACACCGGGTGACAACGTGTATTGCAAGGTCAAGAACACCCCGGTTCTCGTGAAGAAGTCGTCGTCACCACCTACCGGTGAGACGGTCAATATCGGCCAATCAATCACCTACACTCTGAATTTCGAGAATCCGGGCACTGCGCCGGCAACGATCGACTACACGGACTACCTCGCCGACGTCATTGATGACGGAACAGTTGCGGTCGGTGCTGCAACCGGCGGACTCACCGCCGCATTGAACGGCGCCGACAAGATCAAGGTCGGCGGCACGTTGCCGGCCGGCGGCAAGGGGACAGTCACATACACCGTCACTGTCAAAGACGGCGGCAACAAAGTTCTGAACAACTATCTGGTTCCGGGGACTACAACTCCCCCCACAACATGTGATCCTGCAACCAATCTCTGCACGACGCATCCCATGCCTGGTTTCACGCTGACCAAGACGGCTGATCCGGTTTCCGGTTCGACGGTTCAGGCCGGCGACACCATTACGTACACCGTCACCGGTGCCAACACCGGCAAGACGGCCCTGACTCCCGCGACGATCAAAGACGATCTGAGTGCGGTTCTCAACAATGCTGCTGTCGTACCGGGCTCGCTGAAGGCGACCGTCGACGGTGCTGCTGTCGCTGCTCCGACCCTGTCGGGCAGCATTTTGTCGTGGTCCGCCAATCTCCAGGCTGGTAAGTCTGTTGTTCTGACCTACCAGGTGAAGGTCAATGCCGGCGTTGCCGCGGGCACGGTTCTGAACAACAAGGTCACCGGTACTGCGAAGCCACCCACCGGTCCGGACATCACTCCTCCTACGGTGGAGACGAATCACTCGGTTCCAGGTTTTACGCTGGCGAAGACTGCCGATCCGATTTCCGGTTCGACGGTTCAGGCCGGCGAGTCGATCAAGTACACCGTCACCGGCACCAACACCGGCAAGACGAAGCTTGATCCGGTACAGATCAATGACGATCTGGGTGCGGTTCTCAATAATGCTGCTGTCGTTCCTGGTTCGCTGAAGGCGACCATTGACGGAGCTTCCGTGGCTGTTCCGACTTTGTCGGGTACGACGCTCTCGTGGACTGGCGTTCTCGAAGCCGGCAAGTCGGTTGTCCTGACCTACGAGGTGAAGGTCAACGACGGTGTCGCTGCGGGTACGGTCCTGAACAACAAGGTCACGGGTACTGCGAAGCCGCCGACCGGTCCGGACATCACTCCGCCGCCGGTTGAGACGAATCACTCGGTTCCCGGTTTCACTGTCGCGAAGACTGCCGATCCGGCATCGGGTACCGGCGTCAATGCGGGTCAGACGATCATGTACACGGTGACCGGTACGAACACGGGTAACACGACTCTTGATCCGGTGGTGTTGACCGATGATCTGTCGAAGGTTCTCGACAACGCGACGTTGGTGGACGGTTCGCTCAAGGCAACTGTCGACGGTGCTGCTGCGACTGCTCCGACCCTGTCGGGTACGACGTTGAGTTGGACCGGTGGATTGGAAGCCGGTAAGTCGGTTGTTCTGACCTACCAGGTGAAGATCAACGATGGTGTTGCCGGCGGGGTTCTGATCAACAACAAGGTCACCGGTACTGCGAAGCCGCCGACGGGTCCGGAGATCACTCCTCCGCCGGTGACGACGGAGCATCCGGTTCTGTCTCCGAAGATTGCTGTGGTGAAGTCTTCTGATCCGGTGTCGGGTTCGAATGTTGTTGCCGGTCAGGACATCAAGTACACGCTTTCGTTCTCGAACACCGGTAACGGTGTGGGTGAGGTGGCGTACTTCGATGATTTGCGTCAGGTTGTGGACAAGGGTGCATTGAGTGGTTTGACTGCTGATGCTCCGTTGGTTGCGACGATGGTCGGCAGTGATGGTTTCTCGGTGACGGGAACCCTGGCGGCCGGCGAAACGAAGACGGTGACGTATTCGGTGAAGGTCAATGCCGATGTGGTCGGTGGGGTGTTCGTGAACAACTTCGTTGTTCCGGGTACGACTCCGCCGGTTGATCCTCCGGAGGTGTGTGATCCGGCGACGCAGCTGTGCACGACGCATCCGGTGGTGTCTCCGAAGATTGCTGTGGTGAAGTCTTCTGATCCGGTGTCGGGTTCGAATGTTGTTGCCGGTCAGGACATCAAGTACACGCTCACGTTCTCGAACACCGGTAACGGTGCGGGTGAGGTCGCGTACTTCGATGATTTGCGTCAGGTTGTGGACAAGGGTGCATTGAGTGGTCTGGCTGCTGATGCTCCGTTGGTTGCGACGATGGTCGGCACGGATGGTTTCTCGGTGACGGGAACCTTGGCGGCCGGTGAGAGCAAGTCGGTGACGTATTCGGTGAAGGTCAATGCCGATGTGGTCGGTGGGGTGTTCGTGAACAACTTCGTTGTTCCGGGGACGACTCCGCCGGTTGATCCTCCGGAGGTGTGTGATCCGGCGACGCAGCTGTGCACGACGCATCCGGTGAAGGTTCCGGGGTTCACGGTTGCGAAGGCTGCCGATCCTGCGTCGGGTACCAATGTCGCTGCGGGTCAGACGATCACGTACACCGTGACCGGTACGAACACGGGTAACACGACTCTTGATCCGGTGGTGTTGACCGATGATCTGTCGAAGGTTCTCGACAACGCGACGTTGGTGGACGGTTCGCTGAAAGCAACTGTCGACGGTGCTGCTGCCGCTGCCCCGACCCTGTCGGGGACGACGCTCTCGTGGACTGGTGTGCTCGAGGCCGGTAAGTCGGTTGTTCTGACCTATCAGGTGAAGATCAACGATGGTGTCGCCGGTGGCACGTTGATCAACAACAAGGTCACCGGTACTGCGAAGCCGCCGACGGGTCCGGAGATCACTCCTCCGCCCGTGACGACCGAACACCCGGTGGTGTCTCCGAAGATCGCTGTGGTGAAGTCTTCTGATCCGGTGTCGGGTTCGAATGTTGTTGCCGGTCAGGACATCAAGTACACGCTTACGTTCTCGAACACCGGTAACGGTGCGGGTGAGGTCGCGCACTTCGATGATCTGCGTGGTCTGCTCGATGATGCTGATCTGGTTGCGGGCAGCTTGAGTGCTGATGCTCCGTTGACTGCTGCGATGGTCGGCACGGATGGTTTCTCGGTGACGGGATCCCTTGCGGCCGGTGAGAGCAAGACGGTGACGTACACCGTCACGGTCAAGGCTGATGCCGATCGCGTTGCGGCGAATGCCGACAACACGGTGCTCAACTTCGTTGTTCCGGGGACGACTCCTCCGGTTGATCCTCCGGAGGTGTGTGATCCGGCGACGCAGCTGTGCACGACGCATCCGGTGAAGGTTCCGGGGTTCACGGTTGCGAAGGCTGCGGATCCGGTGTCGGGTACCAATGTTGCTGCGGGTCAGACGATCACGTATACGGTGACGGGTGCGAATACGGGTAACACGACTCTTGATCCGGTGGTGTTGACCGATGATCTGTCGAAGGTTCTCGACAACGCGACGTTGGTGGACGGTTCGCTGAAGGCGACTGTTGACGGTGTCGACGGTGCTGCTCCGACCCTGTCGGGCACCACGCTCACCTGGACCGGTGCATTGGAAGCCGGTAAGTCGGTTGTTCTGACCTATCAGGTGAAGATCAACGATGGTGTTGCCGGCGGGGTTCTGATCAACAACAAGGTCACTGGTACTGCGAAGCCGCCGACGGGTCCGGAGATCACTCCTCCGCCGGTGACGACCGAACACCCGGTGAAGGTTCCGGGGTTCACGGTCGCGAAGGCTGCCGATCCTGCGTCGGGTACCAATGTTGCTGCGGGTCAGACGATCACGTATACGGTGACGGGTGCGAATACGGGTAACACGACTCTTGATCCGGTGGTGTTGACCGATGATCTGTCGAAGGTTCTCGACAACGCGGTGTTGGTGGACGGTTCGCTCAAGGCAACGGTCGACGGTGTCGACGCGACTGCTCCGACCCTGTCGGGTACGACGCTCACCTGGACCGGTGGATTGGAAGCCGGTAAGTCGGTTGTCCTGACCTACCAGGTGAAGATCAACGATGGTGTCGCCGGTGGCACGTTGATCAACAACAAGGTCACCGGTACTGCGAAGCCGCCGACCGGTCCGGAGATCACTCCTCCGCCGGTGACGACCGAGCATCCGGTGGATGGCACACCCGCGATCGAGGTACTGAAGTCCTCTGTTCCGTCCACCACGAACCGTGTGGTTGGCGGCCAGGAGATCACGTACACGCTCACGTTCAAGAATGTGGGCACCGCGGATGGTGAGGTCAGCTTCTACGACGATCTCACCGACGTTCTCGACGATGCAGTAATGACGAAGGATCCGGCTACCACTTCCACGCTGGTTGTTTCGGGTGTCGTCGACAACGTCTTCACGGTCACCGGAAAGCTGGCCAAGGGCGAGACCGCGACAGTGACGTACACCGTCAAGGTCAATCCTGAGATCGGAACGTTGTCAGGTCCCGGATTCACTCCGGGTGTCCTGAACAACTACCTGGTGGTTGGTGGCGAGAACCCGCCAGTGGACTGTGTCCCGGGCGACGCTCTCTGCACCGAACACCCGATAGACCCGCCGGAGACCACCACTACGGTGCCGCCGACGATCACCACGACGCCGCCGGTCACGACGGAGCCCTGTGTGCCTCCGACAACGACCACGCGGATGGTTCCGACCACAACAGCTGCGACGACGACGGCTAGCGCGATCACTGCCGGTGACGCTGATGTGACCGGTACGGAAGAATCCACCACAACGGAGGAGACCACCACAGCGGAGACCACGACAGAAGAAGTTGTCGCGGAAGAGATTGTGGATCCGTGTGGCGTGACGACAACGACGCCGCCGACGACAACGCCGCCGGTCACGACAGTTCCGCCGACCACGACGGTTCCGAACACGACGGTGCCGGTTACACCGACGATCATCATTCCCCCGATCGTCGTTGTGCCTCCGATCGTCGTACCGCCGACGGTTCCGGGTCAGCCGGTTCCGAGCACGGTTCCGGGACAGCCGAAGCCGCCGACAGCAAACCCGGGTCAGCCGGGTCAGCCGAAGCCGTCTGCTCCTCAGGGCGGGACGATCAACTCGGGTGGTGGCGCTGGTGAGAGTGGCGTGAACACCGGGTTGCTCGCAGCAGGTGGATTGGTTCTGCTGCTGGCGCTGGGAACGGGTGTTGTTCTCCTGACGCGTAAGCGTCGCGAGGACGGTGACAACTGATTCTCTTGAGAATCTGAGGTAAACGACGTGGGGCAGATCGCAGAGTATGCGATCTGCCCCACAGTCGTTTTCGTGTGTGTTACGAGCCGAGCCGAGATCCGTCCTTCTTCCAGGCTGCAACTACCGACGGGCGAGGCTGGGAAGAACCACCGTCTGGCCAATGGGATGCGGGGCTTTCGATGCTGGCGTCGTCGGTCTCGCCGGGGTGCTGGACGCAGACGATGACGCGCTTCTCGTCCACGATGGGGCCGCAGGTTTCGGCGCCGACGGGAACGGTGAGGAACTGCTTTGTCTCACCGCGGTTTTCGCCTTCGAGGACAACGCTGAACAGCCCGTCGTTGGACTTGAGTGCGTTGCCGTCGGTGGAGATCCACAGGTTTCCGTGCGGGTCGAAGGCAAGGTTGTCCGGGCACGAGATGGGACTGACCTTGTTCTTGTCGAAACCGCCGAAGTAGGTATCGGCTGTGGCTGGATCTCCGCAGACGAGAAGGAGATTCCAGCCGAAGGTGGTGCCGGCGTGGTCGTCGGTGATTTCGAGGACCTGGCCGTTCTTGTTGTTGTTGCGCGGATTCGCTTCGTCGGCCGCGGCGCCGCCGTCGACTCCGCGCTTGGTGTTGTTGGTCAGCGCGACGTAAACCTTGCCGCTCTTCGGGTTTGCCTCGAAGTCCTCGGGGCGGTCCATCTTCGTTGCCCCCACCTTGTCGCCGGCCTGGCGGGTGAAGACGGCTACCTCTTCGGCGCTCATGCCGTCGACCAGCGATTCGCCCTTGCCGTCTTCGCCGGTGCGCAGGATGGCTACCCACTCGCCGGTTCCGTCGAACTTGCCGTCCGACGGAAGTTTGCCGCTGCCGTCGATCTCGCCGGCGGAGTTTCCGCTGAGCTTTGCGACGTACAGTGTTCCGGCGTCGAGCAGAGTCATGTTGTGGCGCATGGCTGCTTGACTCTTGCCGTCCTGCATCTTTCGGCTGGAGACGAACTTGTACATGTAGTCGAAGCGCTCGTCGTCGCCGCTGTAGGCGACGACGGTGCCGTCCGACGTGATGTAAATGGTGGCGGCTTCGTGCTTGAAACGTCCGAGCGCTGTGTGCTTGATCGGAGTCGACGACGGATCCCAGGGATCGATCTCGACGACGTATCCGAATCGGTTGACCTCGTTGGGTTCTGCGACCAGATCGAACCGCTTGTCGAAGCGTTCCCACTTGCGCTCGGAAGCGGCACCGGCAAGACCGTAGCGCTTCAGCCGTGCTGCCACCGTGGGATCGGTGACACCCTCGGCGTTCGCGAAGTACTGGTTGAAGTTCTCTTCGCCGGAAAGCACTGTGCCCCAAGGTGTGACGCCGCCGGCGCAATTGTTGAGGGTGCCGAGCACTTTGGTTCCCGTGGGATCGGCACTCGTCTTGAGGAAGTCGCTGCCTGCAGCGGGGCCGGTCACGACAAATTCCGTGGTTCCGGTGATGCGGCGGTTGTTCGATCCGATCTCCGGTACGAGCTTGCCGTTGTCGGATTCGCCCTTGACCTGGACGACCGACAGTCCGTGGCTGGCGAGGCCGATCTTGAACTGCTCCTCGGTCGGGTTCTCCGCATCGTAGCCGCGGAACATCGCCGGCTCGGTGGAGTATTCGTGATTGACCACGAGTAGGTAGGTGTTGGGCTGCCCGTCGACCGGGAGCAATCCGGCGAAGTCGTTGTTGAATCCGAACTGCAGTTCCTGCGCCGCCGCAGTCTGCTTGTCGAAGTCGAAAGCCGGGGCGCCGGCGAGAACGGCGTCACCCCAGCGAATCACGACGGCTTGATCGTATCCGTCAGGGACGGTGACCTTGTCTTCCTTGTTGGGCGCGACGGCGCCGAAGTTCGTCCCCGCTGGTGTTGATCCGCTGCTGCTGCCGCTCGTCGATCCGGTTCCCGGTTCGGCACTTGCGGATTCGTCCGAACAGGCAACGAGGGCGCTGCCCGCTCCCACCGCGAGCACTGCCATGCCGCTGCCCCGGAGCAAGCCGCGACGACTCAGCGCTGTGCGTGCGATGTCGCGGAAGTACTCGCCGCCCGAGGTGTTGGGGACCTCGTGAGAGCACGCGTTTCCGCACTTGTACTGGCAGGTGATCGACGCGCGTGCAGACACGCCGTCGTGTTTGACGAACAAGGCCAAAGGCTTGATAGCCACCGTGAACTCCCGAGATTCGATGTACGGACTTCGGGAACCGTAGAAGCTCGAAGCAAGGGTAAAGGAACGTAAAAATGAACGGCAAAACAACGAGGTGACCCTTACCCGCGGTTTACGACGCGTCCCCGCGGGGACGTCGCATGACATTTGTCATCGCTGATCCGTGACGGTGTCACCGCAGGTGATGACGCTGTGCACTGTTTTCGGCTCTGACTTCCCGCGAAGCTTGGATGCATGAGAGAACCACATGAGGGAAGCCTCCTGACGGACCTGATGGACATCGGACCCGCACCCACGATGGGCCGCGAACTTGTAGTGATCGTGGTGAACATCGCGATCGTCGGAGTGGTGTTCGCGATCATCGGCTCCAATCCGGTGTTCTGGATCCTTGTTGCCGCTCTCGCTGTCTATGCGGGTATTCGATTCGCGATCGGACTGCGCGGCTGGAACCGAGCGGAGGCGCAGCGATGAAGGGCGATCCCGTGATCGACGTAGTCGGAATGTCGCGGCGTTACGGCTCCGGTAGGGAGGCGTTCGATGCTGTTCGCAATCTGGATCTGAGTGTTCAGGAAGGCGAGCTGTTCGGCCTCCTCGGAACCAATGGTGCCGGCAAGACATCCACCCTCGAAGTGATTCAGGGTCTTTCACGAGCCAGTGCCGGAACGGTGCGCGTTCTGGGCATGGATCCGGTGCGCAACCGCAAGCAGATTCGCCCGTCGCTTGGCATCATGCTCCAGAAGGGTGGCTTGCCCCAAGACCTGACTGCTCGTGAGAGTTTGGCGATGTGGGCCGGAACCTGCTCGAATCCGCTGCCCGTGGACGAGGTGCTCGAGCGCGTGGACATGCGTGACCGTCGTGATACCCGCGTGAAGTTCCTCTCGGGAGGTGAGGCGCGGCGACTGGATCTGGCGTGCGCGATCATCGGCCGGCCACTCGTCCTGTTTCTCGACGAGCCGACTACTGGTTTGGATCCCGAAAGTCGACGTAACACTTGGCAATTGATCGCTGACTTGAAAGCGTCGGGCGTCACCATCATGTTGACGACGCATTACCTGGACGAAGCCGAGTCCCTGTGCGACCAGTTGGCGATCATGCACCGAGGATCGGTGGTGCGCAGCGGAACCGTGGCGGACGTCGTCGCGGATCATCCTGCCCAGATCAAACTGCACCGTCCCGGTCTTCCGCTCCCGGCCCTGGCCGGCGCCGAGGTACGCGTCGAAAACGATCTGGTGGTGATCACCACTCGCACAGTGCAGGAGACGCTGACGGAACTGCTGCTGTGGGCACAGCACAACAACATCCTGCTGACCGGCCTGGATGCCCGCGCGGCATCCCTGGAGACCGTATTCCTCTCCATTGCAGACCAATTCGATCATCACGCAACTCTCGAAGGAGCGTCGGCATGAACCGCATAGCAACCCTGTCTCGTTCGGAGTTCACGCTCCTGGGACGAAATCGACTGTTGCTCTTCAACGCAATCGTCCTCCCGTTGATCTTTCCCGTGGGGATGCTGTACCTGTCGCGCGATGGCGGGTTGTCCGACAAGTCGGTGTCGGCAGGCCTCGAGGTGTTTGCACTCTTCCTGCTCGTGTTCGTGGTCTTCTACAACCTCCTGTCGGTGTACGCGACGCGTCGTGACGAGTTGGTTCTCAAGCGACTACGGACAGGGGAATGCAGCGACGCCGAGATCCTCGCGGGCCCGGCAGTGCCGTCGTGGGTTCTCACCGGCCTGTTGACGGTGGTGATCGGAATCGCCGTGATGGTTCTGGGCGGTAGTGCTCCGGTCAATCCGGTCCTGGTGCTGGTCGCGGTGATCGGCGGCGCCGCGCTCTTCACGGCGCTGGCGTTGATCACTTCGGCTGTCACGCGAAATGCAGAGGCGGCGCAGATCACCTGCATGCCGATTCTGATTCTGGCGACGGCAGGTATGTCCTCGATCAGGAATGTCGTGCCGGACAACGTTGCTCGCATTCTCGATTTCACTCCGCTGGCCGCAGTAGTGGACCTTCTCAATCTCGGATGGCTGGGGCGGACCACTGGCGAACTGGCTGATCTGGGCGATGCGCCCGGTGCGGCAGCCGGATTTGTCGACACCTTCGGTTCGGCTGCGCAACCGCTGTTGGTCATGCTGGCGTGGATCGTCGGTTCGGTTCTGATCGCGAACGTCCACTTCCGCTGGGAACCGCGTTCGTAGAACTCTGAGAAGGTAGTGGGCATGATCGCGCAGAACTTCGGACGCTGGAATCCGAGACGGACGTGGCGAACCGCGTCGAACGTCGACAAGGTTCGCCTCTACACGCGGCAATCGTTCATCATGGTCGCAGTGGTTTTCGGTGGCTTCGGTGCGGTCACCGAGATAGTTGCGGATCGGTACCTGTCGGGTGTCTTCCTCGGAATCAGTGCCGTTGCGTGCGTCATCGCCGTGTCTCGGATGCCTGATCTGGGCGGAGTCGTGGCCAAGCCCGTCCAGATTCCTCTTGCCGTGATGACGTTGTCGGCGTTCTGCTCGGCGGGAATTGCCTTGGGAAGCAATGGCGAGAACGGCCCGTACTTCTGGCTGGCGGCAATCCTTGTCGTGCCACTTGCGGGGTTGACGTCGTTGCGCTGGCTGATCGTGGGCTCGGTGGCCGCCGGGGTTGTACTGGGACTGCTTGCGGGTCCGGAAAGCGGCGTGTCCGTCGGAATCGTCGCCGCCTTCATGGGGCTGACCGTCTACATGTCGGTGTGGCTGCTGCGGATGGTCACCGAATTGGACGAGGCACGCGGAGCCGCTGCCGCTCTGTCCGTCGCCGAGGAACGGTTGCGATTTTCACGCGACCTCCATGACGTCGTCGGGCGGGCACTGTCTGCAATTGCGGTGAAAAGTGAACTTGCAGCTACTCTTTCACGACGTGGCGACGATCGTGCCGCCGCGCAGATGGACGAAGTACGCGAACTTGCGCAAGATTCACTCGACGAAGCGCGCGAGTTGGTTCGGGGATACCGGTCCATCGCCTTGGCGTCCGAGCTGGCCGGTGCGCAGTCTCTGCTCGAGGCCGCCGGAATCTCCACTGCGATACGTGGATCGGCAGATCAGCTGCCGGTGGAACTGGCCGAAGCTGCCGCCTGGGTCGTCCGTGAAGGCGTCACCAACATTCTCCGGCACTCCAGTGCCGAGAATTGCAGCATCGAAGTGTTCGCGGACGGCGTCGTGATCGCCAACGACGGCGCACGGATCGCAGAGCCGAACAACGGAACCGGCCTGAACGGATTGCGCGAGCGCGTCGGCGCCGTCGGAGGAATTGTCGAAACCGTGCAGGACGAAGATCGCTTCACCCTCACCGCCCACTTTCCGTCCCGAACGAAGGAGTCTCGGTGACCGAGCCGATCAAGGTACTGCTGGCCGACGACGAGAACCTGATCCGCTCGGCTCTGGCCATGATGTTGTCGCTCGAGGACGACATCGTTGTCGTCGCGGAAGCCGAATCCGGCGAGGATGCCGTGGTCGCTGCTGCAAAACATCAACCTGACGTAGCCGTGCTCGACCTTCAAATGGCAGGTATCGACGGCATCGAGACGGCGCAACAGATTGCGCAGACGGTCTCGGGGTGCGTCTCGATCATCGTGACGAGCCACGGGCGTCCCGGGTATCTGAAGAAGGCACTGTCAGCAGGCGTCCGAGGATTTCTGCCGAAGACGACGCCTGCGGCGACGCTCGCCGAGGTGGTCCGCAGCGTCCACGCGGGCGGGCGGTACGTCGATCCGTCGTTGGCTGCCGAGGCAATCGGCGCCGGCGACTCACCGCTTACTCCGCGCGAAGCGGACGTACTCGAGTACGCGGCCGACGGAGCATCCATCGAGCAGATCGCTTCCCGGGCACACCTGTCTGCGGGTACCACCCGAAACTATCTGTCGTCAGCTGTCACCAAACTCGGTGCAGCCAATCGGCACGAAGCCGCAGTGATCGCCCGCCGGCAGGGGTGGATTTAGGGCCTTCGGCCCCGTGCGCCTTTCTGGTTGCGGGCACTACCAAAAAGGCGCACAGGGCCGAAGGCCCCGCGATGTCGAGAATCCCCGACTTGCTTCGTCCCTGTAGTGAAGTGCGACCAGAATGGGTGGCACCGACACAGAGGAGATTCACGATGGCCAAGTACTTGCTGCTCAAGCACTACCGCGGCGCTCCGGCTGCAGTCAACGACGTGCCGATGGACCAGTGGACGCCGGACGAGATCACTGCCCACGTGAAGTACATGCAGGACTTCGCGGATCGGCTGGAGAAGGCGGGCGAGTTCGTCGACGGTCAGGCTCTCGCTCCTGAGGGCACCTTTGTCCGGTACGACGGTGAGGGTCGCCCGCCGGTCACCGACGGTCCGTTCGCGGAAACCAAGGACCTCATCGCCGGCTGGATGGTGATCGACGTCGACAACTACGACCGTGCCGTCCAATTGGCCGGCGAGCTCTCGGCCGCGCCCGGCGCAGGCGGGAAGCCGATTCACGAATGGCTCGAACTGCGCCCGTTCCTGACCGAGCCGCCGACCATCACGGACTGAAACCTGTCATGGACGACGCCCTGCTTCGGAGTCTGACTCCGAGCGTGCTCGGCATCCTCGTCCGCCGCGGAGCAGATTTCGCGTCGGCCGAGGACGCCGTGCAGGACGCTCTGCTCGAGGCGGTCAGGGTCTGGCCGGACAACCCGCCGCGGGACCCGAAGGGCTGGCTGGTCACGGTGGCCTGGCGGCGGTTCCTCGACGGGATCCGTTCGGATGCGGCTCGTCGCAAGCGGGAGTTTCTGGCGGACGAGCAGCCAGGCGAGCGGCCGGTCAGCGGGTCGGTGCCGGGCGTGGACGACACACTCCAGCTCTACTTTTTGTGCGCGCACCCGTCGTTGACGCCGTCGTCCGCCGTCGCACTCACGCTGCGCGCTGTCGGCGGGCTGACCACCCGCCAGATTGCGCAGGCCTACCTGGTGCCCGAGGCGACTATGGCTCAGCGCATCAGCCGAGCCAAGCGCACGGTCTCCGGCGTCCGGTTCGAGCAACCCGGCGATGTCGCCACCGTCCTGCGTGTCCTCTATCTGGTCTTCAACGAGGGGTACTCCGGCGACGTCGACCTCGCTGCCGAGGCCATCCGGCTCACCCGGCAGTTGGCGGCCGCGATCGATCACCCCGAAGTCGCAGGGTTGCTCGCACTGATGCTGCTCCATCACGCTCGTCGAGCCGCGCGAACTGCCGCGGACGGCAGTCTGGTTCCGCTAGCCGAGCAGGATCGCAGCCGGTGGGACACCGATTCGATTGCCGAAGGAGTCGCAATCCTCCAGTCAGCTCTCGCCCGCGACCGGCTCGGTGAGTTCCAGGCCCAGGCCGCCATTGCCGCACTCCATGCCGACGCTTTCACAGCAGACGAGACCGACTGGGTGCAGATCGTGGAGTGGTACGACGAACTCGCAGCCTTGACCGACAGCCCGATTGTCCGGCTCAACCGAGCGGTGGCCGTCGGCGAGGCAGACGGACCACGCGCCGGATTGGCAGCTCTTGCAGCGCTGGACGATTCACTTCCACGCCATGCCGCAGTCGAGGCCTATCTGCGTGAACGCGACGGAGACCTGGAGTCGGCGGCGAGGTTGTATGCCGATGCAGCGCACAAGGCATCCAACCTCGCCGAACGCGACCATCTGATGCTTCAGGCGTCGAGGATCAACGCCCGTCGATCCCCTGCAAGCGCCCCTGAGTCAGAGAACCTGTGAGAGGAACGCCTGCAGTCGATCTGTTTCGGGATCGTCGAAAAGCTGTTCCGGAGTACCGGTTTCGACAACGGCGCCGCGATCCATGAACAGCACCTTGTCGGAAACGGAACGCGCGAAACCCATTTCGTGCGTCACGACGACCATGGTCATGCCGGACTTCGCGAGATCGGCCATCAATGCCAGAACACCCTTGACCAGTTCGGGGTCGAGAGCTGACGTCGCCTCGTCGAAGAACATGACCTCGGGCTTCATCGCCAGGGCGCGGGCAATGGCGACGCGCTGCTGCTGACCTCCCGAAAGGTTGCCGGGCCGCGAGTCGGCCTTCTCCCTGAGCCCCACCAGATCCAGCTGCTCGAGCGCGAGCGCCCGAGCTTGTTCCTTCGACAAACCCTTGAGCTTGTTCGGCCCGAGTGCGATGTTCTCCGCGACGGTCTTGTGCGGGAACAGGTTGAAGTGCTGGAACACCATGCCGATCCGCTGGCGAAGCTCGTCGGGGTTGTCCTTCAGGACGGACTTCCCGTCGAGCAGCACGTCACCCTGCTCGGGCTCGTGCAGACGGTTCAGCACGCGCAGGAGCGTCGACTTGCCCGAACCGGAGGGCCCGATGACGGTGACGGTGTTTCCGGCGTCGACGTGCAGGTTGACGCCGCGAAGCACCTTGTTGGTGCCGAAGGACAGATGCAGGTCCTTGCCGGTGAGCGATACGGACTTCAGTTCAGAGCTGGTGGTCATGTCCTCAGCCCCTTTCCACGACGATGGCCTGCTCGAGCGGATCCAACGTGCCTGAAGTGTCGGCGCGTCCGGTCCGGAGTCGGTTGTCGATGTAGTTGACGAGGTGCGTCAGCGGGATGGTCAGAGCAAGGTAGAACAAGCCTGCCGCAACGAGCGGGGACAGGCTGCCGGTCTGGGCGTTGAGATCACGTCCGACGGCAAAGAGTTCCCGCTGGGTGACGAGGAGACCGAGGAAGTAGATCAGCGACGAGTCCTTGATCAGCGAGATGAACTGGTTCATCAACGCCGGCAGAACGCGTCGTACACCCTGCGGGATGACGACCAGCGACATGGACTTTCGGTAGCTGAAACCGAGGGCACGTGAAGCCTCGAGCTGTCCGGACTCGACGCTCTGGATTCCGGATCTGAAGATCTCACCGATGTATGCCGACGCGAGCAGTGACAGCGCCGCGACACCGAGCCAGTACGGATTGCTACCGGTGATTCCCTTGACGATCGGTCCGACGCCGAGCCCGATGATCAAGATGATGACGACTGCGGGCAGGCCACGGAAGATATCGGTGTAGACGCGGGCCGGCCAGCGCAGCCAACGGGTGCGCGAGATACCGGCGACAGCGAGCAGCATGCCGAGGATCGTGCCGATGATGCCGGACGCGAGCGCAAGGATCAGGGTGTTGGGAAGACCGGTCTTGAGGAGATCGGGGAATGCCTTCTTGTACAGATCCCAGTCGAAGAACGTGTCCTTGAGCTGTTCGAGCGTCGACTTCGGTTGGTACGACGCGGTATCGCCACCGTCGCCGTTTGCTGCGTTTTCCGCGGCAATGGCTGCGAAGTCGGGCAGTTCCGGAGTGGCCGCGGCCTTGGATCCGGGCTTCCAGCCTTCAGGGAGTTGGCGCGGTACCCAGTCGGCGTACAGCTGAGACCAGGTTCCGTCGTCGATGACTGCGTCGAGGCCGGAGTTGAGGGCGTCGATCAGCGGCTGGTTTTCCTTGTTCACCGCCCAGCCGACGAAGTTGTTGACCGAGAAGGTGTTCTGGATGATCGAGGTCGGATCACCGGGAGCGATTGCACCTTCGGCCTGCTGAGACGGAGCTACCCAGGCGTCGATCTGTCCGGACTTGAGGTTCGCGTACGCCGTGGCGTAGTCGGGAAACTTCACGGGATCGAGCTTGAGCGTGTTCACGACGTAGTCGTCCTGCACGGTTCCCTGTACGACGCCGATGCGCTTTGATGCGTCCAGGTCTCCGAAGCCGGTGATCGGGCTGCCGTTAGGCACGACGAGGGAGAAGTATCCGAAGTCGTAACCGTTGGTGAAGCCGACGGTGTTGCGACGGTCGTCCGTGGTGGTGATGGACGACGAGCCGACGTCGAAGCGTCGACCGGCAACCTGGGCGAGAAGCCCGGCGAACTCGGTGCCGACGAACTCGACCTTCAGGCCCAGCTTGTCCGCGACGGCCTTCAGCAGCTCGTTGTCGTATCCGGTGTACTGATTCTCGGAGTTGACGCAGATGCTCGGGGGCGCGTCACCGAGCGTGCCGACCGTGATGACCCCGGGTTTGATCAGATTCAGCTTCGAGGTGTCGATCTGATCGACCGGGGTGACGGTGGCCGTGGTGTAGCGGTCTTCGGCGCCCGCACCCGCTGCCGCGTCCAGATTGGTGGGCGCCGCGGTTGCAGCTCCCACTCCTGGAGGTGCACACAGGTCTGTGGGGGCTGCCGACGAATCCGAGCCACTCGAGCACGATGACAGAGTCAGCGCCAGGAGGGCAGTGAGGAGCAGTGCCACCACCAGGCGGATCTTCGCTGCGACGGAAGAAAACATGCGTGCAGCGTAAACCTAAGGGTAGCCATTTCTCCGTGTAGAACTGTTGACAGTTTTCGGACAAGGGGCCGTTGCGCTGCGGGCATGCCTTCAAATCAGCGTGATTTTAAGTATCGCCAGGTCGGGGAATCTCGTGCCGAAGAGATCGGCATCAGCGGACGGGTGCGAGTTCGACGCCCGACGGAGGTACCAGGCGACGCAGCGTTCCGTCGAAGCCGGTGACGTAGAGCGCCCAGCCGTCGCCGTCCTGTCCTATACGTACTGAACTCGGCCCGTTCCAACCATTCGACAGACCCGAAGCGACGACGCAGGAAGTGCCGGTTTCAGGGTGTACGCGATAGATCGAGCCTTCGACGTGAGCAGCGGCGTAGAGCATTCCATCCTGCGACATGGTCAGATCGTCGAGGCCGGGTATCAGGCTCGGGACCGTCGCTACAACTGTCCACGCGTCAGGGGTATCCAAGGGCACTCGAATGATCTGACCGGTGAACAGGTCATCGGTGTACACGGCTCGATGATCCGGACTGAGCGCGAGTCCCTCCGAACGCGGCACTGTCGACCAATTGGGCACGACGGCTCCGGAGTCGTGCAGATAGCGCGAGACGCCCTTTGGCGGACCTCCTTCTGTTCCGACCCACGTGGTCAGCAGATCGCCGTCGGGAAGCCGGAGCAGGCCGTTGCCCGCGAAGTCGACGGGTGCGGACAGCTGATCCGTCGAGGTGTCCAGGTGCCACAGCTTGCCGTCCTGTCGGGTGAGGAAGGACAGCCTCGAACCGTCGAGTTGCAAACTGCCAGGGGCAGCCATGTCGTCGAGGACAGTTCGTACCTGTCCTGCGGCGTCGACGTGATAGATCTTCGACTCGCCGGAGAGGTAGAACCCGCCGTTGTCATCGGGCTCGAGGTTTTCGAGCTGTTCCAACCCTTGCGCTACGGTTTCGACCCGCCACTCGCCGCACATCGGCGCGACTGTCCAGGTGGCCCCCGCCGGCGTAGCTGCGGCCACGGTCCCGGCTGCGATCGCCGCGACGATCAACAACGCCCGAGTTCGGTTGCGTGATACCCCCATTGCGCACAACTTACGGCAAACCGGACCAATATCAAACGGTCTGGTCGGTATAGCCGACGCCCAGGGGGTCGCTCCAGGTGGTCCACACGTCTGGCCCGAGTTCGATCTCGGCTGTGGTGAGTAGACACGCGTCGAGTTCTCGGTGCAGTCGAGACGGGTCGATGGCTTGGCCGATGAAGACGAGTTCTTGTCGGCAGTCTCCGACGGGTTCTTCCCACTTGTCGAGGATTCCGTCACGACGGTAATCGTCGGCCGGCCACTCGTCACGGGGTAGAAACTTCCACCAACGGCCGACGTATCCGTGGCGAATGAGATGACCGGCCTGAGAAATACTCCCGATCTCGGTGAACCGGCCGGCATTCCAGTAGTAGCCCTTGGCCCGAAGTAACTTTCCGTTGGTCCACTCGCTGCTGAGGAAATCATGCAGCCGTTGGGGGTGGAAGGGTGCGCGCTCGCGGTACACCACCGAACCGATTCCGTACTCTTCGGTTTCGGGGATGTGTTCACCTTGGAGTTCTTGTAACCATCCGGGGGCCTGTGCAGCCTTTTCGAGCGAGAACAAACCGGTGTCGAGAATCGTGTCGAGTGGGATGCGACCGAGCGTCATCGGAACTATCGCAGCGGATGCGTTCAAAGAGCGCAGGACTGCGGTCAATTCGACCAGGTGCTGGTGCGAGACGAGATCGGCCTTGCTCACCAGGATGACGTCGGCAAATTCGATCTGATCGACAAGCAGATCCGCGATGTCTCGTTCGTCTTCCGGGGCATCGGCTTCGACGCGGCCCCCAGCCGTGTAGTCGCGCAGAAAACTGTGGCCGTCGACGACGGTGACCATGGTGTCGAGTCGGGCGACGTCGGCGAGGGCGTGGCCGTCGGTATCGATGAATGTGAACGTCTCTGCGACGGGCAGCGGTTCGGAGATGCCCGAAGATTCGATGAGTAGGTAGTCGAATCGGCCATCGGCGGCCAAGGCACTGATCTCGGAGAGAAGATCCTCTCGCAGGGTGCAGCAGATGCAGCCGTTGGTCATCTCGACCAGTTTCTCTTCGGAGCGACTGAGCGAGATCTCACGCTCGACTCCTGCACTGTCGATGTTGATTTCGCTCATGTCGTTGACGATCACCGCGACCCGCCGACCCTCTCGATTTCGCAGGATCTCGTTGAGTAGTGTCGTCTTCCCGGCGCCCAGGAAACCTGACAGCACCGTGACCGGAAGTCGTGTGTCGACCATGATTTCCAGTGTCCTTCCGAATGAGAGAATTGCTGTGATCAGGCCGCAGGCTCGAGGTAACCCTCGAAAAGGTCGACTACGACGCTGCCGCCGTCGGTGTCGCTACCGAACAATTCCTCGGCGTCGAACTTCACGTGGTACGTCGGTTCTTCGCCGGCGTCGTTGCGCCCGTGGCCGATTGCGTCGGGAAACGGCCACTTCTCGGTAGTCCGATGAGAGATGGTTCCCACTCGTCCGCGGCAGTACGCAGGCATTCGAATATGCCCCGGAACGTACTCGTCGCGCACGCGTACTCGCTGACCGACTTCGAAGGTGGTCGTCTCGACGGGTGCCGGACGCCCTTCGGATTCGCTTGGCCGCGACAGTGGGAACGGTCCCCCTGCAAGGCTTTCGAGTTCTTCCTGCGTCAGGATTCCCTTTTCGACCATCAGTGTCGCGACGCCGATGACGTACCTCTCGTAGTACGGGGTCATCATGTAGTGGCGTGGTTCCATCCGCTCGACGACGTATCGAACTTCGTCGACGCTGAATGCCCCGAGTTCGGCGACACCGGCGAACATCAGGCTGTACGGCAGGTGTTCCCACTCGGCGTGGAAGGTGGGGCCGATGTCGGCGTTGACGGTATGCGGGACTTTGCCGAAGCCTTGAACTCCGGCAAGATCGTGTACTCCATCCATGGTGTGCTTCTTTCTTGTCGGGGTGATCAGACGGTGGGGACCTGCGGGACTGCGACGCCGATCAGGCAGTCCTTGGTGACGATCTCTTGAAGCTGTTCCTGGCTCCAGCCTTCGGTGCCTGCGGGACGTTGCGGGAGAACCATGTAGCGAGTTTCGGCGGTGGTGTCGTAGACGCGGATCTCGACGTCCGACGCGATCTCGGTTCCCATCTCGGAGAGAACCTTCCGTGGCTCACGCACCACTCGCGCACGGTATTCGAAACTCTTGTACCAGGTAGGGGGCAGGCCGAGAATGGGCCACGCGGTGCATGAACACAACGAGCACACGATCACGTTCTTGAGGGTCGGGGTGTCTTCGACTGCCACGATGTACTCGCCCTGGGGGCCCAGATATCCGTACTGGGCAACCGCGGCGGTACCGTCGGTGAGAAGCAACTGCCGGAACTCGGGGTCGGTCCACGCCCGCGCGACCAATTCCGCTCCGCGCCTTGGACTGAAGTCCTCCTCGAAGGTCTTCTTCCATCCCTCGACGTAACCGTCGGGTACCAATCCCTTACCGTCGAGTGCGCGGAACAGGGCCCACGCCCGGTCGGAGACCGGCGCCTGGGCCGGTGCGGCGTTCTCCGTTGTGTGGTCGATCGTTACTGACATCTGGTTCACCTTTTCTATGCGGGCTGATCATGTGTGAATCGGTGGAATTTGTTGTGCAAGTGCGGATACAGAACTAGGTGAGGCTGAGTTGTGGTGCAGAGTCGGAGATGTGGTCGGCAGGCGTCGGAAACGCGCCGCGAAGCTTTTCGAATGCGCGCCCGACCCGGAGGACCGTCGCATCGGCGAAGGTCTTGCCGGTGATCATCATTCCGACCGGAAGCCCGTTCACCAGGCCGGCGGGAACGGACAGGGACGGATGTCCGGTCACGTCGAACGGTGCTGTGTTGGCGATCATCCCGAGAGCCTTCGTGATGAAGGTTGCACGATCCACGTCGTTCGCCGGCAATTCGGATGCGACGTAGGGCAGTGTGGGCATCACCAGGACGTCGAATTGTCTCAAGGCAGTGTCGTAGGCGGCGCGGGCGAGCGGTACGAGGTTCCGGGCTTTGCCGTAGCTCGCGCCGCCGAGGGTGGTGATGCCGTGGTGGCCGGTCAGAGCCACCAGTTTGACGGTTTCGGACAGAGCGTCGGCGTGCTGAAGGCGTCGAGAAGCAAAGTGTGCCATCAGTTCCGGATCGTACAAACCTTCGGCGTTCATGCCGTATCCGTTGCCGTCCAACATCTGGTAGGCACCACCGTCCGTGGCGATCACGTTCCAGATGTGGAAAGCATGTAGGTGCCACGGGATGTTTACTTCCTCTACCGTGCAACCGATTTCGGCCAGACTGTGTGCCGCTGCGCGGACTGCGTCGTCGACCTCGGGCTGTGAGACCGCGTGCCCGAAACCTTCTCGAACGATCCCGATTCGCAGACCATCCACATCGGAGTCGAGGGTGGACAGATAGTCACCTGCTTCGACGCTGTCGGCTTGGCGTGGGTCGTTACCGTCGCGACCGGCGATGACCGAGAGCATCAGTGCGGCATCGTGGACCGTGCGTGTGATCGGGCCGAGATGGTCGATTGTTCGCTCGATGGGAAATGCACCGGTATACGGGACGAGCCCGAACGTCGGCTTGTGTCCGACGACGCCGCAGAATGCCGCCGGGATCCGGATCGATCCACCCTGATCCCCGCCGATGGCAAAATCGACGTCACCGTTTGCGACGAGAGCTGCACTGCCACCGGATGATCCACCTGCTTCACGCTGTGGGTCCCATGGATTGCGGACCGGTCCGCTTGCCGGTGTGAAGCTCGAACCGGAGAAACACAGGTCCTCACACACAGCTTTGCCCGCGACGGTTGCACCGGCCGCCAGTAGTCGAGTGACCACAGTCGCGTCGCGAGACGGAGTGAACCCCTCTACTGTCCGAGACCCGTTCATCATCGGAACTCCGGCCACGGTCACGTTGTCCTTGATCGCCACGCGTCGGCCGGTCAGGACGCCGTCCGACGTCGGCGGGATGCTTGTGGTCACATACCAAGCGCTCAAAGGATTTTCGCTCGCTGTTGGCACCGTGTGCTCACGTGACGTGGTCGGCGGGGTTGCCTCGTCGGCGTACAACTGGTCGACGACGTCGTAGGAGCCCAGTGCTCCGTCGATCAGTGCCGGCCACTCGAGCCGGGCTGATTGGTCGAGAGTGATGCCGTAATGCCTTGCGGCGGTGTCTATTGCATTGTCGTCAGGTCGGATTGTCGCCATGAGAAGTGTGCTCCTGATGTGATCGGCTTCACTTGTCTTTCAGACTAGGGCCGGATCCATAATTGCGTCAATAGGTATCGACATATTGACTCGTTAAGTTCGGGTTACGCGCGCTCAGAGAGAGCGGGGGTACAGGCGCCCACGGCGTGATTCAGCGAGCAGAATCGGTCGATGCAGTGGAACACCGTTGTTCGTAGAGCTTTTCGATGTCGTGACAAGCTGCCGAAGTACTGTTTCCGGATCGCCTGCCGACGTTCGTTCGACGGCGCGTGCGTAAGCGACGATCGCTTCGTACGTTGTCTCCGACAGGGAACTGAGCGGAGGCAGGAGTTCGTTCGAGCTCGCGCTGTATCGCTTTTCGAGGTCGTGATCGCCGGCTGCGGATTGAAAGTAGCCGAATGCCGCCCAGACTCCGTCGGCATCGGAATTGCCGATGAGCTGCTGAGTGGCCTCGTCGAGGACCAATGCAAACGTCCGCGTGGTGGCCCGCAGTCCGTGCTGGGCGCATTGTCGTTCGAAGAAGACCTCGTCATGGCCCACCAGGGTGGAAAGAATCAGTTCGGCCCCGGAGTCGGCTATCGACTCGATGATGCGTGAGAAGTCGGTTGTCCCCAACGGTACGTAGACTTCGCCGGCCACCGAACCTGTGGATTCGGCGATCACACGCCGGGCCGCCCAATGCGCACCGAACGACCACGAATACTGCTGGCCGACCAGGAACCAAGTGCGAGAACCGGTCTCGGACATCATTGCGGGTATACCCGCTCGCGTCTGGTCGAGTGGGCGCTCACCCAATCGAAGGACTCCCGGACGCGATCGACCTCCCTCGTTGAGAACTGTGTGCACCAACAGCACACCGGTGTTCTGCAATGCAGATGCAGCGGCATTGAAGGTCGACGATGTCACGCACGCGAAAACGGCGCGACATCCGCTTTTCACCAATCGCAGTGCGGTCGCCGCTCCGGCCGCCGAGTCGGAAGCGTCATCGCCGATCACCAAGTCGACGAGAACGCCGCCGATGCCGCCGTCGGCGTTGATTTCTTCCACGGCCAGTGCTGCGAGTGTTTCTGTCGCCTGGGCGAATACAGCTGCCGGGCCGGATTTGCTGACCAGCAGCCCGATCCGATGTCGGTCGGAACGCGGAGGTTCGGGTGGAGCGAATCCGCGCTTGTTGGCAAGCCAGGAAATGCCGTCCTGATCGAGGCTGGACTCGAGAACGATCCGGGTCCCGGCGCCGTCGGGAAAGAACCGGATCGTCAGGCGGCCGCGCCACGGTTGGTGGTGCACGATCACGACCGATCGGCCCCGCTTCACGCCGGCGACGTATCCCAACAGCGTGATCGGCATTCCGACTGGATCTGCGCGTGCGCCGTCGCCGACGGGAAGGGAGATGGCGGCAGCGGCCCCGACCGTCAGTTGCTCACATTCGAGTTCGAGCAGTTGCCCCGTTTCGAGGCGCTCGAAGGCTGACCCTGGTGGGTCGGTCGTCACGATCTGTGCCGTTACGGAGAGACCTGGCACGTTCTACTTCCTGCCTGAAATAGGTGCTGGGGCTCAACAGGGCCTCACGCTCGGCGACGCACCGATGCGACGTCTGAATCCTCAGTCGCAGTGGCCGGCAACTCGGAGGCGTTCGAACCTGCTTCCAGCGCTCGCCCGAGGACGTCGCGCAGGAACTGGAGTGCATCGTTGGCGGGCCCCGATGGATCTATCGAGAACAGGCGATGACGTCCTTGACGCCGTTCGACGATCACGCCGGACAACCGCAGCGCCTTGAGATGTGTGGATACCGTGGTGCGACCGACCGTCGAAATTTGATCGCTGATGAAGCCCGCGTTGCACTCGCCGTGGGTAGCCAGCGTGTCGAGAATCTGTCGACGCACTTGGTCGGCCAGCACAGCAAACGCCAACTCTTCGTTTCGTTGAGTAGTCACTGTCTGCTGTCCGCGCTTCCTCGATGGTCTCTACTGAGATATGTCGACACCCGTCAACATATCTCGAGTTGCCTCCGAGGGAAAGAATGTGGCCGAAGATTGCCGGCGACTTCGGTCAGTGCTCGGCGGTGATCACCGCGTCGCGCAGCATTCCGGTCCCGGGATGGCAATTGATGTACTCGTAGAGCTGATCGGCGGCATCGAATACCGAGACCTCATGGTAGAGACGCAATTTCGACAGGCCCTCGGCCACCCGGAAGAACGTCGTGAAGATCCGTAGATGGGTCGGGTGGGATTCCGACCACCGTTCGAGTTGGTCGAGGGAGGCCCAGTGGCCGATGTTGTAGCTCAAGTCGAGGAAGTTTCCGTCGATGTCGATATTGCGTACGAATCGGTTGCTGTAGCACCCGACGGCCGGGCCGTTGTCGCGGAGGAAGTCCATGCCCGATTGAAGAGTGGGCAGGATTTCGTCCAGGTAGAGGCTGCGCTCGTCTGCTTCCGCGTCGGCCCAGTCCTGCCCGGACCTGATCAGTGCGATGTTGTCGTGTCCCCGCACTACTACGCGTCCACCTACGGCGGGGTCACCGGCGACGACCCGCAGTTCGCCCGAGGCCTGCATCCAGTCGGTTTGGGAGATCGGAAACCGCTCGCGCATCGAACCCCAGTAGCCGTGCTCGTTGATTTCGCCGCTGACACCGTCCATGACAGCTCCCACCCCGGGGAGGTCGTCTTGGAACGCGTAGAGCGTTTCGAATTGTTCGGCTCTCGGTGCCACGATCTCGCGGAAGAACCCCAATCCGTCCGACAGGCGGTCTTCGGACTCCCACCAGGAGGACACTGGAGGTGATGTGCTCCAACGATGTTGGGAAGAAACATCTTTCCAGTAACCGACCACGATCAGGTTCTCGTAGCCCTGGTTGTCGATGTGATGGGTGAGATCGTGGTGTGCCGGTCCGTCCGGCAAGTCGAAGCCGGCGACGATATCCCGCATCGCCCGCAGTGCTGCCGGGCGCTGATCCTCGCCGCGGAACTGCACGCCGAGATAGCCCATCACGACCTGGTGCAATGTGTCGTCTGCGCGCCCGACCCACATGGGAAACGGTGGCGTATAGGTATCCGGGACCCGCCTGGTCAGAGTGCGCGGGCATTGAAGGTGTTCGCCGATTGCAGATTCCATGAGTGCTCCCTGTGATGTAGGTGGTCGAATCGGGTGCCTGGCACTTGGCAACGCCGTGCCGAAAATCTACGCCCGCTCAGCCGAGCAAACTTGGCCGTCAGCGCCCGATGCTTGGCCTACCGTGCCAAGAATTGTGGATACGTTTCGGCGACAGAAAATTTTGAACACCATGTTCAATGGGTAAGTGTCCGAAGATGTTACAGATCAGCGGGTAGTACTTGTGGGGGCCGCTGCTTGCGACCGGTACCGCCGCGGGCTGATCCCGAATTCCGCCTTGAAGGCTCGACTGAAGGCGGCCAGGTCGGTGAATCCCCAGCGGTGAGAAATCTGGGTCAGCGACCGCTCTACTCCGTGGCGTTGCACGATCTCACGACGGCAACCGTCGAGTCGACGGCTGCGAATCGAACGCGACACGGTTGTGCCGTGTTCGGCGAAGGCTCGGTGCAACTGGCGAATGGAGACTTTGACTGATCCCGCGATGTCCACCGGAGACAGGGCCGGGTCTGCGATGCGGGCGTCTATGACCGACAGGGCGGATTCGTAGAGGCTGGTTCGCCGTGAGGTGATCGGTCGCGCAGTTGTGTGAAGAACGGACTTGACCAGGTTGCCGATCTCGTTGACGACTTCCTCTTCGTCTCCGCTTGCGTCGGACGTCATGCGGACGGAGGCAAGATCGTGAAGAAAGCGACCGAGCAGGCCACTCAGGCCCGCGTGTCCGTCGAAGGCGATGGCGGTCAGGCTCGTGACCTCCGCGTCGCTGAGCGACAGGTACGACCGTGGCCAGGTGAACACCTCGAGTCCCCAGATGCCGTCGTGTGCGTGTCCCTCGATCTGCCAATCGAAGGGGCGCGTGGTGTCGTACAGGACGTAGTCGCCACGTCGCAGGACGCATTCGCGGTCGTCTTGGCGCACTACCGCGCTACCGCGGCGGATCATCCCGATCTGCAGATAGTCCGCGCCGTCGCTTTTGATGAGGCTGTTGCTACGGACTATTCGTTGTTCCATCGATTGAACTGCGGATACCCGAACGTGTGCGAGTTGGGCCGAGTGGACGGCCCCGCTGAATCGATCGCCGTCTCCGATATCGGATACGTCGAGCGCGACAAAATGCTCGCGCAACAAATCTGCCCAGTCGCCCGTGAGAGTCGTGCGTGTGGGCAGGGAGAAGCCGGATCGCGCGAGCATTGCAGGGCGCCTCCTCGCAGAAAAGCCGAAGTTCTCGGGTGCTCGATGTTCAGAGAGTAATCCCGCACATCAGACATGTCGATAGAAGTCGACATGTCATCGCGTCGGGAAGAAATTGTTTGCCATACAAACAACGCCGAGTTATTGTTTGTCGTACAAACAAGTAGGAGTTCGTGATGGCCACCGAGGCAGTTCCCGCAGCGCGCGCGACGCGTGAGTCGGGCAAGCAGACGCGCATGGCGCTGTTCAACGCCGCAACCGAGCTGTTCCTCGAGCACGGCGACAGCGTCTCCATCGCGCAGATCTGCACGGCCGCCGGCGCCCATCCCAACCAGGTGACCTACTACTACGGCTCCAAAGAAAAGCTCTTCGTCGAGGTGGCGTGCGCGGCCGTTCTGCGCGCAGGCAAGCGTGCCGAGGTCGATGCCGCCGACGCCGACACGGTCGGCGATTACACCGAGAAGCTGGTCGGATCCCTCCTGGGCTCGGGCGCTCCCAGCGTCGAACTCTTCGTGGAAGCGATGATGATGACGGGTCGTCGTGGTGAACTCCGCGACCTGATCTCCGAAACGCTTCGCACTCTGCACTCCTCGGGCGAAACCGCCCTCCTCCGTACCTTGATCCGCACCGGCTGGCAGCTGCGCGCGGGCATCGACGTCGAGTCCAAGGCCTTCTGGTCTGCGATCTTCGGCCTCGTCATCCAGAAGACTGCCACCGGCGAGAGCTTCGGCTACTCCCTCGAGGAGGCGGTTGCCGTCATCTTCGCCACCCTCCAGATACCCGACGCCGTACTCAACAGCTCGATGGAATGAACTCTCTTCGAGCGTGATTCTCCGACAAGGACTTCGATGAATATCGTTCGCGTATTCGACAGCAACGTCACCAAGACCCCGGACAAACCCTTCCTGATATTCGACGGTCACGATCACACGTACTCCCAGGTTCAGGACGGAAGTCGACGCGCCGCAGGCTATTTGCAGTCGCTGGGCGTGCAGCCGGGCGACCGCGTCGCGCTGATGTGTTACAACACTCCGGGATTCGTGTACGCGATGCTCGGTGCCTGGCGCTTGGGCGCCGTCGTGGTCCCCATCAACCACAAGATGCAGACTCCGGAAGTTGCCTACGTGCTGGGACACGCGAAGGTGTCTGTGTGCGTCTTCGACGGTGAGTTGGCGCCGGTTGTCGGTCGACTGGAGACAACGGCCAAGCTGATCAGCACGGACTCTGTCGCAGACGGTTTCGACTTCTTCGACGACGCCATCACCCGCCAGGACGGCGTTGACGGTATCGACATCGACGAGAACGATCCGGCCGAAATCCTCTACACCTCGGGGACTACCGGCTCGCCCAAGGGCTGCGTCCACAGCCACCGCAACGTCGTCGGTGTTGCCGTCACCGCGGCCCTCGCCGTGTCGACGACTCGGGACGAGCGACTGCTCATGGCCGTCCCGATCTGGCACGCTTCCCCGCTCAACAACTGGTTCATGTCCACGCTCTACATGGGCGGAACCGTCGTGCTGCTGCGCGAGTACCATCCCGTCAAATTTCTGGAAACAGTTCAGGAACAACGCATTACCCTCTGCTTCGGACCGCCGGTCATCTATACCACCGCACTCAACCTCGTGCCGAACTTTGCCGACTACAACCTCGGAAGCGTTCGTGCGTGGTTGTACGGCGGGGGACCGATCGGCGCGGATGTCGCTCGGCGACTGGTGGAGTCGTACGGCACCACCGAATTCCGGCAGGTCTACGGCATGACCGAGACCGGGCCAGTGGGCACCGTGCTGTACCCCGAAGAGCAGTTGAGCAAGGCGGGCTCGATCGGCCGCGTCGCGCTGGCCGGCGTCGACCTGCGCCTGGTTGCCGATGACGGCACCGACGCGGAGCCCGATCAGATCGGTGAGATCTGGCTGCGCGCCGACACCGTCATGCAGGGGTACCTCGACGACCCCGCTGCCACGAAGGCTGCTTTTGCCGACGGCGGTTGGTATCGCACCGGCGATCTGGCGCGCAAGGATGCGGACGGTTACCTCTTCATCGTCGACCGCGCGAAGGACATGATCATCACGGGCGGCGAGAACGTCTACTCCAAGGAGGTCGAGGACGTGATCTCCGGCCACCCGGACGTCGTCGACGTCGCCGTTGTCGGAAAACCCAACGAAGAATGGGGCGAGACCGTCGTCGCGCACGTCGTCTGGCGTGAACCGGATGTCATCAGCGCCGACGACATCAAGGACTACCTCTCGGACAAGTTGGCGCGCTACAAGATTCCGCGTGAAGTGGTGTTCGCGACGATTCTTCCGCGTACACCGACCGGCAAGATCCAGAAGCACCTCATCCGCGCAGCGAGCTGAAAGGCCTGTCATGACTGATATTTCCGAGAAGACCGTCACCCACCCGGCTCCGCATCGCACCCATGCAGTGCTCAACCAGTCGGTACCGCGCACGGACGTCAACGAGTTCCTGCTCGATACGGTCCTGGCCGAAGGCGTCGCGCGTCACGACGCCGATTGGGCCACCAGTGAACTCACCGATATCGGTGAACTGGTCGGCAGTGCCGGGTTCCAGCACGACGCCGAGCTGGCCAACACGGTGATCCCCGAATTGAAGACCTTCGATCGCTGGGGAAACCGCATCGACGAGGTCGAATACCATCCGTCGTATCACCGGATCATCTCTGCTGCCGTTGCGCACGGTGCTCACACCTCTGCCTGGGCTGACCCCAAGCCGGGTGCCAACGTGGCTCGGGCCGCGGCATTCATGCTGTTCTCCCAGGTCGAACCGGGCCACGCGTGCCCGATCTCCATGACGCACGCTGTGATCCCCTCGCTCGAGCTGCAACCCGATGTAGCCGCCATCTGGACCCCGCGTGCCCTTTCTCGGAGTTACACCCCCGAGTTGGATGCTCCCGGAAAGGCATCCGCGATCTTCGGAATGTCGATGACGGAAAAGCAGGGTGGCTCCGACGTGCGAGCCAACACGACCATCGCCAAGCCGGCCGGACGTGGCGGCCCGGGTGCGGACTACCTCCTCACCGGACACAAGTGGTTCTGCTCCGCGCCGATGTCCGACGCCTTCCTGGTTCTCGCTCAGGCCGAAGGTGCTGCCGGCGAGGGACTTTCCTGCTTCCTTCTCCCCCGCATCCTGCCCGACGGCACACGCAACGTCTTCCGCATCCAGCGTCTGAAGAACAAGCTGGGCAACAAGTCCAACGCGTCGTCCGAGATCGAGCTCGACGGCACCGTCGGCACCATGATCGGCGAACCGGGACGCGGTGTGCGGACCATCATCGAAATGGTGTCCCAGACGCGACTCGACTGCATTCTCGGCAGCACGGCGGGTATGCGTCAGTCGGTGGCCGAAGCGGTGTGGCATGCACGGCACCGCAGCGCTTTCGGTGCCGTCCTGGCAGATCAGCCGGCGATGACCTCGGTGCTTGCCGATCTGGCTCTCGAATCCGAAGCCGCGACCATCACCGCACTGCGATTGGCTCGTGCGCAGGACGAGGACGCGAATGAGCAGGAAAAGGCGTTCCGCCGACTCGCGACGGCTGTTGCGAAGTACTGGATCTGCAAGCGCGGCCCGCACCACTCCTACGAAGCCCTCGAGTGCCTGGGCGGCAACGGTTACACCGAGGACTTCCCGCTTGCCCGTCGCTACCGTGAGCAGCCCGTCATGGCCGTGTGGGAGGGGTCGGGCAACGTCATTGCGCTCGACGTCCTGCGCGCGATGACCCGTGAACCCGACTCCGTTGCCGCCTTCGACCACGAGATCAACCTCGCCCGCGGCAACAACCCGGTCCTCGATCAGCACCTCGATCGAGTACGACGCCAACTCGGTGAGCTCGCCACGATGGCACCTGCCGACGCTCAACTCCGCGCTCGGACCGTCGTCGAGGCTATGGCGTTGGCACTGCAGGCTTCGCTCATGGTGCGCCACTCCCCGGCCGCCTCGTCCGATGCGTTCATTGCCGCTCGCCTCGGCGCCGACCGTGGTCACGAGTACGGAACTCTGCCTGTGGGAACAGATTTCGCCGGAGTTCTCGCGAGAGCCTAAGGCTGCTCCCTCAGTACCCTGGTGACGGTGTGTACTGCCGGCGTCGGATTGTTGGGTCGCCATGCCATCGCGATTTTCAGCGTGGGCGTGGCCCCGGCGATCGGCAGGTACACGACCCCGTCCATGGACAGATGCGCCGTCGACTCCACGACGACGGCGATCCCGACCCCCGCTCCGACCATGGCCAACAGGCTGTACGGATCGGGGGCTTCGTGTGCGATGGTGGGCGTGAAACCTGCTGTGGCGCAAACGGACAACGTTGCATCGCGCACCACCGAGCCGTGCTCGGCGGGATACATCACGAATCGCTCGGTTGCCAGGTCTTCCGGTGACACCGAGTCATGCGTACCGAGGTGATGCCTGGCAGGAACCGCGACCATCAAGGTTTCCTCCCGCACAGTGTGAGTCTCGAATCCGCGCGGAATGGGCAGGCCGACTATGCCCATGTCCAGTGCTCCGCGTCGGAGAGCGTCGAGCACCTCACCCGAGTACATCTGCGGCCGTAGTTCCAGTTCGATTCCCGGATGGGAGTCGGCCAAGGACCGTGTGAGGGCCGACAGGACGGTGTAGCCGCCTGTTCCGCCGAAACCCACTGTGACACGGCCCGTCTCGCCAGTCGACGCGGCCGATGCGATTTCTCGTACCACGGCGATCTGCGCTTCGATGATCCGTGCGGGCGTGACCAAGGCTTCGCCGGCGGCTGTCAGTTGCACTGATCTGGTGGTCCGGACGAACAGGTCGGTGCCCAGTTCACGCTCGAGCGCCCGAATGGTCTGGCTGAGCGGGGACTGGCCGATGTGGAGTCGCTCGGCGGCCCGGCCGAAATGAAGTTCGTCGGCGACTGCGAGAAACGCGCGCAGTTGACGCAGTTCCACGTCGCTCCTCCCGGGTTTCATTATGTGGTTCTCCCACATAAATAAGTCGAACTAAGTCTTGGACTCTACATGGATTTCGGACGATAGTGATTCACGCCTCACATTGCATCCCTTGGTGATGCCCGACGCGAGAATCAGGGAGAACCGTGGATCAACACCCAGGTCAAGACACCAATCCGCCTGAATACAACACCAAACAGGCACGCAAGGCCGGAATCACGGCGTTTGTCGGAACGACTATCGAGTGGTTCGACTTCTACATCTACGGAACCGCATCCGCCTTGGTGCTCGGCCCGCTGTTCTTCCCGGATGCGTCGCCGGCGGTGGGAACACTCGCAGCCTTCGCGACTTTTGCCGTGGGATTCGTGGCGCGTCCGGTCGGCGGAGTGGTGTTCGGTCATTTCGGAGACAAGTTCGGTCGCAAGAACGCCGTGATCATCACCCTCGCGCTCATGGGGTTGGGAACCGTCGGTGTCGGCCTCCTCCCTACGTACTCCCAGATCGGGATCTGGGCACCGATACTGCTTGTGGCACTGCGTGTTCTCCAGGGCATTGCCATGGGCGGCGAATGGGGTGGCGCCGTATTGATCGCCACCGAGTTCGCTCCCCCGAAGAAAAAGGTGCTCTACGGTGCGTTTGCGCAGCAGGGTTCACCGGTCGGCAACCTGCTCGCGACGCTGGCCTTCCTCGGCCTGACGTTGATGTCGGATTCCGTGTTCGAGTCGTGGGGTTGGCGTCTGCCGTTCCTCGGATCCGCAGCTTTGGTGATCGTCGCTCTCTACATCAGGTTGCACATCTCCGAGACACCTGAGATGAAGAAGGCTGTTGCGGCACAAAAACGTACACGGATGCCGCTGGTCGAAGTGTTGCGTTCGCATCCCGTCGAACTTGCTCTCGGCGTCGGCGCTGTGGTTGCCGGTGTTGCCATCACGTACGTCAAGACAACCTTTGCGCTCTCATGGGCGACAACGGATCTCGGCTTCGAGCGCAGTGACTTCCTCCTCGTGATCACCGTCGCACTGGTAGCCCAGGCGCTCGTACAGCCTTTCGGCGCTGTGCTGGCCACGCGGATCGATCCGTCGAAAGCGGTCCGTTGGATGCTGCTTCCGGAGATCGTGCTCCTACCACTGATGTTCGTGCTGGTTCAGACGGGTTCCGTGCCCTTGGCGATTCTGGGTATGGTCCTCGCGACGGCGCCTCACGCAATGTATTACGCCGCGTTGGCCGGCATCCTGGCGCAGGTTTTCCCCACCAATGTTCGGTATACCGGCATCTCTCTGTCGTACCAATTGTCGACCGCCGTTTTTGCCGGAACGGCCCCGATGGTCAGCCAGTATCTGCTGACGCGAACCAACTCGATCTGGCCGGTCGTAGCTCTCGGGCTCGTGTATGTCGTTCTCTCCCTTGTCTGTATGACTGCTTTGTTGCGCAGGAGTGCGCTGCACGCGCAAGGGCTGGAATCGACGAGCTCCTCGACCATGACCGATGTTTCCACCCTGAAAGGCGTTGACCACTGATGAACTTTGCACACACCGACCCCGCTCTGACAGCGGTAGTGGACAGATGGACCGCCGGGGCGGACCGAGAGACGTTGAACGGATTGCTCGACCGGCTGGGCCGAGATGCAGCCGGCCGTTTGTCCGAGCTTGCCGACATCGCCGACAGGAATCCACCGGTGTTGCAGCAGTTCGACAAGGCTGGTGATCGCGTCGACCGGATTTCCTATCACCCGGCCTACCTGGAACTGTGCCGGGCGGCGTACAACGAGTACGGCCTGTCCGCCATGTCGCACCGAAAAGGGTTGCACGGATGGGGCTCCGTACCTCCGCCACTCGCGAAGTACCTCGCGTCGTACGTCTTCGTTCAGGCAGAGTTCGGGCTGGCCTGCCCGGTGTCGATGACCGATGCTGCTGCGCGGACGCTGCGTATGTTCGGTGATCCGGCCGTGTTCTCGCCCTGGATCGACGCGTTGACGTCGACCGATCCCGAGCATGCGAAGACGGGCGCGATGTTCATGACCGAGATTCAGGCAGGTACCGACATCGCCTGCACTGAAACGCGTGCCGAGCGCGACGGTGACGGATGGGTCCTGACGGGCAAGAAGTGGTTCGCCTCCAACCCCGATGCCGACGTGATCATCACCCTTGCAAGATTTCCGGGCGGACAGGATGGTTCGACGCGTGGAGTCGGAATGTTCATGGTGCCCAAGACTTTGGATTCCGGCGAGCGCAACAACCTCACGATCGATCGGCTCAAGGACAAGCTGGGTACACGTTCCATGCCGAGTGGCGAGGTGACGCTGGACCGCGCACACGCACTCCAGGTCGGCGAACTCGAACGAGGTTTCCGGCAGATGGCGGAGATGGTCAACACGTCGCGGCTGTCCAACGCGATGCGTTCGAGCGCTCTCATGCGCCGAGCGGTCCGCGAAGCCGTCGAACATTCGAAGAGCCGAGTCGTGTTCGGTAAGAGGCTCTTCGATCAGCCGCTGATGCGGGCGACTCTTCTTCCCCTCGCGCTCGATGCCGAGGCTTCGCTCGCGCTGGTGGCGTACAGCGCGCAGTGTCTTCAGGCTGCAGACGGTGGTGACGATCAAGCGCGAGCACTGATCAGGGTGCTGACGCCGATCGCCAAACACTTCGTGTGCAAACGTGCGCGTGTGGTCACCGGTGAGGCAATGGAGGTGCGCGGCGGAAACGGGTACATCGAGGAATGGGTCGATCCGCGACTCGTGCGGGACGCTCACCTCGGCTCCATCTGGGAGGGCTCGAGCAATGTCATTGCGCTGGACGTACTTCGGTGCCTACGCAAGTTCGATTCGCACCGCACGGTCGCGGGAGCGATGACGGACATCCTGTCCGCCGTCGGACCGGACTGCGAAGCCGGGGCCGGAGTTCTGTTGCGGCGCTGGGAGGAACTGGTCGATGAAGGAGATCGTCTGATCGCCGGAACCGACGATGCCGCGCAGGCTGCGAGTGCAAGGTACTCCGACGAGTTGGCTCGTACCGTCATGGCGACCCTGCTCTTCGACCTTGCGTATCACGGCATCCGAGAAGGTCGCGGGTACCGGTCACTGCTGGTGGCGAACTCCTACCTGGCCGGTCTAGCCGGGAAGGTGCCGTCGGCCGCGCTCGGCAAACTCGACGTGATAACCGACGGCGGCGACGTCGAGCTGGATGATGCACGTGACGTCTTAGCCGAGTTCCTTTCTGTAGCAGGAGGTCACCGGTGAATACTCCAACAGGCCCCGCACCCCTGGCCGGTGTCCGCGTCCTCGATCTGTCGAAGATCCTTGCCGGGCCGTACGCAACCATGTCACTTGCCGATCTCGGAGCCGACGTCACCAAGATCGAACACCCCGAGGGCGGTGACCCCACGCGTTCATGGGGACCTCCCTTTGTCGGGGTAGATGCCGCCTACTACCTCGCGATCAACCGCGGTAAGAAGTCGGTGACGATCGACCTCAAGTCCACCGAAGGGCAGGAGATCATCCACCGCATGCTCGAAGAGGCCGATGTGGTGGTGGAGAACTTCAAGCCGGGCAGCGGATTACAGGAGATCTTCGACTACCAGGCACTGTCCGAGCGGTATCCCCACCTGATCACCCTGCACATCTCGGCGTTCGGTGAAGAAGGCCCACTGCGCGACGAGCCGGGTTACGACATGATCGCGCAAGCCGCTGGAGGGCTCATGTCGCTCACCGGTGAACCCGGCGGCGCTCCGATGAAGTCCGGGTTTGCGTTGGGAGATTTGGGCGCAGCGTTGTTCGGACTGGTCGGGGTGCTGGCCGCATTGGTCGAGCGAGGTCGCACCGGACGCGGACAGTACGTGACCACGTCGCTGTACGAGTGCCAACTCGCCATGCACGTGAACTGGGCGACCAGCTACTTCGCCACCGGTGAGCGTCCGACGGCGCTGGGCTCCGGTCACCCGAATCTTGCCCCCTACCAAGCATTTCCTGCCAGCAACGGGTACTTCGTCATCGCCGTCGGCAACGACGCGATGTGGGCGTCGCTGTGCGAGGCCATCGGTCGAGACGAACTGGCCACCGATCCTCGTTTCGTCCACAACCGTGAGCGGGTGGAGAACCGCGAGAGTCTGGAACGGGAACTCACCATCGCCTTCGCGTCGGACACCGTCGAACACTGGTGCACTCTTCTCGCCGAACGAGCGGTCCCGGTTTCACCGATCCGCCACCTCGACGAGATCTACTCCGATCCCCACACCGCCGCACTCGGCATGGTGGGGACCGTCGACCATCCGACGCTCGGTCCGCTCAAGCAAGTGGCCTTTCCGGTCAACTTCTCAGGCCGGAGGCCACGTCTGACGTCGGCGCCGCCCGTTCTCGGCGCCGACAACGACGAGGTGTTGGGAACCACTCAGGCGAGTCCGCTCAATGCCGGTGCCGTGTTGTCATCCCGCCAGCCGATGGCCTCGACGAGCGTCGTCAGGTCGTAGTCGGGTCCGCTGACGCCGACGGTGAAGAGCGAGACACCGTCGGCGACCAGGTCGGCTGCATTCTCGAGCCCAGGCCACGGAACCGAGTGCTCCACTTCGGTCGGGTTCCGGCCCACGTCGGCGCAATGGTCGGAGAGGATGTCCGACTTGCGCAGGTGTGTCTCGCGGTCACCGAAGCTGTGCCAGACGTCGGCGTACTCGGCGACCAGTCGCAAGGTCTTCTTCTCGCCGCCACCCCCGATGAGGACCGGGATATTGCGCGTCGGCGGCGGGTTGCCCTTGGCCAGGCGGCCCGTGATGCGGGGGAGGTATTCGCCCAGCAGTTTCAGCCGTGAACCGGGAGTGCCGAAGTCGTATCCGAACTGGTCGTAGTCCTTCTCGAACCAGCCGGCACCGATGCCGAGGATCAGGCGTCCGTCGCTGATGTGGTCGACGGTTCGCGCCATGTCGGCCAGCAGATCCGGATTGCGGTAACCGCCGCCGGTGACCAGGGCGCCGATCTCGACGCGTTCGGTCTGCTCGGCCCAGGCGCCGAGCATGGTCCAGCATTCGAAGTGGGCGCCGTCGGGATCGCCGGTCAACGGGTAGAAGTGGTCCCAGTTGAAGACGATGTCCACCCCGGCGTCCTCGGACCGCAAGACGGCGTCGCGAATCAACCCGTAATCGGGTGCGTGCTGAGGTTGGAGTTGAACACCGATGCGTACCGGACGAGTCATGCCACGCTCCTGACGAGAGGAATGGTTGTCTTCTCCCATCATGGCCGGGTGTGCGCGGTACCGCTACCGCGGTCGGTGACGGGTATGCCCGCTTCTCATACCCACCCCTTTTCGAGCGAACGGCACGTTCGGCGCCTTAGATCGACTGAACGTGCCGTTCGCTCAAAAAGGGGGCAGGCAGAAAGGGGGCAGGCAAAGGCGGCGGGCAAAACAGGGGCGATCTGCCCACAGCAGACAGGCGGGGCCCCGGCATCGCTGCGCCGGTAGGAATGGATTCATGACTACCGAAGCGCCCACAGATACCGGCTACCGTGACCTGTTGACAGACAGGCTCTTCCGACAGCGAACCATTCTGCTCACCGGCGAGGTCAACGACGCCATGGCCGAACGTGTGTGTTCGGAACTGGTACTACTCGCCACCACCGACCCCAAGCGCGACATCGTGCTCTACATCAATTCACCCGGCGGATCGGTGTTTGCCGGTCTGGCCATCTACGACACGATGAAGCTCATCCCCAACGACGTCGTGACGGTCGCGATGGGCTTCGCCGCCAGCATGGGCCAGGTGCTTCTCTGCTCCGGTACCCACGGCAAGCGAATCAGCCTGGCGCACAGCCGCATCATGATGCACCAACCTTCGGCAGGTATCGGTGGCACTGCGGTGGACATTGCGATCCAGGCCGAGAGCCTCGAGCTGATGAAGCGTCAATCGCAGGAAATCCTCGCCACCGAAACGGGCCGGACCGTCGAGGAGATCGAGACCGACAGTGATCGGGATCGTTGGTTCACCGCCGAACAGGCGCGCGAGTACGGGATCGTCGACCGCGTCGTGACGTCCTTCGCCGAGATCGCACCGCAAGCCACCTTCCCCAAGATCGGATTGTGACGTCATGTCCCAGTACACGATTCCCAGTGTCATCGAGCGAACGCCAACGGGTGAGCGGTCTTTCGACATCTTCAGCAGGCTGCTCAACGAACGCATCGTCTTTCTCGGCACAGAGATCGATGACGGCGTCGCCAACGTCGTGATGGCTCAGATGCTGCATCTGCAAGCCGACAACCCGGATCGCGAAATCGGTTTGTACATCAACTCTCCCGGCGGTTCCACCACGGCGATGCTCGCGATCTACGACACCATGCAGTTCTTGAAACCGACGATTTCGACGTACTGCATGGGTCAAGCGGCTTCGGCTGCTGCAGTGCTTCTCGCCGCCGGCACTCCGGGCCATCGGCATGTTCTTGCCCATTCGCGGGTGCTGCTGCATCAACCGTCGACGCAAGGTAGCGGCACCATCTCGGACCTCGCGCTTCAAGCAGCCGAGATCCTGAGAATCCGGGAGCAGACCGAGGCGATTCTGAGTAAGCACACCGGTCAGAGCGTCGAGCGGCTCCGTAAGGACACCGATCGCGACAGGATCTTCACTGCCGACGACGCTATCTCCTACGGACTGGCCGACACCCTCATCGAAGGGAACTGACTACGCCGCCATCAGGACGGGACCCGAGATCGGTGCGGGAGAATGCCCGAAGGTGAGGGAGTTGAGCGCAACGATCCTGTTGCCCGCTCGGAACAGCAGGTGCTCGAGCGGCATCCCGAGCGCTTCGCAGATGGCGCGCAGAATTTCCGACGACGGTTCCTTCTTGCCTCGTTCGATCTCGGAGAGGTACTGCTTCGACATCCCGACCTTCGCGGCGACGTCGTCGAGAGTTCGGTCCTGATCGCGTCGGACCTCCCGCAACACTCGTCCGTAGGCCTCACGAATCAGAGGGGGTTTGCGGACGGCGACAGCCGGATCGGGGAGTTCCGACTCACCCTTGACCAGGACTAATCTCCGCGATGCCTCCATAGGCCGAGTATTCCAGCCGACCGGTTCGCGCACCACCCGGTTCACCGAGGGCTGATAACCCTCAACTTGTCTGGACACCGCCGGCAAGGAACATCGCTCGAAGAACGAAGGCCGCCTCGGGCCCGACGATCTCGCCGACAAGGCTCGTGTAGCGGTCGACGAACTCGGGCCCGTGGGAAGCCTCGTCGGAGGCTGGGTCGCCCAGGTGGTGCGCGAGTTCGTGCAGGACGACGAATTCTCGCAGTGCCCACCGGCCGTCACGGTCGTCTGGAACGGCGATGACGTCGTTCGAATAGTGGGCGGCGGCATTACCGGCGCGGGACCGTACGGACACCGAAACGGCTGCGCGAGGCCAGGTCTCCCGAACCCAGTTCAGTCCGAGTAGCTGATCGCAGTACGCCTGGACCGACTCCACGGAACCGAATTTGCGCTCGACCGGCAGGGTGATGGTGGAACCCATGACCTCGACGCTCCGAAGCCCGCGCTCGTCGGCGCGATCGAACATGGTGCGTACCAACGTCTCTGCCTCGTAAACGGCGCTCCGCTGCTTATCCCTCACGAGTCGAGCTGCCCGCGCACCCCGCCGATCTCCGGAGGGTTCCCTAGACGAACTGTGTGCAAATAGAGCTCGATTTTGCTGAGATCGACTCCGATTCCTTTCGCCAGGGCCTGTAGTTCTGGAGACGGCTCGCTTCGAGAGCATCTGTGCCACGGCCGCTGCCCATCGCCGCCCCCCAGCGCGGACGATGGGGTGCCAACGATCGACAATCTGAACAACCGCCACTGTGGCTGTGTGCTCTGGGCGACGGCGATAACAGCACCTTCGCGGAGGAATGCGCATGTTGACTCCGAGCCGTCGACCAGAACTGCGCACGATCCGTCGATGATGGTGGCGATTTGCGCGGCGACTCGAACCGTTGCCTCCCGGTCCGTCGACGCGCGCCAGACACCCTTGACGCGCTCGACGGAAAAGCCCGCCGCGTCCAACGCGGCATGCACTTTTGCGAGGGGATCGTCCACTGATAATTGGGCCAGGACGATCACAGACTCGACGTCGGATGGGCCGACCACCTGTGCATAGATCTCTTCGGAGGACCGTAGATAGTCCTCGACGAATTCCATTTCGGCTACCGCGGCGAAGATCCCAACTTCGGCCCAAACGGTTTGCAACAGAATGTCGTCCTGTGTGCCTCCCCACAAATCCGTATTCTGCGCAAGCAGAGCCAGGCCGATGGCAATCAAGGAGGCGACATACTGTTCGGCCTTGTCGACGCTCTCCACATGTTGGTCAGGCTTGACCAGGGCGAGTAGGACCTCAGCCAACCCGGCGCGCCACGACGGATCTTCCCCCCACACGCCGGCGGCCAGCAGGTTGTAGTGCATGACCGCCACCAGCATGCGGAGTTCCAGCGGGGGCGCTGGCTCCGCGGAGACTGCGAGCCGCATGCGGCGGGCGTTCTGACGCCAAAGTTGGTGCAGGGCAGGATCGATGTGCGGTGCGTAGCCCGACTCGGGACGGTCCTCTTCCGGTTCGAACTCCTCGGCATCCTCGTCCTCAATGATGTCGAGACCCGGATCTTCAAGGTCCACTGACCACCGGGTGGGCTCGGCGGTCTCGCGCTTGAGCACGCCAGGCAAGACCAATCCGGTCAATGAGGGGCCGAGCCTCCGCTCTGTGCTCGTGAGCCAGTTGCCCCATCTGTCATCCTGGTTCGCGGTTGAGAGACGCGGGCCGGTCGCCTGAGTCCGGCCCCCGGGACTGCGCTGATCGGCCAGCACCCGGAGCAGCCTGTTCAGGTCGCGATCGAAGATCCGGGCAAGTTCAGCATCAGAGAACAGTTCCTCGTAGGTGTATTCGCGGACGAGCCGTGGGCCCGCCGGTTCGGTGCTGCGCGATAGGCAGCGGGTGCTGTCGGTCAGGAACACAACTGGGGTGACGTGCCGTCCGTCCGCGGATTCGACAACTGCGCGGATGGCCTCGCCGAATGTCGGCGGCGCGCTGAACGAGACATGGACTGGGCCTGGGCGCTCTGGTTGGTGGATGTGGAACACCCGCCAGTCCCCGGGTGCGCCGGTGGCACTGGCCTCGATGGAAATGGGCGCGACCCCGGTGGAAAGCAGCTCCACCCCGATCAGATCTTGCTGGCGGCGGGCACCGAGGATGGTCACGGGAACGGCGGGCTTCGGTCGCTGCTCGGCGGCGGGAATCGTCGAGAGGACGCGCAGGTTTGCCGGGGAGATGGGGGCACCATCCGGCATCAGGGTGTGCGGGGCGGGGTACATGGCCGCGAGCTCGCAGTTGCCGCCGGCCTGCGTGGCCTTGAGCATCGCGGCTCTTGTGATGTTGGCGCTGCCGACCAACGCGGTCACTCGGCCGTCCGAGGTCCACTCCACGAGCTTCCCGTGGCGCAGACGATTCTCGTCGAGCAGGCGGAACTCTGCAGTCGGCAGTTCCGAGATCGCCTCGACCAGGCCCTCGCCGTGGAATTGCGACCACCGCGGCTGCACCGCCACCACCGCCCGCTGCGGCCGGAGCTTGTCGATCAATGAATTGACGGCGGCGGAGGCGGGGTCGAAGAACGGGGCATACATGCGCAATACGTCGGTGGGCCCCAGCGGGAGTTGCGAGATGAGCGGCCGGTCGAGATTGCCGAGGATGCGCAGATCCGGCAGTGATCCGTCCAAATCCTCGGGCACGATCATCGCTGCCACCTCGAGGACAGTCTCAGCGATCCACGAGGGCATGCTCACCGCGGCGGGTAGACCGCTCAACCAGTCGGACAGCTCGAGCAGCGCGGGCGGCCCCTGCTTGAGTCCGGATCGGAGCACCAGCCACAACTCGTCGTTGTGTCCCCATCCGGAGGTGGTCGGGTTGCCGGATCCGATGGCGGCCCACACCTCCTCCTCCCCTACCATCAGTACGAGTTTGGGGTGGAAGGCACCGCTGCAACTGGCATTACCGTGCTGGTAGGTCCGTCCCGCGTGGCGGATCTCGATAGCGTCATGGACGGAGTGGTGGGGATCGGACAGCACAGTGATGCGCGCGCCCAGTGCGCGAGCCGGGCCGATGAAGTGCCTTTCGAGAAACGCCAGGTCCAGGGTGAATCCGGTGATCAGCACCTCCCGCAATCGCGCATTGCCTTCCTCCATCCACCGCGTCAGCAGCGTCAGCGGTGAGTGGAACTCGATCCTGGCCCCCGTCATCGCGGCAGATTCAAGAGGGCGTGGCTGAGATCGGTAGTCCGGATGGACTCGTCGTCCAGGTCGAATAGGCCGATCTGTGAGGCGACGATGCCCAACTGGGCGGCACGCAGGCCCACATTTCCAGAGCCCTCGGAGCCCGTCGCGAAGTACCGGCCGTTCATCTCGTGCAGCTTGGTGCGAAGCACCATCCGGCCTCCGCTGGCGGACAGCTTCCGTAGCGAGACCCGGTGGGCTTGCGCGAGCATGTCGTCAACCAGGGCGCATGCAAAATCCGCCAGCGGCCGGTCGTAGAATTCTCCCCGCCGTCTGGCCACCCACGAGGGGTCCAGAATCTGACCACGCGAGGATGCCCTGTTCCCGACAAAGGCACTTAGCGTGAGCCCCGACAGCTGCTCGACGCGTAGCGAGCCGAACAGCAGTATCGCCAGGTTCCGTTCAATTCGATCCAGCAAGTCCCAGACCTCCTGTTCCGCCGGAGCGGGAGAGCCATGGCGGTCGAGGACGTCCGGGCAGCTGGTCAGGAACTCCCGCACGGACTCGCCGCTGATCCCCGCCCGCATCCAGTCATGCAGTTCATCCCGCGAGACTGGTTCCCCCGCCGTGCTGACCGCCTCGACCAGCGCGGACCACAGACTGCGCCAGGCGCCTACCGAATAGTGCCGCAGAATGGCGCCCCGCCAGGCCTCGGCCCGCTCGATCTCCTGGGAGAAGACGGGATCTGCTGTGAGATCCCCACCGTAGACGACGGCGTCCGTGAGCATTCGCTGCCACGAAGTCTCGTCACCGCGGCGCTGGACAGCGCGCCCCATGATGCGGAGCGTCGAGCGGCGCGTGCCGTCATTGGGTGCCCAAGCGTCGGGATCATGGGTGCCACCCGCCGTCGCGGTGAGCACATCACGCAGCGGGGCCAGGTCTGGATCGTCGAGGGATATCCGGGTTAGAGGCTCCACCTCGGCGAGATCAGCCTCCGTGACCGGTCTCTCCCCCACGATGTCGAGCAGCGGGCGAAACATCGCTCGAATTGCCGGAGGGCACGACCGTGATCCCGACCGCAAGGCATCCCGGTCTGTCGAGACGATACCGAGAACCACGGCGGGGCCCCGATACTGCGACCAAAAGCCCCATGCCCGTGGCGAATACGAGTAGTCGCCGAGTTCGGTGAGTCTCGCGACGTCTCCGGCTGCGACGATCTTGGCGACGCGGTCAGCGCCGTGTGACGTGCGCCCGGCTGCGGAGTCCTCGTCTGCAGCAGAGGACAGTGAGGCCCAGGCCACAGCCACCTCGGCGCGGCGTAGCGCCGTTCGACATTGCGTCCGATCCCACTCACATTCCTCGGCGTATGCCGCGAGGGCCCAATACAGCGAGAAGTATCGGGCCTTCTCGGTCAGCGTGGACAGCCCAGGCACCAGCGTGTCCACCATGTTCAGCACGAAGGCCTCGACGCCGAGCGGGTATCGGCCGCCGCGGTAATCCAACCCGGGGGCGCACCATTCCGGCCCCTCCACCACTGCCGACACCGCGTCCCTCTCGCTCAAGACTTGAACTCCGTCGTCGACTGGACGCCACCATCAATCTCGGCGCCGGAGCCTTCCAACTCGACGGTCTCGCCGCCGCTATCAGTGCCGACTTGGCAGTACGCCATCGAAAACAACTTTCCGCTGAGTTTCTGCACGGGATCCGGCGACTTGAGGATCGGTGATGACAAGCCTGCGGAGGACTCGATCGCTCTGATCGGGGCCCTCAGGTTCACAATGCTCCAGATGAGATTGGCGTGGGTGTTGCCATAGATACAGGCCCTTCGAGTTCGGAATGTGGTCTCACACTATCCGTGGCCAATGACAACACCGTGGAATGGCAAATGATCAAACGGTGTTTGCGTGATCAGGTCAACTTGAGGGCACTAGCAGCGCCAGCTGAACTTGAAGTCGCTCTATTCCGTTGTCTTCATAAATGGGTTGCTGAGGCAACGCGCTCCGGTCGGAAGCCTGTACTGAGTCACGAGCGCCTGCATCGCTACTTCAGCTCGCACTAGCAGTGACGCTTCGCTAGGCGCGAACTGCAGTTTGTGACCAATACGGGCGAATCAATGAATCGAATCCATCTCTTCTGCGTGATTAAGCGTGGCTAAGAAGGATATCTATAGGCAGGCTCCATTGGCCGAGGACGCGCACGGCTACAGCGGCGTGCTGAATGTATTGAGGAGCGCCTTTGCTGGCACCGACACTTTCATACGTGATAATCGGACAGTGACCACGACTCCCCGAAACTTGCATCACGCACAGGGACGTTCGCTCGTTGTCGATCCAGTGCGGCAATCCCTGACGAAAACAAGGAGCGATCTCTCGTGAAGGCATCCTCCGGGCCTGGAGGACCGCCGACTGGCCCCGTCCCAGTAGGGCCTACAGCTGCACAATCAGAGGAGTTCGCTCGCACCAACAAACGTCTAGCAGTCCATGACTACCTTCCAAGAACATTTCACGACGGGTCCGCAGTTGCGGCTAAATGTGAGTGGAGTTCGCACGTCGCGGTAAACCTCGCCCCGGAGGAGGGTGGCGCTCTCGCGTGGATACTGATTGACACGATTATGAAGGCCCGCTTTGGTCCCGCCACTCAACTACACGACACATGGCGCCAGCACACATTGGCTGGCACCAAGATCCCACCACTGTCGAATCCCATCATCGCGTCGTTCATCGAGCCGGTCTTCGGATTACCCCAGGCACAAAGAAACGAGGACCACCTACACGGCCATGTTGGCGAGTGGCTCTGGCACCTGTTGACGAAAGACAACTCCGCCGTACGAGTGCAACTTGACCCGAAGGGCGATGTTACTGACGCAGGAGCAGACGGTTTTTCGATTTACGAAACGAGCACTGGCGACCTTCGGTTTCGGCTCTGGGAGAGCAAGAAGAACACGGGTACTGCGTCGCTGTCCACGAGTCTGAACAAAGCGTATGAGCAGCTTGCCGTGAGCGGCCAGCGATACGTCGGCAAGATTGTCGGCACGTACGGACAGGCCTCGAGCGACACCTCCGATGAAGTAATGGCTCTGGTCACGAGCCTCCCCGCGGCATGGCTTCAAGGTGACGAACTCGTCGGCGCTGGTGTAACGATCTCGACGCACAAGCCGTTACCCACGATGCCATTTAAGAAAATGGCGGTGAAGCTACCTTTGCTCAGCAAGCCGGGCCAACTCCGCGGCCTTGCCACCAGCATTGATTCCTATATCGAGATCGCGACCTTGGTGAGGAGATACGCGTGGACCGCGCTCTAGCCGCAGACCACATCGCGGGCGCGTTCGGTGAACTACACCTCAGCGAGCTCCCCACCGTCGACGAGTTGACCGCCCTCCTCGCCGAACTTGAGATCGAACTTGTCCGAGGACTCACCGAGACAGGATTCCGCGCGAACGTCTCACCGTTGCGACGTTCCGCTTGGTATCTACATGGGATCGCATCGACGGCCGACATCTCGCGGTACCCAGTCGAACAACGTCGCCGTGCCTTTGCCGTCAGTGCTCACGTCCTTGACCTCCTCATGGAGGACCCCACAGAGACGAGCCAAGTCCACCGGGCTACAGCCTTCGCTGCGCAGGTCGGATACCACCGCGCAGAAGAGAGTCCGAACGCTGGTGCTATCCATCGCAAGATCCGGGATGCCCTGAACCAGCCAGTCGAGTTCACGGACGGCGCGGACGTCGCCTTACACGCTGGGATTCTCTTTCTCGGCCTCGACATGACAGCGCTGAACCGGCAGCTACGCACTTGGGCGAATGCCGCCGCTGCGTTAACCCGCGGCGCTCAACTCGACAACCTTGACGGGACCATGTTCGGTCCGACGCACCGGCTACTACGCGGTATCGCGGATTTAGCCAGATACTTACGTGAAGGCGATGCCGATGCGCTCGAAGCTGCTCGCGTCCACTTGCTGCGCGTTGTCCGCAACGAGGTTGGTCTCAGCGACGTGGATACCCGCTGGGTTGCTGGACACCTACTAGCGTTGGCAGACGGCATCAGCGAGAGCAGCATCTGGGCCGTGCTTCCCCTAGACGTTCCCCCAGCCGTAAAGCAGGCGTTCACGCTAAGTCGGCAGCCGGTCCTGACGCTCTGGCCGCCGCAGGGCGCCCTCATCGCCCACCCGACCATGAGCCCGCTGAACCAGATGACATCAAGACTTCTCGTATCGGTCCCGACCAGCGCTGGAAAGACACTTCTCGCGCAGATGATCATCTGTGCGCACACGGCGCAAGACGACCGGGGTGTCTGTTACGTGACGCCGCTCCGCAGCCTTGGCCGGGAGATGCGCCAGACGCTCAAGTCCCGACTGAGCTACCTGGACCGGCAACTCGGCGCAGACCTTCCAGACGGCTTCGGTACCCAGCATTCCGACGGCACCGACCAAGAGGACGCAAACGGGGTCTCCGGCCAACTGCCTCACGTCGAAGTGATGACGCCCGAGCGACTCATGAACGCGCTGCGGCAGTCGCCGCAGGAGACCCTGAGCCGGTTCAGCCTATTCATCATCGACGAAGCGCACCTGATCGCTCAATCAGGGGGTCGCGGACTGCTCCTCGAAGGGCTGTTGACCCTACTGGACGCCAGCGGCGCACGTCTGATGTTGCTCTCCGGTGTCATGGGCAACGCCGCTTCCCTTGCTGCATGGACTTCGGCTGGACAGGGAGAGGTGCTGTTCACTCATGAATGGCGCGCGCCACGGCGGCTACACATCCTCGCTACCACAGACAAGATTGAGGAGAGCAGAACAGTCGTCGCAGGTAGTCGTGGCGCGCAAGACAAAACACGATACGACCTGCGTGCTCACCTCGCGGTCCGCCCGACACGCGCAACTGAGCAGCACCTGGTCACCAGCAATGACACTCCAATCGGTCATCTCGTCATCGGTGCAGACAACAAGCGCAAAGCTGGGAAGGGCAATACATCGCTCGCGTACGAGACGACGGCCAGGATGGCCACGCTGCTGCTTCGGGCAGGCAGCCTACTAATGGTGGTCTCTCAACGCCCCATCGCACGCAACGCTGCCAAGGTCATGGCAGCTGAGTTGGAAGACGACCCACGCTCGCAGGGCCTGGCTGATTCTCTGGCCGCGCGGCTCGGTTTCAACCACCCTCTGATCGACTGTGTCCGCAAAGGCGTCGCCTACCACCACGCCGGGCTGCCCGTGGAAGTGCAGGAAGCCGTCGAAGACGCGATCCGCAGCGAAACGATCAAGGCCGTAGTTGCGACGAGCACTCTCACCGACGGTGTCAATCTTCCGGTCCGAACAGTCGTGATCGCGACAACCGAGTACGACGGACAAGACCCCGGTCAACGCATGTCCGCCGCGCAGCTACTCAATGCCGTCGGACGCGCCGGTCGCGCGGGCAAAGAGTCCGAGGGCTGGATTGTGCTCGCACTGCAAAAGGCACTGGAAGGCGCCGACTTCGACCGATTGACGCCCGCACCGAGCGACCTAGAAGTGCGTTCGAGCCTGACCCACGACACTGCCCTTACTGCACTCGCCGAGGCAGAAGAATTGATGGCTCAGACGCAAGACGCGATTCTGCAACTCCCTCCGGACCGTGCGAGCGGAGGGTTCGTCAACTACGTCTGGTTCATTCTTCACGCACTGGATCACGTCCCCGCCCTCAGCAATACCCGCACGTGGCGAGATGTCGTCACGCGACTGTTCGCGTTCACCCAGTTACCCGACGACCTGAAGGCACGGTGGTTAAGAATCGCCGATGTAGTCGCCGACCGTTACGCACAGACACCCCCAGCTTCCCGCCGCCGATGGGCGCAGGCGGGGACGAGCCTGGGATCAGCAGAGGCGATCGAGGCCATCGCTTCGGCTCTCGCCGACCAAGTGCAACTCCTCGATGGCTTCGACGAACTGACGCTCGAACAGACTCTCGACATCCTTACTAAGCAAGACGTGTACACCAAGCTGCTGCAATTGCCGGAGCGGGGGAATTGCTGGAGGTTTCGAGTTTCGCCAAAAGGGACTCTTACAGAGGTTGCCACCGACGCAGTCGTTCGTGACTGGATCGCCGGTGGTGAACTCACTGACCTCGCCGACACCCACCTGGCCGAGGTAGCGGACCCAGCGTTCCGACTTGAACAAATGGTCGACGCAATTAGCGAGGGGATGCAGCACTATCTGTCGTGGACTGTCGGTCTTGTCATCGCTCAAGCGAACGACATCCTGCTATCACGTTTAAGCTTGGCTCAGCTGTGCACGGGTACCGCAGCCCACCTTCGATATGGCGTCGACACCCCCACCGCAATAGATCTACTAATACGGGACGTCAAGTCCCGGAGCCTGGCCCGCAACATAGGCAAGATCGCACAAGAACGCGACTTGGATGAGGAGGGCTTGCGTGCTCATCTGAGCGAACAGCATATTCGCGGTTGGCGCGATGACCTCCGGGCGACGCCAACGGACATACTCGACCTGCTGCAGTACGTACAAGGCAGAGGCCGGCACAAGCTTGGCGAGATGATGGCGACTGGGTCCTCCACTGCGGAAGTTCGTCTCGCAAGTAGCGGCCCTGTTGGGGGGTCGGACGCTGAGGCCGTTCCCGTGATGGTCGTTGCCTCGACAGACGACGACGAGATTCAGGTCTTGACTGAGGATCGTGCGTTTCTTGGTGTCATCGTCGCGCGCGATCATGCGGGCGTCGCGGCAGTTCTCGACAGCGGCCTGCTGCTCGACTTCAGCCTTGAGAACGCAACGGTGACTATGAAGCGCGCAGCGACAGGTCAACTCCTTTTCTCCTAGCTAGTCGAGGGTCTGTGACGCGTGCGCAAGACGCCTACACGGAACCGAATTTGCGCTCGACCGGCAGGGTGATGGTGGAACCCATGACTTCGACGCTCCGAAGCCCGCGCTCGTCGGCGCGATCGAACATGGTGCGTACCAACGTCTCTGCCTCGTAAACGGCGCTCCGCTGCTTATCCCTCACGAGTCGAGCTGCCCGCGCACCCCGCCGATCTCCGGAAGGTTCCCCAGACGTGCGGAGCGCGCAGCCCGATCACCCGCTCGTCGAGCATGTGAGGAATGCCCGGCGCTTGCGCGGCCGCCGCCCCGCCACGTCCCACGCGCTTTGGAGTTGGACGAGTAGTAGTCCTTCAGCTCGATTTCCTTGTTACGCAGCACGAGTGCGGTTTCGGAAGACGACGTGGCAGATTCTGCGATCGCGGTCTTCTCCGTCTCCTGCTTCGTCTCGGCCAACCGAGCGCCGATGCGGGACGCGTACGCCATCTGGAAGTTCAAGCGCGCCGTCACTCCGGCCACCGGCTTGCGGACCTGCGTGCTGACGCGTCGTCGTCCACGAGTTTCGACGACGGTCCGCACGGACGTTTCGCCGCGGTACGCCCCGGAACGCACGTACGCATCGGAGTCACGCACCATCTGGAAGAGCAGGCTCGAATACAGGGCCTCGCACACGTCGATGTCGCCGGCGAAGCCGTAGGCATAAATTACGGCCGACGTCTGCGCGATGTCGCATTGCACGTCGTTGGCAGCGGCGATCGCGATGAACAACTGGGCGTACGTTCGCAGTCCGCGCTTGCCCGGTTCGCCGATGGTGATGAGCCGTTGAGTGGGCGTCGCACGCTTTTCCGAAGACGCGGTATGCGCACGCGCGACCGCCAGGTCGATCGCGGAACTGGTGGCCAACCGCTGAGCGGCAGCCATGAAGGCTTCACCTTCGTGTGGATTGTCGGTGGACTCCGCTTGGCGAAGCAGCGCACCGATGCGGGTCAGCATCTTCTCCGAACTCACCGTGAAAGACTACGCTCGGGCGCCGACACGGACGTTTATGCTGCTAGCGCACACGCTCACCCTCGACTTGGATCGTCCGGCACGTTCCTGCCGGTAGAAGGGATCAACCCCGTCATGGCTTCAGTGACTTTCGAGAGCACCACCTGCCTGTTCCCCGGATCGAACACTCCGGCAGTGGACAAGCTCGACCTCGAGATCGAGGACGGCGAGTTCCTCGTCCTCGTCGGACCCTCCGGCTGCGGAAAGTCGACCACCCTGCGCATGCTCGCCGGGCTCGAAGACGTCCACAGCGGACGCATCCTCATCGGCGACCGCGACGTCACCGGTCAGGAGCCGAAAGAGCGCGACATCGCGATGGTCTTCCAGAACTACGCGCTGTACCCGCACATGTCGGTGGCCGAGAACATGGGTTTTGCGCTCAAGCTCGCCGGAACCAACAAGACGGAGATCCGCGCCCGCGTCGAAGAGGTCGCGAAGATGCTCGATCTCGAGCCGTACCTCGATCGCAAGCCCAAGGCGCTGTCCGGTGGCCAGCGTCAGCGAGTGGCGATGGGCCGCGCCATCGTTCGCCAGCCGCAGGTCTTCCTGATGGACGAGCCGCTCTCGAACCTCGACGCGAAACTCCGTGTGCAGACACGTACGCAGATCGCTCAGCTGCAACGACGCCTCGCGACGACGATGGTTTACGTGACCCACGACCAGGTCGAGGCCATGACGATGGGTGACCGCGTCGCCGTCCTCGAAAAGGGAATCCTGCAGCAGTGCGCCTCGCCGCGCGAGCTGTACAACAAGCCGAAGAACGTCTTCGTCGCCGGCTTCATGGGTTCGCCCGCGATGAACCTCTTCACCCTCCCCGTCGTCGACGGCGGCGTCGCATTCGGTGACGGGATCGTTCCGGTTCCGCGCGAGACGATGAACGGCGTCGTCGAAACCGAGGTTGTTCTGGGTATTCGCCCCGAGCACCTCGAGATCGCCGCCGAAGGCCTGCCGATGGAGGTCGACGTCGTCGAGGAACTGGGCTCGGACGCCTACGTCTACGGCCGGACCACGATCGGCGGACGGTTGCAGCAGATCGTCTCGCGTGGTGACTGGCGCAATCCGCCGCAGAAGGGCGAGCGCGTCAACCTGCGCGTCGACCCCGAGAAGGTGCACATTTTTGCCACCACCGACGGGCGTCGCCTGGGTTAGGTCGACCTGTCAAACGACACATGACCGATTCAGGTTCGGCGTAATACCCACAAGTACGGGTGTCTCGTGCCACAGTAGGGGCCGATGCCGGGAGCCGGCACTCATGGCGCATGCCGTGAGCAGGCTCTCGGTGACCGTCTATTTGTCATACACATACGGGGAGCGAATCCATGGTTCTGAACTCGAAGGCGATGCGCCGCGCTGTAATTGCAGCCACGGCAGCGTCCATGCTGGTACTGGCAGGCTGTTCGTCCGATTCGGACAAGGACAGCGGAACCAGCACCACGGCCGCATCCGGGGGATCGTCCTCGAGCGAAGGCCGCGGACCCATCACGATCGTCGAGGGGCAGGATGCCCTGAACGAGGCGCTCGAAAACATCATCTCCGACTGGAATGCCGAGCATCCGGACGAGAAGGTCACGCTCAAGCCGCTGGCGAAGGAAGCCAACGCGCAGGTCGACGACATCACCCAGCGCATGCAGGCCAAGAGCGACGAGTACGACCTCATCGGCGTCGACGTCGTCAACACCGCCCAGTTCGCTGCAAACGGTTGGCTGCTGCCGCTCGAGGGTGACCTCGCGATCGACGAGTCCGGCCTCCTGCCGTCGACCGTCGCTTCGGGTACCTACAACGGCAAACTCTACGCAGCGCCGAAGAACACCAACGCAGCGTTCCTGTACTACCGCAAGGACCTCGTCGAGAAGGCCCCCACCACGTGGGCCGAGCTCAAGGAAAACTGCCCGAAGGCTGTCGAAGCCGGCATCTCCTGCTACATCGGTCAGTTCAAGAACTACGAGGGCCTGACGGTCAACACCACCGAGATCACCAACGCCTTCGACGGCCCGTGGGTCGGCCCGGACGGACTCACCCCGGCCATCGACGACAAGACAAAGGCAGGCGTTCAGTCGATCGTCGACAACTTCGCCGACAACACGATCCCGCAGGAAGCGCTGACCTACTCCGAGGGCGAGTCGCAGACCGCGTTCGGCGACGGCAAGGCACTCTTCATGCGCACGTGGTCCGGCTTCTCGGTCGACGGTGAGAAGACCTCGGTTGCCGGCAAGTACGGCTACACCGTTCTTCCGGGTGTCGACGGACCGGGCGCTTCGACCGTCGGCGGCTACAACGTCGGCATCAGCGCGTACTCGGACGCACCCGCCACGGCTCGTGACTTCCTCGAGTTCATGCAGACCAAGAAGTCGCAGACGTACTTCACCGAGGTCGGCGGCGCACCCGTCCTCTCGGCTGTCTACGACGATCCGGCAGTGCTCGCTCAGTTCCCGTACTTCGCGACCCTGAAGGAAGCACTCGCCACCGCTCAGCCGCGCCCCGTCACGCCGTACTACACGCAGGTGTCGAAGTCGATCTCCGACAACACCTACGCTGCTATTCGCGGCGAGAAGACCGTCGAGCAGGCTTTGGCGGACACCAAGGCCGGCATCGAAACCGCCGGTAACTGATCTACCAGGAGCAATAAGCAATGGCAGAACCGCAGGATCCTTCCGCGGCTGTGCCTACCAACCCCACGGTCGGGGCCGGTTCAACCGGTCCCGACCGTTCGGGCGTTGGTGGGAGACACCGTGCACCGGAACCGCTAGAAGAGCCGTCGGCATCCGAGGCAGCAGGGACATCCCTGACCAAGGTTCTGCCTGACCTTGCAGCTACTCCACCCCCGCCGACCTCGCCCCCGCCTGCGTCGGCGGACAAGCCGAAGAAGCGTCGACGAGTTCCGGTGTGGGCGTTCGTCGCACCGTCGCTGATCGTTCTCGCCGTCATCATTCTGTATCCGCTCGGACGAGCGATCTGGATGTCGATGCACAGCGACGGCAAGAAGCTCGATCCCGAGACCGGCATGTTCGTCACCGGTCAGTTCACGTGGTTCGACAACTACAAGAACTGGATCACCCAGTCCTGCAACACCGCCAACGGCTCGATTCCCTGCCCGCCCGGCACACTCGGATCGCAGTTCTGGCAGTCGATCGGAAATACGTTCGGCTTCACCGTCGTCACCGTCCTGCTCGAGACGGTGATCGGTCTGTCGATGGCGTTGATCATGGCCAAGACGTTCCGCGGACGCGGTTTGCTCCGCGCTTCCGTGCTGATTCCCTGGGCCATCCCCACCGCCGTCACCGCGAAGCTCTGGTTCTTCATCTTCGCCAACGACGGCATTGCCAACAAGATCCTCGGCACCAACATCCTGTGGACGGCGGACCCCTGGCCGGCGCGATTCGCGATCGTCGTCGCCGACGTCTGGAAGACCGCGCCGTTCATGGCGTTGCTGATCCTCGCGGGTCTTCAGATGATTCCCGCCGACGTCTACGAGGCCGCCAAGGTCGACGGTGCGACGGCGTGGCAGCGGTTCCGCATGATCACGCTTCCGCTGGTCAAGCCCGCACTCATGGTGGCGGTGCTCTTCCGCACGATGGACGCGCTGCGCATGTACGACCTGCCCGCGATCATGATGGGATCCAATCCCGCCACCTCCACCATCTCGGTTCTGGTGGTCGATCAGATGCGCGTCGGCGCCAATTCGGCGTCGGCACTGTCCACCATCACGTTCCTCATCATCTTCGCTGTGGCCTTCATCCTGGTCCGATTCCTCGGAGCCAATGCGGTCAGCACGCAGGAAAAGCAGCGGAAGGGGGAGCCGGTATGAACAAGGCACTACGCGGCAAGATCGGCACCTACATCGGCGTCGTACTGATCATCGTGTGGGGACTCGCTCCCTGCTACTGGATGATCGTGACGGCGCTGCGCGACCCCGCGGACACGTTCTCGACGTCGCTGTGGCCCACCAATCTCACTCTGTCCAACTTCACCGCGGCGCTCGATCCCGATGCCAAGGTGAACTTCACCCGTGCACTGATGAACAGCCTCATCATCGCGGGCGCGACCACGCTGATCGCCTTGGTCATCGGCGTGTTCACGGCGTACGCGCTCTCGCGTTTCGATTTCCGTGGCAAATACTTCGTCACCGGAATCATCCTCGGCGCGTCCATGTTTCCGGTCGTCGCCCTCGTGACCCCGCTGTTCCAGTTGTTCACCGACATCGGCTGGATCGGCAGCTACAAAGCGCTGATCATCCCGAACATCTCGTTCGTGCTGCCGCTGACGGTCTATACGCTGACGTCGTTCTTCTCCGAGCTTCCGTGGGAGCTCGAAGAGGCGGCGCGTATTGACGGCGCCACCCGTGGCCAGGCCTTCCGTCTGATCATGCTTCCGCTCGCCGCGCCGGCACTGTTCACCACCGCGATCCTCGCCTTCATCGCAACGGTCAACGAGTACCTGCTCTCGCTCCAACTCTCGAGTGACAAGACCGCACCCGTCACCGTGGCGATGGCCAAGTTCTCCGGAACGGACCCATTCGTCACGCCGTACACCTCGATCATGGCCGGCGGAACCCTCGTGATGGTCCCGCTGGTCATCATGGTTCTCATCTTCCAGCGACGCATCATCGCCGGTCTGACCGCAGGCGGCGTCAAGTCGTGATGCGCGCTTGCGCACGGTTTCGATGAGGCGGGCTTCGCGCGCCCAGCGTATGGAGCTGATTGCCGGCTTCATCTCGGTCTTCGCCCTCATGGCGTTGATCGGCGCTGTGGTCGCGATCGTCAAGGGAGACCCCGGCGTGATGCCGTCTTTGGTGCTGCTCGGTTGCGTCGTCGCTCTCGGGCTCGCGTTCCGCGGATATCGGAACGCGGTCCGAGCAGAACGTCGCGAGTAGCCAGCCCGGTAGGGTGACATTTCGGTATCGCAGTTGCCGGGAGTTATCTGATCGAGATATCACCCTGGTGGAATGGTGCCGGTAAGTCCGGATCCACGACCGGGAGTGTTGAGTGAGTCCATCGAACAGATCGAGTGCGACGGGTGGCGATCAGTCGTCGGCTCGATCGGGCAAGTCGGCTAATTCGCCCCGGTCGAACAAGTCGGCCAAGCCCGCGAAAAAGCAGCGCTCGAAGTGGCGGTACGTCCGGCGGACCATCTACGTGCTCGTGCTCCTGATGGTCATCGTGCCCGCGTCGGTTTTTGCTGTCGCGTACAGCCGGACCGACGTCCCGCGCCCCTCTGACATGCAGACCAATCAGGTGTCCACCATCTACATGGCCGACGGCACGACCGTGCTCGGCAAGGTAGTGCCGCCGGAGGGAAACCGGACCGAGGTCGCGTTGTCGGCCATCCCGATTCACGTCCGCGATTCGGTGCTCTCGGCGGAGGATCGTAACTTCTACACCAACCCCGGGTTCTCGATCTCCGGATTTGCTCGCGCTGCCCGCGACAACGTGATGGGCAAGGAAAGTGCCGGCGGTGGCTCGACGATCACTCAGCAATACGTGAAGAACGTCTTGGTCGGTGACAAGCGCAGTATCGACAGGAAGCTGCGTGAGCTCGTCATCTCCGCCAAGATGGCGCGCGAATGGTCCAAGGACGACATTCTTGCCGCGTATCTCAACACCATCTACTTCGGTCGCGGTGCGTACGGCATCGCCGCCGCGTCGAACGCGTACTTCGACAAGCCGGTCAGTGAGCTGAGCGTCGAGGAAGGCGCAGTTCTCGCGTCCGTCATCCAGAGCCCGTCGTTCCTGGACCCCGAGACCAATCTGTCCGCGCTGCAAGCGCGCTGGGACTACGTTCTCAACGGCATGGTGGAACTGGGCAGCCTGACCAAGACGGATCGCGACGCGATGCAGTTCCCGGCCGTCGCCCCCGCCAATCGGCCGACCGATCTGAACCAGGCGCCAGGACCCGAAGGCCACATCAAGACCCAGGTACTCAAGGAACTGGCCGAGGCCGGTATCAGCGATCAGACGCTGAACACCGCTGGTCTGCAGATCACGACGACCATCGACCCGGTTGCGCAGGAAGCTGCGCTGAACGCCGTCAGGCGGAATCTCGAGGGCGAGCCGGAAGACCTGCGGACCGCAGTAGTGTCCATCGACCCCAAGACCGGTGGCGTCGACGCCTATTACGGCGGTGACGACGGAGCCGGCTTCGACTACGCCCAGGCGCCGCTGCAGACCGGTTCAGCGTTCAAGGTCTTCGGTCTGGTCGCAGCATTGATGGAAGACATTCCGCTGTCCGCACGGTTCGACAGTTCACCGCTCACGATCAACGGCGTGACCATCGGAAACGTCGGCGGTGAATCCTGTGGTCGATGCACCATCGCCGAGGCACTCAAGCGTTCGCTGAACACCAGCTTCTACCGGTTGATGCTCTCGATGGAGAACGGTCCCCAGAAGATCGCCGACGCCGCCCACCTGGCCGGCATCCCCGAGCACATTCCCGGACTCGACTACCCGACGCTCACACAGGAGGGTGGTCCGCCGGAGAACGGAATCGTGCTCGGCCAATATCAGTCTCGCGTTATCGACATGGCGTCCGCTTACGCGACGCTCGCCAATTCCGGTGTGTACCAGCAGCCGCACTTCATCCGGAAGGTCGTGACGGCCGAAGGTGAAGTCCTGCTCGATCGCCCGGTCTCTCCCGGTGAGCGTCGTCTCGATGCTGCCGTTGCCGACAACGTCACGCAGGCAATGCTCCCGATCGCGTCGTACTCGAACGGTCACGCGCTTGCCGGTGGACGCCCGTCTGCTGCCAAGACCGGCACCGCGCAGTTGGGTGACACGGGGCAGAACAAGGATGCGTGGATGGTCGGTTACACGCCGTCGCTGTCCACCGCGGTGTGGATCGGAACTTCCGACGCTCAGGCCATCACCAACTCCTACGGTGGTTTGATCTACGGCTCCGGAGTGCCTGCGGACATCTGGAAGAGCACGATGGACGGCGCGCTGAAGGGATCCGACTGGGAGAGCTTCCCGTGGCCGGACCCCATCGGCGGGCAGGCCGGCGTTCCCGCGAACTCCGGCGTGACCTCGGGGGACGGGACGGGCACGCCCACGACGGGCGCGGTCGCTCCCCCGGCGCCCATCGAGGTGCCCGGCCTACCGCCGATCGAAGTGCCGCCGCTCCCCCAGTTGCCGCGTCAGATCGAGATCCTGCCGGGCATCGTCATCCCACTACCGGGCTGACAAGCAGCGCTCGATTTCCGGTTCTCAGGCCTGATCGTCGAAGAGACCGAGTTGGGTGGGCGCTGCATCCTTGGCGGGCAGTACGACGACGCGCAGTCCGCGCCTGAGGTTGCGGATCGCGTGCGTCCACGCGCGCTTCTCGCCCGCACACAGGTCGGTGTCGTCGTCCTTGCGGCGGATGGACTCGGTCAACGCCTCGTGCCAGGCAGTCTCCTGCTCCTGGCTGATCCGCAGGTAGTCGAGAATGGTGTCGCGGTCGTGCTCACAGATCACGGCAACCTCTTCGGCGCTGAGCTCGCCCGTTCCGTCTGCGTCGAGTTCGAGGAGCGCCATGAGAGCCGGCGGAAATTCGTGGCACTCGTGTGACTCGTATTCGGCACCGGGATCTTCGTGCTCGGAGGCCATGCCGTCGTTGAAGGCGGTGTCTCCGGTTGCGCGGATGGGTTGCCCGCCCAGTTCTTCGGCGAGTTCGTCGGATGCTTCGGCCAGTTCGGCGAACGAGCGCAGAGCCCGCAGCAGGTGCTCGGCGACGAAGGGTGCGCCGTCCACGCGGACCACGCCCAGCACACTCTGCTCGACGAGAATGAGCTTGATGGTCGGCCATTGCCGATTGAGCTGAGCAAGAATTACAGCAGCGTTCTCGAGGTTCTCCACCGAATGCACGACCCGCGAGAACACCTCTACGTACTCGTCGTCCTCGAGAACACGAACATAGGTGATCTGCTCACCGCGGACCAGCGGGATATCGCCGTCGTCGTCACGCTTGGGCGGATGACCGAGAAGGCGCTCGACGGCCCCGTCGACCAGGATCCGCAGCATGTCGCCCGAACCCGAGGGAGCGTGAGACGGCGTCGTGGCGAACGCCGGCGTCGACTCGCGCCCACTAGTGCTGGCACGCAGGAACGACGGGTGCGCAATGCTCCACATTTCGCGGAATACGCGCAACACCTTTGTCACCAGTTCCTCGGGACGAGCGCGGTCGACGTCGATGTAGAAGGACATGGACCCATTGCCCTCGGGTTCGTGCTCGCACAGATCGGGAGCGTTGAACCCCATGTCGAGCAGCGCTGAATGGTCTTCCGGTTCGAGCATGCGCAGTGGATGCAGAAACCTGTTGGAAGGAACTTCACAGCGCACGGAGGTCTGGTTCCACGCGAAGAACTGGATGCACGCGGGTGCGTCGGCCAGTTCGTCCATGCTGTCGTAATGCGACTCCACCACGAGGGTGTCGTCGTCCTCCATCACGGAGATGTAGCGAGCGAGATGAGTCTCGAAAGTAGTCCAGGCACTCAGGATTTCCAGATCGAAAGTATTGTCCGACATCGTCGCTCCTCTGGTCCGGGGGCGCATGGGGCCCTACCGACGACTCGCCGAAACCCCTGCTTTTCAAACCCCGCCTACGACGTTAGTCGTGGGGTCCGACAGTGACAGTGTTCGTAGGATCCGAAGCGACCGTGTTTCAGTCAGGGGATTATCTTCCGAGCCTGCAGATTGGCGAAGATGTCGAGGAACATCGCTTCGGTGTCGACGTGGCGGTGAAATCCGAACCGCCGAGCTTTCGATCCGTCAGCGAAAAAGTCGTAGTCCCATCCGAATACGAAGTCACCGAACCCCCAGGACGAGACATCGGAATACGGGGTCCGAGCAAGTTGGTGTTCCTCGACGAGTTCATCCCACACCGACTCCTTGTCCGCCATTGCGACATCGAGGGACATCGGGAGCGGAGGTGCGACGTCCATGTCGAAGAAGGCTGCGATCTTCGGCCACATCTCCTGCCAGCGGAACAGGTCGCCGTTGTTGATGTTGAACGCCTGATTTGCGCACTCGGGGTTGGTCGCGGCCCAGACCGTCGCTTCGGCCAGGAGTCCGGCGTCGGTCATCTCGATCAAGCTGGTGTACGCGCCGGGCTTGCCGGGGAATCGGAGTGGGACACCCAGTTTCTTCGAGATGGTCGCGTAGACGGCGATGACCATCGCGAGGTTCATCGGGTTACCCAGTGCGAATCCGGAGACGACCGAGGGTCTGATCGCCGACCATGTCCACGACTTGCCGAGCTGCCTGCGTTCGAGGAACTGCTGTTGGTCGACGTTGAACTCGGGTGGCATGTGCGGTGGATCGCTCTCGCGGGCCGGAGTTTTGAACGGTCCGAGGTGTGCCCCGTAAACCTTGTAGCCCTGCATCAGGCTGACGTGCTCGAGTCCGCCCGCAACGGGCTCGATGGCGTCGAGAGTGTTGACCAGCATCGCCAAGTTGGGCGGAACCAGCTCGGCCCATGTCGGGCGGTCTTGATAGGCGGCGTAGAAGACGTGAGTGACGTCGCCCAGTCCGCTCAGTGCCGCTGCAGTCCGGTAAGGATCGAGCAGGTCGACTGCGATGTGTTCGACCCGGTCGGTGTCCGTACCGCCTCGCCGCGAGAGTCCGATGATCTTCCATTCTCCGGTCGACTCGAGGTGATCGATCAAGTTCCCACCGATCACGCCTCGGGCTCCGACCACGAGTGCCACTTTGTCGTGCTGCACCATTTCAGCCCCCATTGGTATATCGCGATGTTGCGATATAGAGAGTGAACCACACATATCGGCATTTCGCGATCTAGCGGTATGCTCACGAACATGGAAGACGCAACAACCGAGTGGGAAACGGCGTTCAAGGCGCTGGCCAACCCGATGCGTGTGCAAATCCTGCAGTGGTTGAAAGACCCCGGGAGCTTTCCCCCTCAGCTCGAGCCTGCTGAGGAGGTCGGAGTGTGCCTCAAGCACATTCAAGCGAGGGCGAAGGTGTCGCAATCGACGGCGTCTCAGTACATGGCCGCACTCCAGGCCGCGGATCTGGTGACCACCACACGAATCGGTCAGTGGCGGCATTACAAACGAAACGAGCAACAGATCGAGAAGCTTGCTGCATTCATCAGGCAGGGTTTGTAGGTACCAGCACCTGACCGATCCCTCCGGGGCCGCCAACGTTGTGGCAAAACCTCACATCGCCGGCGCCGTCGGTATGTGCATTGTGGTCGTTTCTCGGGTTGCTCGTTGTCCTTACGCTCGGCAGAGGGTACTGGCAAGGAGAGGCGTGCGATGAGTCGTGAGAGCTGGGTGGGCCGTGATGCCCGATCCATCGCCGAGGCCGTGCGGTCGGGTCAGGTGTCGGCGCGGACCGTCGTCGAAGAACATCTCGCACGGGTCGACGAATGCAATGTCGAACTCAACGCACTGGTCACCGTGTGCGCCGAGGAGGCTCGCACGGCCGCGGATGCCCTGGACGAGCGACGCCTTCTCGGTGAGACACTCGGCCCCCTTGCCGGGGTTCCGTTCACGGTCAAGGACCTGATCGCCACTGCCGGCGTGCGCACCACTGCCGGTTCTCGCACTCTGGCGGACAACGTCCCGGCCGTCGACGCCCCGGCCGTCGCGGCATTCAAGGCTGCCGGTGCGATTCTGATCGGCAAGACCAACACCCCGGAATTCGGCGCGTGCGGCCTGACTCGAAACGAACTGTTCGGAACCACGGCCAGTCCGGTGCGACCGGACGGCGTCGTCCGGTCCCCCGGCGGATCGAGTGGCGGCGAGTCCGCGTCGGTTGCTGCCGGAATGAGCGTGCTCGGACTCGGTACGGATTTTGGTGGCTCGGTGCGTTGGCCCGCCCACTGCACCGGCCTCACTTCGGTTCGCCCGACGCTCGGCCGTATCGACCCTGAAGGGCAATACCCCGGCGTGCTTTCGGATGGACGGGTACTCGCCAATCCTGCGACGATGCACGGCACGATCCAGACCATCGGCCCACTGGCCCGCAACCTCGGTGATGCGGCGCTTGCGTTGCGCGTCCTGTCGAAGCCGCATTTCTCGTGGAGCGAGCCTGATTCGGTCGACGTCGACGACCTCGACATCCGCTGGGCCACCGGCGAGGGAACGATTCCCGTCGACGAAGAAATCCGGTCAGCGGTTCGGACGGTGGCGATCAGCCTGGACGCGAGCGAGTACGACGGTCTGGCTCTGCCGCGGGCCAACGCGCTTTTCGGCGCGTTGCGATCGGTCGAGACCCACGCGGACATCCACTCTCTCGCCGCAGGTTCAGCGCACTCTTTCGACGCGGACATCACCGCCATGCTTGCGGCAGGCCGTGATCGCAGTTCCGCCGAGGTGGAAGCGCTGTGGGCGGATCGTGCGATGTTGATCGCCGACTTCCTCGACGAGATGGGCGACGTCCTGATTCTGCCGGTTGCGTCGGTGCTCGCTCCGCCGCTCGGTGTGGAGAGCTTCGAGGTGGGCGGTCGCAAACTCACGTGGATGGACGCGCTCGCGAGTTGCCGGGCGATCAGTGTGCTCGGCCTTCCGTCGGTCGTGGTTCCGGTAGGACTCTCCCGCAACGGTTTACCGGTCGGAGTGCAAGTGGTGGCCCGGCCGTTCCACGAGCACGTTGCGCTGTCCGTGGCGGCGCGAATCACGTCGAATGCGCAAGCTCTAGTCTGACTTCCATCTTTCGGTTTCGGCTGCGAAACGTGTTGCGTACGAGTCGGCAAGGTCGTGAAGCGTGGTGACGCAGTCGCCGTAGTACGTCGGTGCATGCATGGTAGCCAGAATCCGCGGCTCGAGGTCGGCCAGGGCGCGGATCGTGGGTTCGAGATCCGGGGTGAGGCAGGTGGCGTGGCCCAAGTCCTCGGCTTCCAAAGCGGGACCGACGATTTCGTGCTCGGTGGTCGCGGGGTGGTGCCCGAACGCAGTGAAGAGATCTCCGCAGAACAGCGTCGACGTCGTCTCCTCGAACATCAGACCCGCGTCCCAACCGTGTGGGACGTGTGGGGTGTCGATGTGCCGGACTCGGCGGCTGCCGGTTTCGAGTACGTCGCCGTCCTGCAAGGGAAGTGGCGCCCGATCGGCCAGATCGTTGACCTGGACGAAGCACCCCATCGCACCGTGTGCAACTTGCGCTTCGGGGGCCGCCGCAAGCCAGGAGTTCATGGACCCGCATTCGTCGGCCTCGACGTGACCGAACGTGATCCATTTCAGACGGTCGATGTCGATCAGCGTGGAGAGTGCGTCGGAAGCCGAGGTGAACAACGCTCGCTGCCCGGTGTGGAAGAGCAAGGGTTCCTCGCCGTCGACGAGAAACTGGTTCATCGTGAGGTTCGCTTCGTCCACGAAGGTCGACAGTCGGTAGATGTCCGGCGCGATTTCGGTGATCGTGGTGGTCATCGCTGTGCTCCGATCAGGGCTGTTGTACATGTCGAGCTGTCTTCTCCAGCCTTCTCGCCGCCCCGCGCCTGCACAAGGTTCTGGACGTGCTTACGGCTCTGCAATAGTGGAGGACGTGTTCGTACTGCTGCTGACAGGCCCGCCGGGCGCGGGGAAGAGTTCCGTGCTGACCGCGCTTCACGATCGACTCGGCGAGGCCGGGGTGAGCAACGCGATGATCGAGGTGGACGAACTCGAGCGGTGCTATCCGCCGCTGGGGGCCGAACGGGCAATCTCACACGTCGGGATGCTGTCCGCGTCGTACCGGGAAGCGGGGTACGGACTCCTGTTTCTCACGGCGACCGTCGAAGACGACGACTACGGGCGCGCCCTGCTGGCCGCGACCGGCGCCGAGGGGCACCTGCTGGCGCGCCTCGAGGCCGATCCGGATACGTTGCGTACCAGAATCATCGAACGTGAACCGGCCGGCTGGGCCGGGTTGGACGAGTTGGTGGAGGCGTCACAACTGCTGGCCGGTTCGATGCCGACGCTCAGTGGAGTCGACGTGGTTCTGAGCACCGAAGGCCGCGATCCCGAAAGTGTTGCCGACGATCTGGAAGCGGCTCTGCGAGAACACAGTCCGTCGCTTCTAGCCGTCGGTGTTCAGAGCGGTGACCACTGAAGCGAACATCGTCGACTTGATTGCCCCCAGTGTGCCCGCATTCTTCGGGCCGATTGGTGCAACCATTTCGATGGCCTTGGCGGTCAAAGCGTCGACGGATGCGGTGAAGTCCACCAAACCGGCTGCGAATGCGTCACTTCCGCCGTATCGCCGCCCCGTGGTCATGGCGACGATTGCCGACGCCGGGCTGAGTTTGGCCTGGATGAGAGCTGCCATTCCTTCAGTGAAGGGGATGTTGATGTCCACCTCCGGGAAGCAGTAGTAGCCGCGATCATCGCGCATGACGCGGTAATCGTGCGCGATGCCGAGCATGGCGCCGGCTCCGAAGGCGTGGCCGTTGATCGCCGCGACGGTGGGCATCGGGAACGTCAGCATCCGAGCGAACAGCGACTGCACCTGCTGCACATACCACTTCGCCTTGTCGCCGTTCGCGCCCAGCCAGTCGAGGTCGAGTCCGTTGGAGTAGAACTTGCCCGTCGCCGTGGTGACCAGGGCATGTGCGCCTTCGCTCAAAGCCTGGTCGAGCAGCTTGTCGACGGAACCGAGCCAATCCGGCGAGAATCGATTCTCGTCCTCGCCGAGATCGAGAACGGCGATCTTGTCTTCGAAGCGCAGAGTTGCGGTCATGATTGGCCTTTCCTGTTGCGTGGCTTGGGCAGTGGTGGGTCGAGATGCAGAACCGCTCGAACGGCGGCATCCAACCGCGCGCGTGCTGCGGCGTCGGGGACTCGCCAACCGTCGGCGCGTTTGGCGGGATGAATGAGTAATCCGGTAGGCAGGCCGACAACACAGGCCTCGATTGCCTCGACGGCTCGGCCGTCCTTGCGGCCCCAGAGCGCGGTCGACAACCGGATGAACAACTCGACCAGAGACCGGTCGAGTTGTGTGAGTTGCTCGGCGATGTCGGCAGGGACGTCGGTGCCGAGCAGTTCGTCGCGCTGGATCGTCAACAGCAGCAACGCGGATTGTGGGTAGTCGAGCGCGAAGACAGCCGGAACTTCGGCGGCCGCGACGACGGCGGAAACCGCCGAAGTCGGCGACGGGTCCGCGAGAGCGTCGTCCACTCTCGATTGTTGAAGCGCGAGAAATCGTCGCGCAGCACGCAGCCACGCGCTACCGACCAGTCCACTGCGAGAGCCGAATGCGTGATAGATCGCCCCGTTGGATACACCGGTGGCGTCGGAGACTGCCCGGACCGTGACAGCGCTCGGCCCGGCGGTGGCGGCTAGTTTTTCGGCAGCGTCGAGCAGGGTGTCGAGGTCGTGGACGCGTGGCCGAGGCATGAACGCACAGTAACAGAGCGTCTGCTCTGTTACTAGTGTGCGGTCAGATCACCGAATTTGCGCGAAGATCCTCGATCTCCTCCGGGCGCAGGCCGAAGTCGGTGAGTACGTCGTCGGCGTCACCGCCGAGAGTCATGGGTGGCCCATTCCTGACGGGAAGGGTCTTGCCGTCCACCCAGAACGGTCCGCGGACAACGGGAATCGACGTTCCGTCGGCGCTCTGGGTCTGCTCGACCATCTGCAATGCCTCGACCTGCGGGTCGGAGAACACCTGATCGATCGAATGGATCGGGCCGCAGGGGATTCCGGCACCGCGGATCTCGGAGATCCATTGCGCCGCGCCCTTCGTGGTCAGTAGGTCCTCGAGTTCTTTGGTCAGTTGGTCTCGGTGCGCCAAACGTTCTTTACCCGTGGCATATTCGGCACGGAAGGCGAGCTCGGGGTCGCCGAGTACCGAGCACAGTGCGATCCAGTGCTTGTCCGAGCCGGTGGCAATGTTGATCGGGAAGTCGGCAGTGTCGAAAGCGCCGTACGGCGTGATCGTCGGGTGCGTATTGCCGTTCGGCGTCGAAACCCGCCCGGTGCTCAGGTAGTCCTGCGCCTGGAAGGTCATGATCGAGATCGCGGATTCCAGCAACGAGGTCTGCACGCGGTGCCCACGACCGTCGCGACCGCGAGAGGCAAGCGCCGCCGTGATGCCCAGCGCTGCGTAGATGCCCGAGACCGTGTCGATGATGGGGATACCGACCCGCATCGGGGTCTGTTCCCCGGCACCGGTGACCGACATCAGCCCGGACATACCCTGGGCCACCTGATCGAGTCCGGGCGCGAACTGGTCCGGGCCCACCGGGCCGAAACCACTGATGCTCATCACGACGAGCCCGGGATTCTCCTGCTCGAGCGAGTCGGGATCGAGCCCCATGTCGGCCAGTACTCCCGGACGGAAGTTCTCGACCAGCACATCTGCGTCGAGGGCCAGGCTGCGAAGCAGTTTCCGCCCGCGGTCACTGCGCATGTCGATGGCGATCGACCGTTTGCCGCGGTTCACGGAAGCGAAGTAGAGGCTTCGATCGCCGTCGAACGGCGGCCACTGACGTGAACTGTCGCCGGAGCCACGGGTTTCGACCTTGACCACGTCGGCGCCGAAGTCCGAGAGCAGCGACGTGCACAGAGGGCCCGCGAGAGCACGGGTGAGGTCGAGAACTTTGATACCGCTGAGCAATTGGTCCATGGGGGAAACCTCGGTTCTGTGGTGTGCAACGTCGCCCACTCGATCCGTCGCACCATCTGCGTGAATTGCCGCTGCAGTGATCGTCGGAGAGGGGAAGAATGAAGGTCAGGCCTGCTTTCGGCTGGGCTCGGTGACAACACTGGTCGAGAGCGCAAGGTGATGCGACGGCGACATTGCACAACTGCAGGGCCCGGATTTAGGCGCATTGTGTGACAGGCAGGATTGCGGTGGGCCGATACCGTGAACTCTCTACGGACGGCGATGCAAGCGGGAGGCGAGGCGATGCGCGACATTTCCACTCAGCTGGCGCAGTGGCACGCCCGCGGCGAGGATTTTGCACTGGCGACGGTTGTCCGTACCTGGCGATCCTCACCGCGCATGCCCGGTGCTTCGATGGCCGTCTCACGCTCCGGCGAGGTGGTCGGCAGCGTTTCGGGCGGGTGTATCGAGAGTGCACTGTACGAGATCGCCCAGGAGGTTCTCGCCGACGGCACCAGTCGTGTCGAGGTCTTCAGCGTCTCCGACGACGACGCCATCGGAGTAGGGCTGACCTGCGGCGGAACCATCGAAGTGTTCGTCCAGGCCGTCGGAGCCGATTTCGTCGAGTTCGGTCAGGTTTGTGAACGGATCGAGGCCGATACGCCCGTCGTCGTGGTCACCGAAGTGCGTCCGGGAGCACCGGCACGGCACCTCGTCGTCGAGCACGGCCGACGCAGCGGAGATCTGGATGCCACGGAGGACGAGGTGTCCATCCTGCTGCGCACGATGGACACCGGTGAGTCCGTCGCTTTTGTCGCGCCGGCGGGAACTCTCATCGATTCGCAGCACGACCTGCTGGTCGAGATCTTCGCGCCACTACCGCGGATGTACGTGTTCGGGGCCATCGACTTCGCGGCCTCGATGTGTACGTTGGGCGCCTTTGCGGGTTATCGCGTGACCGTCGTGGACGCACGGCCGGTCTTCGCGACACGGGCGCGCTTTCCCGACGCCCACGATCTGGTCGTCATGTGGCCACACAAGTTCCTCGAAACCGCACCGATCGACAACAAAACCGTCCTGGCCGTGCTCACGCACGACGAGAAGTTCGACATCCCCCTGCTCGAGATCGCGCTGCGTTCGCCGGCTGCGTACGTCGGCGCGATGGGAAGTCGTGCGACGCATGAGCGTCGGGTTGCGCTGTTGAAGGAGCGAGGCGTCACCGACGTCGAGTTGGGGCGTCTGCACTCACCGATCGGGTTGGATCTCGGCGCGAGGACACCGGAGGAGACTGCAGTGTCGATCCTCGCCGAGATGACCAAGACCCTGCGCAATGCCTCCGGTTTGGAACTGCGGGATCTGCAGGGGCCGATCCACCCGCCACCTCAGGAGAATCCGACCGCCCTGCATCGAACGGCCTGAGTCGACTGCGCTGAATTCGGACATCTTGTGTTCGGTGGGGATAGGATCGTTTCTTTCGTGAACCATCTTCCGTGATCCGAATGAAATCGAGGTGCCTGCCAAGTGGCAAACCCGGCCGTACCGGCATCCGAGGTGAATGCTGTTCTCTCCGAACTTTTTCGAACCCAGCTCCTTCCTGGTGTTCGAAAGGTCGCCGGCGGCTGCGAAGACCCGACGGTAGCCCGGGTGGGATTCATGGCGGTTCCGGACATCGGACCGTGGCTGCGGCACGGACAGTTGCTGATCACCACGCCGGAAACCCTCGCCAGGGTCACCGAAACCTTCAAAGCATTTGTCGGACGGTTGTCGACGCGAGGTGTTGCGGCACTTGCCGTCCAATTCGGCGCAGACGGGGACACTCTCGCGCCGGAGCTGGTCGACGCGGCCGAAAGCGCCGGCTTCCCGCTCCTGGTTTTTCACGGTGCGTGTGATCACCCTGCGGCGAGAGACCGTGAGCAGACGGAGTCGGCCCAGATCGACGCCATGTTCGGGGCCGAGCGCTTGCGACGGCTGCTGGTCGACGTCGTGATGGGCGGCGGCGGCCTCCCGCAATTGACCGAAGTCATCGCACGGGAGATGAAGGGCGCCGCCCTGATCACCACCTCGGACGGACGCGAGATCTGCCGCGCCGGGGACGCCGCGGAGCGCAAGCATCTGTCTGCCTGTCCCGCCGTCGATTCCACCGGTCGTCTGCGGACCGACACCGTCGAGGGCGGATTGGGTCTGCACGAGTTCGACGGTCAATTCATCGCGGTGTCCGCGATTTCCGCCAATCACATCGACCACGGGCGTCTCGCGTTGTTCACCGGTGAGCGCGTGATGACGAGTTACGACCAGTACCTGGTCGAGCGGGCCGCGTCGGTGTGTGCGTTGGTCATCACCCGCGAACAAGCCGTGGCGTCGGTGGAGGAACGCCATCGCGCCAACTTCGTTCACGACCTGCTCCTCGGTCGGGCCGGGGACCACGATCACGTTGTCTCCCATGCCAAGACATTCGGTTGGGACTTCGACCGCCCGCTGGTGATCGTCTCGATCGAGCCGGACCCGGTCGACGAACCGGCCTCGGTGGCGCCCGCTCGGCTGCCTGTTGTCGATCGCCAGGCGATGGCGTTCTCCGGGGCGATCGCCCACCGCGATCCCGGTGCGGCGGTGACCGCGCTGACGGGCGAGACGGTGATCGTCATGGGCGTCGGCACTGACACGATGGCATTGGTGCGGGACCTCGTCACGGTCGTTCGCGGTGAAGGTGGCGGCGGGAGAAGGCCGTTCAGTGTCGGGGTGTCCCGGCCGACAGCGGCGATCGACGCAGTCCCCGCGCTCTACAGTCAGGCGCGCACCGCACTGACCGTCGGGCGACGGATCTCCGGTCCGTGGACGGTGACTCAGTTCGACGATCTCGGTGTGTACAGACTGCTCAGTCTGGTCGAGGACGAAAACGAGCTGGAGACGTTCGCGCGGGAGACACTGCGGGAACTGACGGAGGAAACTGCCGAAGCGCAGGACATGCGCAAGACATTGGAAGTCTTGCTCGCGACCAACATCAACATCGCCGAGACAGCGCGCAAGCTCCACTTCCATTACAACACACTGCGTTACAGGGTCGTTAAGCTGGAGAAAATGCTGGGACCCTTCACGGCGCAACCCGAGCTACGGCTGGATCTGTCTCTAGCACTGAAGATAACCGCGATGCGCGGCATCAATCACTAATATTGCCAATCCGAGTCCGTGGGTTCTGGCAGATTGTCATCACGTCGATACCCCTGCGCTGTAATAGCGTTTCACTCCAGTCACGGTGTTTTGTGAGCTGGAGCACACTCAGCGTTCGGACACCTTCCTCTGCACGAAAGGTCCCATCATGCCGATTTGGACGTTGCACGGAGATGGAAAGAACATCAAACCGGGTGAAGTGGTCGCTCCCGGCGAGCGGCTCAGCTGGGGAAGAACCATCGGGCTGGGCAGCCAGCACGTGGTGTCGATGTTCGGCGCGACGTTCGTCTTCCCGATCATCATGGGGCTCAATCCTCAACTTGCCGTGATGATGTCGGGTTTCTGTACGCTCTTCTTCCTGCTGGTGGTCAAGGGACGCATCCCCAGCTACCTCGGTACGTCGGCGGCCTTTGTCGGTGGTATCGCCGCCATTCGTGCCCAAGGCGGAACATCCGCAGAGGTGACCGGCGCGATCCTGGTGTCCGGACTGGTCCTGGCAGCCATCGGTATCGCGATCCACTTCCTCGGTGGCCGGGTCGTATTCAAGGTTCTTCCCCCGGTGGTGACCGGCGCAGTGGTGATGCTGATCGGATTCAACCTGGCACCCGTCGTCGCGGGGCTGTACTGGCCACAGGACCAGTGGGTGGCTCTTATCGTCATGGTGGCCCTGATCGTCATGAGTATCGCGCTACGCGGCTTCATGGCGCGCATCGCCATCTTCCTGGCGCTGATCTTCGGCTACGTCCTCTCCTGGGTCCTCGACCGGGTCTCGGGGACGATCACCTCCTACGACGCAGGCACCGGTCAGATCACCGAGCACTTCCGCGTCAACTGGGATTCGGTGCAGTCGGCGTCGTGGTTCGGGCTTCCTCCGTTCTCGGACGAGGCCAACGGAATCGTCGGCATCCACGCTCCGTCGTTCAGCCTCACGTTCATCATCCTGGTCCTTCCGGGTGTCATCGCGTTGATCGCGGAGAACGCGGGCCACGTCAAGGCCGTGGCCGAGATGACCGGGGACGACCTCGACCCGTACATGGGACGTGCGCTCGCCGGTGACGGTTTCGCCACCGCTATCGCCAGCAGCGTCGGCGGTTCGCCCACCACGACGTACGCCGAGAACATCGGTGTCATGGCAGCGACCCGTGTGTACTCCACCGCCGCCTACGCGGTTGCCGGCATCGTCGCCATGATGCTCGGCTTCTCCCCCAAGTTCGGTGCCGTCATCTCGGCGACGCCCGGCGGTGTTCTCGGCGGAATCACTGTGGTGCTCTACGGCATGATCGGTCTGCTCGGCGCCAAGATCTGGAAGGAGAACGGCGTCGACTTCGGGAATCCGCTCAACCTCATGCCGATCGCGGCCGGCCTCATCATCGGTATCGGCGACACGGCCCTGAAGTTCAGTGACACGTTCTCGCTCAGCGGCATCGCGCTCGGCACCATCGTCGTGATCGGGATGTACCACCTGTGCCAGTTCATCGGTTCGAAGAACCCGGAACTGAATGCGAAGAATCCGGAACCGAACAAGCCGGATTCGAAGACTCCCGGCGGCGAGCGGGAGGAACCCGCCAAGCAACTCACGTGACGCTTGGCTGAGTGTGCTCGATCGACGAAGGCCGGACATCCTCCGCGGAGGATGTCCGGCCTTTCCGGTGTTCTGGGTACTGATCGATCAGACGGAGGTACTGGCTTCGACCAGGCCGATACGGTCGATGCGTTCGGTGCGGGTGTTGAGCCGTTCAGTCGCATCGGTAGCACTGAGCACGCTCAGCTCGTAGTGCAGTACCGCTCCGACTCGAGTGCAGAAGGCGGCGGATTCGTCCGCGGCATCGGGAAATTCGGGGATGACCCGATCGACGATGCCGCCCGCGAGCAGATCGAAGGACCTGATCCCTTGACTGGCTGCCATGTCCGGCGCGTGCGTGACGTCGTGGAACATGATCGCGCTCGCACCTTCGGGAGGTAAGGGCGAGAGCCAACCGTGGCGGGCCGCCAGCACTCGATCGGCCGGAATCAGTGCCAGGGCGCCGCCGCCCGTGCCCTGCCCGAGCAGGAGGGAAATGGTGGGGACCTCGAGTGAAATCATGTCGGCTATGCACCGAGCGATCTCGCCCGCCAGTCCGCCTTCTTCGGCCTCCTTCGACAGTGCCGCGCCCGCTGTGTCGATGATCGTCACCAGCGGCAGGTCGAGTTCTGCGGCCAGCCGCATACCTCGCCGAGCCTCCCGCAGAGCGCCGGGGCCGAGTGGGGAGTGAGCAGTCTGTCCGCGCCGGTCCTGTCCGAGAAGGACGCAGGGCATGTCGCCGAAGCGAACGAGCGCGAGCATGATGCCGGGATCGTTCTCGCCCTGGCCGGTTCCGTTGAGCGGGAGCATGTCCGAGGCGGAATTGAGCAACACTTCCCGTATCCCCGGTCGGTCTTCGCGTCGGGATGCGACGACGGATTCCCAGGCTGACGTATCGGGTGGGCAATCGTACGAGCACGGGTCACTGGGCAATAAGTACCCACGATGCGCCCCGGTGATGATGCGCAATGCGCGTTCGACGATTTCGGCGAGCTGGTCTGGCGGCCTCACTGCATCGATGAGTCCGTGCTCGTGAAGGTTCTCCGCTGTCTGGACACCGGCGGGGAAAGGTGAGTTGTACAAGGCCTCGAACACTCGAGGGCCGAGGAATCCGACGAGGGCCCCCGGTTCCGCGATCGTCACGTGACCGAGTGATCCCCAGGACGCGAATACGCCTCCGGTGGTGGGGTTTCGGAGATAGACGATGTAGGGCAGGTGCGCTTCTTTGTGCTTGATGAGCGCCGCGGTGATCTTGACCATCTGCAAAAACGCCGTCGTCCCCTCCTGCATACGCGTTCCCCCGGACGTGGGAAGCGCAAGAAGGGGCAGCTGCTCTTGGGTGGCTCGACGGATGGCGACGACGAGGCGTTCTCCCGCCGCCACGCCGATCGAACCACCGAGAAAACCGAACTCGCAGACGATGATTGCCACACGGCGGCCTCGGACGGAGGCGCTTCCGGTCAGGACGGACTCGTCGAGCCCGGTCTTCTCCTGGGCTCGCAGAAGTGCTTCGGCGTAGTCGGAGTCGGTCGCGACGGGAATCGGAGGGGTATCCCACGACTCCCAGGTGCCGGCATCGATCACCAGGTCGAGCAAGTCGCGAGCCGTCAGGCGGTTCATCGGGTGAATCCTTGTAGCCATGACATGATTTCGTCAGTGTCTTCACCGAGAACCGGAGGTGCAGTGTGGCGGGTCTCCGTCACTTCGGTTCCGTCCGGATCGAAAAATCGTAACGGTGGACCGGGCAGTGTGATGTTTCCGAGCGTGCTGTGGTCGACGTCGACGAGCAATCCCTGTGATCGGGTCTGCTCCCATTCGTACACTTCGGAGATCGTCCGAACCCGTCCTGCCGGTACTCCGATGCGGTCGAGTTCGGTCAGAAGCTCGTCACGCGAGTACGGCTTGAAGGTACGTTCGATCAATTCGACGACCTGGAAATGATTTTCGACGCGTTCGGCGTTTGTTGCCATACCCGGGGTGTCAGGGTCGAGGTCGAATCCTTCGCAGAATCTTCTCCACAGGCTTTCGCTGCCGACCGAGATCTGTACTGCGCCATCGCCGGTACGAAAGAGCCCGTACGGTGCGATGGAGGGATGGTGGTTGCCCTGCGCTGTGCCTACCTCACCGGCGACGGTCCACTTCGTTCCTTGAAACGCGTGAACACCGACCACGCTGGCCAAGAGCGACGTTCGGACAACGCGGCCTTTCCCCGTCTGTTCGCGTTCCTTCAAAGCCGCGACGACGCCGAACGCCCCGTACATTCCGGCGAGAAGATCGGCGATCGGAACTCCGACTCGTTGAACGTCGTCCGGATTCGAGCCGGTCAGCGACATGAGTCCGGCTTCCCCCTGGGCGATCTGGTCGTAGCCGGCGCGACCGCCTTCCGGGCCGTCGTGGCCGAAACCGCTGATGGACAGGACGATCAGTCGAGGATTGAGTTCGGCCAGCCGCTCGGTGGAGAATCCGAGTCGATCGAGAACTCCGGTGCGGAAGTTCTCCATGAGAACATCGGCGCGGCAGACGAGATCTTCGAGGGTCGCGCGCCCACTGTCGGATTTCAGATCGAGCGTGATCGACTTCTTGTTCCGGTTCGTGGACAGAAAATACGTCGATTCCCGTTGCGTGTTCGGTGGTTCCAACGTGGGCTCCACAAAAGGCGGCCCCCACCCACGGGTGTCGTCGCCGCCGTGAGGTGATTCGACCTTGATCACGTCGGCACCCAGATCGCCGAGCATCATTGCCGCGTGAGGACCCGCGAGTGCGCGCGTGAGGTCGACGACTATCACGTCGTGTAACGGACCACTACGAGCACTTGTGTTGTGAGGCTTCGAAGTCGAGTTCATGTCGCACCGCCGTGTTCTGGTGTAATTGGCTGAGCCAGTTGGTGGTTGAGGCCTCCGTAGTTCGGTCGACTCCGGTCCGCTGGACCGAGAAACCGGCCAGGGCCACTGAAGGAGGTATGTGCGGCCCGTCTTTCGAACCGTAAGCGGGCACCGGTGAACGGCACATGGGTAACCTTGCCGACGACGGGTGTCAGTGGTGGGTAAGAAGTGACGAACGCTCACCGGGCGGCGCGATTGCGGTTGTATCGAACCGTTATCGGGACGTTCTGTCAGCTCATATCGTGCGAAGTCATGACATTTCGTGCATCTTCATGACCTGCAGGGCGAGTGAGACGTTCAATCGAAGGACGGGGTCGTCGGTGAACGATCCGACGACGCTCTCCAGCTTTCCGATTCTGTAACGCAAAGTGTTGTAGTGCATGTGCAGCGCCCGGGAGGCCTCGGCGACATTGCAATTGCAGTCGAGCAGGGTCTGGAGTGTCAGACGCAGGTCAGCGGCTTCGGCGTTGTCCGCCGACAAGGACTTCAGAACGTCATCGGTGAACGAACGCAGTTCGCTCTTGTCCGTCTGGAGCGAGAGGAGTCGGTGTACACCGAGTTCGTCGAAGTGTGCGATCTGCCCCGGCCCGTTGATACGTCGGCCGACGACCACGGCTGTACAGGCTTGGTCGTAGGCCGCGGGTAGATCGGCCAGGGAGTAGATCACCCGGCTCACTCCCGTGCTGAAGGATCGGCGGCCGCTGGTGCGATCGCCGGCAACCTTGCGCACCAACCCTTCGATGTCCCGAACCGCACGGTCGGTGCTGGTCGGGAAAAGCGTGACCACCTCGTGTCGAAACCCGACGGACGGCGCTGTCCGCTCGTGTGTTCGTACCACTTGTTGCCAGCCGTCGCTGAGTCGATCTTGGTCCGTGCGAGTGGAATTCGCGTGCTGGGATTCCGGGTGATCGACGTCGAGTTCTGCAACCACAACGGTAAGTGGACGAGTGACATCCCACCCCAACTGGGTGAAGTGCGCGCTCACTTCCGCCGGCGAGCCGGCTTCGCCTATCAGTGCGTCGCGGAGGAAGTCGCCGCGGAACTTGGATTCCACTGCCGCAACTGCCAGCTGTTTGGTGACGGCCAGCGCGGCAACGGTGGCCGCTCGCTCCAGCGCTTGAACGACAACTGCGCCGAGTTCGTGGGTGCCGGCGTACGCCACCATTCGGCCGTGGTCGGTGCCGCCGGCCACCACCCGGGTGAGCGCCAACTGACCAGGAAATCCTTTGGGCGCGTTCTGTAAACCGACAGCGACCCGTTCGGTCAGGAACCGACCGGTGCTTTCGAACAACGGAAGCGCGTTCAGCGCGGCTGAATCTCCGGCCTCCGTCAACACTCTTCCGTCCGGCGAGCAGATGAGAACGCTGACGTCGAAAAGCGCGGCGAATTCTGCGGCAATCTGAGGTAGATCGCCACCTTCCAAGACGATCGACGTCAACGAGCGGTGAAGTCGATCGGCAATGTCGAGTGCCGCGGACTGCTTCGCCACCAACTTGGTGAAGACCTCCGAGATCACCTCGTCGAATCCCGCGGTGACGGGAAGAACCAACAGCGGAAGCCCTCGCTGCTCTGCCATGTGCAGCATCGCCTCGGGCAGCTCGTCGAGATAACGGCCCGTTTTCACGGCAAGTGCCGCGACTCCTCGACGTGCAAGACCGTCGACGAGGTCACTGAGATCTGTGTCGTCGAGAAGCTCGCCGGTTCGCCCGTAGCGCAGCGGGAACCCGGTTGTCACCAACAACTCGTTCGGCTTCACCCAAGCGAGGATGTCCGGTACTTCCATCACGTTCACCGATTGAACGAGGTGGCGCAAGCCCCCGTGCCCGGCAAGGACTTCGGCTCCACGCAGACTGGGCAGCTCGAGGACATCCCGAACTGTGAGTCTGTAGTCGCCACCTTCTGGCAAATGTTGAAGCTCTTCGCTCGAATATTTGGCAGATCTATCCATGTCGCGAGACTACGCTCGATCACGCGACGAACATTGTCAACAGTTGACGAAAATAGCCTCTCGGAATGAGCGGTTCTCCGTATGTCTGCCAACTACCGCGGCCCGAATTGGCGATCGCCCGCGTCTCCGAGTCCAGGTATCAGGAAAGCATTTTCGTTCAGGCCGTCGTCGATGCTCGCTGTGAGGAGCCGGACCGGATGTCCGGAGTTCTTCAGTGCTTCGATCCCTTCCGGAGCCACGACGACACATATTGCAGTCACATCGGTGGCTCCGCGTGCAATGAGCAGATCGATTGTGCGGACGATGGATCCACCGGTCGCCAACATCGGATCGAGGACGTAGACGGGGGTGCTCGACAGATCAGCTGGCAGGGACTCCAGATACGGAACCGGCTGGTGTGTCTTCTCGTCTCGTGCCATTCCCACGAAACCGACGCCTGCCTGCGGAATAAGGGCACTCGCCTGTTCGACCATGCCGAGGCCCGCTCGCAAGACCGGGACCAGGAGCGGTGGATTCGCCAGCCGCACCCCCAGCGTCGGAGCAACTGGCGTCTCGATGTCGAACTGTTCCAGTTCTGCGCCGCGCATGGCCTCGTAGACCAACATATGGGTCAGTCTGCGCAAGGCGGACCGGAACGTTGCGTTGTCGCTGCGAGCGTCGCGCATGGTCGTGAGCAGCGATGCCGCCAGCGGATGGTCGACAACAGTGGTGTCCATGGTCGAATCGTAAGTGAGAACCGATGTGGCGGCGCACAACCGGTGAATCGGAGTCGAAATAACCAATCGCGGTTTTCGTTTGGGCAAGTATTGACGATGCCGATGGGTTCGAGTCGTCATAGCGTGGTCGACACGGCAGTTCCGAACCGCTCGGCTGGACTGAGCGCCCGGAGCTGTCAAGGCCCAATTTTGCCTCCACGATTCCCTATACAAGGAGATGCCAATGCCCGAAGCAATCGAGGTCCGTAAGGTTCCGCTACACAGCGTCTCCGACGCCAGTGAGCTCGCCAAGCTGATCGACGACGGTGTCCTCGAGGCCGACCGCGTCATTGCAGTCATCGGCAAAACCGAGGGTAACGGCGGCGTCAACGACTACACACGCATCATCGCGGACCGAGCGTTCCGAGAGGTTCTCTCCGCCAAGGGTAATCGCAGTCCCGAAGAAGTGGCGGAGGTGCCGATCGTCTGGTCCGGCGGCACGGACGGCGTGATCAGCCCGCACGCGACGATCTTCGCGACCGTGCCGGCAGACAAGGTCACCAAGACCGACGAGCCGCGACTGACCGTGGGTGTCGCCATGAGTGAGCAACTGCTGCCCGAGGACATCGGCCGTACGGCCATGATCACCAAAGTTGCTGCGGCAGTGAAAGACGCGATGGCCAATGCCGGCATCACCGATCCCGCCGACGTGCACTACGTACAGACCAAGACTCCGTTGCTGACAATTCACACCATCCGTGACGCCAAGAGCCGCGGCAAGACTGTGTGGACCGAACAGACTCATGAGTCGATGGACCTGTCCAACGGCGGAACGGCTCTGGGGATCGCGGTTGCGCTCGGCGAAATCGACATGCCGACCGACGAGGATGTCATGCACAGCCGCGAACTCTTCTCCTCTGTCGCATCCTGCTCGTCCGGCGTCGAGTTGGACCGCGCGCAGATCGTCGTCGTCGGTAACGCACGTGGCGTCGGCGGACGCTACCGGATCGGCCACAGCGTGATGAAGGATCCGCTCGACCAGGACGGCATCTGGGCGGCGATCCGTGACGCCGGACTCGAACTTCCGGAGCGGCCGCACCCGAGCGACCTGGACGGTCAACTCGTCAACGTGTTCTTGAAGTGCGAGGCCAGTCAGGACGGAACGGTCCGTGGCCGTCGTAATGCGATGCTCGACGACTCCGACGTGCACTGGCACCGCCAGATCAAGTCGTGTGTCGGCGGAGTCACGGCAGCTGTCACCGGCGATCCGGCAGTGTTCGTCTCGGTATCGGCAGCGCACCAGGGTCCCGAGGGCGGCGGCCCAGTCGCTGCCATCGTCGATCTCGGTCAGTAGTAGGCAAGAACCTCGCTGGAAACCTCGACAGTCGCGCCGCCACCGGCAATTCGTCCTCGAATCAGTTGCCGGTGGCGGCGAGTCCGCCGCGGCGTACCCCACTTCACTGCTTGAAAGGATTCACGATGGTTCATGCTGCTGACCCTGTCGACGAGAGCGTTTCCGGTGCGCCCGAGAATCGCGAACTCGTCATGGCCGATGCGGTCACGCTCAGTGGTCTGATACGCAGGCGTGAAGTGTCGTGTGTCGAGGTGATGGACAGCTTCCTCGATCAGATCGAATTACATAACCCGGCGGTGAACGCGATCGTCGCATTGCGGGATCGGGAAGCGTTGACGGCGGAGGCGCGCGAGCGTGATTCGCAGTTGGCGAGTGGGGAGTATCTCGGTTGGATGCACGGGTTTCCGCATGCGGTGAAGGATCTTTCGGCAGCCAAGGGTCTGCCGTTCACGTCCGGGTCGCCGATGTTCGCGGATCGAATCGCCGAAGATGACGAACTGTTCGTCAAGCGGATCAGGTCTGCCGGTGCCATTGTGATCGGCAAGACGAACACACCGGAGTTCGGACTCGGATCCCAGACGTACAACCCGGTGTGGGGTACGACGGTGTCGCCGTACGACAATTCGCGCACTGCCGGCGGTAGCAGCGGTGGCGCCGCAGCGTCGTTGGCGCTCCGCATGTTGCCGGTGGCTGATGGAAGCGATTACATGGGTTCGCTCCGAAACCCGTCGGCATTCAACAACGTTGTTGGGTTTCGACCATCCTGGGGTCGGATACCGGAGACGGGATTCATCGCTCAGGGCGCCGTTGTGGGCCCGATGGGCCGAACCGTCACCGACGTGGCTCACCTGCTTTCCACGATGGCGGGGCCGGATGCTTATGCACCGTTGGGGATTCGTGAGGATCCCGCGGTATTCACCGAAAGCCTCGCACGTGATCTGAAGGGCTCTCGGATCGCATGGGTCGGTGACTGGAACGGTTACCTGGCAACCGAACCTGGAGTTCTCGAGTTGTGCGAATCCTCGTTCGAGGTCTTCGAACAGTTGGGGTGCCGCGTCGAGGCGGCGCTTCCCGACTTCAAACCCGAGGACATCTGGCAACTGTTCTTGCGGTGGCGTTGGTGGGCACAGCTCGGCTTGATCGATCAGTACAACGATCCGAGCTTGCGCGAGTTGATGAAGCCCGAACTGTTGTGGGAACTCGAGCACGCGGTCACACTGTCGGCTCTCGACGTGACCAAGGCCGCGGAGGCCCGCAACGGCTGGCTGTCGGCCATTACCAAGATGTTCGAAACCTACGACTACATTCTTGCGCCCAGTGCCCAGGTGTTTCCTTTCGACAAGAACACTCACTGGCCCGAGACCGTCGACGGCCGATCGATGGACACGTATCACCGGTGGATGGAGACGGTTGTTCCCTGGACGATGGCCGGGGTTCCGGTTGCGGGGATGCCGGTCGGCTTCGACGATCGTTCGCTTCCCATGGGTATCCAGATCATCGGTCGGCACGGAGCCGACTTGGACGTACTCCAACTCGCCTACGCATTCGAGCAGGCAACCCAGTGGGTCGAGCGGGTTCTTCCGCCCGCACTCCGCGTGAACTGACCGATCTATTTCGAACGTATCCAGTTGGGAGAGAAAGACGATGGCTTCGGCATTGTGGCACGGGTTCGCGGACATGGGCGCTGTGGAGAAGAACGGCGCGTTTGTCGTCTCTCGCGGTGAGGGCGCGTACATCTGGGACCGCGAGGGCACTCGGTATCTGGATGCGACGGCGGGCCTGTGGTTCACCAATGTCGGGCACGGGCGCACCGAGATCGCGGATGCGGTGGCGGCTCAGTTGTCGAAGATCGCTCATTTCTCCAACTTCGGTGATTTTGTTCCCGAGACCACGCAGGTGTTGGCCGAGCGTCTGGCGGCCATCGCGCCGGTTGCCGGGAGCAAGATCTTCTTCACCTCGGGTGGTTCGGATTCGGTGGACACTGCGGCGAAGCTGGCTCGCCGGTACTGGCACGAGGTGGGGCAGCCGGAGAAGACGATCATCGTCGGACGCCAGAAGGCGTATCACGGAATGCACGTTGCGGGAACAGCTCTGGCGGGTATTCCGGTGAACCGTGAGGGGTACGGCGAGCTGATGGCGGATGCGGCGACCGTCGGCTGGGATGATGCGAAGAGTCTGCTCGAGTTGATCGAGAAGATCGGTGCGAACAAGATCGCGGCGTTCTTCGCGGAGCCGATCATCGGTGCGGGTGGGGTGTATCTTCCGCCGGAGGGGTATCTGGCGGAGGTGCGTGACATCTGCCGCGAGCACGACATTCTGTTTGTCGTCGACGAGGTGGTGACCGGTTTCGGCCGGATCGGTGGTGAGTGGTTCGCGTCCACTCGTTTCGATTTGCAGCCGGACATGATGACCACGGCAAAGGGTTTGACGTCGGGTTATGTTCCGATGGGTGCGGTGTTCATCGCGCCGCGGGTGACGGAGCCGTTCTATGCCGGTTCGTGGTGGCGTCATGGGTACACCTACGGCGGGCATGCCGGTGCTGCTGCGGCGGCGATGGCGAACCTGGACATTCTCGAGCGTGAGAATCTGCTCGCGGAGTCGAAGCGTTTGGAGGCGTCGTTGCATACGCATCTGCAGCCGTTGGCGGAGCATCCGCGGGTGGCGGAGGTTCGTAGTGGGCTCGGTGCGGTTGCTGCGGTGCAGTTGGCTGATCCGGCGGAGGCGTTGCCGTTTGTGAAGACGCTTCGTGAGCACGGTATTTCGGGTCGCGCTGCGGGTCAGGGTGCGATGCAGATTTCGCCGACGTTTGTCATGAGCGACGATCAGGTCGCGGAGATGGCAGCGGGAATCCTCGCAGCCCTCGGCTAGGACTGTCGTTTTCCGTTGACAGACATCGTGTTACGGAATCATTAAGCCGAAGAAAATGTTTGGGCCCTTCGTGGCGTGGTCCTCATTTCGGTCGAAACTGCCTCCAACACTGACGATGACCCCTGCCCGCATCATCTGCCACCATTGTTGCCAATCTCGGTGAGTGGGTTCTGGCAGATTGTCATCACGTCCAAATCTCGGTCCTGCATTAGCGTTTCACTCCAGACACGGTGTTTGTGAGCTGGGGCACAAAGCATTTCGAACACCTTCCTCCTTTGCGAAAGGTCTCGTCATGCCGATCTGGACGTTGCACGGAGACGGAAAGAACATCGGAGCCGGTGAAGTGGTCGCTCCCGGCGAGCGACTCAGTTGGGCGAGAACCATCGGGTTGGGCGGCCAGCATGTCGTGTCGATGTTCGGCGCGACGTTCGTCTTCCCGATCATCATGGGCCTCAATCCTCAACTTGCCGTGATGATGTCAGGCTTTTGTACGCTCTTCTTCCTGCTGGTGGTCAAGGGGCACGTCCCCAGCTACCTCGGAACATCCGCAGCTTTTGTCGGTGGCGTTGCCGCCATTCGTGCCCAAGGTGGAACGACGGCCGAAGTGACCGGTGCGATTCTGGTGTCGGGGTTGGTTCTGGGATTCGTCGGCATCGCCATCCACTTTCTCGGCGGTGGCGTCATCAGTAAAGCGCTACCGCCGGTGGTCACCGGCGCTGTGGTGATGTTGATCGGCTTCAACCTGGCGCCCGTTGTCGCGGGGTTGTACTGGCCGCAGGATCAGTGGGTGGCACTGATCGTGATGGTTGCACTGATCGTGATGAGCGTTGCGCTACGCGGCTTCCTGGGACGTATCGCCATTCTCGTCGCGCTGGTTTTCGGCTACATCTTCTCGTGGGTCCTCGACCGGCTCTCCGGTCCGATCACGTCCGCCAGTGGTAGCGGCGCACCCACCGAGCACTTTCGTGTCAACTGGGATTCGGTGCACTCGGCGTCCTGGTTCGGGTTGCCGCCGTTCTCGGACGAAGCCAACGGGATCGTCGGTATTCATGCTCCCTCGTTCAGCCTCACATTCATCGTTCTGGTGCTTCCCGGTGTCATCGCACTGGTCGCGGAAAACGCCGGACACGTCAAGGCGGTCGCCGAAATCACGGGCGACGATCTCGACCCGTACATCGGACGCGCCATTGCCGGTGACGGTTTTGCCACCGCCATCGCCAGCGCAGTAGGCGGCTCCCCTACGACGACTCATGCCGAGAACATCGGTGTCATGGCTGCCACGCGGGTGTACTCGACCGCCGCGTACGTGATTGCGGGTTTCATCGCGATCCTGCTCGGCTTCTCGCCTAAGTTCGGAGCAGTCATGGCGGCGACGCCCGGCGGCGTCCTGGGCGGAATTCTTGTGGTTCTGTTCGGCATGATCGGTCTGCTCGGCGCCAAGATCTGGAAAGAGAACGGCGTCGACTTCGGGAACCCGCTGAATCTGATGCCGATTGCCGCCGGTCTGATCATCGGTATCGGCGACACGGCGCTGAAGTTCAGTGACACGTTCTCGCTCGGAGGTATCGCGCTCGGCACCATCGTCTTGATCGTGATGTACCACCTCTGCCGGCTCGTAGGGTCCTGGAACCCTGAACTGAACAGGCCGAAGTCCGGCAGGCGGCCGGGCGCAACGCCGGGGGCGAATGCGTCAGATGACGAACGCGAAGAGCCCGTGGCGCAGCTCACGTGATGCCAAGTTGAATGTATGCCAGGTATGACCCGTGACCGTTGTCACATCTGCACAAAACGTGAAGTGACTCATAGAGGCAGGATTGAGTAATGAAACCGTCGCCGCTGACTTATCACCGACCGTCCTCGGTCGAGGACGCGTGCCGAATCCTCTCCGAGGTCTCTCACGAGGGGAAGGTGCTCGCCGGTGGGCAATCGCTTGTGCCGCTGCTGTCCATGCGCCTCGCCGCGCCCGCCCACATCGTCGACATCGGATCGATCCCGAACCTCGCTTCGGTGACCTCGTCCGAAGACGAAGGAGTGCGGTTCCAGGCCCTGGCCACGCACTCGGTGCTGGCGGCCGACGAAGGTGCTCGTCGAGTCCAGCCTCTGCTGAACCGTGCTCTGCAGTTGGTAGCGCACCCCACGATCCGTAACCGCGGGACGAGCGTCGGCTCCATCGTCCATGCCGATCCGTCGGCGGAGATGCCGGCAGTCCTGACGCTGCTCGGGGGCAGCGTGACCGTCCAGTCGGTGCGTGGCACCCGCGAGATCGCGTCGACGGATCTCTTCGCCGGCCCTCTCGAGTCGAGCCTGGAATCAGACGAGATCGCGGTGTCGGTGTCGGTGCCCGCCGCCGAACCCGGCGTGGGAACCGCCATCGACGAGATCGCGCGTCGTCACGGTGACTATGCACTGGTCGGCGTCGTCGCCCGGATTCGCGTGGTCGACGGTCTGGTGACCGAAGCGCACATGACGTACGTGTCCGCCGGAGAGCTGGGGCAGGTCGTGGACTACACGAACGTGCTGGCGGGGGCGTCCGCGACGGATCAGCGAGACCCGCGGTGGCGCACCCTCGGGGAATGCGCCCGCGCGCAGATAGATACCGAGGCAGACATTCACGGGACGGCGGCGTACCGCTCGCAGTTGGTGTCCGCGCTCACGGCGCGGGTCGGCTTCGTGGCGGCAACGGATGCTCTCAGTGAGAACGCAGTACTGGCAGGAAAGTGGTGACAATGTCCAAAAACGATCGCTCCATCGATGATCAACTTGCCGAGCTGGCAGCAGATACCGGTGAGCACCATGTAGCTGTCACGTTCACGCTCAACGAGGTGACGAACACCGTCGTTCTTCCCTCCCGCACTCTGGCTTCGGATGCCATTCGTCACCACCTCCGTAAGACGGGCACGCACGTGGGTTGTGAACACGGCGTGTGTGGTGCGTGCACCGTGCTGCTCGACGGAAAGCCTGTTCGATCCTGCCTCGTCCTCGCGGCCAGCCTCGAAGGTCGATCGATCACCACCGTCGAAGGCCTCGTCGAGCCGGACGGCACTTTGCATCCGGTTCAGCAGGCGTTCAAGGATTGTCACGGTCTGCAGTGCGGATTCTGCACTCCGGGATTCGTGACGACCATCGCGGCATTTCTCGAGGAGAACCCCAACCCCACGCGGGAGGAAGCTACCGACGCGATAGCGGGAAACCTCTGCCGTTGTACGGGGTACCAGAACATCAGGGCGTCGGTTCTGCGCGCAGCCGAGATCAAGCGTGAACGGGCCGGGCAGTTCCCGCTCGGAATCGACGACGCGTCCACTCGGGAGGCGTTGGATCGCAAGGTGCGGGGAACAACGAATCCTGTCGGAGGACGGGCGGGTAAGGCATGAGTACTCCGGTCAAACCAGCAAAGCGCAACGGGGCGAAGCACCCCGCTTCCGATCATTCGACGGCCGATCATTCGGTTGCCGACGACGGCAAGTTCTTCGGTAAACCGATTCCGCGCGAGGAAGATACGCGTCTGCTCAGCGGTCAGGGGCGATACCTCGACGATCTGGGCCACAACGCGCTGATCGCGGCATTCGTCAGGTCGCCGCACGCTCATGCGCGAATCATCGACATCGACATCGACCAGGCGCTGGAAGTGCCTGGTGTGCATGCCATCTACACCTACGAAGATCTCCTGGCCGACACGCCGGAAATGGCGGAGAACCTGCCACTGCTCATTCCGCATCCGGGAATCATCGCTCCGCGCAACGGGTATCCCCTCGCGAAGGACGAGGTGAAGCATGTCGGCGAAGCCATCGCCATGGTGGTCGCCGACAACCGGTACATCGCCGAGGACGCTTGCGCGAAGATCGACGTCACCTACGAGGCGCTGAAGCCTGTAGTGGGGATCGACGTCGCTCGCACCGCCGCGAACGCCGTCCACGCAGACGTTCCGGACAACGTCGCCGCTCACCTGCAGCACGGGTTCGGAGATCTGGATGACGAACTGGCCGCCGCGCCGCACCGACTGACGCTGGATCTCGAAATCGAGCGTTCGGCTTCCATGCCGATGGAGGGCAAGGGCGTCTACGCACGTTGGGACGGTGACGAGAACACCCTCACGTTCTGGACCTCCACCCAGACGTCCACGTCCGCCCGCGCCGCAATCGCCGCGCGATTGGGGATGGCGCTGAACAAGGTTCACTGCATCGCTCCTGACGTCGGCGGCGGATTCGGCGTCAAGATCGTTCACCCGTGGCCCGAAGAAGTCATGATCACGTGGGCCGCTCGACGCCTCGGCCAGGCCGGTATCTCCTGCGAGGTGAAGTGGGTCGAGGATCGCCGTGAGCACTTCATCTCGAGCGCACACGAGCGCGGGCAGATCCAGAAGGTCGACATCGGATTCGACGACGATGGTCGTCTGTTGGCGTTCGACTTCACGTTCTGGCATGACAACGGCGCTTACCTGCCGTACGGGATCATCGTCATGATCAACACCGCGACGCAGGTTCTCGGGCCGTACAAGCCGAAGTCGTTCCGGGTCAACGCCTATTCGCTTTACACCAACACCGTGATCGTGACCCCGTACCGCGGCGCCGGACGTCCGCAGGCCGTGTTCGCGATGGAGCGATCCATGGACGCCATCGCCAAGTACCTGAACAAGGACAAGATCGCGGTGCGGGAGGCGAACTTCATTCGCCCCGAGGACATGCCGTACGACTTCGGCCTGATGTTCCAGGACGGACGCCCGTTGATCTACGACACGGGCGACTATCAGGCAGGCATCGAAAAGCTCAAGAAGCTCATCGACTGGGACGGATTTCCCGAGTACCAGAGGAAGGCTCGCGCCGAAGGTCGGTCGGTCGGAATCGGTATCGGTGCGTACGTCGAGGGAACCGGACCCGGACCGTACGAGGGTGCGCACGTCGTGGTCGAGACGTCCGGAAAGGTCAAGGCCGCAACAGGCTTGACGACGCAGGGGCAGGGCCACCAGACCGCGTTCGCCCAGATCGTTGCGGACGACCTCGGAGTCAAGGTCTCCGACGTCGAGATCGTCACGGGTGACACCCGCCGGTTCGGTTATGCCGTCGGCACTTTCGCCTCGCGTGGTGCGGTCATGTCAGGTTCGGCCTTCCACGTCGCAGCGCAGATGGTCGCGGAGAAGGCGAAGAAGATCGCGTCCGGAATCCTGGATCTGCCGGAAACCGAACTGGAACTCCGGGAAGGGCACGTGTGCAAGATCGGCACCGAAGCCGGAGTGGAGGGTACGTCCGTACCGCTGAGTGTTGTTGCCGTGCTGTCGAACCCGCTACGATATGCGTTCGACCGTGAGTCGAAGCTGGCCACCGGTTTCGCCAAGACCGACACGGACATGTCGAAGCCGCCGATTCCCGAGGGTGAGCAGCCCGGTCTGGAAGCAACCGGCTACTACTCGCCGCCCAGTTCCACCTTCGCTTCGGGAGTGCACGCGGCGATCGTCGAAACCGATCCCGTGACAGCCGAGATCACGGTCCGTCGTTACGTTGTCATCCAAGACTGCGGAAACGTGATCAACCCCCGCATCGTCGAAGGTCAGGTCATGGGCGCCGTCGCGCAAGGTATCGGCGGCGCACTCTACGAGCGGATCGTCTACGACGAGCACGGGCAGATGCTCAACGCGTCGTACATGGACTTCTTGATGCCGTTCGTCACCGAGATGCCGGATTCGCTCGAGATGGATCACACCGTCACGCCGTCGGGACTCAACCCACTCGGAATGAAGGGTGCCGGTGAGGCGGGTGTGATCCCCACCAGCGCCGTCATCGCGGCTGCCATCGAGGACGCCGAAGGAATCTCGATCACGTCCATGCCCATTTCACCGTCCGAACTGTTCGAACTTCGACTCGCACACGCGGGTTCGTCATCAGAGGAGAATGCATGAGAATCGCCGGCACCGCGCAGCTGACGGCACCTCGCGAAGAGGTCTACGACAAGCTCCAGGACGGTCGTGTACTGGCCGCGACCATTCCCGGTGTGCAGTCGCTCGAGCAGCTCACGGACAATCACTACAAGCTCTCCATCATGGCGGGGGTCGCGTCGATCAAGGGCGTCTACGACGGCGAGGTTGTTCTGTCGCAACAGAATCGGCCTAATTCGTTTGTCATGACGGCTTCGGGGGCGGGTGCTCCCGGCACGGTGAAGGCGGACGTCACGGTCACCTTGACGGAGAACGAGGGTGGCACGCTGCTTTCGTATGACGCCGACGCCGTGGTCGGCGGGATGGTCGGCGGCGTCGGGCAGCGCATGATCACCGGTGTAGCCAAGAAGATGGCCGGGGTGTTCTTCAAGAGCATCGACGGCGTCATTGCCAACGGCATCCCCGAGAAGGTCACTGCCGCCGTGGCGGCGGCGGTACCGGCAGTGGCGGTCGAAGGCGCGCCGGTAGTTTCCGGAGCTGTCGCGGCACCGGCGGTTCTTCCGGCCGCTGCACCGACAGCGGGCAGCACAGATGCTCGCACGGTGATGGTCAGCGCCGTCGTCGGCGCAGCCATTGCTTTGTCAGGTGTTGCTATAGGCGGATTCCTGGCGCGTTCTGGTTGTCGCAAGTAGTTCACTCAGGTGTCAACAGCTGATTCACGATGAGGGAAACGCGCCGAATCGACCAGGTTCGGGGCGTTTTTCACGTCCGCGTAACCCGCGGGGGCGCCGGCGAAGATCCGCTCGTGATCGTGCGCCGAACCTTGGTCCCCCGATTCGGCGAATTGTGACAAAGAATCCGCTCTTCCGAACCTGTGGAATAGCTCTACACGTCAGGTACGAGCCACTTACCGGCTAGGCCGCAACCGTCGATCGGTACCAGACGAGACGAGCCAAAGATCTCAGGAGGAAGCGTGGAACCCAGGAAGATTCGGGTCGGTATCGATACCGGCGGAACGTTCACCGACATCGTGGCAGTGGACGACGAAACCGGCGCCATCGTCACCACCAAGACCCCGTCCACCCCGGCGGACCCCGCCGAGGGCTTTCTCGCCGGTATCGAGAAGGTACTCGCCAAGCTCGGTGAGAGTGGCGACTCCATCGGTGCGGTCAGCCACGGCACGACCGTAGCGACGAACAAGCTGCTCGAAGGCAAGGTCGAGAACCTCGGCTTCATCACCACCGAGGGCTACGAGCACGTTCTCGAGATCGCTCGTCAGTCGGTGCCGGACGGTTACGGCAACTCGTACTTCTGGGTCAAGCCCGAACGCATCGTCCCCGCCGATCGTGTACGCACCGTCGGTGGACGCCTTTCCTTCGACGGCAGCGAGATTCGTCCGCTCGACGAAGAGAGCGTTCGCAGCGCAGCGCAGTTCTTCAAGGACCGCGGGATCCGGACCATCGGCGTCTGCCTCATGCACTCGTACGCCGATCCGACGCACGAGGAGCGCGTACGCGACATCCTCTTCGAAGTTTTCCCCGATGCGACGGTGAGCATCTCGAGCCAGGTGCTGCGTGAGTACCGCGAATACGAGCGGTCCATCACCACACTCGTGGACGCCGCGGTCAAGCCGAACATCCGCAACTACGTGAACAACATCGCCAATCGTCTGCGTGAGTTCTCGACCACCGACGGTGAACCCCGCGACATCCCGTTCTACGTCATGAAGTCCAACGGCGGTGTCCTGTCGGCCAAAGAGGTTGTTCACCAGCCTATTACGACAGTCCTGTCGGGACCGGCCGCCGGAGCCCTCGGTGCTGCGCTGATCGCCGACGCCGCCGGCGTCGAGCAGGTGTTGACCTGTGACGGCGGCGGAACGTCGACGGATGTCACCGTCGTGGTTCGCGGCGAGCCCGCGCTGACCACCGAAGGGCGAGTGGGCAACTACCCGTCGAAGATCCCGATGATCGACGTCGTGACCGTCGGCGCCGGTGGTGGGTCGATCGCGTGGATGACGCCGGAACACACCCTCCGAGTCGGCCCTCAGTCGGCCGGCGCCGATCCCGGACCGTTGTGCTACGGCAAGGGCGGCAGCGAACCGACCATCACCGACGCGCACGTCCTGCTCGGTCGCATCCCACCCCACCTGCTCGGTGGCGAGATTCCTCTCGACACGGAATTGGCACGCAAGGGCCTCGAAGAGCTTGCAACACAGCTCAGTCTGGGCTTCGAAGAGTGCGCGGTCGGCGTCCTCGAGGTCTCGGCATGGAACCAGGCCAACGCCCTGCGTCAGATCACCGTCAAGCGTGGCCTCGACGTTCGCGACTTCACCCTCGTGACGTTCGGCGGTTCCGGCTCCCTGCTCGCCTGCCGTCTCGTCGACATCCTGGGTCTGAAAGACGTTCTCGTCCCGCTCAATCCGGGTAACGTCTCCGCGTTCGGTCTGCTGACGGTCGATGTCCGCAACGACTACGTCCAGACGCACGTCAGTCGTCACGACCGGTTGAAGGCTGAAGACCTGCAGAGCCAGTTCGACGCGCTGGCCGGCGAAGCCGAGATCGCGCTTGCCGAAGAGGGTTTCGACGAGACGCAGCGCAAGTACTCTCGCACTGCGGATCTGCGTTACCTCGGTCAGGCCTTCGAGGTACGCGTCCCGGTGGCGGAAGGTACCGTCACGACGCAGATCATGGACGACGCGGCCGAGGCGTTCCACCAGGCGCACCGCGAGCTGTACGGCTACGACTTCCGGGGAGACCCGTCGCAGCACGTGGAATGGGTCAACCTGCGCGTGAGTGGCATCGGCCCGATCAAGCGTCCGACGCTCAAGGAGATCCCGGCCGGCACCGGCGCCGACACCGCTCGAACCGGTTCGCGTCAATCGTATTTCGACAGCTGGGTCGAAACGGCCACCTACGATCGCACACTGCTCGGTGCGGGTGACGTCATCGAAGGACCGGCCGTGATCGAGGAGTTCAGCTCGACTGTCCCGATCCATCCCGGATTCTCGGCACGTATCGACACCTTCGGGAACATTCGTATCTCGAAGTCTTCCGACTCGAACGGAGTGAAGTGATGACCGCCATTCTCGATGCTGCTGCTGCCACCGCGGCCAAGCCGTACCGACTCACCGCTACCGACGGCGCGTCACCTGATCCGATTCTGGTCGAGATCGTCGCCGGTTACCTCGCCAGCGTGGAAATGGAAGTCGAGACCTCCATTTCGCGCACCTCGCGTTCGCCGATGATCCGTGACGCTCACGACTTCCGCGCGGGTATTCACGACCGGAACCTCCGCAAGCTCACGGGCCGTTCGTATTCCGCACTGGTTCATCCGATCGCCCGGGACTTCCCGCTCGAGACGATGAAGCCGGGAGACGTGTACTTCCACAACGACGTCTACCTGTCCGAAGGTGGCATCGGCCATCTCCCCGACCTCTGCGTCACGGTGCCTGTCTTCGCCCGCGTCACTCCCGATGCCGAGCCGAAGGTTGTTGCGTTCGTTCAGGCATTCGGTCACCACGACGACATCGGCGGTTGCTGCCCCGGCTCCATGCCGTCCGGCGCCACCACGGTGTACGAAGAGGGACTGATGGTTCCGCCGATCAAACTGTGGGACCAGGGAGTTCCCAACGAGGCGGCGCTGCGCATCATGACGCGTAACTCCCGCATGCCGGACGCCCTCGCAGCTGACCTCGACGCCGAGTGCTCGGCGTGCCTGATGGGTGCGCGTCGACTTACCGAATTGTTCGAGCGCTACGGCGTCGACACCGTCGAGTCGTGCTTCGACGCGATGATGGACGCGACCACCGAGACGTACCGCCGCGAGATCCTCAGCAAGATCCCGGTCGGTGAGTACACGTGGGAGGACTACGCCGAGCACGACGGCGTCGACGAACCGATGCTCCACATCCAGCGCATCACGCTCACGAAGACGCGGCCGGAGGACGAGGGCGGCGAGCGACTCATCCTGGACTTCAACGGAACCGGACCGCAGGCAAAGGGCCCGATCAACCACTGCGGTGACTACGCGGACGGAAACTTCCTCATCAAGTGGTTGGCCCCGATTCTGCGTAACCTCGCGGACACCCCGGAGCGCATGGCCGAACTGGATGTCAACGAGGGCGTCGTACCGCTGATCGAGATGAAGTTCCCCGAGAAGGGAACACTGATCACCCCGATCTTCCCCGCTCCCACCAACGCTCGCACGTTTGTCATCCTCCGTCTGCTCGGAGTGCTGGCCGGCGTCGTGGCCAAGGCTGTGGACGGCAACATGCCCGCCGATCAGGAGACCATCAGGTACACCGGTGTTTACGGTGAGGACTTCGAGGGTCACTCGTACCTCATGCGTGAGGTGCTCGGCGGCGGTTCGGGCGGACGCTACTACGCCGACGGTGAGGACACGATTCACGTCGTTCCCGATTCACGGAACCTGCCGACCGAATTCACCGAGAGCCGTTTCCCCTTCATCGTCGAGAAGCTCGGTCTGGCCATGGATTCCGGCGGAGCCGGACGCTACCGCGGCGGTCTGGGATACGAGAAGCACATCCGCATGCTCAAGGATGCTCACTTCATGTCCATCGCGGACCGTTCGATTCTCGCCTGCTGGGGAGTCAAGGGCGGCAAGGCCGGTCGGCCGTTCTCCGTCGTCCTGGATCCGGGTGGACCGAACGAGCGTGAGTTCGACGCGCTGACCGATGCCGAGCCGATCAAGGCCGGCGAGGTCGTACGGATTCGCACCACCGGTGGTGGTGGTTGGGGAGATCCCCTGGAGCGCCCGACCGAAGAGGTCTTGCGAGACATTCAGTGGCGCAAGGTTTCCGTCGAGGGTGCACGCGACGACTACGGCGTTGTCGTCGTGATCGAGGGTGACGAGCCGACCGTCGACGAGGCTGCTACCACGGAGCTACGGGATCAGTTGCGCTCGGAACGCGGTGAGAACGAACCCTTCTTCGATCGGGGTCCGGGCTACGCGCAGCTTTCGGGTGGCGCCACCTCAGCGGTCTACGACTACGTCTAGGACGGAAAACTCTCATGGAGAACGGAATTGCTCGCGGCGCCGACATCGCGGTGATCGGCGCCGCGGGTAAGACCGGTGAGGCCGTCGTCGCAGCACTGCCGCCGAGCGTGACAGTTCGGCGACTGGTGCGAAAGGCGCGTGTCGACGGGGACTTCGAGGTAGAACTGGAAACCGGAAGCGGACTGCGCAAGGCGCTCGCCGGGTGCCGAGGCGTGTACTTCATTGCCCCGAACGTCCATCCCGACGAGCCCGCACTGCTTCGCAATGCGCTGACGGCAGCGGCATCGGCGGGAGTGGAGCACTTTGTCTATCACTCCGTCGCGTGGCCGTTCAGCCCGTCCATGCCGCATCACCTGGACAAAGCCAGGTGTGAGGACGAACTGCATCGTTCACCCTTGAAATGGACTGTGCTGCAACCGTGTGCGTACGCGCAGAATTTCGAGGCGGTACTCACGGGCCGATCTGACACCATCGTCCTGCCGTACAGCGCGGAAACGAAGTTCTCGTTCGTGAGTCTGGCGGACGTGGCGGCTGTTGCCGCGGTCGTACTGAGCGAGGGCTCGGGTGAACATCACGGAGCGACGTACGAGGTGGGCGGCCCGCAAGCTCTGAGCGTCATGGAGGTGGCACAGATGGTGAAAAAGCAGACGTCACGGACCGTCGCGATAGATCAGATCAGCGTGGATCAATGGCGCGAACAGATCGGCAGCAGCCTTGACGTCAACGCCAGCTCGCGTCTGGCGGCGATGTTCGAGTTCTACAACCACCACGATTTTCTTGCCGGCAGCGCGGCCGTCGAACTGCTTCTGGGTCGCCGACCGATGGCCGTCGAGAGCCTGATTCGCTGAATCCGGCTACGAAATGCCTCCTGCCGCCCAGACCACCAGTGGGGGCAGGGCGGCCAGGATCAGGCAGACCGTTCCGTTGAGCCACTTGTGCTCCACCGTGACGGCGGCGAACTCGCGCAGAATGGCGCTCGGCAGGTAGTACCGGGCGGTGTGGGAACCGATGACTTCCGCATCCAGATCGAGGCTTCGGGCAAACGTCGCAGTTCGGAGGATGTGGAAGTTGCTGGTGACCAGCACCATTCGAGGCTTCGTGGTGTTGGCACGGAGAAGGTCCCTGGTGTACTCGAGGTTCTCGAGCGTGGTGGTCGAGCGGTCCTCGAGAATCACGCTCTCGCGCGGTATCCCGTGATCGACGAGGTAGACGCACATTGCGTCCGCCTCGCTGACCACCTCGTCCGAACCCTTCCCGCCGCTCACGACCAACAGTGGTGAACGTCCTTCGCGGACCTCGGCGCGAAAGACGTCGGCCGCCTTGTCCAGACGGCTGGCAAGCAGGGGCGTCACGTCGGCGCCCGAAAGCCCGGCGCCGTGAACCACTATCGCGTCCATCCCGGGCTGGTACTTCTGGCGTCCGTAGACGTAGGAGTAGAGCAGAAAGCTCGTGAACAGAAACCCCAGGTACGACGCGACCAGGCTGAACGAACCGAGAACGACTGCGAGCCAATATCTCTGCGTCAGCAGCGCTGATGCGAGCAACACGTAGGGAACGAGCAGGCCGACTCCGGCGACGAGTGAGAGCAGATTCGCGACGCTGAATCCCTCGCGCCGCAGCATCGTGATTCCGTTGACGATCAGGAATCCTGCAAGCAGGAGCACCAGCAACGGCGAGAGCAGAGCGATCGTCGCGATGACGAACGACGGGACCTCGGTGCCTGGCGCACCCGACTGCAACATCCACAGACCGGTGAAGATCAGTCCGAGAAGTAGATAGACGCCGTTGCTCAGCCTCCGTCGATCCTGCCTGAACCGGTAGCCGCAGAATCCGAGCAGCGCGAGGCCGATGAGGAGAAGGATCACGGAGCCAGCCTAGGCGAGGCGCTTACGACACGGGCGCCACCACCTTCGACTGCTGGATCGCGGACAGGACCCTGGTACGGCACTCGATGAACAGTGGGTCTGCCTTGGTGGTCAGTTGATCTCGAGCTCCGGTCAACGGGACGTCGACGATGTCCTGCATCAATGCCGGAGTTCCGCCGAGGACGACCACTCGATCGGACAGGTACACCGATTCGTCGACGTCGTGGGTGACGAGGAGGACGGTGATGCCAAGATCACGCTGAAGCGTCAGCAGCAGGTCTTCGAGTTCCGCGCGGGTCTGCGCATCGACCGACGCGAAGGGTTCGTCCATGAGGAGTACCTGCGGCCGATAGGCGAGAGCGCGAGCTATCGCCACTCTCTGCTGCATTCCGCCGGACAACTGCCAGGGGTAGGAACGCGCAGCACCGCCTAGACCGACAACGGCAAGTGCATCGCTAACCCTCTCGTTCTGAACCTTCCGCGCCAGACCGTTGCCCCGTAGCGGCAGGCGAACGTTCTCGCCCACTCGAAGCCACGGCATCAGTGTGCGTCCGTAGTCCTGTGACACGAGAGCCAGCGTGGCCGGCGGTGCATCGATCGCGATCCCGGCGATGCGGACCTCACCGGTGGTCGGCTTCTGCAGACCGGCGATGCAACGAATCAGCGTGCTCTTGCCGATGCCGGAATGGCCGACGATGCAGACGATTTCTCCGGGTGCAACGGACAGATCGATGCCGCGGAGCACTTCGCGGCCGGTGGGACCGCCGTAGGTCACCCCGAGGCCGCTCAGTTCGACTGCGGGTATCGATGCCGCAGATTCTGTGGATGACATCAGTTTCCTTTCACTGCGAGAGCGTCGTGGGTCCGCGGCTGCCATCTGAGCAACCATCGTTCGATCACGCCGTATCCGAGGTTGAGTACGTATCCGAAGATTCCCAGCAGGAGAATTCCGGACCACATGTCGGCGATCGCGAAGGTCTGTTGCGCGACGATCACGAAGTGACCGATTCCTGCAGTGGAGACGTACATTTCGCTTCCGACCATGATGACGACACCGATCGCGAGACTGGTGCGGATACCGACTGTTATCTGCGGCATCGCTCCGGGGAGGAGTACCTGCGTCACCAGGAGGGGTGTACGGATCCGGTAGCTGCGCGCCACCAATCGGATACTCGGGTCGATGGAGCGAATGCCGTCGAGGGTGTTGAGGAGTATCGGCCAGACCGCGCCGAAGGCGATGGCGGCAACGTTACCCGTCGAACCGGTTCCGAAAACGATGAAAAGAGCGGGTAATACGGCCAGCGCCGGAATAGCGCGGAAGAACTGGAGAAACGGATCGGCAATGTCGGCAGTCAGCGGGAACAGTGCCAGCAGGAGACCGGCGCCGACGCCGACCACCAGTGCCACGGCGAGACCGAAGGCAAGGTTGGTCAAGCTCGGTACGACATCGTGGGCGAATCCCGGACCGAACCAGTTGTCCACAAACGCTTTCCAGATACGCGACAGCGGCGGGAAGTAAGGCGACTTGCTCGACTCCGAACCGAAGTACCATACGACGACGATCAAGATCGGCAGCCACAACTCCCACGCGAGGAGTCGAAGTCCTGACATCATCTTCACGTCGTCATCCTCCTCGGGATGTAATGCCAGGCAAGTAAACGATTCTCGATCGCCATCACGGCGAAGGCGAGCAGCATTCCGAGTAGTCCGGCGACGATGATCAGTGCGAACATTCGATCGGGGACGGATTGGCTCAGCAGGATCTCCTTACCGAGTCCCGGCACGCCGGCGATCAATTCTGCACCGATGGTCAGCAGCAAGCTCAGTGTTGCCGAGATGCGAATCCCGGTGAAGATGTAGGGCATCGACGCCGGTGCGACGACGAGAGCGAGCCTGCGCCACAGTGGAAGTCGGAAGGATCGTGCGGTGGCCAGCAGTTCCGGGTCGACGTTGCGCACACCGTGAATCGTCTGGAGCAGAATCGGCCACACACTTACTGCCACGATCAGTGCCACCGCCATCCGTTGCGTCGGGCCCATGATCAGCAGAAAGAGCGGAATGATTGCGAGCGGCGGAACGGTTCGGCAGAAGTCGATGACGAAGCGGGAGGAGACCGTCAGGAACGGGTGCGCGGCGAGCAGCAGCCCTGCCGGGATTCCGATCACCAGGCACAGCGCCAATCCGATCGCCGTGGTGGTCACCGTTTGTCCCAGTGATGTCCACAACGAGGACGTGCCGAGTTCGTTCACAAAGGCCACTGCCACGTCGCTGAACTTCGGAATACCTTTGACGTCCTCGTCGCCGAGCATTCCGAAGATCTGCCAGACGGCTGCCAACGCGAAGAGCGTCAGCAGCCGACCGAGCAGAACCTGCCTGCGGCGAGTCTGCAGGGTTGTCAAGGCGGACAACTCAGTTGGCCGGGGTCAGCAGGGATTCGGCCTCGACCGAATCCGTCAGTACCCCGTACTTGACCAGCAGTTCGATCTCCGTGCCGAGAGCACCCGGTTCCACTACTGCGACGAACTGAGGATTCTTGCTGTTGGCCAGCATTTCGAGCGGAATCTTGGCTTGCGTCGAGAGTGCAGCCTTGACCGCGCCCGGATTCTGATTGGCGTAGTCAACTGATTTGGCAAGCGCGGTACGGAATTTCGCGAGTGAGTCAGGGTTCGCATTGACAAACGATTCCGAAGCGACCAGCGAGGTCCCTGGCACACCGGGTGCGGCCAAGGGGAAGGGGTGGCCGAGGATCTTCAGCCCCGAGTCGGTTGCTTTACTCAGGAACGGATCGATGAGGAATGCCGCGTCGGCCCCGCCGGTGGAAACCAGGTCGCCGAGGTTGGGCATGGGCGCCTGAATGAACGAGACCTTGTTCGCTGCTCCGCCGGATTTCTCCACCGCGGCAGAGATGACTGCTTCGCTGACGGACTTCAAACCGCTGATCGCGACGGTCTTGCCTTCGAGGTCACGGAAGCCGCTGATGGAACTGTCCTTGGCGACCACGAGACCGGACTGGTCGACGCTGTCATTTGCGGCAAAATTCGTGAGCCCGCCGACAATGGTGACGGGCATGTTCTGGCTCCGTGCTTGAATTGCGGCAGCGGCAGTCGTGGCTGCCATATCTGCATTTCCGCTGAGCAGCAACGGAATTTGAGCCGAGGAACTAGCGCCGCCCTCCACGAGTTGGATGTCGAGTCCCTCATCGGTGAAGTACCCCTGCTCCATGCCGAGCCAAATCGGTGCGAAGTCCGCGATCGGCTGAGGTGCGATTCGAATCGTGGTGGTCTGGGTGCCCCCGTCGTCGGAGGCCGTGGCGTCGCTCGAACAGCCTGTCAGTGCCAATGCCGCGGTCGCGACCGCGGCTAGGGCAACAACTCTGAACCGTGGTGCCGACCGAAGGGTAAGTCCAACCGTCATGTCCGAAAACCTCTCGCTGGGAAAGATATGACTTCCTTGCCGGTAATCCGGTGGGAAGGTGAAGACGCTCAAAGAATTCCGTATGCCGGAACGATTGTTGTGACTATAGTAATTTCCTAGGCGAATGCCAAGGGTTTTCCAAGAACACGAGATTTCGGATCGCCGGGTACATCCACGGCACCGGGAGGGGATCGGATGACGAAGGGTTCTGCGTCCGCCGTCGACAAAGCGCTGGATCTACTCGAGGCCATCGCGCGCTCGACCACGCCGATGAAGCTCAGCGAACTGGCAGAAGAAGTCGGGATGCTCCGCCCGACTGCGCACCGAGTGCTTGGAGAACTCGCGAACCGTGGTTGGGTCTTCCGCTACGACGGTCGCTATCTCCCCGGCCCGGCTGCACTGCAGGTTTCCCACGAAGCGGCAGCGCATTCGTTGGCGGCCTTGTGCGATCCGACCATGCGGGTGCTGTCCGAGAGCACGGACATGATGGTGAATCTGCAGGTTCTCGAGAGCGGCGGGACGCGGATCATCGCGGCGCTGCGTCCCGAGCGACTCAAGATGATCACTCGTATGCTCGGGGATCTGCTTCCGCCGCACCGGTTCGCGGGTCCGCTCGCGTTGGTGGCGGCACTCGAGGACAACACCCGGGCGCCCTACCTGGCGATGGTGGAGAAGAGTGGCTATCCACTGGAAGGACCCACCGGCTTTCTCGCCGACATCGCCGAGACGCAGAAAACCGGATTCGCCGTTGTCCACAAACGATCTCAGGACATCATCGGTTCGGTCTCGCGTGCAGTGTCTTCCCGCAAGGGGTCTCCGCTCTGTGCGTTGACGGTGATCGGTTTCGATACCGACTTCGATGCGAAAACGACGCGAATGGTCGAAGAACACCTGCTGCGGGCCACCGATGAAGTGCAGCAACTCCTCACTGACCACACTTCGGGCAAGCGCCCGTCCGACACAGGAGAATAAGGATGATTTCACGGACCGAGGGCTTCATCACCGTCGCAGACGGCGAACGGGTCTGGTACGAGACTGCCGGCGAGGGCCCGGATCTGATTCTCACGCACGGTCTCGGCGGAAATGCGGCCGTCTGGTACCAGCAGGTGCCCTACTTCGCTCAGCACTATCGGGTGATCAGCTGGGATCAGCGAGGATTCGGCCGCTCTACCAACGAGAACGGCAACCACGGCCCGGTAGCGGCAGTCTCTGATCTGATCGAAATCATGGACCTGTTGGCGGTTGATCGAGCGCACGTGGTCGGCCAGTCGATGGGCGGTTGGGCCGCATTGGGGACCGCGATCGCTGTTCCGGACCGGGTGGAGTCGGTAGTCCTGGCCTGCACGACCGGCGGCATTCCCGTCGGATTCGGTCCGGACAGCGCACCTCCCCTCACCGCAGCACCCGTCACCGCGCGGCCCCTGGGGGAGCATCCCGCTGTGGGCGGACGGTTGCCGAGCTTGGACATGGCGAGGGCATACCTGTACCAAGCTCTCGGCACCTTCGGCCATCGCCCACCTGACACCGAGTTCTTCCGAATTCTCAAGGCCCACAACTATTCGGTGGCCGAACTCGCGGCGGTGGCTGCGCCGGTTCTCCTGATCGCAGGTGAGCTGGACGATTTGATGACACCCGAGCGGATTCGCGGCGCCGCCGAGTTCCTGCCTCACGCCGAAGTGGTCGAGCTTGCCGACCGCGGCCACTCCCCCTACTTCGAGGACCCACACGCGTGGAACGAGTTGGTGGCGCACTTCCTGGCCGATGTTCGTGCGCGCCCAGTGCACTGAAACGCCAACTCGTCACGCATATTCCAACTCCGAGGAGATCTAATGGATTCATCTCAGACCGTCGAGTTCATCCCACCCGCTTTCGATACGCCGTTCTCCACCGGAGTGCGCGTCGGAGACGTTCTGTATCTGTCGGGTCAGATCGGCATGCTTCCCGACGGGACCTTGGCAGACGGCTTCGAAGCGCAGGCTCGCCAGACGATGGAGAATATCGTGGCTTCGCTGATCGCCTACGGTTCCGGTGTCGAAGCGATCTTCAAATGCACTGTCATGCTTGACGACATGTCACGTTGGCAGGAGTTCAACAAGGTCTACCTCGAGTACTTCCCGGCGTCGAGACTGCCGGCCCGCAGTGCGTTCGGAACAGACGGACTGGCGCTGGGTGCGCACATGGAAGTCGAATGCATGGCCTACACCCCGCGGGTCTGACTGCTCGCGGGCACTAACCGTCCCAATCCACACGTTCAGCCAGGCGCAGCAATGTGCGTCGGCGTGTAGTGCTGGTTTCGCCGATGTGCGCGATCCGGCCGTAGATGTGGGCGCGGAAGTTCTCCACGCCATCCCGATTCTGTTCCTGCGCAGAAGTACTGGCGGCGTTGTGCAGCAGGGCACGCAAGCGATCGTAGTCGTCGCGCGGATACGAGGGTTGGTCGTTGATCACCAACCCGGTGAGGTGTTGGCGTCGATGAGGGCGCATTACCTTGGTCTTTCGTGGATGGATGGCAAACCCTTCGTCCCCGGCGATCTGCTCGACCGTCCAGAGGAGGGTGCCGACGTCGGCTACTTCGATTCCGGAGAACGCGAGGTCGTCGGCGTATCGGGTGTAGGTGAGCCAGTTCGCTTGTGCGAGTCCACTCAAGCGGATGTCGAGTTTGCGTGCGACGAGATTCGCCAGTGCAGGAGAAGTGGGTGCGCCTTGCGGAAGATGCGCGGTGCGTAGCTGTGATGCCTGTGCATACGGTAGGCCGCGCAGGGTATCGGCAGGTGTTGCAACAGTGCACAATCCGGTGAGAACGCCTGCCACTGCGGGTGGATAGCCGAGGGCGGCGAAGACGGCATGAACGCGGCTGCCGCTGATCGAAGGGAAGAACTGCGCGAGGTCCGCGCCGATCACGATTTCCGACTGTGCGTGCGGCGCTGCAAAAGTCAGAGGGCTTCGACCACGGACAAATCCGTGTGCCGCGTCGTGCGGGGGCACCAGGTCGAGGATGCGGCGCAGGATCTTCCGCTGAATTTCGCGCAATCGGGGTTTCGGTACCTCGAGGAGGCGAGCGCCGGCCTTCTTGCTGATCTGCATCGGCCGGTAGTGGCGTAGCGGTCGGGGTTTCGTGCGGAGCCATTCCCCTCGGTCGGCGAACCACTCGAGTTCGGAGATCGTCAGATCCAGTGAACGAGCCAGGTCCACACTGGTGTTGTAGCGGGGAACGTCGAACCGCCACACCGAGGTTTCATTGGTGTCCAGTGAGAGAGGAACAGGCCGCAGGCGAGGTAGTTCGCGAAGCAATCGATACAGAGTCTGCGGTTCGAACGGTGGAGCGGGCATGAGGTCGAGAACGCGCACGGCCAGGAGCGTCGGGGAAACGCCGAAGACGGTTCCGAATGCCTCCTCGAGGCCGCTGAGGGTCCACGGAGCGTCAGCGGCCGCAACGGCCAGACGACGCGCCAACTCGGGATCGAGCTCGAAGTCACGCATGATACGACTCCGGGATGCGACGGGGCGGGGTGACCAAATCCTTTGTCCGGTGCGGCGGCAAGCACGCGGAGCGTGCCGAACGCCGGTGGACGCAGTATCCAATTCTTCTGGCCGACCCAGGGGTTACCCCTGAGACTGGTCGCGTGGACCAACTCTCACCCACGCGCCGCCGCATTCCTTCACAATGGCAGACCGTTCGGTATCTGTCACGTGTGAAGCGGATCTGTCAGGAGTGGGTCCTCAGATCGACGAACGATCCGAACCGACGAACTCGCTGATCCACGGCACGACTGCTTCGCGGACGGTGACCGCTTTCGGCAGTAGTCCGTTGCTCAGCAGGAGATCGGCCGCGCGCTGCTGCTCGTCCAGGAACTCGTCGGTGACAGGGTTGACACCGAAAGGGCGTCCGCGCAGTGCAGCTTCCCAGGCATCGAGGCTCGCGGACCCGCCACGCTTCTCGACGTCGTCGACGAAGACCTGGGCGGCTTCGCGGGGGTTGGCTTCGATCCAGGCGTCGGATTCCTGCAGGGCCTCGATGATCGCCTGGAGGGCCTCCGGGTTGGTATCCGCGAAATCGCGCCGGGTGAACCACAGTGAGGGGTGGCTGAAGAGTCCGTCGGTGGCGATCAGCGTGCGCAGTTCGTGGTTCGCTTCGATGTCCGTCAGCCCCGGGTACGCGCCAACCCAGGCATCGATGGTGCCGTCGACGAGGTCCGCTCCACCACCGCGTACGTCGGTGTCGACGGGGACGATGTCGGACCAGGTCAGCCCCGCCTGATCCAAGGCGAACAACAAAAGTGTGGTCTGCCACGATCCGTGCGCGATGCCGACGCGCTTGCCGCGCAGGTCCTCAACCGTGTTGATCTCGGACTCCGCCTTGACTACCAGGCGCCCGTTCTCCACACGTGGGCCGGAGATTCCGATGTAGACGAGATCGCGGCCCTGGGCCAATCCGGTGACGGGCGGCGTGAATCCGGTTCCGATCACGTCGTATCCGCCCTCCTCGAACAGCCAGTCCGAGTGCAGGGTCGGCAAGGCGTTTTCCGGGTTCACTGCAGGCTTGGCGGGAAGCTCACGCAGGTCCACCCACTCGACATCGGGGAGACGGCGTTCGAGGAATCCGGTGTGGCGCAGTACGAACAGCGAATTGTTGTGTGGGAAGTATCCGACGCGAACGGTCATGAGATCTACGGTTTCCTGTTCTGAATCAGTGATGGGGGTGGCTAGATGAGGCCGCGTCGACGCGCCTCGTCGGCGAGTCCGCTACGGCCCCACTGCACGACGAGGTTGGATGGATCGAATTCAACCGAACCGCCGAGGGATTCGGCGATCGCCTGGAACTGGGCGCCTTCCTCGAGGAGGACGACGAACTTCGCGAGGTCGAGCAACCCGCTGCGGCCGATGACGTTGACCCCGCCGTTGGCTTCGAAGATCGCCACCAGATCGGGATCGTGTTCGAGACGCTCGAGAATGAAATCGCCTGCAGAACGGGACCGATCGATGTGCGGCGGAATCTCTCGGGAGAGCGTCAGCCTCTGCGAAGCCGCATAGCGGATGGGTAGCGTCCGATGTGTCTGTGCCCAACCGCCGAGCCACGGTGTGTGGATGTGGACAACGCTGGTGATTTCCGGATGCTGACGGAAGACCGATGCGTAGCCGGTGACAAATCCGGCCGATCCGTTGCCGGACAGCACCTCTCCATCGAAGGTGGCGACAACCGGTGACACCGACGGATCGTTCGCCCACGGTCCCGGATCGTTCAGGGCGACCGCGATTTCGGTGCCGGGTACTCGTTCGACGAAGTTGACGGTCCCGTTGGCTGCAACCGTTCCGGTCTTGCGGAAGACGTCGAATGCCTTGTCTGCTGCTTTGCGAGCTTCTTCGACGAATGCTGCGGTTTCGGTGTCGAGTCGAGTTTCGGTGGTGGTCATCGAGTCTCCAGTCCAGAAGGTGTGATCGGGGTGCGCTGCAGGAGGGGAAGAACTTCTTCGCCGACGCGGTATGCCTCTTCGAGATGCGGGTTACCGGCGAGGATGAAGGCGTCGACGCCCAGTTCGCGCAGCTCGTCGAGTCTTTCGGCGACCTGCTCGTAGCTGCCGACCAGCCCGAACGCCGGTCCGCCGCGGATGAGGCTGAAGCCGCACCACACGTTGGGTTGCACTTCCAGATCTCGGTAGCCGGTGATGTGTTCGGGTACCCAGCCTTTGATGCGGGCGGCGCCCACCGAATCGCCCTGGGCTGCACGGTCGGCGGCCCCCTTGTCGACGAAGGCCCAGCCTTTCTCGATCTCGGCCCACGCGGCTTCCTCGGTGTGCCGGGCAACGACGTCGATGCGTACGGCGAACTTCGGGGTGCGTCCCAGCTTGGCCGAGTTCTCCCGCACGCCGTCGATCTTGGCTCTCAGATCGGCGTACGGTTCCAGCCAGGAAAGGTAGTAATCGGAGTGCAGTCCGGCGGCGGCGACGGCTGCGGCCGAAGATCCGGAGAAGTACACCTCGGGAAACGGTTGGCCGGCAAGTCCGGGTGGCAGTGCAGCGCCGTGGGTTTGGAAGAAGCGACCGTCGAAGTCGAAAGGTTCACCGGCCCACACACCTTTGAGGACATCGAGGAACTCGGACGTCCTGGTGTAGCGATCGTCGTGGTCGACTTTGTCGCCCCACCACAGCTGAGGCGCTCCACCTCCACCACTGATGATGTTGTAAACCAGACGTCCGCCGGTTGCTCGCTGCAGACTGGCCGACATCCGCGCTGCCTGTACCGGGTGAAGGAACCCCGGTTGGAACGCGACCATGAAACGGTAGGTGGTGGTCTCGGCGGCCAACGCTGCTGCGGTCGCCCACGGATCCTCGGTCATCGGGAAAGACGGCAGAAGTCCACCGAGGAACCCTGCGGACTCGGAAGCCTTTGCCACCGCGGCCATGTGGTCGATGTAGCTGTATCCGTCCAATTCGCCGCCGCGGATCGCGGGAGCAATGTTGCCCGGCCCGTATCCACCGGCATCGCCGCGGTTGTAGCGACGCGGAGTACGCAGCGACGCGTGGTCGCCTTCCATCCCGATCCGCCAATAGAAATCGATGCTCATGCGGTGGCCTTCTCTTCTGTGGTGGCCTTCTCTTCCTTGCGGATCCGACCCTCGGGATCGACCAGGTGCAGGAGATGCTCGCCCGCCCGGTGCAGCTCTTCGATGTGTGGCCGACCGGACAGGACGAAACCGTCGACGCCGATATCGCGATACGACGACAATCGTTGGGCCACCTCCTCGTAGCTTCCGACGAGGCCGATACTGTGCTCGTAGCCGATGCGGTCGAATCCGGACCACAGGATGCCGCCCCGATCGATCTCGAGTGCAGCGGAATCGGCTTCTCTCAGTTGCCGTTCGACGCGAGCCCAGGCTTCGTCCGCTGTTTCCCTCGCGATGATCGGGATGCGCAGGACCTTCTCGACGGTCCTGCCGAGTTCGGATGCTCGGTCGTCGAGGGTGGTGATCCGTGTCGACAACTCGTCGCCGGCAAGGGTGAACTGATGGACACCGGCATGGTGGGCCGAGAGTTCCAGAGCTTCCGGTGAGTCCCCGGTCAGATGTACTCGGGGAAAACGGAGTCCCGACAAGATGCCTCGGAATCCGCCGCCGAGTACGTCGTAGTATTCGCCGTCGAAGTCGTAACCCGTGCCGCCGAATCCGCCGGGGAGAATCTGTTCCTCGTTCCACACACCGCGGGCGACGGTCAGGAACTCCGCGGCGCGCGCGTAGCGGTCGGCTCCTCGAACCACGTCGCCGCGAGCAGCGGCGTCTTCGGGGTCCGTCTCTACCTTCACTCGCCATTCGAGACGACCTGCCGACAGGCGCTGAAGTGTCGCCGACATTTTGGCGGCGTAGACGGGGGTGCCGAAAGTGGGGTGAAACTCCACGACCACTCGCGAATGACGCGTCTGACGTAGGGCGGCGGCAGCAACGATCCAGGATTCTTCGCCATTCGGATCGTACGGTGCGACAACGCCGTCGACGCCCGATAGTTCGGCTGCGAGAACGATCTGTGCCAATTCGTCGAAGGGCCCGAAGTTTCCGGGACGAACATCGGTCGCAACGGTAGTCGGTCGCTGCGGCCCGAAGCCACCGCGACTGTTCAGTGCGGCCACCGCCCGGCGTCCGTCACCGCGAGAGGGCAGCTCCCAGTAGACGTCCGTCATTCTGCTGTGCCCTTCTGCGCAACAAGGTTGCGTGCCTGTTCCAGTGGTTCGTGCGCCACCCAGGACTGCAGGTCGAAGTCGGCGGCAAGGAAGCCGTGCGCATACAGGAATTGCTTCTGCACCCCGAGCAGGTCCACACGCTCGTCAGACAGGCTCAGATGCAGTCCGGTGTGGAAGTTCTCGCCGTACGCTGCCACCACACCTTCGGGCCCCGACTGTGTTTCGGTCTGCAGAACGGCTCGGACCTCGTCGATGTTGGCTGCGGCCCAGTCCGCCGCTCTCAGGCTCTCGGCGAGGAAACCCACGACGATGTCCGGGCGTTGTTCGAGTAGGTCGGCGTGAACCGTGATCGGTCGTGGGGTGCCGTTGTTGACGCGATCACGTAGCGATGCAGTGGAATCGAGATCGACGGCAACGGCGAGGCCATGTTCGCGGGCAACTTCCTGGGCGCGGGCACCCTTGACGTAGATTGCGTCGACGTCGCCGCGTAGCAGGGATTCGACGCCCCACGTCGTGTTGCGGGTGGACGAGGCGGTGCGGACCTCGGGGGCCGCCGTCGTCGCAACCTCGACGAGAGTGACGTCGGCAAAACTCAACTCGCCGAGTCGAAGTGCGGAGGCGAAGCCGTGCAGGGCCATGGCACGGGGGAAGCTCCTGGCCTGATCTGCCGCCCAGGCCGGGATGCCGATCCGAGCGCCTGCCAGAAGACCGGCTTCTCGGATGTCGGAGTCTCCGCGCACCAGGATTGCCTGGGCCTCGTCGATCCAGGTGAGCCCGATGAGCCTCGTCGGAGAACCACTGGCACGCGCGGCCAGTGCGGGGACGTTGCCGCCTTCGCGAATGAGTCCGGAGAGGTGGTGATCGAAATGGCGCACTGCCAATTCCGGTCCGGCATCTTGCAGTACGCCGAAACGCACTCCGGATTCGTTTGCCGTCCGGTCGAGCCAACCGAGACTGTTGGCGAGGCCGCTGGCGGTGGGAACGGGGCAGCGGGTGTACCAGAGTGTGTCGATTGCGGAATCAGCGATCAATGTCATGACTGTCCTGTCCGTCGGGGAAGGTGCGACCGACGCCGAGTTCCTTCAGGAAACTCGCTCGGTAGCGCAGAGATTCGGGATCGTTCCGATCGCGGGGGCGTGGCAGGTCGATGTCGACATCCACGGCAAACCCGCCCTTGTCGAGGATGAGCACACGGTCGGCAAGTCGTACGGCTTCGTCGACGTCGTGCGTGACGAGCAGTACTGCCGGACGGTGGCGGGCGACCAGATCGCCTACCAAGTCTTGCATTTGGAGCCTGGTCAAAGCGTCGAGGGCTGCGAACGGTTCGTCGAGCAGTAATAGTTCAGGTTCGCGAACCAGAGCACGAGCCAATGCGACGCGTTGGGCCTCGCCGCCGGAGAGGGTGGCCGGCCAGGCGCGGTGCTTGTCCGCGAGGTTGACCTCGGCGAGTGCGTTGCGTGCATTGTCGGTCACCTGACGTGACCGTTTCTGTCCGACTGTGACATTGGCCAGAACTCGCTTCGACGGGATCAATCGCGGTTCCTGGTAGACAACCGTGCGGTCGCGCGGAACCAGCACCTCGCCGCTGTCCGGTGCTTCCAAACCGGAGAGCACTCGCAACAGGGTCGTCTTGCCGGTGCCGCTGGGGCCGAGGAGAACGACGAACTCGCCGCGCGTGATCTCGAGGTCGATACCACCTAGAACAGTCTTGTCACCGAACGACTTACGCACTCCGGTGAGCGAGACCGCTACCGGTGATCCGGCACGTCGCTCGGCCGCGGTGGTGCCGGTCCGCTCACGGGCTGCCAACGGCGGCAGAGGTGCTTCGGTGGATGGCAGCGAACCGATGGTTGTATTCGTCATCGCGCCACCGACAATCTCCGCCACGGCATGGAGTACCGCTCGATCAGTCTGACGATTGCGTCGAAGATGAGTCCCAGTGCCGCGTACATGACGATGCACAGAACCATGTAGTCGGTGCGGTTGTATTCCTGCGCCAGGGTGACCAGATATCCGATGCCCTCACGTGTGCCGACCTGCTCGGCGGCGATCAATCCGGTGATGCTGAGCGACAGGCAGATTCGAAGCCCCATCAGAACACCGGGGAGGGCGGTCGGAAGAATTGCTCCGAACACCAGTCGCCAACCCGTCAGGCCGAAACCTTGTGCCGCTTCCACCATCTTGCGATCGACTCCGCGCACTCCCAGGTAGGTGTACGCGTACATGGGGGCGACGGTCGCGACGGCGATCAGGACTACCTTGAAGGTTTCGTCGATACCGAACCAGGCGATGAACAACGGAACGAGCGCGAGGAACGGAACCGCGCGGTTGATCTGCATGGTCGAGTCGATCAGTTCTTCGCCGAGCGAGGAGAGACCGGACAGAACCCCGAGCACCAATCCGACGATCACACCGACCGAAACACCGAGTGCGGCACGTTGAAGCGACGCGAGACCGAAGTCGACCAACTGACCCGACTGGTACAGCTCGGCGAATGCCGTCCATACCGCCGGAGGTCCGGCCAGGATCTCTTCGCGGATCAGTCCGGTAGCGGATCCGATCCACCATCCGGCAACCAGCAGCGCGGGCACGAGGAAGCGGAGTGGGATCGAGACCCACTTGGGCCTGCTGCGATTGCGGCGGTAGCGGGGCGTTTCGAGTTGCGGATGCTCCACTGACGGCGACGCAGTTCGTGCGGGCCGGGTCAGCGTCACCATCGGGTCACTTCCCCTCAGTGGTGGGTGCTGCCGCTGCCGAACCTGCCACAGCACCCTGGAGGTCGAAGATCACGTCACTGCCTTTGATCGGCTGCTGGATCACCTTGTTGTCGGCGAACAACGTGGAGATCGATTCGAGGTCGGTAGCGTCGGCTGCAGTCGGGTAGCGGAAGTTGGTGATCTGGCCGCCCAGGGTGATCGCGTCGTCGAGTCGCTGTCCGGAGAGTGCGCGCGGACCGGTCTGTTCGAAGACGTTCTCGAATGCTGCCGGGTCGGCCTGCTGCTTCGCGGTGAGTTCCTGGGTGACCTCGAGGAACTTCTGGACCACTTCGGGATGCTCTTCGAGTACTACGGTGCGGCCGGCAATGATGGTGCTGTCCACTGAGTCGATGCTCGCCTCGGTTGCGATCTCGACCGCGCCCTTGGCCTTGGCCTCCTGATACGGAATCAGGAACGATGCCCAGGCGTCGACCTGCCCGGTGGAGAACGCCGACGCCGCGTCAGCCTGTTGCAGCGGAACACGTTCGACGGAATCGATCGGCACTCCGGCCTGCGTCAGGGCCTTGAGCGTGATGTACTCGCCCTTGCCTGCAGGGTTGACGGCAATGCGCTTGCCGGCCAGATCTGTGACGGTCTTGATGCCGGACTCCGGAGTGGCGATGATGCCGGCCTGGTCCTTGTTGTACGGGTCGGACGTGGCGAAGATGCGGACACCCACGTCCTTGGACAGTGCGCCGACGACGGGACTGTATGCGCCGGTTTGGATGTCGAGTTCACCGCTGTTGAAGAGTTTGAGGTTGGAGCTGAATCCCGGTGTGGTCTTGACCCATTCGATCTTTGCGCCCAGCGGTGCCAGCGCCTCGTCGTAGGTTCCGTCACGCTTGCCGACGGCGATGGCACCGGAGTTTCCGGGATCGAAGACCTTGAGCGTGAAGTCTGCGCTGGAATTGCCTGCGGCGCTGTCGGAATCGGAAGACCCACACGCCACCGCCAACCCGGCCAGCGGGATCATGGCGAGCGCAGCGGCAGCTCGTGGCAGTCGGCGGAAGCGGGACATGTATGTGGCTCCTTCAGGCGTTGAATCGTCAGAACTGACGACGATGACGCTATTGGGTGCCTGTCCGTTTTACCCCCGTTTGTTTTCTGGAGATTGGAAACCTTGACAACATCGGAAGTCTGTTCATCTGGGCTTTTGTAGCTCCACGTTCGGTTCCTTTCCATCTGATGGAAAGGATGGCCGGACTGCTGGGTCCGTGTTAGCGTCCGATTCTCAGGTCGATCAGGCCACAGCGAAAGGATCGTTCGTGACGGACGCACGCGGCGCGGGAGTTCAGACGGTAACCCGTGCCCTGACCATGCTCACATGTTTTCGCAGTGGCGAAGAACTGGGAGTCTCGGAAGTTGCGCGGCGACAAGAGCTTGCGGTCAGCACCACGCATCGATTGCTGCAGTCGCTCGTCGACGCGGGATTTCTCGAGAAGGACGACGCAACCAGTCGGTATCGCATCGGCGCGGCGCTGGCGGCTTACGGACAGGTCTCCTACCGGCAGCATCGGATCTATCTGTCCGAGCCCTATTTGGAGCAATTGGCCGCGACGACAGGAGCATCCGCTTCCCTGGCAGTGCGAAGCGGAAGTGAGGTGGTGTTGCTCGGATTCAGTCGGTGGCGCGAGGCCGACGGGCACGTGCTGCAGGGTGTCCGCCTTCCCTTGCATGCGAGCGCACTGGGGAAAGCCTTTCTGGCTTGGTCCGATGTCGACGATTCCGAGCTGGCTGCGCTGCCACGTGAAGCGACCACTCAGCGTGCGATCACCGATGTCGCCGGTATCCGCCGGGAACTGGAACTGACTCGTGAGCGAGGATACGGATTCAACGACGAGGAGTTGACCCCGGATTTCCGAACGATCGGAATTCCGATAATCGATGGATCTGGCACTGTGCGTTACGCTCTCGGGCTTCGTGGTCCGGTCGAGCTGATGATCGACGAACGGATTCCGTTCCTCGCGGATCTTGCCAAGGTGACTGCACGACAGATCGGTGAGGTCCTTCTCTGACGTGATGTGAAAGCGCTTGTGGCAGATCCGGCCGAACGTGATTACCGTTGAAGTCGAGGGCGCGATCGCACAATGGCTACGCGACGTGACCGCGTCCTCGCGAGCGTGGAGACGAGTGATGACGACGATCGGTGTCGTTGCCCTGTTGCTGGGCGTCCTGTTGATCGTGGTCGAGGCGCATGCCCCAACCGCGGGGGTGCTCGGTGCGCTTGGAGCACTCATGATCGGTGCCGGCGTGTGGATGCTCTTCACGTCCGACGGTATCGGGCAATTGATCGCGATCCCGGTGACGGCGGGGGTCGCGGTAGTCGGCCTGGGCGTGGTGGCGGTAGCGAGTCGAAAAGCGCTTACCGCGCGCCGCGCTCCCGTGCGTACGGGGACGGAATCTCTTGTCGGCTCGGACGCGACCGTTCGCAGTTGGACCGGTGCGCAGGGTCAGGTCGAGCTCGACGGCGGATTATGGCGTGCTCGAATGGAATTCGGGTACGACGATTCTGTGCCCGCCGTGGGCGAATCCGTCGTCGTAGAGCAGGTTCGAGGCCTGACTCTGAAAGTGCGCCGTCGTGAACCGTGGGAGCTGCCGCTATGACCACCGTGCTTGTCGTGTTGTCCGTGTTTGTCGTGCTGATTGCAGTCCTTGTGGGCATGTCGGTGAGAGTTCTGCGCGAGTACGAGCGCGCGGTGGTGTTCCGCCTCGGTCGACTGATCACCTTGAAGGGTCCTGGTCTGGTGATTCTGGTGCCGGCGATCGATCGTATGGAGCGGGTCAGTCTGCGAACCGTTACGCTGAAGATACCGGTCCAAGAAGTGATCACTCGCGACAACGTCCCCGTGAAGGTCACCGCCGTCACGTACTTTCGGGTCGTCGACGCTGACCGTTCGATAGTCGAGGTCGAGGATTTTCTGGCCGCCACCTCACAGATCGCCCAGACCACACTGCGCTCCATTCTCGGTAAAGCTGAGTTGGACTCGCTGCTCTCCGAACGTGAACGGCTCAACGAGGACTTGCAGAAGGTAATCGATCAGCAGACCGAGCCGTGGGGAGTCAAGGTCACGACCGTCGAGATCAAGGACGTCGAGATTCCGGCCAACATGCAGCGCGCCATCGCCAGGCAAGCAGAGGCCGAACGAGAGCGGCGAGCCAAGATCATCAACGCCGACGCCGAGTTTCAGGCTTCGGCCAAGCTCGCCGAGGCGGCCGAGGTGATCAGCCGCAATCCGACCACCCTGCAGTTGCGTTATCTACAGACGCTTCACGAGATCGGTAGTGAGAACAACTCCACCGTTGTCTTCCCCTTGCCGCTGGATCTTGTCCGGCCCTTTATCGGTGGCGGAGTTGCGGCAACTCCCGCGACCCAAGAACCTGCCCGTTTCGTCTGGAATGCGAAAGTTGTTGATTAGCATCTAGTTTCGGTTACCATCCCTTGTGTTCGAAACTTTGTTCGATTAAACTTTGAGCATGGGCGGTCGGGATGCGTGGCAACTGGATGGCGAGGACCTCAAGGGTGAGGTTCTGGATCTGGTGCGTGTCCGGCACGAGTTGCAGTCGCGGATGGTGTTGCTGATCGTGGAGATGTTTTCCCGGGAGGTTCTCGGTGGGAAGGGTTTTCGGGCGATCGCGCAGTGGTTGCATGGTTCGACGAATCTGGAGATCGGTGAGTGCAGTCTGCTGGTCGGGTTGGCGCGGTTGTTGATGCTCGAACCCGTTGTGGGCGATGCGTTTCATCGTGGTGACGTGGATGCGTTGAAAGCCCGTCAGGTGGCGTCGTTTTGTCAGCATCCGCCCAAGAACATGACCCTGGCGGATGTGGACAAGGCTCGCGGGATTCTGTTGGGGTTGGCGTCGAAGAACATCGCGGATTGTGATGCGGTGCGGGCGGCGATCCGGCGGATCGAGAAGCAGTACGGCAAGCGTGAGGACGGGGTTCCGGTGGGTGAGGATTCGGAGCGTAACGAGTTCTACGCGTCGAAGGGTTTGTACGGGCGGGTGTCGGTGAAGGGTGATCTGGATGCTGTGAACGGGGCCCGTCTGATCACGTTGTTGTCGAGTCTGTCTGCGCCGACGCCGGAGAAGGACGGCGTCAAGGACATCCGTACGCCGGCGCTGCGGCGCGCGGACGGGTTCTGCGAACTACTGCGGCGGTACGAGCGGGCGGGGTTGGGTCCGATCGAAGGCGGAGTGAAACCGCACATCACGGTCACCGCCAGCGCAAAAGACATGACAGACCTCAAGGCGTTGAAAGACCTCTTGCCGTCCACCGAGGAACTGGGTTTCGCGTGGGCGGATTGGGTGGGCCCGATCAGTATCGATACCGCGCGGATGCTGGCGTGCGACTGCACCGTCACCCGGATCCTCCTGGACGAGAACGGTGTTCCGCTCGACTGCGGCAAAGAAGCAAGGACCGCGACGGTACCCCAGCGGCGGGCGTTGGCGGTTCGTGATGGTGGGTGTGCGTTTCCGGGATGCGGGACACCATCGGGGTGGTGCGATGCCCATCATATTGTTCACTGGAACGATGGTGGCCCAACGGATCTCGACAACCTGATCTTGTTGTGCGGTCATCACCACCGGACGCTGCACCACACGGAGTGGCGGGTGGAGATCGGCCCGGATCGCAAATCGGTGTTCTACCCACCGATGTCGATCGATCCGTATCAACAGCCGATCGGCGGGAACAGCCCACCTACAGCAGCCTGAACGGGCGCAACTGAATACGTACACACCGGGGCATAGCCATGCCCCGGTGTGTACGGCGTGTGCGGTCAGAGCATCGTCGAGATATGGTCCGGCAGCGCGACACCTGAGTCGAGATCCTCGGACGGGATCGGTTCACCGAAGTGCGTAGCTGCGGGAACTACTCCAGCCCAAACGGTTTCGACACCAATGTCGGCGGCATCGTCGCCGGGGCCGCCGGTGCGGGCCTTGACGGAAGCCTCGTACAACGGCAGTGCAAGAACGATGGTTGCCGCCATTTCCTTGCGCGTGTGATCCCGAAGGTGTTGGGAACGTCCGGGAACCACCTGGTCGATGATCAGATTCAAAGCCTTCACGCGCTCGTCGCCGTCGGTCACGACTCGAGGTGATCCGATGATGACGCCGCTGCGGTAGTTCATCGAGTGGTGGAAGCCCGACCGAGCCAACACGAGCCCGTCGAGGATCGTGATGGTGATGCAGATTTCGCTGTCGGGAGCCAAACTCCGTGAAGCGACTGAACCGTGAACATAAATAGATCCGCCGCGGTCGGGGCCGTCGAGGTCGAACCCGTAGGCGGTGGGAAACACCATGGGAACTCCGCCGACGGTCACACCCATGTGGCACAGCTTCGCGGACTGCAAGACGTCGACGAGTGCCGCGCGTTCTGCGACGCCGTGGTGGCGGGCGCGCTTGTGCGTCGTACGTGCTGTCGGGGACAGCGGAATAGGTGCAGTGGGGGCAGGAGCAGGGGCAGCAAAGACAACGGAATCTGTCATGCAGACAATGCTGGTGGCAAAGTGGCTTCAAGTCATGGTCCAATCAGTGGAGACTTCGATAGGCCACTTCGATTTGCCACTTCCGGGAGGGTTCTGAATGTTTCTGCCTTCGGCGGTAGCCGTCGTCCTCGACCGGACAGATCGGCGGGCGCTCCCGGTCCAGATTGCCGACCACCTCAGAGCTGATATCCGCAGTGGTAAGGCGGCAGTGGGTCTGAGGTTACCCAGTTCCCGGAAGCTGGCGGCGGAGCTCGAGGTGGCGCGGGGCGTCGTGGAACGGGCGTATGAGCAGTTGATCGCCGAGGGTTGGCTTGTCGCTGTGCACGGCTCAGGCACCTTCGTTGCCGAGGCGCCCTCCCCCATGGTCACTCCCACGACTACACCGAAGAAGGCCGCCGACAAGATGTCACCCAGGGTGCAGCTCCGGCCGGGCGTGCCGTGGACGCCACCGCGTGCATCGGCAGCGTGGCGGCGGGCGTGGCGTGACGTCGGGTCCAAACCGCCACCTTTCGAGGATCCCGATCCTGCGGGTGACTACGAATTGCGTTCGGCACTATCGGAATTACTGGCAAGAGCCCGTGGAATGTCGGTTGAACCCGAGAGAATCCTGATCACCTCAGGTGCCACGCATGGTCTCGGCCTCGCCCTGTCGGCTCTGCGTACCCGTGGTGCTGTTCTGGCGATGGAAGATCCCGGATACCGGTATGCGTCCTCGGCCGCTACAGCCTGTGGATGGTCGCTGCTCGACGTGCCCGTCGACGCTCATGGTCTCTGTGTCGACCAACTCGAAACGGCGTCGGAGAGCGTCCGCGGTGTGTATGTGACACCGTCCCATCAGTATCCGACAGGAGGGCTGCTTCCGGTAGGTCGGCGCAACCAGTTGATCGAGTTCGCACGCGCCCGCGACGTCGTCCTGTTCGAGGACGATTACGACTCCGAATTCCGTTACGACGTAGCGCCTTTGCCTGCGCTTGCCCAGCTGGCTCCTGATCGGGTGGTGTATCTCGGAACGGTTGCCAAGACGCTCGGCGCCGGAATTCGATTGGGCTGGTTGGTAGCTCCCCTCGACCTGGTCGACCGCATAGCAGTACACCGCAAGCGAATCGGCGACTTCCCGTCGGTTCCGCTGCAGCAAGCACTCCTGTCCCTGCTCCGTGACGGCGAATGGGATCGAGCGGTGCGTACCGCCCGGCGCAGATACCGGGAGCGTGATCGGGCGGTCGAGGAAGCGCTGTCATCGTTCGGTGAACTGCGGGGTCTCGGCGCCGGCATGCACACGACGCTCATGCTCGACGCGGATCTGGCAGCGACCGTCGCTCGCGAGGCGCTCCTGCACGGCGTCGAAGTGCCCACCCTGGTCGAGTCCACCCGAACGCACGGAGACCCCGGCGGATTGGTCATCGGCTACGGGCGAGTGGAATCCGCGGACCTCGAATATGCGCTCGAGGTGATAGCCGAGTGCCTCGCACGTCACAGCGCGTGAAGTCTCGTTGATCGGGAGTGCGGCAACGGATGGGCGTGGTCCAGTTCTAGCGTCTGCTCGTGACGATCCGAAGCCAGACCTTTCCGCACCTGCTCGCACCAGGCACCATCGGCCCGATGACCGTGCCCAATCGCGTGGTTCTCCCTGCGATGGACATGAACCTGTGTGAAGACGGGGAAATCGAAAAGGGCGACATCGACCACTTCGTGGCGCGTGCAGCTGGTGGAACGGGTCTGATCATCACCGGTTGCTGCGCTGTTGCGTATCCGCTGGGCTGCACCAGCCGCAAGGAACCGGGGCTTTCGGAAGACCGGTTCATCCCCGGTCTCAAGGCGTTGGCCGACGCAGTCCACGACGCAGGCAGCAAGCTCTGTGTGCAGATGACACACCACGGCAAGGTGGCGCGCATCGATACCCTCGACGGCCGACCGCAGTTGGTCCCGTCCACGCCGAAGCCGCCGGGTGACATGAGCGCGATGGCCGATTGCACGCCAGAAGAACTGGGCAAGATGGCTGCCATCAACGAGGGCAAGAGGGCTACGTACCACGAGGCAACCAAGGAAGATCTTGATTGGCTGGTTCGCATGTTCGCCGAGGCTGCCGGACGGGTGAAGGCGGCGGGCGGCGACGCCGTCGAGATTCACTGTGCCCACAACTACGTCCTCGGAGCGTTCCTGAGTCGGTACACGAATCAGCGCAGCGACGAGTACGGAGGTTCCATGGAGAACCGTGCTCGCCTCGCTTGTGAGGTCATTCGGGCGGTCAAGGAGGAGGTCGGTGGTGCGCTTGCCGTCATCGTGCGTCTGGCCGGTCAAGAGTACGGCGAAACCGACGGGCTGACGGTCGACGAGGCTGCTGCGGCCGCGAAGATGTTCGAAGAGGCCGGAGCTGACGCCATTCATGTCACCGGTACCGCGCTGAATGCTTTTGCCAACTTCACCGACGGACCACTGCCCGACAAGGTCGGCTACTACACCGACAATGCAACGCGAATCAAGCAGGCGATATCGATCCCCGTGATCACCGTCGGACGTATGCTCCCCGAGGTCGGCGAGAAGATGATCGCGGAAGGTCGCACGGACTTCGCCGCAATGGGCCGCCAGCTCCTGGCCGATCCACAGTTGGTGAACAAACTCAAAGACGGTGTACCCGAGCGGGTTCGGCCTTGCATCAATTGCTACGTCTGCGTGCAGGAGAACTTCTGGGACGAGACCCCGCTGTGCGCTGTCAATCCCGCGCTCGGCAACGAAGCGCTTCTCCCCTTCGTTCGGACCAGCACTCCGAAACACGTTGTTGTGGTCGGAGCGGGCCCCGGTGGTCTCGAGACGGCCCGCGTGGCCGCTGAACGTGGGCACCGAGTCACGGTGTTGGACAAGTCCGATCGCCTCGGTGGCACCCTGTGGTTCTCGAGCCTCACTACCCCGGACAACGGGCGTCTGCTCAGCTGGTTGAAAGTGGAAATCGAGCGTCTCGGTGTCGATGTTCGACTGAAGACCGAAGCCTCGGTTGCTTCGATCCGGGCACTGAACCCCGACGCCGTAGTCGTGGCCACCGGTGCAGTCCGTGAGCGGCCTAGCGTTCCGGGCGGCGACTTGCCGCACGTGCACACCGGTGATTCGTTGCGCGCGTTGATGACCGGAGCGGGAGACGTCTCACAGGTACCGCCGTTCCTGCGGACGATGGCCAAGTTGGGCAAGCTGTCCGGTATCACCAAGAGCCCCGCGGCGATCCGAGCTGTGACCCGCAAGTTCCTGCCCATGGGTAAAGACGTTGTCGTGATCGGTGGTTCGCTTGTCGGACTCGAGCTTGCGGAGTTCCTGGCCGAGCGAGGTCGCAATGTGACGCTGATCGAAGAAGGCCAGCAGTTGGGTATTCCGATGGCGATGCCGCGCCGCTGGACGGCGGTGCGCCACGCCAAGCATGTCGGTGTGGACATTCACCGCAATTCAACGGTGCAGCGAATCACCAAGGAGCACGTCGAATTCCGTTCCGGTGACAAGACACGGACCGCTCCAGCCGACATGGTTGTCGTCGCGTCGGGAGTGTCGGCGCAGGCGCCACTGGCCGATTCTCTGATCGGTGTCGTGTCCGACGTACATGTGGTCGGTGACGCGGTGAACGTCGACTACATCGAGGGCGCGATGCACACGGCGTGGAAAGTCGCGATGGATCTGTAGTTCAGCATCAGGTAGCGCTTTGTGCCGCAACGATGTCCGGCCACCAGCGGGCCGCGACATCGGGGTGCGCACGTAGTCGACTCTTGAGGGCATTCGCCCCGTAGGAATCGTGGATCGGGTTGTTCGCGTTCACGGTGACGCCGGTGGCGCGCGCCGCCAGCTCGGGAGGTAGGTCGAACTCCGGGATCTGCGCTGCGTAGTTCGGGTTGAAGAAGAACGGCACCGAGATACGTTCACCGTCGCCCTCGGGTGAAACTACCCGGTGCACAGTCGCTTTCAAGTAGCCGCCGGTAGCGACCTCGAGCAGTTCGCCGATGTTGACCACCAGCGCCCCGTCGATCGGCGGCGCGTCGATCCAGTCGCCGTCGTGCTCGACCTGCAGACCGCCTTTGCCCGGTTCGACATAGAGCAGAGTCAGCACACCCGCGTCCTTGTGTCCGCCGACGCCCTGGGAGCCGGCACCTTTCGGGCGGCCCGGGTAACGCACCACCTTGATGAGGATCGACGGATCGTGAGCGAACGCGTCGTCGAAGATGTTCGCATCCTGGCCCAGGGCTACCGCCCATTCGCGTAAGAGGCTCAATGCGATCGAGGTGAGTGTGTCGTTCCACTCGGTGATGACGTCGCGAAGTTCGGGAAGGGCGTCTGGCCACTGGTTGGGGCCCTGCAGAATCTCCCAGGCCGGTGAGGTGTCGGTGCGCTCGGCCGCGGGCTGTTCGGCGCCGATGTCGATCTGCTCGCGCCAGTCCTGCTTGCCTTCGGTCAGTTCGCCGCCGAGCCGGGTGTACCCACGGAAGTGCGGGCTGCGGACGTTCTCGATCGCGAGCTTCTCGGCAGTCGGCAGCGCGAAGAACTCGCGGGCGACGGCGAGGAGGCGGCGCTGCAGTTCGTCGGGAATTCCGTGGCCGACCAGGTAGAAGAATCCGACCTCGTGGGTGGCCTCGCGGAGCTGAGTGCGGAACTGCTCGGCGGTGTCGGGGTTCTGCGCAAGCGATAGATCGAGCACTGGCAGCGACGTAATCGACATGGGGTCCTCGATCCGTGTGATGGTTCTGATGTCCATCATTCCACGCTGAGCGGCACCCGGACCCGCACGGCAATTCGGCAGCCGCAGGCGTGATTACCCGCGCGGATGCGGAAACACCCTGCGGATAACAGAATCGGGGCCTTGCGCCATTGGCGCAAGACCCCGAATCAGTGTGAGTCGAATTAAGCTTCGTCAGCGCCGATGATGAACGCTTCGAGCTCGATGCGAGCCTTGTCGTCGGCCATCTGGACCGGCGGGGACTTCATCAGGTAAGCGGAAGCCGGGTAAACCGGTCCACCGATGCCGCGGTCCTTGGCGATCTTGGCTGCGCGGACGGCGTCGATGATGATGCCGGCAGAGTTGGGCGAATCCCAGACCTCGAGCTTGTACTCCAGGTTCAGGGGAGCGTCACCGAAGGCGCGGCCTTCGAGGCGGACGTATGCCCACTTGCGGTCGTCGAGCCACTCCACGTAGTCCGAGGGACCGATGTGGACGTTGCGGTCGTGAACCTTGCCGGCAAGTGCGCCGGTCAGGTTGGACGTCACGGCCTGGGTCTTGGAAACCTTCTTGGACTCCAGGCGATCACGCTCGAGCATGTTCTTGAAGTCCATGTTTCCACCGACGTTGAGCTGGTAGGTGCGGTCCAGCACGACGCCGCGGTCTTCGAACAGCTTCGCCATCACGCGGTGTGTGATGGTGGCGCCGACCTGGCTCTTGATGTCGTCGCCGACGATCGGGACGCCGGCGTCCTTGAACTTGGCAGCCCACTCCGGGTCGGAAGCGATGAAGACGGGCAGAGCGTTGACGAATGCAACGCCTGCGTCGATCGCGCACTGTGCGTAGAACTTGTCAGCGTCGTCGGAACCGACGGGCAGGTAGGAGACGAGGACGTCGACCTGAGCGTCCTTGAGTGCCTTGACGACGTCGACGGGCTCGGCGTCGGACAGCTCGATGGTCTCGGCGTAGTACTTGCCGATGCCGTCGAGGGTCGGGCCACGCTGAACGGGAACGTCCAGGGGCGGGACGTCGGCGATCTTGATGGTGTTGTTCTCGCTCGCGAGGATCGCCTCGGAGAGGTCGAAGCCGACCTTCTTGGCGTCGACGTCGAACGCAGCGACGAACTGCACGTCGCGGACGTGGTACTTACCGAACTTGACGTGCATGAGGCCGGGGACCGTCTGGGTCTCGTCGGCATCCTTGTAGTAGTGGACGCCCTGAACCAGGGACGAGGCGCAGTTACCCACGCCCACAATGGCTACGCGCACCGCGGTGCTGTTCTCACCCATGGTCGGGTTCTCCTTCTTTCCGGGATGTTCCTGTTGTCGATTGCTCGGCTGCGATCAATTCGTTGAGCCAACGCACTTCGCGTTCACTCGATTCGAGTCCGAGCTGATGGAGCTGACGGGTATAGCGGTCCAGCGATCCGCTGGCCCGACCGACGGCCTCGCGGAGCCCCTCACGGCGCTCCTCGACCTGGCGTCGCCTGCCTTCGAGGATCCGCATCCGCGCTTCTGCGGGGGTGCGGCTGAAGAAGGCGAGGTGAACGCCGAAACCGTCGTCGGTGTAGTTCTGCGGCCCGGTGTCGGCGACCAGTTCGGTGAACCGTTGCCGACCTTCCGGAGTGAGCTGGTAGACGCGACGCGCCCGACGCTTGAGCGTGCCGGTGGCAGTGTCGACGTCTTCTGAGATCAATCCGTCGGCTTGCATGCGCCGCAGTGCCGGGTACAGCGATCCGTACGAGAACGCGCGGAATGCGCCGAGCAGACCAGTGAGCCGCTTACGCAGCTCGTATCCGTGCATCGGTGACTCGAGGAGCAGCCCGAGGATTGCGAGTTCGAGCAACTGACAAACCTCCCGAGTCGTTGAACCTAACCGCTTGATGCGATAACCAACTATATCGCGCCGATATATAAAACCACACTGCGGCCCGATACGTGTACCAAGGTGTCACGGCTAGATCAGGGGGTGAACGGGTAGATCGACATGATTTCGCCATCGAGGGCAGCGGTCAGGTACCCGCTCTCGTCGAGGTCGTTGCCGACGTGAATCTGGATGGTCGGAACATTTTCGGTGCTGTCGACAGAGACGTACCGAGTGGTCGGATTTTGCACGGAGGTGGTGGTTCCGGCGCCGTCGAGCAGGGCGATCACGATGCGAGGATCGAGCTGTCTGACGTCGATCTGTGTCACGTCGGGTTCGCGTGATCCTCCTGAAGTCGTGTCCTCGAGGTCGCCTCGGTAGTAGCTGTCCAGGCTCTTGCGCGGCGCGGCAGGATCGGCGCGCGTTACGCGTGCATAAGTGGGATAGATGGTCATCTCGTCGACCAGTCCGCTGCCGTACTCCGTTTCGATGGCATGGAACATCGCCCCCAGGCCGTCGACGGTGTGTAACTGTGGCTCGGGGCTCGAGAAGATCGTGACGTCGGACGCGGCGTATTTGATTCCGAAACCGACAGCCGAGACCAGTGACAGAGCGATGATCACAAGGGCGATCAAACGCGTGTCGAGCGAAGGTTCTTTCCGGAGAACAGGCAGAGACGCTTCGGTCTGCAGATCGGACGTCAAATCTTCGAGATCGCCGAGAGTGACTGCCACCGCGGCGAGTTCGGTCAATTCGTCGTGCTCGGTCGCCGTGAGTTGTCCGTCGGCGAAGGCGGAGTCCAGCACTGCGCAGGTAGCCTCGCGATCGGCATTGCGAGCGCGGGTGGTCCTGGTCAGATCGTTCGGCATGTCCGGGGCCTATCGAGGAGTGAAGGGAGACAAGCGGATCGGGCGGCCATCCGGGGTCAAATCCATTGAGCCGCTCGCGCCGAGGTTGTTGCTGGCGTAGATGGAGACGCGTGGATCGTCGCTCGACGAACTCATGCTGATGTGTGTGATCTCGGCGTCGGGGACGTTGAGATTTGCGGACACTCCTGCCAGATATCCGGCGAGTTTGTCGATGTCGACGGCAGCGAGGTCGAAGGTGACGGTGCTGGCTGCTCGAGTCGACGTGCTGTCGCGTGGTGTGAAACCGCCTCGAAAGTCGATGTCTTCCTCCAGGTTCGGCGAGACAGCGGCGGCGCGAGTGACGCTTGCATAGCCGTCGTAGAAGTTGGCGGAATCGATTATCGTCGTGCCGTACTTGGCGCTGTATCTGGTGATGAATTCCCCGATCCCGCTTGCGGTGACCGTGTTCAACGTCGAACTCACAATGGGGGCAAGCGGTTCGACGTTTTCGGCTGCCGCCGGTGGAGGCGGTGGGGGTGAAGGGTCGGCGGACAAGGTGAGGTACCCGATCAGGCCGGCGAAGATAGTCGATGCGGCTGCGAGGTACCAGATCTTGTCGATACGGCGAACTTTGGCGACGGCGTTGCGCAGCGTTGCTTTCTGCAGATCGCGGACCAGCAGATCGAGCTGTCCGAGCGTGGTCGCGGTCATGGCCGCAGCCGTCCGGTTCGCGTGCTCGTCGACCGTGATCTGGCCGTCGGACAGAGCCGTATCGAGAACGGCGCAGGTATCGGAACGGTCGACGTCGCGCGCACGGGTGCGCGTAGAGGTAGTAGTCGGGGACCCACTCACCGGCTCACCCTAGCTCCCGTACGGGTAGGAACGAGAGATCTCGCCCCACGGCGTGACCTCGATGCGTCCTTGGTGGCCGAGTCCGTTCTCTGCATAGATCGCGATCTCCGGGACGCCGTAGTTCGCGTCCACGATCAAGTGGGTGATCGCGGCGTCCGAAACATTGACATAGTCGCCGATGTTCACCATGTACGGCGCGAGCTTGTCGATCTGGATGGAACCGAGGTCGAAGGTCGGCTGGCCCGTTCGCCGCGGAATGGACGTCACTTCCCTCTCGAAGCCGTCGCGAAAACTGATGGACTCGGTGAGAGCGGGAGCATCGGGGACCGCCCGGCTCACTGAGGAGTAGTCGCCGTGGAAGCTGGCGTCGTCTACGAACATGTCACCGAACTCTTCTCGATACCTCTCGATGAATGCGCCGATTCCTTCCGGCGTCAACGTGTCGATGTGTGCGATCAGGATCGGTTCGACGGTCGGCTCCGGCACCGGGGTGGTGGTCGGCAACGGCGGAGCGAGGGAAGTAGTGCTGGCATAACTGGCTGTGATGTCTTCCGAGGGCGTCAACGGTGACCGACTCCACGCCACTGCTGCGATCGCGCCGACGACGATCAGAGCAGCAGCACCGACGAACACGGCCTTTCGTGCCGTCGACGTCCGAGGCACCGTTTTGGTCTCGATCTTCGGCACCTGCAGATCGTTGACCAGGCGTGCGAGTGCGAGCAGGGTCTTCGCGGACTTCGCCTTCTCGGTCCGGTCGAAGTAGTCCTCCGCGCTCAACTGCCCTTCGGCGTACGCGGCGTCCAACACATTGCACGTTTCGACGCGATCAAGATCACGAGCGCGCGTCATCGGAGAACGAGAAGACTTCACAGGAAGTGATCGTAATGGCTGGTCGCCATGCCCCCAGCCCCCGAAATGTGTTCATCGTGACCCTCCCGAACCGTCCGTCGCGGCACGGACGCACGTACGCTGGTCAGGTGCGGATACAGCGGCAAGTTGTGGACTACGCGCTCGCGCGTCGGTCTGTGCTGGCCGAAGTGTCTGCGGGTCGGACCGACGTCAAGCAGGTGTGTGACGCCGATCCGTACCTACTCAGAGCCGCGAAGTTCCACGGCCGGGGCAGCGACGTCGTCTGCCCCATTTGCCGCAAGGAACAGTTGACGCTCGTGTCCTGGGTGTTCGGCGACAAGCTCGGTCAGGTTTCGGGATCGGCCCGAACCTCGGACGAGCTCGCTCGGCTTGCGGAAACAGCAGAGGAGTTCACGGTGCACGTTGTAGAGGTGTGCCGTACCTGCAGTTGGAACCACTTGGTGCAGTCCTATGTGCTCGGCGCAGTACCTGCGCCGCCGCGACCGCGGCGAGCACGCCCACCAAGCCGGCGCACCGCCAGCGAGTAACGCCACACCCGAAGAAGGGCCCGATCGAAGTCTGCACGTGATCGGTCCGTGACCACTGGAGATTTGATTCGTGAGTTCCCCCAGCAACAACAACCCGGGCGGCAACAACCCGGGTGGCCGTCCCGTCGGTCCCAACCGTCCCGCCGGACCTCCTCAGGGTCGTCCGCCGCAGGGACGTCCCATGGGCCCACCACCGCAGGGACGCCCTCCGATGGGTCCGCCCCCTCAGGGTCCGCCCCCTCAGGGTCGTCCGATGGGACCCCCGCCCCAGGGTCGTCCGCCGCAAGCCCGACCTTCGGGCCCGCCTCCTCAGGGCCGCCCCGCCGGTCCCCCTCCTCAGGGTCGTCCGCCGCAAGGCCGACCTGCCGGCCCGCCGCCTCGAGATCGCGCCGTAGGCGCTCAGGCGAACGAACCGACCCAGCGCGTCGCGGCAGCAGCAGCGACCACCCGTAGCAACGCGGGCACCCGCCCGCCGGTCGGACCTCCACCGACGAAGCCACCGACAGGTGGCTCCGGTGGCGGTGGCAACGACGGACAACCCCCGAAGGGAAGAAAGAGCACCGTGAAGAAGAAGTCCAAGTGGCGCACAGTTCGCCGCTCGGCCTACGTCTTGGTGGCGCTCGGTCTTGTTCTGCCCGTCCTTGCCTTCATGGCGGCGTACATCGTGCAGGACGTCCCCAAGCCCGGTGACCTCAAGACCAATCAGGTGGCGACGGTCTTTGCCGCCGACGGCACCACGGTGATCAGCACTGTCGTCCCGCCAGATGGCAACCGCGTCGAGGTCTCGCTCGATCAGGTACCGCCGCACGTTCGCAACGCTGTTCTGGCCGCAGAGGACCGCGATTTCTACTCGAACCCGGGCTTCTCGATCTCCGGTTTCGCACGCGCGGCCCGAGACAACGTCCTCGGTCGCGACAGCGCCGGTGGTGGCTCGACCATCACGCAGCAGTACGTCAAGAAGGCGCTTGTCGGCTCGGAGCGTTCGCTGACGCGAAAGATGAAGGAACTCGTCATCTCCTCGAAGATGGCCAACGAGTGGTCCAAGGACGACATCCTCGCCGCGTATCTGAACACCATTTACTTCGGTCGCGGCGCATACGGCATCGGCGCAGCATCCAAGGCTTACTTCGGTAAGCCCGTCGACCAGCTGTCCATCGAAGAAGGCGCCGTCCTGGCGTCGTCGATCCAGCTTCCGTCGCTCCTCGATCCCGAGACCAACCCGACCGGCGCGAAGTCCCGTTGGGATTACGTGCTCGACGGCATGGTGTCCGCCGGCACGCTGGATCAGGCCGCGCGCACGCCGATGCAGTACCCCGCCTACATCCCGCTCGCCCAGGTCGACAACAGCAGCCAGGGCTCGACCGGACCCGAAGGCCTGATCAAGCGTCAGGTGCTCAAGGAGATCGGCGACGCTGGAATCAGCGAGCAGTTGCTCAACACCGAGGGCTTGCAGATCACCACGACCATCGACCCGCAGGCTCAGGCCGCAGCGGTCGAGGCAGCCCGTTCCAACATGGAGGGTGAGCCGGAGAATCTGCGTACCGCAGTTGTCTCGGTCGATCCGAAGACCGGAGCCGTCAAGGCGTACTACGGCGGTGAGGACGGCGCGGGATACGACTTCGCGAATGCCGGACTTCAGACTGGTTCCTCGTTCAAGGTGTTCGGCCTCGCAGCCGCCCTGGATCAGGGAATCCCGCTCTCGCAGATGTACGACAGCTCACCGCTGACCGTCAACGGCATCTCCATCGGCAACGTCGAAGGTGAAAGCTGCGGCACCTGCACCATCGCAGAGGCGCTCAAGCGTTCGCTGAACACCAGCTTCTACCGTCAGATGCTCAGCCTCGACGGCAACGGCCCGCAGGAAATCGCGGACATCGCTCACAAGGCAGGCATCCCGAAGGACATCCCGGGTGTCGGCCCGTCGCTCACCGAGGCCGACGGTTCCGGCCCCAACAACGGCATCGTGCTCGGCCAGTACCAGGCCCGCGTGCTCGACATGGCGTCGTCGTACGCGACACTCGCCGCGTCCGGTACGTATCACGCACCGCACTTCGTGCAGAAGGTCGTCGCGGCCGACGGCACCGTGCTGCTGGACCGCGGCGCGCCCGCCGGTGAAGACCGCATCGACGCTGCCGTGGCGGACAACGTGACGGCTGCGATGCAGCCGATCGCGGCGTACTCGCGCGGTCACAACCTGGCCGGCGGACGTCTGTCGGCGTCGAAGACAGGTACCGCGCAGCTCGGTGACACCGGAGCCAACAAGGACGCGTGGATGGTCGGCTACACGCCGTCGCTTTCGACCGCGGTCTGGGTCGGAACTCCCGACGGTGAAGCGATCACCAATTCCGGTGGCGCGATGATCTACGGCTCAGGTCTGCCTTCGGACATCTGGAAGGACACGATGGACGGCGCCCTCGAGGGCACCGACAACGAGAAGTTCCCGACGCCGGGCAAGATCAACGGTCAAGCCGGTGGTGTTCCGGAGTACACGGCTCCCGCACCGCCCAAGACGTCGGCGCCGCCGACCACCGCACCGACGACGACGGAAACCACTCCGCCGCCCGTGGTGACGACGACGCAGGTCGAGGTTCTGCCGGGCATCACGATCCCGATTCCGGGCATGTCCCGGCCGACGACAACCACGCCACAGGTACCAGGGGCAGGCGAGACCACCGAGGAAGAACCGGCAGGTGTGAGCCCCGGCCAGTAGTTGGAGGGTGGTCGGTTCGAAAGACGGTAACCTCGCGGAGTGGCCGCGAATGCTGATGATGCCGAACCGACCTCCCCCGCTCCGCTGGCCGAAGATCTTCGTTCGGCGGATTGGCGGGACGTTCCCAGTCGCAACGACGCGATCGTGTCTGCGCTGTCGGGAACCGTCGGCGGTCCGGTAGGTCGTCACGCACTGATCGGGCGCACTCGCTTCTTCACACCGATGCGAGTGATCCTTCTGCTCGCCGTGGTGTTCTTGGCTTTCGGCTGGTTCACCAAGGCGGGCTGTATTCAGCAGGCGCCGGTCGGCGAGAGCGGGCAGGTCGGCCTCGACTGGAGTGGCAGCCGTCAGTACGTGGCGATGTGTTACTCCGATACCGTTCCGCTGTACGGAGCCGAGCGCCTCGATCAGGGAGCATTCCCGTACAAGACGTCGTGGGAAGAAGTACGCGGCGACGGTTCGATCCAGATGCGGTACATGGAGTATCCGGTCATCTCGGGGCTCTACCAGTACGGCGCAATGAAAGTCGCGAAGGCGTGGGATTCGATCACCTGGCTGCCGGGCGCTATTCAGGTGGCACTCTATTTCAACGTCGTGGCGTTCGGGTTGGCGTTGGCGTGGCTGGTCACCGTGTGGGCGAGCACCCTGCTGGCCGGACGACGAGTGTGGGACGGCGCTCTCATCGCGTGTTCCCCGTTGGTGATCGTGCACGTGTTCACGAACTTCGATCCTCTGGCGACGGCGTTCGCGGCGGGTGGGTTGTTGGCATGGGCACGCAAGCGGCCCGTGCTCGCGGGAATCCTGCTCGGCCTGGGCGGCGCCGCGAAGCTCTACCCGCTGCTCCTACTGGGACCGCTCTTGGTCCTGTGTCTGCGCGCGGGCAAGACGAGGGACTGGCTGGTGACCGCTCTCAGCGCGGTCGCGGCATGGCTTGCGGTGAACCTGCCCATTGCCGCGCTGTACCCCCATGGTTGGTACGAGTTCTTCCGGCTCAACTCCGAACGCGGGGCCGATCCGGATTCGCTCTACAACGTGATCGCGTCGTTCACGTCGTGGAAGGGCCTCGACGGTCCTCTCGCACAGGGTGAGTCGCCGTCGAATCTCAACGCCGTCTCTCTGCTTTTGTTCGTGGCCGTCTGCATCGGTGTCGGATACGTCGCCCTGACGGCGCAGCGTCGTCCGCGAGTTGCGCAGCTGTGCTTCCTGTTGGTGGCGGGCTTCCTGCTCACGAACAAGGTGTGGAGCCCGCAGTATTCTCTGTGGCTGGTGCCGCTGGCCGTGTTGGCCTTGCCGCACCGCAGACTCCTGCTCGCGTGGATGACCATCGACGCCCTGGTCTGGGTTCCACGAATGATGTATTACCTCGGTGTGTCCAACAAGGGGCTGCCCGAGCAGTGGTTCACCGGAACAGTCGTGATCCGGGACATCGCGGTACTCGTTCTGTGCGCGCTGGTGCTCCGGCAGATCTACCGGCCGTCGGAGGATCTCGTGCGGTACGGGTTCATCGACGATCCGGCGGGCGGTGTTCTCGATCAAGCACCGGACAAACAACCTGCCTGGCTACCCGGTTGGCTGAAGCCGTCCAAGGCGAAGGAACCGGAACCCGTCACGGTCTGAGGTCACCACTCGTCGAGGGTGGTGTACCCGTCCTGGACCGCGCGGGCAAACAATGCTGCCTTCGTGGGAGCCGGCCGCCCGACGTCGCTGTACTTCGTGCGGATCCGAGTGATGTGTGTGTTGACGGTGCAGACGCGTAGGCCGAGCGTCTCGGCGACCTCGGACTTGGAATCCGAACGTAGCCAGGCAAGAAGTACTTCGATCTCGCGGACGCTCAGCTTCGGCTTGTGCTTGCCGTGCTTGGGGTTGCCGACTCGGGACACGTTTGCCTCGATCTTCGGAGAAATGCCGATTGAAGACATGCGAGTAGCGCCTTTCGACGGAGGGGATGGGCGTCGACTGCCGTATTTGCAGAAGGGCTGCTGGCTCGGGGTGCGACTGAGACGAGTATTTCGATCGAGGTGTCTCAGTGGAACGGGTGCAACTCTCTCGATACAGAGTCCATACAACGGACAAATCCCCTACCTGCTCCGATAGAGTGCGTCGCTATGAACTCGAAGGCGGAAGCCGGTACGCACAATCAGGTCGATCCCGCCCGGATCGAGTCGCGTGGGCAGTTTGCTGAGACGCTCACTGCACTGCGGAACGCAGCCGGACTGACGGTCCGCGAAGCCGTCGAGCGTTCGGGTGGTTTGCACGGAACCGTCAGCGGATGGTTTGCCGGCCAACACCTGCCGACGCCGGCGAGTACCCCGATGTTTTTCGCGCTCCTCGAGGCCTGCGGCGTCGATTCCGAGGATGAGCGGGAGCGCTGGATCAGTGCGGTGCAACGAGTGAGACAGCTGACGGCCAGACGACGCGGCGACGCCACCGTTCCGTATCGAGGTCTCGAGTCGTTCCGGCAGGAGGACGCCGAGTGGTTCTTCGGTCGAGACGAACTCACTGCCAATTTGGCGGAACGGGTGGCGTCGGCGATACAGGGTGAACGTCGCCGTCAGTTCATGGTGATCGGTGCTTCCGGCTCGGGTAAGTCGTCGTTGCTGCGGGCCGGGCTCGCCCCCAAGATCGCTGGAGACGATCCACGGTTCGACGGCTGGCGGGTGGAAATCCGGCAGCCGGGTACGGGAGGAATCCCGTCGTCGATTTCCGACGAACCAACAGTCTTGATGCTCGATCAGTTCGAGGAACTGTGGACGCAGTGCGACGGTGATCGTCGCGAGGAAATACTGCAGACTCTCGCGGAACTCGGTGAGAACACCATTGTCGTCATCGGCATGCGTGCCGACTTCTACGGGCTCGCGGCGAAGGAACCGCTTTTGGTGCCACTGCTCGACGACTCGCCGATGGTGGTCGGGCCGCTGACCGAAGAGCAGTTGCGCGAAGTGATCGTCGAGCCGGCGGTCAAGGCCGGGATGACCGTGCAGAGCGAGTTGGTTCAGGTTCTGGTCTCCGAGCTGACACCACGCGGCTCGCGCACGGCCAGCGACCCCGGAGCTTTGCCATTGTTGTCGCACGCACTGCTGGGGACCTGGCAACGGTCGACGCGTAAGACGCTGACCGTCTCGGATTACTACGCCACCGACGGGATTGCCGGAGCCGTCCAGCAAAGCGCGGAGGAAGTGTACGGCGAGCTCACAGAGCGGCAGCAGCAGTTGGCGCGCAGGATCTTCCTCCGGTTGGTCAACGTCGACGAAGTGACGCAGACGCGTCGGCGGGCACCGCGCACCGAACTCTTCCTCGGTGACGACGTCGACGACGTGAATACCGTCATCGACCGGTTCGCCTTACGCCGCCTTCTCACCGTCGACGAGGAGACCGTCGAGGTTTCGCACGAGGTCTTGCTGTCCGCGTGGAGTCGGCTTCGCGATTGGATCGACTCGGACCGCGCCGGTCTGGCGGTGCATCGCAGGTTCACCTACGCGGCGCAGGTGTGGGAAGACAGTGGACGCGACCCCGGCGCGCTGCTCGGACCCGCACGTCTTCATCTGACGGAAGAATGGCTGCGTTCGGGCGAACTCGGGCTCCCACTGGAACCGAGTCGGACCCGCGCCGCCGACCTCAATGCCACCGAGCGGGAGTACCTCGCCGCGAGCATCGAGCATCGTGATCAGCAGGAATTTGCCGATCGCCGACGTACACGCGTGCTACGACGGCTCGTGACTGCGTTGGCAGCCGCGTCGGTGATCGCTCTGGTGTTGGCGGTGGTTGCGACCGTCGCCGGTATCGGAGCCAATCGTCAACGTGTCCAAGCAGATACCGCGCGAGACGAGGCGATGTCGCGTCAGGTGGCCACCGAGTCGATCAGGATGCGCGAGCGGGATCCGTCGCTGGCGTCGCAGCTTGCTCTGGCGGCATTTGCGGTCAACGAAACAACCGAAGCCCGCTCGGCATTGCTGGATGCGTCGGGCGTTCATTCGGCTACTCGCATCATCGGACCGCCCGGCGCGATGAAGGCCCGGATCAACCCAGCTGGAACTGTTGTGGCGGTGGGTGGTTCGGACGGGAAGGTCAGGCTTTATCCGATGGTGGACGGTGTTGCCTCAGCCGTTCCGCAGGCAGAGTTCCTCGGAGTCTCGGAGGGCACGGCCCTCTTTGCCGTCGCCTACAGCCCGGACGGACGGCTCCTTGCGACCGGTGGTGCCGGCGGCGCTGCACTCTGGGATGTGTCGGACCCGAAGAATCCGGTCCGTGGAACACTTCCCGTCGACGGTGAACGCGTAGTGCAGGACATGGAGTTCAGCCCAGACGGAACCAAGCTGGTCGCCGGTACCTCGACGCCCGACGTCCTGCGATGGAACATCGACACCTCCACGAATGCCGTTGCTTTGCCTGCTCTTCCGCATCCAGCTGACGGCATTGTCACCGCGACGTTCAGCCCCGACGGACGTTTCCTCGTGGCGGGCGGGCGTCAAGCGACTCTGCGCGTGTGGGACGTCGCGAAGTGGGGTGAGGAATCGGCGCCGATCTTCGCGACCGAGCCCAACGGCACCACCGTCCACTACCTCGGCGTTGCCTTCAGCCCGGACGGACGTGAGCTCGCGGCGGGAACCACTGGCAGGGAGGTGGTTCGGTGGGACATGAGCGATCCGGCGCGCCCCTCTCCCCTGCAGGCACTGACGGGATTTTCCAGCTACGTCAACGAACTGAACTACGGCAAAGACGGAACACGTCTTGCCGCAGGAAGTTCCGACAACTCCGTGCGCGTGTGGGACCCCCGAACCGGGGCATTGATCGAAACACTTCCGGACAGTGGGGCGGTGACCACCGTCGACTACAGCGATGACGGCCGCAATCTGGTCACCGGGGGACTCAACGGTGTGACTCGCGTGTGGGCTCTTCCGGGTCCGGTCTGGGCGGGAGCTCGGGACACGATCTTCACCAGTCCCTTTGCCGCGGACGGCTCGCGTCTGGTGGCCGGCGTCGGTGCCAGGGGTGGCGCGATGTTGGCGTGGAACACCGAGGATCTCGATCGCCCCGCGGTGATGCCGGAGTTGAAACCGCAAGGGGCCGAAACTTTCAGCGGTGCGTCGGCGGTGTCGGCAGACGGGAACCTGGCTGTGAGCGGCACCGGCGGCGGCGGTGCATATCTTTGGGACCTGAGTGATCCGGCGTCGCCACGTATCTACGGCGAGCCTGCGGTATATGTGAAGGGCATCGTGGCGGTTGTCGCACTGAATCCCGCCGGAGATCTGCTGGCGGTGTCCTCGCAGGACGACAACAGTATTGCGTTGGTCGACGTTTCCGACCCGTCGGCTCCGAAACTGTTGTCGTCGACCGATGTCGGCTCCTACCCGCAGATGATGGCCTTTCAGCCAGGTACCGACATCTTGGCGATCGCGAACGCCAAGAACGAAGTGGATCTGTGGGACGTGTCGAACGCAGCGTCGCCCCGGGTGGCGGCGACGGTGGGTGGATTCGAAAGCTACGCATTAGCAGTGTCTTTCAGCGCCGACGGAACGCTGTTGGCCGCTGGAAGTGCGGATCACGGTGTCGCCGTGTGGGACGTACGCACACCGTCGGCACCCGAGGAACTCGCTCGTCTCGTCGGCCCCGAGGGCGCAATCTATTCGATCTCGTTCAACCGCGCCGGTGATCGGCTCGCTGCCGGTGTCGGCGACGGAACCGTCTGGCTCTGGGACATCGAGACTCCCTCGCAGGCAACACGATTTGCGACGCTGTCCGCCTACCCGGGTCGCGTCAACGACGCTCAGTTCGCCGGCGAGAGTGACATGATCGCGGGTAGCGGGTCGGACAAGACCGTTCGCTTGTGGGGAATCGACCCCGACGGCGTCGTTGATCGATTGTGCCGCACCGCAGGATCTCCCATCACGGAAGCCGAATGGGAGCGGTACCTGCCCGGTGTTCCCTATCAGGATCCGTGTGCCGGCTGACGCGCTTCAGTTCATCCAGAACTCGAGCGCCGGTTCCCGACCCAGCTCGCCTCCGCTGCCGGTGATCACCAGTCCGGCGGAGGTGAGCTTGTACGTCACGTCCTTGTTGGTGACGGTGAATCCGTTGCCCGTGGGCGTCGGATCGTCGAGTTCGATGGTGGCGCCGTCGCTCAGCCGTTGACCCTTGTAGTAGTAACGCCCGACTCCGGTTTCGCAGATGACGATTCGTGATCCGGTCGTGACGGCGATGGCGACGGCAGGATTGGTGGAGTTGCAACTGGGGCCGCCGGAGATGAAGCCCTGACGGTTGGTGCCCGAGACGGTCGGCGCTGGTCCGATCGAGGTTGTGACGCGTGGGGGCGTCGTCGTTTTCGGCGCTGTGGTGGGTGCACTCGGCGCCCGAGTCGTGGTCGTGGAGTACGAGTACGGCGTCGTATAGGTGAGACTCCGCGAACTCGCTTCATTGGCGGCGTTGCCGAAAGCGGCGGCGAGCAGCCCGAAGAACGCGATCCACACGATCACGGCCAGGATGCCGAGTGCGGTGAAGATGTAGCCGATGATCAGTCCGGCAAGGGCGAGTCCGTCGCCTTCTTCGCCGGTCCGTTTGATCTGGCCGCGAGCGATGTGCCCGAAGACGATCCCCAACGGCGCGATGAGGAACGCGAAGACGAGGGCGAGTACCGCGAGTGTGTTCGTCGGGCGCCTGCCGTACGGATCGGGCTGCCCGTACGGAGACGGTTGCCAATTCTGATTGCCCTGGTACCCGTACCCACCCTGATCGCTCATGAGGTGAATCTTGGCATGGACTTGGCCGAAGAGTGCAGGTGATCGCTAGTTTCGGGTACGTGTCTCGAGCTGAGGTGCGATGGTCGGCCAATCGTCGTCGGTCATCGCGAACAGCGCTGTTGTACGCCAACTGCCATCGGCGCGGCGTCGGTGCTTGCGCAGCAGGCCCTCGAACTGAGCGCCGAGCTTTGCGATCGCTGCCCTGGACTGTTCGTTGAACTCGTCCGTGTGCCACTCGACGCGTACGGCTTCGAGCTGGTCGAAGGCGTGACGAAGCAGGAGCAGCTTCGATTCGGGATTGATCCCGGTTCCCTGAACCGATCGCGACAACCACGTGTACCCGATTGCAAGACTGCGGTTTACCGGGTCGATCTGGTACATGGACGTAGTGCCGACCACGGCGTTCGTCGCGATGTTCACCTGCGCGAAGGCGATCCGATTCGGGTCGTCGGTTGCTACAGCGATGTACTTCTGTGCCTGTTCCCGATCGGTGATGGGCGATGCGGTCCAACGAAAGATCGCCGGGTCGTCGGCAGCAGCGAGCAGAGCGTCGGTGTGCGCGACGCCCAGGGGTTCGAGTCGGACACGATCACCGGTCAGCGTCGGTGATTCGAACCATGATGCAGTCATCAGGCGTGCTCCCGTGAGTGAGTCGGAAGGTTGTTGTCGGAGTTGGCAATCTGATCGGTCCCACCGGCAAGCGGATACCGCAACGGGACTCGCAGGAACAAGAAGAAGAACACGGCGAGCAGGATGACGTGGCCCCACACGCTCGCCTGGACGACGGCCTCGTACTTGCTCGGATCGAGATTCATGTCCAGTTGGTAGAAGTACCGGAAGATGCCGATACCCAACGCTGCGTCGGCGATCAGATAGGCGACGATCCAGAACCACCGGATCTTGAACAGTACGAGGAAAGGCAGGATCCACAGTGTGTACTGCGGTGAATTGACCTTGTGCAGCAACACGAATCCGCACAGCATCGCGGCACTGACTGCAATCCACGGAAAGTAGCCGTCGCGGACGTAGCGGCGCCAACCCAGATACATCGCGAGCGCGAACGACAACAGGATCATCACCGGAGACAGGATGCTCACCAGTGCGTCGTAGTCGGCGTTGAGTTCGCGAACTCCGAAACCGTAGAAGGGGCGCAACCCCCAGAACCACACCGAGTTGGTGGTGATGTCCGCGCTTCGCTTCTCCTGGAAGCTGAACGACGCGCGCCAGCCTTCGTAGGAAATGAGGGCGAACGGCAGGTTGACGAGGACGACGGTGACGATCGCCGCGCCCGCCGTCATCAGCGCCCCACGAACGTCGTAGCGCTTGCCTTCGGTGCCGCGTAGAAGCACGTAGGCCATGAGCGGCAGCACGAACATTCCCGGGTACAGCTTCAAACAGAAACCGATCGCCAGGATGACGGCCGCCAGAACCGCGCGAGTTCGCAGCGGGATCCGCTCGAACGTCATCAGGAAGATCGCGCCGACGCTGGTGGCCACCACCGGGAGCTCCCAGTTGTGGAATGCGTACAGAACCAGGGGCGGAGTCGCCGACCACACGAGCGCGTACGCGCCGCTCATCTTGCCGAGCATCCACGCCGTGAGCAGTCCGAAAGGAGCCAGGATCAGGGCCGAGTGCAGAAGGAAATCGGTGTCGGTGTGTGAGCCGATACCGCCCAGCCACATCAGAATTCCGCTGAGCACCGGGTATTCGACGGTTCCGCCGGTCAGGAATCCTTCGGGCGTTATCCCTCCGGTGACGAAGGGGAACAGATGCTGATCGATACCTCGTCCGAGCCAGAGCAACTGAATGTCGGAGTAGCAGACGTCGATGTTCTTGTTGACGTCGAAGTTCAGGCTTCGTCCGTCGGGCGCGAACGGTGCACCGCCGCATCTGGCCTTGTTGAAATAGCCCAGCGCCATCGTCAGCCCGCACAATCCGACGACCAACGCCAGGATCGACGCCGGGGTCTTGCGGTCTGTTCGCATGATTCTCACCCTAGGGGGCGCAGTGGCTCGCGGGGTGATGCGTCTGCACCACGCGTCGCGCATCGACCTGGCGGTCTTCCCGGAGGGCCGGGACGATTTCCCTGGTCAAGGCCCCTCGTGTAACCTACGAGGGTTGCTGACGCAACGACCCTCCTGCCACGGATAGTCCGTGGCCGTTTTCACTTAGTCCACAGGAGGTGATGAGGTCTTATGCGTCATTACGAATTGATGGTCATCCTTGACCCCAGCCTGGACGAGCGCACTGTCGCTCCTTCACTGGATACGTTCCTCAATGTTGTGCGCCAGCACGGCGGCACGATCGACAAGGTCGATGTCTGGGGTAAGCGTCGTCTCGCCTACGAGATCCTGAAGCATGCTGAAGGTATCTACGCGGTGATCGACATCAACGCCACTCCCGCCACCGTCGCTGAGCTCGATCGTCAGCTCGGTCTGAACGAGTCGGTTCTGCGCACGAAGGTTCTGCGCCACAACAAGTAATTACTGTCGGTAGCGAGCTCTACTCTCGCGCCCAACGGTCTTACATCAATGCAGGAGGAACCACATGGCTGGCGACACCATCATCACCGTCATCGGAAACCTGACGGCTGATCCTGAACTTCGTTTCACCCCGGCGGGTGCCGCGGTTGCAAACTTCACGGTTGCTTCCACGCCCCGCACCTTCGACCGTAATTCCAATGAATGGAAAGACGGCGATGCGCTGTTCATGCGTTGCAACATCTGGCGCGAAGCAGCCGAGAACGTCGCGGAGAGCTTGACCCGTGGTTCACGAGTAATCGTGAGCGGCCGGCTCAAGCAGCGTTCGTACGAAACTCGCGAGGGCGAAAAGCGAACTGTCGTCGAGCTCGAAGTCGATGAAATCGGTCCTTCACTGAAGTACGCCACGGCAAAGGTCAACAAGGCCAACCGTGGTGGCGGCGGTGGAGGCGGCAACTTCGGCGGTTCCTCCGGCGGATCGGGTGGCGGACGTCCGAGCGCTGCACCTTCGGGTGGAGACGATCCTTGGGGCAGTGCGCCTCAGGCTTCGGGCTCCTTCGGTGGTGCGGGCAGCGACGAACCGCCCTTCTGATCCGTACCTGATCAGGAACATCCAGAAAAGAGCAAAGACATGCCGAAGCCGCCCTTGCGCGACAAGGTTATGAAGAAGAAGGTCTGCACCTTCTGCAAAGAGAAGAACACGCAGATCAACTACAAGGACACGACGTTGCTTCGTAAGTACGTCAGCGATCGCGGAAAGATCCGTGCTCGCCGTGTCACCGGCAATTGCGTCCAGCACCAGCGCGACGTTGCCATTGCCGTCAAGAACTCACGTGAGGTAGCACTGCTGCCTTACGCCACCGTGGCTCGCTAAGGAAAGGGAGGAAAGAACATGAAGCTCATCCTCACCGCTGACGTGGACAACCTCGGTGCGCCTGGCGACACCGTGGAGGTCAAGGACGGCTACGGCCGTAACTACCTGCTCCCCCGCGGACTGGCAATCGTCGCCACCCGTGGCGCCGAGAAGCAGGTCGAGGGCATCCGTCGTGCACAGGAAGCGCGCGCTGTGCGCGGCCTGGATCACGCCAAGGAGCTCAAGGCAGCTATCGAGGGCCTCGAGTCCGTAACGCTGACGGTCAAGACCGCCGGTGGCTCGGGCAAGCTCTTCGGTTCGGTTACCGTCGCTGACGTCGCTGCTGCGATCAAGGCTGCCGGTGGACCGGTTGTCGACAAGCGCTCCATCGTGTTGCCGAAGGCTCACATCAAGAACACGGGCAAGCACGCCGTGGTCGTGAACCTGCACCCCGATGTGGTTGCCAAGTTCAACCTGAACGTCGTCGGCGCATAGTCGACTGTTCGTCTCGTCGGGCCCCGCACACTTCGGTGTGTGGGGCCCGACGTTTTGTTTCGGGGTGCGGTGTGCCGCCTGGCAGCGTCCCGAATCGGACCTGGGGATAACTCTCACACTGTGATGTTCGACTTGGTGATCAGTGACGAATCGGGCGAGGCAACACGCCCGACACGCCGACGCGCCGACTGTGGAAAAACTATTTTCATCAACAGGCCTGTGAAATTGTGGATAGCCATCTACCTGGTCTTTTGTAGTTACTAAGCAAAGTAGTCCCCAAATGCTCCACAGGCGGTGCACACCGTGGGGCGGGAGTTTCCACAAAGCATCCACAGCTTTATCCACAGTCCGGTTTGTATGCGGACCTACTAGTCCCTAACGTCATCTCGGCGTCTATCTACAGCCCGGCCGAATGCGGCTAGGGGATGTCGGTGGGGGCAGGTACAAATGATGAGGGCGCTGCGGTTTCTGGCAGTGTCGTCGAGTGTTTTACGGGAAGGTCTCGCTTGTGGCTGTTGTAGATGATCGAGGACCTTCCGACTTCTCAGGGCCGGACTACCCGGGCCCTCCCGAGGCCGAGCCCGACCAGGAGTTCGGACGCCAGCCACCTCAGGACATGACTGCCGAGCAGTCGGTGCTCGGCGGCATGCTGCTGAGCAAGGACGCCATCGCTGACGTCCTCGAGGTACTGCGTCCGGGTGACTTCTACCGGCCCGCCCACCAGTCCGTCTACGACGTGATCCTGGACCTCTACAGCCGTGGCGAGCCCGCCGACCCGGTGACGGTCTCCGCCGAGCTCGACCGTCGAGGTGAGCTCCGCCGTATCGGTGGTGCTGCCTATCTGGTGACGCTGACCCAGACAGTGCCCACAGCCGCCAACGCCGCCTTTTATGCCGAGATCGTGGCCGAGAAGTCCGTGCTGCGTCGTCTCGTCGACGCCGGTACTCGCATCGTCCAGTACGGCTACGCCGGCACCGAGGGCCAGGACGTGGCCGAGGTTGTCGACCGCGCGCAGGCCGAGATCTTCGAGGTCACCGAGCGTCGAACCACCGAGGACTTCGTACCCCTCACCGAGCTCCTCCAGCCCACGATGGACGAGATCGACTCCATCGCCAGCCGCGGCGGAATTTCCCTCGGTGTGCCCACCGGATTCAAGGATCTCGACGAGATCACCAACGGCCTTCACGCTGGTCAGATGATTATCGTCGCGGCTAGACCTGGTGTGGGCAAGGCGCTTGCCCTCGATACTCCCCTCGCGACGCCCAGTGGCTGGACCACGATGGGTGACGTTGCTGTCGGCGATCTGTTGATCGACAACCACGGCAAGCCGACGCGGGTTGTTGCCGCTACCGACGTGATGGTTGACCGTCCTTGCTACGAGGTCGAGTTTTCCGATGGAACAGTGTTGGTGGCCGACGAGCAGCATCAGTGGTTGACGGAGACGCGTGCTTCGCGCCGTTCAGCGCAGAACGCCAAGACAGGTTACAACCGCTATAAGAATCAAAAGACATTCGCCGAGGTCCGAACCACGGCGGAGATCGCATCGACGGTGCGATGCGCAACGGCGGATGGTCGCGTTAATCATTCGGTCGTGAATGCCAAGCCGCTCGACCTTCCGACGCAGGATCTCCTTGTCCCGCCGTACACACTCGGCGCTTGGCTGGGTGACGGTTCTACCGCTTGCGCACAATTCACCACTGCTGATCCTGAGATCATCATGTTGATCGAGGCCGAAGGCCTGGTTGCAGTTCCGTCCAAGTCGGCGCATTTGCGCTACAGCCTTAAACTAGCTCCGGAAGATCCCGTCGCTCCGCGCGATTGCGTTGTGTGCGGCAAGAGTTTCGTGCCGTTCACCAGTCAGGTGCGCACGTGCGGCCAATCATGTGGCGGCAAAGCCCGCTTCTTGTCGGATCCCGTTCCCGCGCCGACTTGTTCACACTGTGGCGGGCCTTCGATCGGGCTGCGACTTTGCCAGAAGTGCCGCAACGAGTACGGCACGGTACAAGGACGCCTACGTACGGTCGGTGTTCTGGGCAACAAGCACATCCCTGTCCAGTATCTCCGTGGGTCCGAGGCGCAGCGTCGTGCGGTTCTTGCGGGGCTTCTCGACACTGATGGAACTGTGACTGCCGGTGGCTCCGTTCAGTTTTCGGTAACCAACGAGCGCCTCGTCCGCGATGCCCAGGAATTAGTGGTCAGTCTTGGCTATCGCTGCCAAATGAGCACAAAGCGAGTCAACGGTCGCACCGAGGCTTCGTCGACTGCATTCACCTTGACCTTCTCGACTGATGACGAAGTGTTCGGTCTTACGCGGAAAGCGATGCTGCACAAGGAGCGTCGAGCGAGTAAAAGCACTGCGCGCAGCGGGTCGCGCTACATTGTCGATGTTCGACCAATTGCGAGTGTTCCGGTTCGCTGCGTCGAGGTCGACAACGCCGACCACATGTACCTGGCCGGTCATTCGATGGTCCCGACGCACAATTCCACGCTCGGAATGGATTTCCTGCGTTCCTGCTCCATCACGCACGGCATGGCCAGCGTCATGTTCTCCCTGGAAATGAGCAAAACCGAGATCGTCATGCGTCTGCTGTCCGCAGAGGCAAAGATCAAGCTCGGCGACATGCGCTCCGGAAAGATGACCGACGACGACTGGACCAAGCTCGCGCGTCGCATGAGTGAGATCAGTGAGGCGCCGCTATTCATCGATGACTCCCCCAACCTCACCATGATGGAAATCCGCGCAAAAGCGCGGCGGCTCAAGCAGAAACACGATATTCGCCTGATCGTCATCGACTACCTCCAGCTGATGAGCTCGGGTAAAAAGGTCGAGTCCCGTCAGCAGGAAGTCTCCGAATTCTCCCGTAGCCTAAAGCTTTTGGCGAAGGAGCTCGAAGTTCCGGTTGTCGCGATCTGTCAGCTCAACCGTGGTCCCGAGCAGCGAACCGACAAGCGTCCGCAGGTCGCCGACCTTCGTGAGTCCGGATCGCTCGAGCAGGACGCCGACATGGTGATTCTGCTGTACCGCCCCGACGCGACCGAGCGAGACGATCCCCGTGGCGGTGAAGCCGACCTGATTCTGGGTAAGCACCGTAACGGCCCGACCGCGACAATCACTGTGGCGCACCAACTTCACCTCTCGAAATTCGTCGATATGGCGCGGGGATAGTGGCTGCCGCCATCGCCTGAAGGTGGGACGGATTTCAGATCTTGTGAGATCCTGCTACAAGCACCAATTCGATTCCACTAGTGCAAAATTCGGTTTTTCTACAGGTGGGGTAGTGCTGCAGTGAGGAAGACGGCGCCGAAGGCGATTCCGGCAATGCCGGTGAGGATCCCGACCACGCCGGCAGTGTTGTCGCCCAGATCGCGTCCGGGGGTGTCGGGTCGGCGCGCTGCCAGGGCGGTTCCGATGGCGGCGGCACCGAGGAGGATGCCGAGGCCGAACATCCAGAACGTCAGTATCGAGAGTGCACCGAGCATCAACGCCATGTCGCTGTATTCATCGCTGGTGATAGGACGGTGGTGATCCCACCAATCGGGTGGAGTGTGCGCGCGGGATTCGGTGTTGTCGGTGTTGTCGGATTGCTCGTGCGGGGGGATAGTGGATGCAGTCATGGCAGCTAAAGGGTTCTCGCGCTGATTCTTTCGTGTGGTGGATGTACCGGTGTGCGCCACGGGTGTGCAGTGGGAGATCGAAGCGATGGTGGGTGAGGCCCGAGAACCCATCGCGTGTCCTCGGGAGTCACCCCACCATCAAGCGGTGTTCGGGCCAGGCGGATCAGGCTTCGATCTGCACCTGTGTTGTCGATCGGGCGTTATCGGTTCGGGAGGGTGGTCCGGAGGAGACCTCGATCCTCCGCGGTTTCGCCTTCTCTGCGATCGGCAACGTCACCGTCAACACGCCGTTGTCGTACGAGGCCTCGATCTGTTCGGCGTCGATGTCGTCGCTGATGGACAGCTGCCGTTTGTATGTTCCAGCGAAACGCTCACTCGCCAGCCAGCTCACACCCTCTTCGGAGAGGGCGGTGCGGTGCGCGGTCAACGTCAGGGTCGAGCCGTCGATGCGGACGTCCACTGATCCTGGGTCGACGCCGGGAAGATCGGCGTGCAGGACGTACTGGTCCTCGACCTTGTAGAGGTCCATCGGCATGAACCGTGGACTGCGTCCGTTGCCGGTTCCCGCGGCGAGTACGGACTTGGTGATCGCGTCGATGTCGGTGAAAGGATCGAAACGAAGCACAGCAACACACCTCCCATGTCGTGAAAAGAAAAGTCACCGCCACTGTGGCGGTTGACCGAACTTACTGTGCGAGAACATGATAACCACACGAATTAGCACTCTGCAACCGAGAGCGCCAGAAGCTTTGGGGAAGTGTTCCGGTCCCTGAAGATCGCTGCTTTGCCTGGTCCCGACAAAAGCGGTGGCCGCCTTCGGCCTCGATTCGAAGCGGGCGGCGCGGTACGGCACTTCGTCAGTAGCGGCGGTGCGGCAACGGATCCGCCGGAGCCCCGACTCTGCGTGTGCGAGTCGGGGCGTATGACCGACGTCGGCATTGAGCACACAACACCGATGACCCACTATCCGTGCGAAGTCGACGTTCATGTCGTCCGCACATCTTCAACCATAAACAGTGCGATCGGTATAAATCATGTTCAGTCGCCTTCGATGCCAAGAAGTGACATGGCCGTTTGCATGGCAAGGTGAACATCTTGGTCGTCACGCTAGCGGCGCAGTAGCCGCGGTGCCTGGAAAGGTGGCCCGTGCCTGGTATTTGGTTTGCAGACGTCTGTTCCGAATGCTTTTGCAAAATAGGTCTTTTCCCGATGTTTGCGGGTGGATCGGGCATCGAACATCGCGGGTGCTCGTTCGTCGGAGTCGCTGCGAACGATGTCGGTGTTCGTGCACACACCGAACCGGCTGTAAGGGAGAACACTTCGGCTACCGTCAAAGCTTGCTCATCACAATGGAACTGGGACTTTCGACCCTGTCGTCTACAAGCAGTGCGCAATAACCTTCGTCGGGTCGGGGGCACCCGTTCCGTTCGAGGGGGCAAACAATCGGGCGGGTGTTCGTCAAGGCAAGGCCATACCACCCTCACTGGTCTCCTTGCCGGGCCTTGAGCTGTGCGCGCCCAGAAGTGCTCAGGGCCCGCCCGATGCGGGGATCGAGAAAGTGAAGACGAAAGGTTCTCAGATGAGCCGAAGGAGTGATCGGCGATCGACAAGTTCTGCTCGCCGCCTGGCCACGCGGACTACCGGTGTCAGAGGTTCGGCGTGTAAGCCGAACTCGCTCACGGCAGAAGATCTGAGGGCTGTAATCGAGTCCCTCACTGGAGTTCTCGCTGCTCGAGAATCGAGCGCGGAAACCGCACCTCTCGCCGGAAATCCTCCGTCGTCGACGCCAACTGACAGGCAGTTCTGAATCGCACCGGTATTTTCGCAGCCGGACAGCATATTCGAACTCAGACGCGCTGTCAGCCGGGACGGGTGGTAATCACAGAAGTAGGTGGAAGATGTCGAAGGCGACTGTCCATTGGGCTGTGCCGGGGTTCTTGCGGTCCGGTTCGACCGTGGCGAAGGTTTGCGCCAGCGCTACGCTCAACCCTCCTGCGATCAGCGGCAGTCGTTGCTCTGTCTCCTCTGAGAGGGCCACGTCCAAGGGCGGGCGGGCCGTGAGCTGATCGAGCAGCGGTTGAAGTTCGATCTCCTCGTCGAGTTTTTCGAACCGGTGGATGCTCTCCTGTAATCCCTTGGTGATCGGCAGGTCCCACGGTTCGATCACGTCGCGCAAGTTTGCTTTCGCGGAGGCTTTCCCGATCAGGATCACGTCGTAGATCTTGTCGTCGATGAAATCGGTATAGCGCTTGAGATCGTTCCGGTCGACCTGCAGTCCGGCCGCTGCCCTGAAGAACCGCTGGAATTTCACGGTGCCCATTACTGGCATGTCGTCAGCTCCTTTCGAAGTATTCATGGATTTGGCGTACGGCCATCGCTCCTTCACCGACGGCGGATGCGACTCGTTTCACCGAACCGCGGCGGATGTCGCCCGCCGCGAACAGGCCGGGCAGGCTGGTTTCGAGCGTCCTGGACAGGCCGCCGTTGATTGGCAGGCTGCCGTCCGCTCGTGCGTGGATCGCGTCCACACCGGTGAGGACGAAGCCGTGGTCGTCGAGTGCGATCGCGTCGGCAAGCCACCCGGTGTGCGGTACCGCCCCGATGAAGACGAACAGGGCGCGCACCCGAATCGTGTCCTGGTCGCCGGTGCGATTCTCCTCGACTGCAATTGCTTCGAGGTATTTCTCGCCGTGGACCGCACGAATCTCGGTGTGCCGGTGCACGGTGACCCGCGGATGGTGTTCGATCTGGTCGACCAGGTATCGGGACATGCTCTTCCCGAGGTCATCGCCGCGGATGAGCAGGTGCACCTGCGAGACGTGCTCGGCGAGGAAGACGGCGGCCTGGCCGGCGGAGTTGCCGCCACCGACGATGGCTATCGGGTCGGTGCCGCATATCCGTGCTTCCTGATGCGTTGCGGCGTAGTACACGCTTGTTCCTTCCAGCGCCTCGATCCCCTGAACGGCCAACTTGCGGTACCGCGCCCCGGCGGCGAGCACAACGGCCCGGGCGTGCACCGACCCGCCGTCCGCCAGTCGGAGCACATGGTTCCCGGCCTCGGATCCCAATCCGGTCACTTCTGCCGACACCAGGATGCGGGCGCCGAACTTCCCGGCCTGGAGCACGGCTCGCTCGGCCAATTCGGAGCCGGAGACCCCGGCGGGGAATCCCAGATAATTCTCGATCCGGGATGAGGTACTGGCTTGGCCGCCCGCAGCGATCCGCTCCAACGTCACCGTGTTCAACCCGTCCGAGGCGCCGTACACCGATGCGGCCAGGCCGGCCGGTCCGGCACCCACGACGACGAGGTTGTAGACGTCCTTGGCTGCGTCCGCGACGGGTGCCGGGACAGGAAGCCCGACGACGCGTGCGAGTTCCGCATTCGTCGGATTGCGCAGCACCTTCTCGCCGTGCCAGATCACGACGGGTGTGTCCTCGGGTGCGACGTTCAGGCTGCGTAGCAGCTGCTCCACTCGTTCGTCCTGTTCCAAGTCGAACCACTTGTGGGGCAGACGGTTTCGCATCGCGAACTCACGAAGTCGCAACGTATCCGGGGAGAAGCAGGAGCCGATGATCCGGAATCCGGAGCCGAGCCCGATCAGCAAGTGCCGACGCACAAGGTAGGCGCGCAGGATCAAATCGCTGAGCACGGGATCGTGGGCAATCAGCTCGCGTACCTGCTCGGCCGGGACGACGAGTATCTCGCCGTCCTCGATCGCTTCGGCGGTGAAGAACGCCACCTGGCCTTCCAGGAGTCCGAGCTCGCCCAGGAAACGCCCAGGACCGTGCACGCGCAGTATCCTGCGCTCGCCGTCCGCGTCGCCTTCGTCGACGACTGCGATCTTTCCGGAAAGGACGACGACGAAATCGTTGTCAGGCGCGCCTTCTCGGATCAGCACCTCGCCGGCGTGAACCGGTCGACGCGAGCCACCGACCTCGAGCTTCGCGACCTGGTCGTCCGTCAGCCGCGGGAAGGCGCCCTCCTCGTCCGGGGTCTCGTCGTCGACCGGCGGGCTGTACCCGATGGGTGAGGCGCCCTCAGACGAAGTTCTGGTCGACATAACACCACCGCCAATCCTCGCCGGGCTCCATCGACTGGACGATCGGATGCCCGATGGCGTGAGCGTGAGCACTCGCGTGCCTGCCCGGCGAAGAGTCGCAGCAACCGACGTGTCCGCACGTCAGGCACAGCCTCAGATGCACCCACGGGGTGCCGAGGCGAAGACATTCCTCGCAGCCCTGCGGGGTACGGGGCACCACGGCCCGGATCGCGGTTACATGTGGGTCCGCATGGACAGGACTCATGACTTCGCCTCCTCGCCGGCATTTTCCGAGAGCGCCTGATCGAGCCACGTGCGCAGCTGGGGGACCGGAGCTGCGCCCGACTGGCGAGCGAGAACCTCACCCCGGTCCATCACCAGCAGAGTCGGCACGGCGCGGACGGTGAATCGTTCAGCCGTCCGGGGTGCAGCATCGACGTCGACCTTGGCCAGCTTGATCTGGCCGGCGTGTTCTCTGGCGAGCTGCTCGAGCGCGGGGCTGACCATGCGACACGGGCCGCACCACGTCGCCCACAGATCCACGAGCACAGGCACCGAGGATTTTTCGACGATCTCCGCGAAGTCACCGTCTCCCGCCGCGGCGATCCAGGGCAGCGGCTCGTGGCAGTTGCCGCAGCGAGGTTTTCCTTCCCCTGCTGCCGGGATGTTGTTGGTCTTGCCGCAGTTCGGGCACTTCACCTTTTCGGATCCCATGACCAGTTACCTCTTCTCAGGCCGCCGCGAAGGCGGGTTCGGCATACGCGACGGCAAGCTCGCCGCCGTCCACCGTGACGCTGATGGTGCCGTCCGGTTTGATCTCGCCGCGCAACAGTGCACGGCCGATCTTGGTTTCGACCTCGTGTGCGATGTATCGGCGCAGCGGCCGCGCACCGTAGACAGGGTCGAACCCGTGTTCGGCGATCAGTCGGCGTGCCTCCGGCGTGATTTCCAGGTGTATCTGTCTCTCCGACAACCTGTTTCGAAGGTCGGTGAGTTGCAGTTCCACTATGTACTCGATCTGGGGCAGGGTGAGTGGGGAGAACAGCACGATGTCGTCGACCCGGTTGAGGAATTCGGGGCGGAAATGCCCGCGCAGTTCTGCCATCACCCGTTCCCTGGCGTCCGGCTTGATTTCGCCGTCGGCTGTGACCCCGTCGAGGAGATGCTGGGATCCGATGTTGGAGGTCATGATGATCACCGTGTTCCGGAAATCGACTTGCCTCCCTTGAGAATCGGTGATCCGGCCGTCGTCGAGCACCTGCAGCAGGGTATTGAAGACGTCGGCGTGGGCCTTCTCGATCTCGTCGAAGAGCACCACGGAGTACGGCTTACGCCGCACCGCCTCGGTGAGCTGGCCACCTTCGTCGTACCCGACGTATCCGGGAGGTGCACCGATGAGCCGACTCACCGTGTGCCGTTCCTGGTACTCGCTCATATCGAGGCGCACCATGTTGTCTTCACTGTCGAATAGGGCGCTGGCCAATGTCTTTGCAAGCTCGGTCTTTCCGACGCCCGTCGGGCCCAGGAAAATGAACGAACCGATCGGTCGACGAGGATCACGGATACCGGACCTCGCCCGGATCACAGCGTCCGCGACCAGTTGCACCGCCTCGTCCTGACCGACGACCCGCTCGTGCAGGATCTCGTCGAGCTTCAACAACTTCTCCCGCTCACCTTCTTGCAGCCGGGCGACCGGGATACCCGTCCATGCGGCCACGATCTCTGCGATCTCGTCTTCGGTGACCACTTCACGCAGCAACGGATTTCGGCCTTGTCTGGTGGCCAGTTGCTCCTCCGCCGCCTCGAGCCGGCGTTCGAGCTCGGTGATCTCGCCGTATCGCAACTCGGCTGCCCGATTGAGGTCGTAGTTGCGTTCGGCGGCCTCGGCCTCGACGCGCAACCGTTCCAAATCTCCTCGCAGTTCTTGCACCCGCCGGATCGCCTGCCGCTCCGCCTCCCATTGAGCGTGCCGGGCGTCTGCCTCGGCCCGCAGGTCGGCCAGCTCCTTGCGCAATTCTTCGAGGCGCGCCTTGCTGGCCGCGTCCGTTTCCTTGGACAGTGCGGCCTCTTCGATCTCCAGACGGGTCACCTTCCGGGTGAGCTCGTCGAGTTCGGCAGGCATCGAATCGATTTCGGTGCGGAGCCGAGCGCATGCCTCGTCTACGAGATCGATCGCCTTGTCCGGAAGGAAGCGGTCGGTGATGTACCGGTGCGAGAGGGTCACGGCGGCCACCAATGCACCGTCTTGAATTTTCACGCCATGGAACACCTCGAGGCGTTCTCGAAGTCCGCGCAGAATCGAGATCGCATCCTCGGCACTGGGCTCGTCGACGAGAACGGTCTGGAATCGACGCTCCAGTGCCGCATCGGATTCGATGTGCTTGCGATACTCGTCGAGAGTGGTGGCACCGATCATGTGCAGTTCGCCGCGTGCGAGCATCGGTTTGAGCATGTTGCCGGCGTCGAGAGACCCCTCGCCGCCGACCGAGCCCGCTCCGACCACGGTATGCAACTCGTCGACGAACAACAGGATGCGCCCCTCGGCAGCCTTCACCTCGGACAGCACGGCCTGCAGTCGCTCCTCGAACTCGCCCCGGTACTTCGCACCGGCCACCAGAGAACCCATGTCGAGCGAGAAGATCGTCTTGTCGCGTAGGCCCTCGGGCACGTCGCCGCGGACGATCCGCTGGGCGAGACCCTCGACAATCGCAGTCTTACCTACACCGGGGTCGCCGATCAGCACCGGGTTGTTCTTCGTTTTCCGGCTCAAGATCTGAGTTACCCTGCGTATCTCGGCATCCCGGCCGATGACCGGATCGAGTTTGCCTGCCCGTCCCTCGGAGACGAGGTCGCGCCCGTACTTCTCCAATGCCTCGTACGCCCCCTCCGGGGTTGCCGACGTGACACGCTGATTGCCGCGCACCTTCGTCAGCGCTGTGAGGAAGGCGTCCCGTGTGACCCCGTGACTGGCGAGGACCCGCCCGGCCGCGCTGGCCGATCCTTCCTCGGAGAGGGCCATCACAAGATGCTCCACCGACACGTAGGAATCCTTGAGTCTCTTCGCCTCCCGCTCTGCGGCATCGAGCAGCTTGGCCAGACGCTGGGTGATCATCACCTGACCGGGGGTCGCGCCGGGGCCGCTGACCTTCGGCCTACGCGACAGTTCACGATCCAGATCGGATCGAAGTGCTTCGACATTCGCGCCGGCCTGTTCGAGCAGTCGGGGCACCAACCCATCCTGCTGATCGACCAATGCGAGCAGCAGGTGCTCTCCGTCGACTTCGGTGTGGCCCATTCTGGTCGCAACATTCTGGGCTTCCTGCAAGGCTTCTCGTGACTTTTCGGTCAAGCTGCCGGTGTCCATGAGGATGTCCTCCTTCTGCGGGCCGCTGTTTCGAGTCTTTCGATTCGATCCAGCAGATCGAGCACGAGCCCGATTGCCGAGTAGTTGAGACCCAGACCCGTCCGCAGTCGTTGGATGCGTGCGGCGTGGGTCACTTCGGATGGGTCGAACGACATCTCTCCGCCGGCGTAGCGGTGGGCGTCGAGCAGTCCGAGAGTCACGAGTTTTCGTGCCATGTCCGGGTGCAGGCCAGTACGTTCGGCGAAGGCGTCCGGCGACAATCCGGTACGGCGAACCAATACGTACTGAGTGATCGGCGTTGAGGTGCTCATGTCTCTTTCCTCGGATTGAAGTTCGATTCGGCGCCCAACTGCTCGAACAGTTCGCGTTCACGTGCTGTCGGTTTCGACGGAACCATCACCTTGATTTCGGCGTAGAGGTTGCCGTTGGCACCGCGCGGATTCGGCATTCCCTCTCCGCGCAGGCGCAGCTTCCTACCAGTCGAAGAGCCAGGCACCACTTTGACTTTCGCCTCTCCGCCCGGTGTGGGAACGACGACTGTCGACCCGAGAACCGCCTCCCATGGCGATACGGGCAGATCGACGTAGATGTCCCGACCCTGCACGCGGAACCGTGAATGCGGTTTGATCCGCACCACGAGGTACAGATCCCCAGGCGGCGCGTCACCGTTGCCTCGGCCTCCTTGCCCGGCCAACCGGATTCGCTGGCCGTCCAGGACGCCGGCTGGAATGTCGACGTCATACTGCCGTCCGTCCAGTCTGAGAGTGCGTTTTCCGCCCTGATAGGCCTCTTCCAGAGCCAGTTCCAGTTCGGCCTCCTGATCGGCGCCGGGAATCGGTCCGAACCCACCGCCTCCGCCGAACATCTGCCCGAAGAGGTCTTCGAAGTCGACGGCACCCTCACCACCGACACCGTGGCCGAAGTGCACCCGTCTCCCGCCACCGCCGTACCCGGCGGCGTTTGCCCGCACCCGTTCGTCGTAATCCTCGGGTACATGCCGGAAGTCGTCACCGAATCGGTCATAGCGTTTCCGGGTGTCCGGGTCGGACAACACCTGATAGGCCTCGTTGACCTCCTTGAACCTGTCCTCCGCAGTGGGATCCTTGTTCACATCGGGGTGGTACTTGCGGGCCAGCTTGCGGTACGCCTGCTGAATTTCGTCGGTGCCGGCGCCCTTCGGTACGCCGAGTACTTCGTAGTAGTCACGGGCCATCGGTGCTCACCCCTCTGGGCGGCTGACGACCACCGCGGCGGGCCGCAACTGTCGCCCGTCCTCTCCATAACCCGGGCGCAAGACCTCGACCACGGTCCCGGACGGAAGGTCGGGTCGGGTTACCACACTGACCACCTCGTGGAGTTCCGGGGAGAACGGCACACCGGCCTCGTCGTGGCGCTCGAAGCCGAGTCGTGAGAGCACCTGTACCGCCTGGTCCCGGATCGCCTTCACACCTTCGACGACGGCCTGCGGATCGCTGCCTGCGTGTGCAAGCGCAAGCTCCAAGTTGTCCAGTATCGGCAGCCACGCCGCCGAAACCTTCGCTACTTCCGCGGCGCGTTCACGGTCCAGATCTTTGGCGTATCGCTTGCGCAGGTTGTCCAGATCTGCGACGGCCCTGCGCCAACGGTCCTCGAGTTGAGACAGCTCGTCTGCCGTCTCGGCGCGATCGGACTCGGTCTTGCTTTGATCCGTGTCGGCGCTGTTGGTAGTCGGCTCAGTCGTCGAATGATCTGCAGACATTTCCATCGTGCGCCTCAGCTTCGATCGAATTCGGCGTCGATCACGTCGCCGTCATCCGACGACGCAGCATCAGCGCCGCCTGCTTGCCCGTCGTCCGACTGGTCCGGCACAAGTCCGTAGAGCAGCTGTTGCAGCTCCGAGGTGAGTGGCTGAACCTCCGCGGGTGAAGCGCCGTCCTGCACGGCCTTTCGGGCGTCGGCAACCAGCATCTCGGCCCGCGCCTTCTCATGCGGCGGGGCACTGTCACCGAGTTCGGCGAGTCGCCGCTCCACTTGATACGCAACCGAATCGAGCCCGTTGCGCGCGTCGACCGCCTTGCGCAGCGCCTCGTCCTCACCCCGGTTCCGTTCGGCCTCCGCCAACATGCGCTCGACCTCACCCTGATCAAGGTTGCCCTGTTCACTGATCGTGATGCTCTGTTCCTTGCCGGTATCCTTGTCGCGAGCGGTGACGTTCAGGATGCCGTTGGCGTCGATGTCGAAAATGACTTCCACCTGGGCCTCGCCACGTGGCGCGGGGCGGATGTCTTCCAGCCGGAACCGGCCCAGCACCCGGTTGTCGGCCGCACGTTCGCGTTCGCCCTGCAACACCACGACGTCCACGGCGGACTGATTGTCTTCCGCCGTGGAGAACACTTCGCTGCGCCGTGCCGGGATCGTCGTGTTCCGCTCGATGATCTTCGTCATCACCCCGCCCTGCGTCTCGACGCCGAGGGACAGTGGGGTGACATCGAGTAACAACACATCGGAAACCTCGCCTTTGAGCACGCCTGCCTGGACTGCGGCTCCGAGGGCAACGACCTCGTCCGGGTTGACGCCCATGTGGGGGTCCTTGCCGCCGGTCAGCCGGCGAACCAGCGCCTGTACAGCCGGGATACGTGTCGAACCGCCGACCAGTATCACTTCGTCGATGTCGTTGGCGGCGACCTTGGCGTCACTCATGGCCTGCTTCACCGGGCCGAGGCACCGTTCCACCAGATCGGCAGTCAAATCATCGAACTTCGATCGCATGATCGTAGTGGTGAGATGTTTGGGACCATTCGCGTCAGCGGTGACGAAAGGCAGGTTTACCTGGGCCTGGGTCACCGAGGACAGCTCAACCTTTGCCTTCTCCGCGGCTTCGAACAGTCGTTGCAACGCCTGCGCATCCTTACGCAGATCGATGTTCTCCGCGCGCTGGAATTCGTCGGCGAGGTAGTCCACCACGCGTCGATCGAAGTCGTCGCCGCCCAAGTGGGAGTCGCCGGCCGTGGAACGAACCTCGACTACCCCCTCTCCGACGTCCAGCAGGCTCACATCGAAGGTTCCGCCGCCGAGGTCGAAGACCAGTACGGTTTCGTGGGTCTGTTTGTCCATGCCGTACGCGAGTGCCGCAGCGGTCGGTTCGTTGATAATCCGCAAAACCTCGAGGCCTGCGATACGGCCCGCGTCCTTGGTGGCGTTTCGTTGCGCGTCGTTGAAGTAGGCAGGAACAGTGATGACCGCTTCCTTCACCTTCTCACCGAGGAACTTGCTCGCGTCGTCGACGAGCTTGCGCAGCACGAGAGCGCTGATCTCCTCTGGTGCGTATTTCTTGCCGCGCACGTCGAAGCGGGCCTCACCGTTGTCACCCGCTACGACGTCGAAGCTGACCGCTTTGGCTTCCTCGGAGATCTCGTCGTAGTGACGTCCGATGAAGCGTTTCGCCGAGTAGATCGTGCCCTTCGGATTCAAGATCGCCTGCCGTCGGGCAAGCTGGCCCACCAGACGCTCACCGTTCTCGGTGAACGCCACCACCGAAGGCGTCGTCCGTGCTCCCTCCACATTGGAGATCACCACCGGCTCGCCGCCTTGCCAGCTTGCGATGACCGAGTTGGTTGTGCCCAAGTCGATGCCTACAGCAGTTGTCATGACTCAATTCCTTTCGATCGGCCCGGCCGTTGAGCAAGTGCGATTCCGCCCGCAACTTCGCTCGATGTCGGCAAGGACTTCGTAGTTCCCTGGTTTTGGCGAGTGGATTGGGTGAAGTCACGGAGACCGAGCAGGGCGCCGATAACGGCGCCCGACACCAATCCGTGGATGGCGGGCGTGAGGCTCGAGAGCGGCCGAGGGTAAGGGTTTCCGCCACTGTGCTTTGACATCACGCCCCTCAGCGTTGATGTTGTGGGGTTCGCCGGGCCTGTGTGTACTGACAGGGCCCGACCGCCGGTCAACCGGTTGAGCTCACGAACCACCCAGCCATGATGAGTCTTTTCGTCCACCTAAAGGGCGTCAACAACATTCGCCTGATGGGCGGGGCGCAACGGGGCAGTGGCGACCACACCTGCCCTTGATCGAAGATGCCCGCCGGAACCCGATCGAAGCGGCCATCGCATGAAACTCCGAGTATCGGCTTCGACACGAAAACTCGAGTGTCGGCCGCTACTGCGGTACGTCCACACTACCGCGGCGCATGCAAAAGGAGAACTCCCTTTGCGAAAGATCGTCACAGTCAGTGAACAGCAGCTCCGTTGAACCCGGACGAGATTCATTGTAGTTCTATCGAATCGCCTTGTGACAGAAAGGTAATGAGCCACTACTGGCCGGTTCCAATTGGTTGCGAGTAGGTGGCGAACACCCGCGTGCTGCACGGTTCAACGTCCCGTTCTGTGGCTGGTCAACAGACCGCTCAGGCGGGAGCTATTGCAATTCAACATGTTTCGGCCACCGTCACTACGGGACTTACGTGGTTCTCGTCTATTCCTGTGCTACATCCTTTGGCAGGATTTCGATCGAGGGGTCGGTTTGCTCTCGCCCCCGTGGTGGCGCAGGTGTGCCAGGTCTGGCCGTGGTTGTGTTCGTCTCGGCTCGGAGCCGCCTCAGGGATGCAGTACGACTTTGGTCCAACCGTCGTCGTGAGCGTCGAAATGCTGGTAGCCGGATTCGGTTTCGCCGAGCGGGCTTGGCCGGCGTCAATTCACCTGACGCGCGGATGAAACAGAGCTCACAGCGCCGCCACGGCCGCCTCGGCGACGGTCTTGTCCTGCTCCCCGGTGCCGCCGCTGACGCCGACAGCGCCCACGACCTGGCCGTTGTGCCGCAGAGGCACACCGCCTGTGAAGATCATGATGTGTCCGCCGTTGGAGGCGTGTATCCCGTAGAACTGCTCGCCCGGGCCCGCGTTGGCCGCGAGGTCCTCGGTCGAGACGTCTAATGCCCGCGCGGTGAACGCCTTGTTGATCGAGATGTCGATGCTGGCGATCCAGGCACCGTCCATTCGCACGTGAGCCACGAGGTTGCCGCCGGCATCGACCACCGCAATGTTCGACGGCGACTCGATCTCGGTGGCTTTGGCCTGTCCTGCGGCGATGATCCGCTGCGCATCGTCGAGGGACACCGAGGTCTGGTTCACGGTCATGACGCACCTGCCCCGAGCTTCGCGAACTGCTCGACGATGGCCTGACGGAACGCAGGAAGGTCGTCGGGCGAGCGGCTCGAGATCAGGTTCCCGTCGATCGCGACCTGTTCGTCTACGACTTCTACTCCTCCGGCCCCGTCGGCAGTCGATATCGCTATCTTCTTGCCCTGCAGTGGCATTGGCATCGTTGTGCTCCTCTCGGTTCTGGCCGTGTCAGGGATGCAGGACGACTTTGGTCCAGCCGTCGTCGCGAGCGTCGAAGTGCTGGTAGCCGGATTCGGCTTCGGCGAGCGGGAGTTCGTGGGAGATGATCCAGGAGGGCTTTGCCCGGTCTTCGTGGATGAGGTCGCGCAGTTGCCGGTTGTAGTGTTTGACGTTCGCTTGTCCGGTGCCGATCTTCTGGCCCTTGAACCAGAACTTGCCCATGTCGAAGGCGATCTTGCCGTTGCGCTCGAGTTCGTCGGGGCCGTTCTGGTCCTGGGGAAGGAAGATGCCGACCACCCCGATGTGGCCGGTGAAGCGCACCGAATCCACGAGCCGGTTCATCGTCATGGCGGCGTCCTCGTGGCCTTGCGGGTCGTGTGCCTGATAGCCGACGCACTCGCACCCCTTGTCTGCGCCTTTCCCGTTGGTTTGCTCGAGGACCTGCTCGACGGGGTCGCCCTTCGAGTCGTCGATGGGGACGACGCCGATCTCTTCGGCCAGGCGTAGCCGGTCGGGGTGGCGGTCGACGATCATCACCTTGCTCGCTCCCTGGATCATCGCCGAATACGCGGCCATCAAACCGACTGGGCCAGCGCCGTAGACCACCATCGAATCGCCGGGTTGCATGTCGGCCAGGCGGGTGCAATGCCATCCGGTGGGAAAGATGTCCGACAGCATCACGTAGTCGGTTTCCTTGTCCTGGGCATCCTCGGGCAGTCGCAGACAGTTGAAGTCGCCGAACGGCACTCGCAGATATTCCGCCTGTCCGCCCCAGAACGGGCCCATCCCCGCGAAACCGAATGCAGCGCCGGCCATCTTCGGATCGGGGTGCACCGTCAGGCAGAATGCAGTCAACCCTTCCTCGCAGTTTCGGCAGAAGCCGCAGCCGATGTTGAACGGCAAGCACACTCGATCCCCTGGCGATACTTTGACCACTGCATTGCCGACTTCGGCGACGATGCCCAAGTTTTCGTGACCGAGGACCATTCCGGGCTCCAGATCGGTGCGGCCTTCGTACATGTGTAGATCCGACCCGCAGATGTTGGTGCTCGTGATCTTCACCAGCACATCTGTCGGATTCTCGATCCGCGCATCGGGCACGTCCTTGACGTGGACCTCTCGAGGCCCGTCGTATACAAGCGCTTTCATCGCGGCACTCCCTTGTCTTGTAGCTGCGGCTTTCCGGTTTATCTCGTCGGCCGCAGGCGTCCACGCGTGAGCGACCGACCGAATGAATCGTGCTGTTCGGGGAAGGTCCACGGCGCGCAGAAGTGAAGACCGCACCAAAATGTCGGCGCACCAACATTTTTCCTGCCATCGACGCAACTGCGGCTGCATCCAGGCATCGCATTCCCTTACCATGGAGTCTCCTCCTTCGGCTCCACGATCGCTAGGGGGTTGGGATCGGTTTCCTCGAACGGTGGGTTTGGGTACCTTCCATTAACCGATGGATGGTGTGATGCTTGACAGTGTTCACCACCTCGAAGAGGAGATCCGATATGGCCACCAAGGCGCTGCTGGTCCGACTTGAAGCGAAGCCCGGCAAGGAAGAAGCGGTCGAGGAATTCCTCCGATCGGCACTGCCGCTCGTCGAGCAGGAGCCCGGCACGAAACCCTGGTTCGCGGTGCGGTTCGGGCCCTCGTCGTTCGGCATCATCGACGCATTCCCGGACCAAGCTGCCCGCGAGACACATCTCAATGGTCCGGTCGGCAAGGCCCTCGGCGAACGCGCCGACGAACTCTTCGCTGCGCCGCCCGAAATCAGCTACCTCGACGTTCTCGCTGAAAAAGTCTGAACAACCGACTGGAAAATGTCTTGTCGATGCCGGTCACATTCGGTTGTGAATACAGTTGTGCCACAGCCATACCCGAATCACGGTAGCTTTGCCGGCGTGCGCGGCTGTGGCGTACTGTCCGTCGCTCGCTTCCACCCAGGTATCGGTAGATCACGAGCAGGGACTCAGTCGAGCCAACTCGCTACCCGTGTAGGAAGAGCATTTCAAACTCGTTTCATTGCAAAGTGTCTCGAGTTTGAGGTGACCTTCCTGGAGTGAAGTAGGACTCCTTGTTCTTGGAGGAGGGCTTAGTGGAGCACCACGGATCATCGAGCAAGGACGATTGGTGCTAGTCCTGTTGGAAAAGATGGTCATAGACGATGGCAAAGGTGAGGTCGGATGGATTCACCATCACCGTGCGCCGGTCACCGACCTGGGGTGGCACGTTACCTTTGGGCGCCTCGCAGTCAGCGTCGAACGTGTCCAAACCCGGGCCGCTGATACGGACGGTCAGTTCGGCGGTGTCTTGGCCCTCGTTGAGGTCCCGGATGCGGTTGACGGCGAAAATTTCTGCAGTCGCTGCGATACCGACGGTCCGGAATCGCTTTCCTCCCAGCGCCATCCATAGGTACTGACTGCAAGCCCGATTCCGATCGGGAAGGTGAAGACTCCCCACTACACGGCCGGTCGATCGAGTACGTCAACATCCCGGCGGCGAACCGATGAGTTCGACCTGCCGCGGTTTGTCCGTGTTCTTGTTGGACAAACCGACACCCTAAGTGAGGGGGTGGTTTTCGGGTGGCTGTTTCAGGATTGAAAAGCGGTGATGCCGCGTCCCCGTGTGGTTGGCGTCGGAGCGGTGTGAGCCCGGATTGCCGTGGACTGAATATTGTTGCAGTCGTTAGCTGTTCGCCGTTTGATGCGATCTCGTTGTGTGCGGTTTTGTTGGTTGCCGACCATATCATGTTGCCGTTGTTGCAAAGCGCCAGTAGGTGTTTGTTGGCATCAACGATGGCTGATGTTGGAAACGACATGGACGATCTCCGCTGGCAAAGTATGTAAGGGGTGGTTGGTGCCCCTTGGAGCGCTCGGAATGCTCGTGGGAAGTCGCGGCCACACCTGTTGCCACAGAACCATGGCGATAGGTCACCTGTCGGGTCGGTGCCTGGCGCTGGAAAGGTTCGAACCTAGTCAACAGTTTCCGTCGGCAGTCACTCCCGGTCCTCGACACACTGGTGAATCCTGACACCCCGTGCCTCGTTCGTAGCTCCGTTGCTAACGGTTTCATCCCGTCGAGTCCAGGGAGAGGGGCAGTGTTGACCGACTGCTGGTGGATTGTTCTCAGCTGTCGAAAAGGCCATCTTTGCCCGGAATTTCAGCGCCAACTGTCGCGTAGTTTTTCGAAAGTCGCAGGTTGATCTGACAAATAGATCGGAATCTACAGCCGCCATCGCCTGAAGGTTGGACAAGAATCGGTCATGGTGGGATTCGGGGCGAGCACCAGCGATTATGTCGATGTTGGGCGGCTGCCGAGCGGTTACGGTGTTTGTCGAATCAGTCTCGGAGCCCGACGAACATCCGGCCACGACAAGTGCGACCGTAGCGAGAATCGCAACAGAAAGGATGGGTACGCGGCGACTGTCACGCTGGACTCCGTTTCCTCGGTTTCGCGAAACTTACCAGGACAACCGGCTCTCAGAATTCACTCTGAGCCACGAGATGCCTGTTTTCGATACCCTCCGCCAGAGAGTGAGCCCGGGAACGCGCGTTGGTGAGCAGCGCACTGCGGGGCGGCAAACTGAAGGGGCGGCAGCACCAGCTCACCCGAGAAGACGTACATCCCTTGCCATTTTAGAGACCGGCCAGCCATAAACCGAAGTTTCATCAGGTCGATCATCACGAGTAACGATCAGTACCAGCATCTTTCGAACGCACCCAGCTCGACGATTCCGGTGTCACTGCAAAGCCGAGAGAACCGTGTCGACCCGCCCACGGAGTGGGCCGTCAAGCTCGACAACTACCAGGGAGTCACACACCTGCATCGGATCGGCGTACACCAAATCCAGCAACGCGTCGTTCACCGCGCGCTGCAGCTCCGGCATCCCCACCGCAGGCAACTTCTGCACTGTTTCGACGGTAATCGGCACCACAACCAGCACGTCGAGAGTACACAGCGCGGACCTCACAATCGCCGCCTCGACTTCTGCCTCCGGATCGACACCACACGCCGACAAGTACGCCAGGAAGTCGAGCGGCGTGCGATCGAATACAACACCAGAAGAAGGTGTAGTCAGCAAGCGCAGTGAACGACGAAGCTGCGCACGGTAATCATCAGCCGAGGGTGGAAACTCGAACTCGCGCCCCTCCTCTTCGAGCACGAAATACGGTTCATCGACCCGAATGTGTCCCGCGAGGCGGCCACACAACTCGTCGACCAGCGTGCTCTTGCCGGTCCCGTGCGGGCCGGATACTCCAATACGCATTAGTGGGGCCCTCTCGAAGAAAGTTACGGAACTACCCGTCAGTTGAGCACCCGTCGACCGCCGGCTCGATACCGACCCCTGGATGCCCCGACCCGCCACCAATTCTCGTTGCACCTCGGTCGAGTCGTACTGAGGGTATCGAGGTGAGATCGGATCACCGTGGTGATCTGCTCGGAGTCGGTGGGCATCTTCGACGACTGCCTGCCCTCGGTAGTGGGATCTGCTGAACTTATCGTGCATCCTGAGAGCAGCACTGCTGCAAGGGCTCCGCCGAGGAGGATCGATTCCACCGATCGCCTGCGGTAGTGGTTTATGGGTGGATTCACCGAAACTCCTTCATTCGTGAACATGTTGCGCCCGGAAAGTCATCCAGCCGTCGGTCAGAAGACAAACGCGGCGGACAGCAGAGCAAGGCTGAGGACCGCGGTGGCATTGGCGGCGCGAACAAAGACGTACTGCTCCGCATCCTCTGCGCCGAGACACAGCGGGGTCAGCTGCAAGGCCAGAGACAACATCCCGGTGTCGTGTGCACCGAGAGCGAACAATTGTCGAGCATCCATCAGCGGTATCCAATCCCGTTGCAGTCCAAAGGAACAACGAGCTCGTCACATGCGCGAACGTAGGCTCGGCGAGAGTTCTCCGCACCAGCGGCCGAACTCCTGAACCGAGGATGCAGTCGAGAAGCTGCAGGGGGAGATTTCAGCATCTGGTGAGGACTCCCCGGCAAAATGCGACACAAAACGTCGCTACCTCAGGTTCGGGTGGTTGGGCCGAATCGCAATCCGCGGAGCAGTCGGCGGTAGGAGAAGCGGTCGTCCCAAATGCGAAGCAGGCCGTTTGCGAATGTGTAGTGGCCGTCTACGTCGAGGTGCATGGCAAACCATCCGATGCGGATGATCTCTCGTCGCCGGGAGGACACGGTGTTGTGGTCGGTGGTCATCGTGAGCACTTCCACGACCTCGTACCTGGTGATCAGGCGAGAGACGATCGTGAGCGCCCGTTCGACGCGTTTGCTTCCACGCACGCTGGGCAGGCCGGTGTTGCGCCATTCGATGTCGGGATCGACGAGTGCGCGCACGGCATCGGCGTCCATTTCCTCCAGTGCGATCAGCAGGTCCACCACCCGCGATGTCAGTTGATCGTCGTTCAACAGGTACTCCGGTTGTCGGGAATTGTGTTTTCTCATCGGTGGATTCATGTGGTGACCGTCAGGCAGGGACTGTTGCTCCGCGAAACGCACAGGAGCATCTTGCCGGCGGCGCGCTCGGCTGGGCTCAACGAATTGTCACGATGATCGACGTCGCCGTCGCTGACGTGGACCATGCAGGTGCCGCAGAAGCCCTGACGACATGAATAGGGGGCTTTCGGGTTCACACGCAGCACCGCGTCCAGTGCGGTCTGGTCGGCGGCGACATCGATGACTTGACCGGTGCGAGCCAGTTGGATACGGAAGGGTCGTCCATCGACGACCGGTGCGGCGGAGAAGCGTTCGGCGTGCACTTCCACACCGGGCTCGTTGCGCACACTAGCTGTGATCAGGTCCAGCATCGGGACGGGACCGCAACAGTAGATCGCGTCGCCGCTGCGGACATTCGGCGGGAGAAGATCATTCGCTGCGGGTAGGCCGTATTCGTCGTCGGTGCGGATGGTGACCCGATCACCAAACGGCGACAATTCCTCGAGGAACGGTAGTGTGCGGCGCTCGCGACCGACGTACATCAGCGACCAATCCAGGCCCATGCGCTCCGCCTCGCGGACCATCGGCAGTATCGGTGTGATGCCGATGCCACCCGCCACGAAGTGAACGCGCTTCGCGCGCTCGATTCGCCCGGGTTCGACGAACCCGAATGCGTTGCGTGGACCGCGAACGCCGACGACGGTACCGACTGGCAACTCGTCGTGCACCTCGTTCGATCCGCCGCCACCATCAGGAATCCGGCGTACCGCGATCCGGTAGCAGCGTCGATCGGCGGGATCGCCGCACAGCGAGTACTGACGTATCCGTCCCGAGGGCAGGTACAGGTCGAGGTGTGCCCCGGGATACCACCGTTCGAGGTCGCTGCCGTCAGGTGCTCGCAGTTCGATACTGACCACGTCGTTGTCGGTGGCCACCGTCGTGCGCTCCGACACCGTGAGCGTTGTCTTGTACTCGTCGATCCGGTTTTCCGGTGGCTCGTCGCGATGAATCAAGACCGCCAACTTGACCTGCGTGGAGACCAGGACGTCCAGAATGCGCAGAATCGAGTCGCGGCGCTTGCCGCGACGTAGGTCGACCGGGATCTCGCGGGGGGCCGGCCACCGCTGTGTGAGTTCGGGCGCGTTGGGTGTCATGTGTTGACCCGCTTGGCCGCTGGCGATTGCGCGACGTAGGCGAGGGCCTGGGCGGTGGACCCCACACTGTCGGGGTGAAATCCCGGCACGAACGTCGACACACCGCTCCAGAACCATTTCGATACACCAGGCACCAGTCCGCGGCGTCCGGCGCGGACGAATTCCAGTAGCAATCGTGGATAACCGATGTTCGGCGTGTTGGGGTCGTTGCGACTCAGATACATCGCAGCACGGAGCAACCACCCCAAAAAGATTGGCCACGTGATGATCATGGAGATACAGCGGCGAAAGTAGCCGACTCCGAAGTACGTGGCGACCTCGTGTGCCACGGCACGATGCTCGACCTCTTCGGCCCCATGCCACCGATAGAGGTCAAGCATCTGCGGATCCGCGCCGAATTTCTCCAAGTCCGCGTTCAACGCCCAGTCGCCCACGAACGCGAACATATGCTCCGAAGACGCGCAAATCCCGAGACGCTCGATCAGACGCTGCCGGATGGCCCGCGGATCGGGGTCGTCACCGACGCCCAAAGTTCTACGGAAGAAATACTGCATCTGGCGGTTGAACGGGGCCGGGTCGATCCCGTGCCGTGTGAACACCTGATTCATGACCTCGTCATGCGCCTCTGCGTGCAGCAGTTCTTGACCCATGAAACCGAGCATGTCCTCGCGAAGCTTCTCGTCGTGCACGTCCGGGAGGGCCTGCTCGAAGGCCTGGATCATCATCCGTTCGCCCTCCGGGATGACGAGGTTCATCGAGCTGAGGAGGTATGAGGCGATCGGCTCGTTCGGCAACCACACCAAAGGCGCTTTCTCCCAGTCGAAATCGACTCGCCGCGGACGGATCGCTACCCGGCCGGGCGGTGCGATCGGACTCTGTGTCAGTCCACTCGTAATTCGCATGACCACTCCTCGTTCATAAGTACGTAGCAGTACTTATGAATGAGCATGGCGATCTACCCTTGGCTTGTCAACACCGGACTACGAAGGGTTGGACGAGAGATCCAGTACCCGTTCAAGGAAGGACATGATCGGCGCATGAAGATTCATGTACGAATTCGACCCGTCAACCACCTGGCGGTAGAACAACTCGTTGCAACCGCCGATCGCCGCGAGAAACACTTCACGCCCCGGGGCTTCTGAAGACTTGGACGAGTAGCCGACGAGCAATGCATCGGCGAGCAGTTCCACGTACTCGTTGCGCTTCGCCACCCCGGCCGGGCCGGCCACAGGTAGGTCCACCACCCAGGCTCGCACGAACTCCGGTTCGGACGAACACGTCTCGAGATACTTCTCGATGACAGCCGAAAGCTGTTCGTGTAGAGATAAATTGGCGGTCGAGCTTTGTGTCGAGGTGATGTTGGAGACGATCACCTCGATGCCGGCGTCGATCGCCGCGATCAAGCACGCTTCTTTGCTCTCGAACTGCTTGTAGAAAGCTTGACGAGACACCCTGGCACGCCCGACGACATCGGCGATCGTGGTCGAGGCGATCCCCTTCTCCGCCGTCGACGAGATCACCGCACGCAGAATGCGATCGCGTTGCGCGTCTTGGACCTCGTCCACAGCCAGTCGGCCGCGGCCACGCGGCAACCCGGGGAGGTCACGATCGAACGATCCAGCCAGCCTGCGCATACCGAAATCGTAGCCCGCCTGGCGCCATCGGTTCTCTCGCTCACCACGTCTGTGGACCAACAGCCATGCGAGTGGACCGATGTCGAGTGGAATTGCCCCCGAGGTGCTCTGAGGCAATCTCCCATCGCGACACGGTTGCGTCCAGTTCGTCGTTTCTCCGTGGTGGGGCTGCTCCCTGTGACGAGTCCAGCCGTGGTGCGGCGGAGGGCATCGAAAAGCCTCCTGCATCGACGAAGGCCGTCCGCTGTATTGCATGGTCGTGGAGTGTTGCCTCGTGGAGTGTGAGCACGGGTGTGACACAAGCGTTCAGGCCGTCGAAGACCTCGACCCAGGCGTCGCGATCGTGTGTGGCGAAGGTTCTGCCGAAGCGTTCGGACAAGTCGTCCCAGTTCGATTGGTCCCAGCGATTCGGCAACGAGGCGGGATCCAATCCGAGTCCGAACACGAAGCGGTCGTAGTACACGTCTTCGAGGGCCCCTACCGCCATGTACCTGTGGTCTGCGCACTCGTACGCGCGGTAGAACGGGGCAGATCCGTCGAGGAGGTTGGTTCCACGACGGGCTGACCAGCGGCCGGCATGCTGCCACGATCGGACGAGCGCAGTCAACGAACTGGCGCCGTCGACCATCGCTGTATCCACCACCTGGCCTCGGCCAGTGCGTTCTCTTTCGTGCAGCGCGGCAAGTACTCCTACGAGCAGGAACATCGATCCGCCGCCGAAGTTCCCGACGTAGTTCAGCGGCGGTGACGGCGGCCCGGAAGCCGGTCCGAGCTGTTCGAGCGCGCCCGAAAGCGCAAGGTAGTTCAGGTCGTGCCCGGCTTCTCGGGCCATCGGTCCCTTCTGGCCCCAGCCACTCATTCGGCCGTAGATCAGCCCCGGATTGTCCTGCAGGCAGATCTCGGAGCCCAGGCCGAGCTTCTCCATCGTGCCGGGCCGAGAGCCCTCCATCAGGACGTCCGCTCGGCCGATCAGCCTGCGCACCTTGGCGAGATCTTCGGTCTTGGTCAGATCTGCAGTGAGTTCGGTCCGCCCTCGGAGCATCCCCGCATTCGCATCGTCGATTCCGTCATCTGCTCCCATCGAGATGGGGCGCACGATGCGCACGACATCGGCGCCAAGATCTGCCAACATCAGACCGGCGTGCAGTAGCGGCCCTATGGCCTCCATTTCAATGACCCGGATACCCGACAGCGGCCCGCCGTGCACTCCGCCGGTGGCTTCGTCCTGCATGATCACCCTCGCGCGGTCGGAGTCGGGACCGACTCGGAGCGTGCCGGCTCGGTACGAAAATCTGCCGGGTCGACTCGGTAGGTCATGGCCCAGTAGTCGTTGATCCGCCATGGAAGGACCGACACGACGCGACCGTCCGGGTTTCGGTACCAGTTCTCCATTGCCGGATGGGTCCAGACCATCTGTGCGTGCTGTCGGTCGACGGCCTCGTTGTATCGATCGTTGACCTCGGCCCGGCACTCCATCGCGCCTAGGTTTTCCGATTGCATCAACTTCAAGGCATCCATGATGTAGCGGACCTGACATTCCAGGATCGTGATGAAGCTCCCCCCATGTCCCAGGCCGGTGTTCGGTCCGGTCATGACGAAGAAATTGGGGAAGTCAGGAACTGTGATTCCCAGGTAGGCGCGCGCGTCGTGCTCGCCCCAGATTTCTCCGGTGGACCGGCCGGATCGACCGACGATGTCCATCGGGTAAAGAACGCGCACACTGTGGAAACCCGTCGCCATGACAATGACGTCCAGCTGGTGCTCGACGCCGTTCGTGTCGACGAGTCCAGAAGGTGTCAGGGCGTCGACTCCGTGGGGCACCAGTGTGACGTCGGGCTTACGAAGCATCGTGAACCAGCCATTGTCCAGCAGCATTCGCTTACCAAAGGGCGGATAGTCCGGAAGAGATGCCTCGATCAGATCTGTTCGATCACCCAGCTGATCGCGGAGATAGCGTTCGTAGAACTTGCGATGACCATGGTTGGTCGCATTGATCGAGGCGCTCGGCTCTGGCCAGTCGGGGTCGACCTGGAGGGACGAGTACACCTTGTCGTTGAAGATCCACGACAGACGCGCCCGGTACCACTCGCGATAGCCGGGGATGTTGTCCATCAGCCAGTGGACGCCGTCGTCGATGGTCGTGAAGTAGTCGTCGTTCGGTGCGATCCACTGTGGTGAGCGCTGGAAGATCGTCAGCGATCCGACACGATCCGCGATGGCCGGGCCGATCTGCATAGCACTGGCTCCGGTACCGACGATGCCCACTCGCTTTCCGCGGAGCGACTCGGGATCGTCGAGCTCGTTCGGCCACTCGGCGGAGTGGAAGAGGCGACCACGGAAGGTCTCGATTCCCGGTAGATGCGGGATCTTCGGACGATTGAGCAGACCGACCGCGCTGATCAGGATGGGAGCCTCGAGGGTCTCCGGCGCCTCACCTGGTCGCTGGACGGACACACGCCAACTCTGTTTCGACTCCTCGAACTCGGCGCGCGTCACCTCATGGCGGAAGCGGACATTGCGCCGGATGTCGTTGGCCTCCGCAAAGTCCTCGAGATATCCCTGAACCTCGTCGCGCTTGCCGAAATGGGTCGACCAGTTACGAGGGAACGACGAGATCGAGTAAAGGTGGCTCGGTGTATCAACTCCGGCGCCCGGATAGCGGTTCTCCCACCATGATCCGCCGACGTCGTCGTTCTTCTCCAGGATCACGTGAGGGATTCCAGCGCGGGTGAGCTCGACGGAGGCCAGCATCCCCGCGATGCCGGCTCCGATCACGATGGCGTGGAGTCGCTCGTCGCACTTGGCGGTGGCAGGCTTGATCTGCGGACCATTGACTATCTCTGCCATCATCGGCGCGAAGTCCGGCGGCACGGTCTCGCTGCAGGTGAAGTTGAGGATTCGCTCGACTTCCGAGCTGTCCAGCGTCCGCCGGGACGGCTCGTCCAGCGTCCACCAGCGTTCCACTGCGTCGATCAACGCGCTCCGGATTTCGGACTGAACGTCCTCCGGAAGTCCTCCCGTGGAGTTGTCATCCATGCCCCGACTGCGCGTGGGTTGATAGCGGGGTGCCACCCACCGCTCATCGGCGGTCAGCTCCAGCAACACGGCGAGCATGGTCGGAACGTTGCCCCGTAACACCGCCGAACGCAGGTGGTCACGGTCCAGGTCAGTGACGATAGTCATGTCATGCAGGCTAACAGCCGTTAGCGACACAACCAAGTGTGATTTCGATATTCCCATTGTTGCTTGGAAACTCTGCTTGACCCGCGTGGATGCCGATGACAGTATGAGCCACATCATACTAACCGCGGTAAGCATTCAGGAAGTTGAGGAACCATGGATCTGTCGACAAGTGTCGAATCGGATGCCACTGATGTGCGACGGAGTTCAGGTCCGCTTGTCCGATCCCTCACAGCGACCCAGTCGTCACCGCTAGGGCGAGCGACGTTGGGCGACCAGCTACGCCGCCACTCGCAGAGTCGATACTCGAAGCCGGCGATCGTGTCGTATGCCCCAGGTGGTCGACGCACCGTGACCACCTACGGTGCGCTCAATCAGGATGCCAACCGGGCATCCCATATGTTCCTCGGACTCGGTGTTTCCCGCGGTGACCGGGTCGCCGTGATGGCCCGCAATCGCGTGGAGTCGATCGTCGCCTACTACGGTGCTCTCAAAATAGGGGCGGTGTACTCCGGCATCAATGTCCTTTTCGGACCGAACGAAGTGGCTCAACAGATCGGGCACCTCGAGCCCGCGGTTGTGGTCGTGGCCGCGGAATTCCTGCCATTACTGGAAGAAGCGCTGGCGGGACTCGGTACCCGCCCCGAAATCGTTGTTCTCGACAGCACGGACGAGTTCGGCGGTCACTGCTTCGATCAACTCCTCGCGTCCTCGTCGCCGACAGAGCCGGATTGCGATGTCGACGAGCACGATCTCGCAATGATCGTGTACACCAGTGGAACCGAGGCGGCTCCGAAGGGCGTCATGCTGCCGCATCGCAACTACCTGGTCTCCACCGCACCTGCGTACACATGGGGACTGCGATGCCTGGACGATGACGTCTGGCTCTACGTCATGCCATTCCACACTATTGCCGGAATCGGCTCCCTGACCTCGCTCCTGCTATTGGGAGCGACGCTCGTGCTCCCGGCCAGCCTCGCGCCTGCCGACGCTTTGCACATGATCAAAGCGGAGCAGATCACCGTCCTGGCTCAAACCCCGACGTTCTTCATCTCGCTCGCAGATCATCCTGACTTCGGTCCTGAGACTGTCGGGACCATCCAGCGCTGCCTGACCTATGGAGGTCAGGTCTCGCCGCGAACGGTGGACGCATGGCACCACGCGGCGCCCGCATCGGTGTGGGGCACCTACTGGGGTCAGTCCGAGTTGACGCAGTTGGGCTCCGTCGGCTGGTTCAAGCGACTCGAGGACATTCCCGATCAGGATCCGACCTGGATCGGCAAGCCTGTAGGCCATCTCGAGGTCAAGGTGGTCGATGCCGACGGAAATGAAGCAGAGCGAGGTGAACTCCTCTGTCGCACGCCGTCGGTGATGCTGGGTTACTACAAGGATCCCGAGAAGACCGCCGCTGTCCTCGACGGTGGTTGGGTCCACACCGGCGACATCGTACGTCGCGATTCGGAGGGCAACATGTTCTTCCTCGATCGCAGCAAGGACATGATCAAGACGGGCGGCTACAACGTGTCCTCGCAGGAGGTCGAGCGCGTACTACAAGCCCACCCCGAGGTGTCGCGCGCCGCCGTCGTGGGACTTCCGGACGAATACTGGTCCGAGGCGGTCACAGGCTTCGTCATCGTCATAGACGGCAGCGACCTCACCGGCCAGGAGTTGCGAGACCACTGCAAGACCGTGCTCGCAGGCTATAAGGTTCCAAAGGCGATCAAGATTGTGGATGAGCTGCCCACGGACCCTCAGGGGAAGCTGCTCAAGAGAGAACTACGCCGCCTGTATGCAAAGGACTGAAACGCTGAACATCGATCCTGCCAGCAGCGCGACACCCGGATCCGGTCGACCACGGCTTGAAGGGCTTCCAAGCAGACGTGACGACATACTGGCCGCGGCGGCCGAATACTTCGCTGATCAGGGCTACCACTCGGCAGGCATGCGTGGCATCGCAGATTCGGTGGGAATCAAGGGCGCGAGCCTCTACAACCACTTCACCTCGAAAGAGGAGATCCTCTACGCGATCGCGCTCAAGATGACCCGGGACCCGGTCGAGGAGCATCTACTTGTCCTCGACGAGACTGGAACTCCGGTCGAGCGACTCACCTCGCTGATCGATGTTCATCTGCGGTATTTGGCGATGAACAGGGTCGAGCATCTGGTAAGCCTACGAGAGATCTCGGCGCTTACCGACGAACACCGTATGAGGGTGCTCGAGTACCGCAAGTACTACCAGAGGCGTGTGCGCGATGTGATTGCTGCCGGGGTCCGCGCCGGAGAGTTCGAGATCGCCGACCCACAGCGTGCGGCTGTTGCGGTGCTCGACCTCATGAATGGCGTGAGCTGGTGGCTTCGAGACGACCACGATATCGAGGCGCTGGTGGCAACCTACGTGGATTACATCGTCGTCGGAATTCTCCGTCACCGTCCCGGAACGCAGAGTGGTAACGGCGGTACGCCCAGCTGACGGTTACGCCCGTTCAGCCCGAAAACAGGTGATCCCCCTCCACCCGACGTGGAGGGGGATCACTTGTTTTCGAGCTCGATCAGAGTGCCCGCCGCAACAAAGGAACCAAAGCATCCGGATTCGCGATGGGGTTCGGGTTGGTCCCGCACCAGATGTCCTTGAACGTGTACGTAGCCAGACTGGGGAGGTCGTTTTCGGTCAGTCCGACTTCTCCCAGCGATCTCGGCATGCCGAGCCGCCGGATGAGCGAGTCCGCCAACTCGTGTGCGGGCGTTTGCGGCGCACCCAAGGACGCACTGATCAGCGCCTGGCGATGCTCGTTGACTTCGCGGTTGTACTCGAGCGCGAAGGGCGCCATGACGCAGGAGGTGTACCCGTGTGGGACGTTGAACGAGCCGCCGAGTGCATGCCCGACGGCATGGCTGACGCCCATGTCGAGGCCTGCGACGATCGCGACCATTGACGACCACGCACCGACCTGGCACATCAGCCGCGCATCCACGTCGTCGGTGTTCTCCTTCACTCGGACGAGTCCTTCGGAGAGCAGTCGTATGGCATTCATCGCCATCCCGTCGTAGTACCCGTTCGATTCGAGTGAGCCCAGGGTCTCGAAGGCGTGGTCCAGTGCGCGAACCCCGGTCGACAGCCACAGCCACTCCGGAGTGTGCAGCGTGAGTGCAGGATCGAGGATGACAGCCTTCGGGGTCATCGCCGGATGCAAGTAACCCTCTTTGACGTTGCTCGTCTCATCCGTCGACCCGGCCAACGCGTTGAACTCACCTCCCGCCAGGGTCGTGGGCGCCACCACTACCGGGATCTTCGGGGCGGAGAAGGTGGGGGCGGTCACCGATGTGTCGGGATTGACCTGCAGGTGGTAGGCGTCCATTTGTGATGCTTCGCGAACTCCGTGCTCCAGAGTGATTGCAAGGATCTTCGCCAGGTCCGTCGCCGATCCGCCGCCCACGCACAACAGCATGTCCGGATCGGCGTCGGCAGCAACTCGGGTGGCAGCAATGACGTCTTCGCGCGGTACATGAGGTCGAACCGCATCGAACAGTCCCACGAATCGATCACCCAATGCCTCGATCACCCGAGCGATCTCGTCGGTCTGCGAGTTGAGCGTCCCGCTACATACGACGAAGACTCGGTTCGCCCCGAGCAACTCTGCTTCCTGGGCCGCGGCCTCCGCGACCGGAGCGCCAATGCGGACTCTCTCCATGGACGGCAGAGAGACAAGTGATGACTGCACGGCAATACCATCTTTCTTTCTTGATCCTCAATCCACCACGACGTCGTCAAGAGCGCTCAGCTCTCGCTCGGTCTGTTCAGGAGTGGGATAGAGCGTGGATCCGGCGCTGGGAAATGTCTCGCACCCCGTCGCAGGCTAACAGTGGTTACCCTATAGGAGATTTGTGGCGCACGCCACAATCGTTTGTCTTTTTGGCCAGCGGAACCAGAGGGTGAGGTTAGTCCGTGGGCGTCAATACTGACTTGATCTGCAGTTTTTCAGAAATCCTCATGGCTCCCGGCGGCGCGCCGTTGCATCTCCAGTGGAGGGCGAGAATCGGTTACGGTGGATTCGAGCCCCAAAATGTCGAAGTACCTAACAGCCGATTGCCTAATTTCGGGAACAGCTGCGCGATGACGCCTGGGTTGAGTACTGGGGCTGTAGCCATCACTGGCACTCTTGTGACGGACGCCGAATCCAGTGCGCACCCTTCCCTGCACTCAGGTGCATGGTGTCGACGGCGCGACATGCATCGACTTCGCCGTGGAGAAACGCCTCGAACTCGCCTTGGTCGGAACAGCGGCACTGAGGTGAACAATTATCGCGAGGCGTGCCGCGGGCCGATCCCGCTGCAAAGAGACTTTGCATATCGGGGACGAAGGTTCTTCTTCCGAGATTCACTCCGCCGAAGCTGACCATTGCAGTCGGTCCGGCAAAGTTAGTCGAGACCCTCGGCTTCTGCTGGGGCTTCGAGACTGGGCATACCCACGGTAAATCCGCTGCCGCCGCACGACGCGAACTGTTTCTTCGACTGGATGGACCGTCAGCTAGAGGACATGATTTTCGGGGTTCGATTACGTGCGTATCGAAAGGAGGTGCTGCGTTGTCTGCGTGAGCAAGGGGGCACCGAAGAGGAGAGCACGATGATGTTGCGTCACTTCGGTTCTGAGAGCGCGGTGCCACATCGGCAACCACCCTTCTGCTTGCCGCGCCACACTCGCCGGAGGCTCTGGTCGTGTCACTCGCCCTCGATCAATGGATCTTCCAGTTCGAGAAGCGCGACCTCGTCCGGATTCAAGTTTTCGTTCGGATCCACGGATCGGGTCAACCGGTCGTTTGGACCCAATTCGTCTGGCGCCTGGATGATCTGAAGACCTCGTGCCAAGATCTCGACTCGTCCACGGTTCTCGTTGCTCGTGAGATCTGCTGCGAAAGCAGCAGCTACGGCGTCGCGTGCCAGAGCCTCCGCCAGGTCCCAATCATGGATGTAATCCTCGACCGAAAGGTTCGCTTCTCGCCGGCTCAGCGCGGCCGAAGTGCATCCTTGAAAGTAGAGAGCGACCAACTCCTGAGCGCCGTCCCACTCCGCCTCCAGGCCGAGGGCTACCGTGTTCTCCCGCAACGCGGATCGAAGGTCGAGCGCGTCAGCTGCTCTCATCGGGGGTGACGCGCGCACCTTGCTCACGTACTCCTCGAACCCGATCACGGCGACAGTCCCGACGACATCGATTACTGCGGGCCAATTCGGCCCCAGATGGCTGGCGAGGTCGACGTCCGTGATGGTTGTCGACTCGATGTGCCGGACAAGCGAATCGAGCGAACGATCTGCGTCGTCGTAGAGTCCATCTCGTTGCGCCTGACGAAGCCACTCCGCTTCTGCGACTATCGCATCTCCGGGAATCGAACCGGCGTTCTCGAAAGCTTCATCAATGGATAGCTCAGTACCGACAGCGACTTGGGGCCCCCAAGCCGCTCCGTTGACTCGCAAGAGCTGCGCAGCAGTCTGTACCACGTTCGTCAAACGAACCGACGCGTCAGAAGAGCGACGCAACGTAGCTGCATCGGGCCTCGACGGGATGGGTTCACACGCTGGATTGTGCCGTCCACGTTCCGCTTTCGTGATGGTCTCTTCGATATTCGCAGAGGATGGGCGTGCAGCGAAGATCTTCGATACACCGATAGCACCAGCAGTAGCCACAGCGATGATCAATCCCGCTGCAACGAATTTCGCCCTCCGGGTCGGTACCGCATGCATGCTCTTGATTCCCCTTCGGTGTGCCCCGGACGATGCGAGCGAAATATCGGATTCTATCGCGAACGCTATCGGGCTCGTGGGACTTCAGTATTCGGTCAAGCGCAAGATTGTTGCGGGGATCGTAGCGCCATAGGGACTAGGTGCCTTGAAAGGGTTGTGAGACGACTTCGACGATCGCACAGTCGGGACGGGCGCGCCGGGCTCTCGTCCTTGCTGTATGCAGTCGAAGCCAAGAAATGTCGGGGGACGTAATGGGGGGGAGCTGCTGTGGGCCGACGGTGATGTTTTGGTAGCCCCATGGCCACAACGTCGAGTAGATCGTGTTCGGTGCCGATCGAAACCTTGCGGTTGTTACTCTGATGACCGCAAGCAATTCGGAGTACACCTCCTTTCCTCGTCCTGACGTCAATGATCGTCCGGATGCACCCGAAACGATCGAACGGCGATGACAGGCCGCGAGGCGATCGCGAAGAGCTCACCGTCACCGCACGACGCATCGAGGACGAGGTGTAGGCGGCATGCGGGTCGACGAGCGCAACGGCAGGGGTCATGCGCGAAGGACTGGCCGACTGTAGCGCTCAGCGGGTTCGGACGTAGTCAGGCGCTGACCGGGTCCAGGAGGCCGGTAAGCCGTCCGGCAATCAGTGCTTCGGACTCTGCGACAATACGTTCCACCAATTCACCCACAGTGGGGACGTCGCGAATCAATCCTTGCACAGTCCCAGCCGTCCAGATGCCAGCCTCCTGGTCGCCGCTGTCGAACACCGCTCTGCCCCGCGCACCGGCCACAAGATGTCGAACGTCTTCGAATTTGCCACCACTGGAGAGGATTTCGACAACTTCTTGGCTGATGCTGTTGCGTGCTACCCGTGCGGTATTGCGTAGTGACCTGAAAATCAGTTCCGTGTCGACCTCCGAGGCAGCGACTATCGCCTCTTTGATGTTGCGGTGAATCGGAGACTCCTCGGTGCACATGAACCGTGTACCCATGTTGATGCCGTCGGCGCCGAGCGCGAGGGCCGCCACTAATCCTCGCCCATCGGCAAATCCACCGGACGCGATCATGGGAATGCTGATCCGCTCTGCTGCTGCAGCGATGAGGACGAGACCCGGTACGTCGTCTTCCCCTGGATGCCCGGCACATTCGAACCCGTCGATGCTGATGCCGTCGACGCCGAGGACTTGGGCTTTGACCGCGTGGCGGACGCTGGTGCACTTGTGGAGAACCTTGATGCCTGCGCCGTGAAAGTGCGGCAGATGGGGCGCGGGAGACGATCCAGCTGTCTCGACGACTTTCACTCCGCAGTCGATGATCACGTTGCGATACTCATCGTACGGCGGAGGTGTGATCGTCGGGAGGATTGTGAGGTTGACCCCGAAAGGTTGATCGGTGAGCTCGCGCGTTCGGGATATTTCTCGGGCAAGATCGTCAGGTGTCGGCTGTGTCAGGGCAGTGAGCATGCCGAGCGCGCCGGCGTTTGCAACTGCCGCTACGAGTTCTGCTCTCCCCACCCATTGCATGCCGCCCTGCACGATTGGGTGGCGAACTCCGAATGTCTCGGTAAATGCGGTGGTCAGCACTGGACATCTCCTCGATGGTGCATGGCTATCTGTTTGTCAGTTACGTTGGTGCAAAGTCAATTTCGACCCGAACGGCGCATTCAGCGCGTCGATGTTGTCCACTCGTTCAAGGCCGGAACCTGTGAAAGTTCAGTTCGTGCCATCGGAGGTTCGGCGCGATAGGGCATGGCAGGCGTCAAATACTGTTCGCCATGTTCGTTGGTGCCGGGGATGAAGGTACGGTTCGCAATCACATCGTCGGCGCAAATTACCTGGTCGTAGTCACGCACAACTGCGGCAACCACTCCGGCCGCAGTGAGATGCTCTACTGCCTCAGCGGCGCTGCGGTAGCACAGCTGCTTCTCGATCGTGGCGACGAGGTCAACACGGTTTTCCACGCGCAGCGCGTTGGTGGTGAACCTCGGGTCGTCGGCCAACTCGGGTAGGTCGATCGCCTTGCACAGTTCGATCCATGCTCGCGGTTGGTATCCGCTGATCACCAGCTCGCCGTCGGCGGCGCGAAAGACGTCTGCCGCCGGTGCGACGCTTGGTTGTCCGTTCCCTTTGCGACTCATGGGCTTTCCGGATACCTGCCACTCGATCCAGTTGGCGGTCTGCAAGTGGATTGCGACGTCCAGCAGGGAGACTCGGACGGACGATCCTTTGCCGGTGCGCTCACGTCGAAGTAGCGCTGCCAGTGCCGCCTGCGCGACGACATAGCTCGTTGCATGGTCTATGACCGGTGCGCCCACACGTTGTGGCGGGCTATCCGCCTCACCCGTCACCGACATCAGTCCGCTCTCTGCTTGCGCAGCGATGTCGAGCCCCGCGCGGGTGGCGGACGGGCCTTCCGCCCCGTACCCGCTCACCGAGACGGCGATGATTTCCGGTCGCAGGCGTTGGAGTTCGGTAGAGGAGAATCCCAATCGATCGAGGGTTCCCGGGCGAAGATTGTGCAGCAAGATGTCACTCGATGCGATCAGATCCCGAGCTCGCTGCAGATCGGCGGAGTCTTTGAGGTCGAGGCAGATTGAACGCTTTCCACGGTTGTACCCGTAGAAGATGCCGCGCGCGTAGTCGGCGTCGATTTGTCGGGCCGGTTCACCACCTGGAGGCTCGAGCTTGATGACCTCGGCGCCGAGATCGGACAACTGCTGCCCGGCGCTGGGTATTGCGATCAGTTGACCGATCTCCACTACTCGGACACCTGCCAACGGCAGGTCTACTTCGTCGGTCATCGAATGATCTCCACATGAGGCGAAGTGACATCCTCAGCGGGCTCCAGGCAGCGCGCCAACAAGATGCCTTCGGTGTGGTTGCAGGGGTTCAGTCGGTTTCTGTCGCCTTCTACTCCCCCGATTCGGATCGTCACGGTTCCATCGTCATTGCGCTCGAAGTGTGCGTCGTTGAGGTTGACGGTGTGGTCGCGGTACTCGAAGGACTCGAACCAGTGGTTGTACAGCATCACTCCGAAGTAGGTGCAGTCGGGGATGGTGAACGTAATGTCGACGGCAGTAGCGTCTTTCAGTGACCACCAGCCGGCAACGTATTGGTTGGAGCTGGTGCCGTAGAAGTCTCCCCACCCTCGCTGCTCCGAGGTCACGCGAATCTCGTTGGGAGACTGACTGAGTGTTTCGATGAGCTGAAGACTGCGTCGAAGGCTCACGTCCATGCCACGAGCAAGTTTCGTGAGGCGCTGGGTCAGCCACGCCGTGTCGAGATCGGGGCGTGCACCAGGCGGCGGACCGAGGCGCTCGATGTGGAGAACAGGATCGATCTCCGCGTTACGCGTCTTGTGATACACACGCACTACTACGTCGAAGCAGCGCTCATCCAGCCGAATGCCGCTGCGCCCCTCCAGCTCTTGTGCGACGAAGATCTCGAAGTTGCCGTCCGCGTCACACACCTTGTCGTCGATGACGATGTTGTCGGCGACCCTGTCGGTCCCAGACGCGCCCACACGATTGGCGAGGACGGCGACGTAGGGCACTGTGCCACGGTTACCGTGAATGCGATATGTCTCGTTGGGGTCGATCATCGCAGTCCAGTAGTCGACGTCGATGCCGTCTCCCCAGAACTTTCGCATCGGTGACATCAGGGTGAAGAGTTCAGGCCGGAGTACGTCTTGGCGCTCGATGTTCATCTCGGCGAGGTATCCGAACAGACGAAGTGCGTGCCGTACACCTTCGGCGCTGTCCAGCGGCGATCCGGTAGCGGCAGCGGTCGAACCGAATGTCGCAAGGCTGTCGGTGACTGCAGACCAAGCCTCGGTGAGCTGCCGGCGATCGTGCTGGGACTCGGATTGTGTTGACTGGTCAGCGAGTTGTGTCATCGTTTCTTCTCTTTCGTGGTAGACGAACTGGATTGTGTTTGGGGGCGTTGGTCAGCAGAGGGGGTCGAAGGGAACGTCTGCGTCGGACTTGCCCGAGGTCTGGTTGTTCACCCATGCGACGTTCTGGGTCCATCGGTCGGCCGAAATCTGCACAGGCCAGAGACTCTTCTGCGAAGCCCACACCTGGTTGGCTTTGTCAGCAGGAACATTCATTCGCTCGGTGAGAAGTTGAGCTCCTGCTAGCTCGTTCGCAGGATCGGCTATCCACCCTGCTGCGGCCTCGAGCGCCGCACACACGGGGGTGGCAGCATCGGATTCAGCGAATGTGGCTGTCGTGACGAGCACCGTGCCCAGGCCGTATGAACTCACGCCGTCAGAGCCCACCGGGTCTACTTCTGTAATCGCCGTCATCGGTATTCCTTGAGCGTCGAATACGGCCTGGCTGGCAGCGGTGAGAACGGCGGCATCGATGTCGCCCTTTCGTGCGAGTGGTATCTGACTCGCGGTGGGTGCCGCTGCGATGAATTGCACCGTGGAGGCGTCGATGTTTCGTTCTGCGAGAAGCTGATTGACGAATTGCTCGGCCGCGCCGCCACGTGACGGTATGGCGATCCGCTTGCCGGGCAAATCCTCGATGGTGGTGATGCCGCTGTCTTTCGTCACGGCGATGGCAAGATCGATCGACCCGTACGGGGACAGTGGCCGCAGACTCTGCCCTTGCTCTATGGCCGGCACGACGGTTCCGGGTGCACCGACCGCGAGATCGGTTGTGCCGCCGATGAGACCGCTGATGAGTTCGGGCCCGTTCTTTCCGTCGATGAGCTCGACGTGGAGGCCTTCCTTGTCGAACATTCCTTGTTGGACGGCGACGTAGACAGGTAGGGACAAAGCACTCGCAGGGTAGACCCCGATGGCGACGCTACCGTCGTTCGGACGCCCTCCCCCTCCACACGCGGAAAGCAGTAGGGCCGCTGCAATGACTGTGCCGACAAAAGGTCGAAGTTTCATGGGATTCCTGTTCCTTGATGGCTGGGCGCATCAGAAATCAAGCTGAGTTGGCTGGGCACATCAGTAATCAAGCTGAGTTGGCTGGGCACATCAGTGGTCGAGCTGACCACGCAGCCGATTGAAGATTTCGATGTATCGAGGTTCGGCGGTGAGGGTTTCGAGTTCGCGGGGGCGTTCGATGTCAATGCTGACGTCGTCGATCACTCGGCCGGCCCCGAGCAGCAGAACGCGGTCGGAGAGACAGATGGCTTCGCCGAGGTCGTGGGTTACGAAGATGACCGTCCGGCCTACCTGGGATTGCCAAAGCTCGAGGAATTCTCGCTGTACTTCGACTCGGGTTTGCGCATCGAGGGCGGCAAAGGGTTCGTCCATCAACAAGATGTCCGGATCCAGTGCCCACGTTCGGGCCAACGCGACACGCTGGCGCATCCCTTGGGAGAGTTGCCAAGTCCACAGCCGTGACGCCTCGGACATTTGAACGGCCGCAAGCCAGCGCGCTGATTGAGTTCGTCTCTCCGCCTTGGGTACTCCCCTCAATTCGAGACCGTACTCCACGTTCTTCTGCGCTGTTCGCCACGGGAACAGCGCATCTCGGGCCATCATGAAGCCCATCCGAGAACGAGCGTCGAATGGTGTTGTGCCGAGGACCTCGGTCTTCCCTTCTGTTGCGTCCACCAATCCAGCGAGCGCGTTGAGCAGAGTGGTCTTTCCGCAACCGCTCCTGCCGACCAAGCTCACGAACTGTCCGCGAGGGATGGTGAGGTCGAGATTGTCGACCACAGTTTTTGTCGACCCGTCGGGTGAGGGGAAGGATATCGTCAGTCCGTCGAGTTGTACGGCGGGTGTAATCACGTTGGTATCCATGATGATTCCTGTCATCGTCGAGCCGGCGGCTGCCACCGAAGGAGGTAGCGCTCGGCGAAGTTCATGACCTGGTTGAGGACGACTGCGACGATTGCGAGAAGTATGAGGATCGCGTAGACCGCTTCCATCCGGAACTGGGCCGAGTAGATCGACACAAGCTGGCCCAGCCCGTCCCGTGACGAGATCAGTTCCGAACCGACAACGCCAAGTAGCGAATAGATCAGCCCCAACCGAAGACCGGCAAAAATGCCAGGTGTTGCGACGGGGAGGAGGATGTGCCAGAACACCTGTGTCTTACTGGCATTCAGGACAGTGGATAGTCGGAGCCATTCGTCGTCCACCGACTTCACACCGGCTCGTGCACTCGAGCAGACGATGAAGAAGACGAGTGTGAACGCGAGAGCGACCTTCGCCGTCATCGTGATCCCGAAGATGACGATAAGCAGAGGCGCCAGCGCAAGACGTGGCATGGCATTCGCCGCATCCAGGAACGGACTCATGATGCGTTCGAGGGTCGGAAGCAGTCCGAGAGAGAGTCCGACCGCCACCCCGACTGCGCTGGCGAGGATCCACGCGATCACGACGGCAGTCATCGTGGCACGCAAGTTCGACGAAATCTCGCCCGACTGCACCGCTGCGGTGAAGTAGGCCCAGGCCTCGCCTGGCGTTTTGGCCAGAACCGGCTCGATCCAACCGTGCGATGCGACGAGCTGCCACGCTCCGAGTAGGACCAGAAGCAGCGCGACCTGGGCCAGTCGTACCCCGATGGTGAGTCGCGTACCGGATCGACGCTGTCGAGCGGGCTTCGACTCAGAGCGCGCCCGCCTCACGGAACGGGGTGACGTAGCACCGGATGGCGAACTTGCGGTGATGGTTTCGGTCATTTCGGCGCCTCCTCCGTAGTGCTCGCAGGCGGCGATAGGTGCTCGACAAAAGCAGACGGGTGCCTCTGGTCGAAGCTCCCCGGGTTGTTGCTCACTGCGTTCATATGTGAAGCAGATCACGGGATTCTTCTTCCCGTCTACGCCACATTCGAGAGGTATGCCATAGGGTTTCCCTATGTCTGACGGGCGCAAAATCGGGCGCGCGCGAGGACTGCCAGGAGAAGGGAACCCCGAATGGACCGGCGTCATCTGGAATACTTTCTCGCCCTTGCTGATCGGGGCAGCATTTCCGCTGCGGCTCGCGGACTGGGGGTCAGCCAGCCGACGATCTCGGAGGCTCTGGCCAGGATGGAGAAAGAGTGCGGCCTGACGCTCGTCCGCCGTGGCTCGCGGGGAGTCACCCTGACCGACGCTGGACGCGATCTCACAGGTCCAGCGGCCCAAGTACTTCGGGCATACCGGGATTTGGATCACGCTTTGCATCCATTGAACGTCGTGCAGCGGGGTCGGCTGACGGTCGTGTGTCCGCGAACATTGGCGCGTGATCCAGCGGCCACGGCCCTGGGTGCGTTCAAAAGAAAGTTTCCGAACGTTGCGGTGACGATGCTCAGCAACGACACCGACGGAATCGGAACGGTGGTCGCCTCGGGTCAGGCTGATATCGGCCTCGGGGTGGACGAGGTGTTCGACGAGGGCGTTGAACGTATCCTTCTCGGCCGGCAACAAATCGTTGCGCTGGTGCCCGCCGCACGAAGTGAAGGCGAGGGGGCAGCGGCGTTGACGGATCTGTTGCGAATCGGATTGATCACCAGCCCGCGTGACGATGTCACTCGGCGACTGTTGGCGGAACGCCTGGGCGAAGGCACTGTGGACGAGGCGGTGGTTGCGGAGACTATCTCTGTGGCTTCGATGATCCCACTTGTACGCGCGGGAGTCGGCGTCGCTTTCCTTCCCGAATCTGTCGCCGATACAGTCGGAGAAGGTGTGGTGCTGTGTCGTACTCGGCCCCCGCTCACTCGTGATATCTGGATGTTCCACGGTTCGACGCCATCGCCTGCGGCACAAGCGTTTATCGAGACGACCAGCCGATTACGTGACGAAGGTGGAATGGGGAACGCCGGATGAGCAAGTTCGGAGAGTCCGCCACCCCGCGAATCGATCCGCGGCAGCTACAAGACTTCCTTGCCGTCGTCGAACACGGCAGTATCACGGCGGCAGCGGCAAATCAGTTCACGGGAACATCGAGCGTCTCTCAATCAATTGCGCGGCTCGAAAGACGCGTCGGAGGACGGCTTTTCAATCGAGGCCGGACCGGCGCGACGCTGACGGCGCGCGGACGGAATCTCATCGATCCAGCACGCGAAGCGCTGGCCGCGCTCGACCGATTAGTGGTCGACAGCGAGTCCTTACTGCCAGCAGTCCCCCGCCTCAGTGTTGCCACGACAGCGAGCCTTGCGGACGATCCCGCAGCGGTACTGCTCGGAGCGCTGCGCACGGAGGTGCCGAACCTGAGGATCACTATCTCGGATCCGCCTGGGTCATCCGTGGCCGATGCGATTCACCCGGTCATGGCAGGCACCGCTGACGTGGCAATAATGGAGTCGCCGCCCACCGGTGTTCCCGGGACGCGCACGGTGCGCCTTCCGGACCACAAGTTGCGGCTCGTCTGCCCGCCCGGTACCCCGTCACCGGTGGACGGGGTATTCATCGGCGAAGATCTCATGCGCATCGGCTTGGTTGTCGCACCACGGTTCGAAACTTCCGATGTCTATCGCCATCTGCGGTCGATCGAACCGCGAATCGACCACGCATTCGTGATGAGGTCACAGCACCGCGATGCCTTCGCGGATTTCGCGTACGAAGGGATCGGTGCTGTCATCCTCGAACTCTCCAGTGCCGAGCGAGCATCCGAACGCGGGTGCACTGTGGGCGAGATATTCGAACTGCCCCCACGGAAGATCGCAGCCGTGGCAAGGGACGGCCAGAACACGCAGATCGTCGAACATTTCCTACGGCTGTGTGCCGAGCAATCCGCGCGGAAGCCGTAGGCCGAGGCGATCTCGACCTTGCGCTCTGGGTATTCGCGTCGCCCGGGCATCCACCGAGAACGATGATTTTGTCCACAGACACAACACTTCTGGGATAGTCCGTTTCCTGAAACAAAGCCGACGGGTTGCCTTCCCGTGAATATGTAATACACGTCACTCCGGATCAACTTCGAAAGGTTGACTTTCATGCGAAAGTCTCTGAAACATTTCGTGAATGCTGCAGCGGCGGTTGCGTTGTGCGCGACGCTAGGACTCACGGGCGCAACCGGAACAGCGGCTGCCGATGCGCCCGGCATCCCGAGCGTCGGGCACGATTGGGCGAGTGCAGGGCCGTACACGCCGAACGTCTCGATCGGGCTGGTGCACACTCTGTACTACCCGCGCCAGCTCGGCGCGCGCGGCGAGAAGCACCCTGTTGTGATCTGGGGGAACGGGACCGGTGTGCTCCCCGGTGCGTACACCTCTTTGCTGCGCCACTACGCCAGCCACGGATTCATCGTGGTCGCCGCCAATACACCGGCAAGCAACTTCGCCATCACCATGCGGTCGGGAATCGACCTCATCGCGGACAAAGCGGCCAGCCCGTCGAGTGTCTTCTACGGCAAAGTCGACCTGGAACACATTGGTGCGGTGGGGCACTCGCAGGGCGGGTCTGCGGCGATCAACGCGGCGATCGACGACCGCGTCGACACTGCCGTCGCGATCCAACCAGGCCCGCTCAATGATGTCGATCTCATCGACGAGCCGGTTCTCTATCTGGCCGGCCAGGCCGACGCAATCGTTTGGCCGGCGATCGTGCGGGCGATGTACGAGGACGCAGACCACGTGCCTGCCGAGTATCTGGAACTGCGCGGCGCCACGCACTTCGGTACGGCGATCAACGGCGGCGATATGCGCGGGCCGAGCACGGCGTGGCTGCGGTACTGGCTACTCGACGATCCGAACGCTCGCACCGAGTTCTTCGGAGCGAGCTGTGGATACTGCACTGACACCCAGCAGTTCTCCGACTTCGACCGCAACGATCTGGCCCGGCAGATCCCGGGCTGACGGTAAGTCGGGAGTCGAAGACGAACGACCTGTCTGTTCAGATCGGCGGAGTTGCGAAGCTCAAATGACGACGTAGCCGTACATTCGTTCGCCCTGAGCCACAGCTCTGGTCGCTAGTTCGACGAAGGCGGTCAGGAACGGCACTGAGTCCTCCGACGGTTCACTGGTCTCGTCGATCGCCCAGGCGGCCGCAGCGGCCGCGACGCCTTCTGCGTTCAATTCCGCTAGTGCATCACGCAATTCGTCGGTAACCGTGAGCACGAGGGTGTCGCCGTCGTCGCTCATCGCGACGAGTTTCCCGCAGCGTGGACCTTTTGCAACTTCGTCGTAGGGGCGAGCGGTGAGGGCTGCTTCCAGTCGGCCGAGCGCGACAACTGGATCGACGCCTTTCGCCTGCAGAACTGGAGTCCCACTCGCAGCCAACTGGATCCGCGGGCGAGAAGCTGCGTTCGCCTCCATCACCTCTGGTTCCAAGTCGACGAGTCCCTCGAGGGCAGAGGTGGCATGTTCATCCGTGCGCGCGGTGAAGTAGTCGGTGATCGCAGACATGGCGCGATCATCTCACACACGATGCATCTCAACGCCCCGGACTCCTTCCGCGACTTACTGATCGACGTCAGGAGGGACAGGTGTGTGCTTCCTCGATTGCTTTCGCGAAAGCGCGAAGTCGTGGGCTTTCGAGATCGGTACGCCACACGAGACCCAAAGCAGATTCGGGTAATCCGTTGATCGGTACGAATGTGATGTCCGAGCGCTGGCTGTATGCAGCGGTTGCAGCGCAGAGGATGAGGCCGACCTGACTGAATGCGACCTGCGATAGGCCTTCCTGAACGGTGCTCGCCCCACCCTGCGTGGGAATCGTGGCTCCGCCCGGCGTCGTGCTCGGGGAATTCACACGCTGCCAATAGTCGGGGGCGGGGCCGGTGATGGGTACCAGGCAGATCTGCGCCAACTGCTCGGCGTCGATCACGCCCAGTTCGCTGAACGGGTGATGGACTGAGACGGCGAGGGTCTGGGGCTGTCGAGAAAAGACGAGCCCGGTTGTCAGTTCCGGCTCATCTACGGGGAGAAGGGCCACTGCCGCATCGATTCGCCCGGCGAGTACATCACTGAACGGATCACCCAGGGGTAATTCTTTGATGGTCACGCATGTTTGCGGATGTTGTATTTCGAAACGAGAGACAGCAGCCGCGATCGAATCGTAAATTGCTCCTTGGAAACCCACCCGAAACGGCGTCGGCGTGTTGCGTGCTCTCGATTGAGCGTCCTCGATTACTCCGACGAGCGCCCGATGGGCGGGAGCCAACGACGCAAGAAATTCGGCGCCGAATTCAGTCAGGTGAACGCGGCGACTGGTCCGCGCTACCAGGCGTGTGCCGATACGACGCTCCAACGCGCTGATCAGCTGACTCACTCGGCTCTGGGAGATGAACAGCCGCTCGCCGGTGCGACCGAAGTGCAGTTCTTCAGCGAGAACGAGGAAGCACTCGATCTCACGCATCGGGGGCTCCGACATTTTCACTCCGACCCTGGACTCATTCGACCACTCCATCATGGCTCATCGATGAATTGAGCTAATGGTTGGATGAGCGATTCGCCGTTGATCCATCGGCGTGCAGGAGCTTCTCTGGTTACATGCCCCACTCCGCATCTGTACAGAACAGCCCTGCGTCCACGTCCTCAACCCACGCACACACCATTGAGAACCAGTGGGCTGCGGTCGCCCTGATCGCAGCGTCCACCTTCATCGTTGTCGCGGCAGAGATGATGCCGGTAGGGCTACTCACCCCGATCGGTGCTGACCTGGTGGAAAGCGAAGGGACCATCGGGCTCTCACTGGCCATTACCGGATTGGTGGCAGCGGCCACTGCCCCGTTTGTGCCCATCGTGACCCGGCGCTTCGATCGTCGGTCGACGCTCATCGTCTTGATGCTGTTAGTCGCAGCGGCGAACGCCCTCACGGCCCTTGCTCCGAGCTTCGTTGTCCTCGCTGTGGCTCGCGTCCTTCTAGGCGTGAGCATGGGTGGAGTCTTGGCGCTCGCCGCAAGCCTGGCTCCCAGGTTGGTGGAGACCAGATCCGTCGGGTTGGCGACCACGATCATCTTCAGCGGAATCGCGGTCGCCTCAGTTCTCGGTGTCCCCGCGGGGACGTATATCGGAGCAGCGGCCGGGTGGAGCGTGGCATTCTGGACTCTCAGCTGCGCCGCGACGCTGATCGCGCTCGCCATGTTCGCTGTCCTACCCGTGATGCCAGCTGATCAAGCTTTGTCGCTCGGCAGTCTCGTGGTGGCTTTTCGGAACCCGGGAGTCCGGGTCGGAATCGCGATTACCGCGCTCATCGTCACCGCTCATTTCGCGGCGTACACCTATGTGCGTCCGGGGCTGGAGTTCTTCGCAGGATTGCACCCTGCGCAGATCGGCACGATGCTCTTGATCTACGGGGCTCTGGGCGTTGTCGGCAACTTCATAGCCGGGCCGTCTGCTACCAAGTCACCGAAGACTGTGGTCATCATCCTCAGCGCGGGAGTAGCGATCACCCTTGCCCTGTTCCCGATCTCGGCTACCACCTTGATCACAGCTGCTCTGCTCATGGCGGCTTGGGGCCTCTTCTACGGTGGTGTATCGGTGAGTACTCAAACATGGATCGCACAAGCCGCTCCCGTTCACCGAGAGGCCGCTGCGGCTCTGTGGGTTGCAGTCTTCAATGCAAGCATCGCGCTCGGTGCGTTCGCGGGCGGACGCATTCACGACCACTCTGGTTCCGAAACGGTCTTCTGGACAGCCGCGGGAATCGCAACTCTGGCAATGCTGCTCGCGACATTCCGCAGTCCCGTCGTGGCAAAGCGCGAACTGACAACCTAATCGCCTACACAAACCTTCATAGAGGCAGGACAACAGATATGCACCAGACACCCGCTTCGGCATTCATGGATGTGGCCGAGTTGCTCGAACGCTACCGGGACAAATCGCTTTCTCCGGTGGAAGTGCTCGAGTCCACCATCGAACGTATCGAGGCGCTCAACCCAACCTTGAACGCAGTGGGACACACTTTCTTCGCTACTGCACGAGCACAAGCGAAGTCAGCGGAACGCCACTACGCCCGCGGCTCGGATGTCAGCCTTCCGCTCGCCGGTGTTCCCGTTGTGGTGAAAGAGGATGAACCGGTGCAAGGACAACCTTGGACTCAAGGGTCCAAGGTCTATGAGGATGTGATCGCCACTCACACTTCCACTTTCGTGCAGCGAATCATCGACGCCGGTGCGATCGTCCACGCGCGATCGACGGCGCCCGAATTCTCCTCGGCCGCGTTCACACAGTCCGAGTTGTGGGGCGTCACTCGCAATCCGTGGAATACGAAATACTCCTCCGGCGGGTCTTCCGGTGGATCGGCAGTCGCACTTGCCACGGGGATGACGCACTTGGCTACCGGTTCCGATGTTGCAGGATCGATCCGAACTCCGTCGTCTCTCAACGGAATTGTCGGGTTCAAGCCACCGCATGGCCGTGTCCCCGTTGATCCGCCCTTCAATCTCGATCGCTACTGCCACTGCGGTCCGATGGCTCGCACCGTAAGTGATTGCCTCACACTGCAGTCGGTCATCGCGGGACCGAGCTCCACTGACATTGCCTCGCATGTGCCGGCATCGCCGTTGCCCGGCCTCGCAACGCATTCGTTGACAGGAATGCGTATTGCCGTGATTCCCGCGTTGGGTGACTGGCCGGTTGATCCGGACGTTGCCGCCAACACCGCCAAGTTGGTGGACACCCTCACTGCGCTGGGCGCACGCGCGGAGATCATCGAAGTCGACCTGTCACGCGCTGCCGTCATGCGCGCGGCCGCCATTCACTACGACCACGTGTTCGGTGCTTCGATCTCTGCCGAAGCGTCCGCGCACCCCGACAAGGTCACGGAGTACGCGAAGGAATTCGCGCGATGGGCACGCCGCACCCGTGGTGACGCGACTTTCCACGACGGACTCGCGATCGAAGCCGAACTGTATTCGTCGATCGGATCCCTGTTCGACACCTATGACGCGTTGATCACTCCGGCAGTGGCGACGGAGGGCTTTCTTGCCGGCGACGACTACGTGGGGCACGGAATCAATGTGGCTGGAACAGAATTGGAGTTCTACCTCGAGGCTGTACCGGCCATCACCTTCAACATCCTGAGTAGCTGCCCGGTGCTGACAATCCCCACAGGTTTCGCTCGGAACGGAATCCCCACGGGCACACAGATAGTTACGCGACCGTACGACGACCAGACGGCCTTTGCGATTGGGCTCGCCCTCGAGAAGGTCCTGCCGTATCCCGGCAATCACCCGGATTGTCATGCCTTCTCGCGAGAATTTCGGGCAGGCGGGTGAATCACGCCACGCAGAATTCGTTGCCCTCGGGATCGGCCATGATCACATGGTGACCCTCGAATCTTTCCAATTCTGATGCGCCCGCGCGTAGTAGCCGTTCGACCTCGCGAAGGATTGTCGCCCACTTCTGAGTCGGGGTTCCGTCTCCGGATACCCGGAGATCGAGATGTAATCGGTTCTTGGCCACCTTGGATTCAGGAACCTGTAGAAGGCAGAGGCGAGGAGCCACTCCGAGCGGGTGGTGCAACCAAGCTCCGCCCATCCCGTCGTCTTCGTCGTCGAAAGTGGCAAGCCACTCCTCGCGAGTCGAAAAAGGCTGCGGTGGTGGCTCATCGACGTATCCAGCGGCTATCTTCCAAAACGTAGCCAAGCGGTCAGGGTCTGTGCAATCCATCGTCAGATCGACGCGAGTGAGCATCTGTCGATGTTAATGCCCAAGGCAATCGAGTGCCGGGAGGGAGGAAGCTTGCGGCATTCTTCGGAACCAAGCTGCTCGCCGCTATTTCCGCGTGCGACGTGGGCAGTCCACCGGTCCGTCGGCTGCTCGATTGTCAGCAGCAGCAGATACTCGACCAGTCGCTTGTAGCGTCGATCCCGTATTGGGCCCTGTGCCAATGTGCAGGAGGACGTCACCGCAACCGCTGTCGGGGGCCGCGTTCGGGAATGTCGAACAAGCCGATCGTTCGGATCGCTATCATTCTGGCTACGCCCGCCGACCGGGCCGGGATCTCGAGGAGACGCGTGAACCACACCACGACCGAATCTACTGCCGTGCCGCCCGCGTCATGGTTGCCGATGAAGTACCCCCGGCGCGGCGGTTTTGCCGCCGACGTGGCACCTGTCGATCCCGCAGCCGGTGCCGAACTCGACCGACAATTCGACAGCGACGACCAGTTTCGCGAATTCAGTTCGGCGTATTTGGTCAATGATCCTGATCCTGACGAGCTCACCCTCGCCGCCCGGAAGTATCAAGCCGGTGAGATCTCCGCTGTCGGTGCAGCTGCTTTGTACTGCATACTCGGCCGCTACGCAGATAATGACCGGCAACAATCGACAGTTCTCGTGGACGGGTTGGTGGCACGGCACGGGTTGGTCTTCGCGGTCGAAGCACTCTTGGAATGGGCCGACCTGCGGTTCGTTCATGTTTCGGTGCCTGTGTCAGAGCTGGGACCCGACGCGGTAATTGTAGTGGCGAACATCGGCGGTGAGTCGCCAGCTGCGGGATACAAGATGCCTGAGTATGTACTGCGCGAGCAGCTCGGGCGGACGGACGAACCTGATGCGCAAGTGGTCCGAGAGCACATGCTCGACCGTATGCGCGGCCTGTTGGCGACAGCCTCTGACGAGGACTACGCCGCAGCCCGAGAGGTGGCGTCGTCGATGCGCACCAACAGCACCCGCCGTTTGACGGCGTCGTACATCTTTCCGACCGAGGAAGGGTGGTCGGAAGAACTCATCATGGGAATGCGCGCTCGGTGGTATCACTGGAACACTCAGCTGACGGTTTCGTCGAACACGGTACAGCAGCTCGAACGGGTGACCGACTCACACGCAATGCGCAGTTGGCTCGAGGACGAGGCGATGATTGCCGCAGTAGTTGACGGCATAGGTGCAGGTCTTACCGGACTGTTGGTCGATGCGTTCGACAAACCAAACCAGTACGGACACATGAGGGACGAGGCGACACTGCTCCGAATCCTCTGGGCGCTCTCGGCGATACCCACCGACGAAGCGTTCACTGCTCTGGTTGAACGTCGCCACATGAAGAGTGCGTTGCCCGCGGTCCTACACGCAATGCAACATTACCCACGTCGAGCATTGAAGATATTGGCAGAGAGGGATATCGACCTGTTGGACCGGCACGTGCGGGCGAATCCCGACATCGCCGCCGAGCTGTCGCCTACACTTCCCGAGCCTGCACGGCGAAGGATCGCCGAATTGTCGACGCCGACGCCCGAGGCCACGGATCTTCCGCCCATTCTCGTCGCGCCGCCGTGGTCGAACAGAAAGAAAGCGCTCGACGTCGCGGTGATCGGTGATCTCGTTGCTCCTGAAATCAGCCGAATAGTCTGGCTTCCAGGTGAACTCGAACAAATCAAGAACACTCCGAGCGACTACTCCTACACCACGTGGGAAAATTACAAACAGTATGTGCAGGATGTATCACCGCGTTCCACCCATGACTGGAACACCTGGGTGATTTTTCTACTGGCCCCAGACGAAATCGCGCGCCCGTTCCTGACGGACTGGCCCGGAACCTCGCTCAAGGATCCACTTCGGGTTGTCGCTCGCTACGAACTCGATGCGCTGCCGCTGATGCTTCGCTTCACGCGCGCTCATCCAGGTGCCGCGGCGCCATACTTGATGCCATATGTCGATATCGATGTCGCGCGCGTGCATGCGACGATGTTCGCCACCAGGAAGAATCTCCGCAAACCTGCGATGGCGTGGCTGGTTCGACACGCTGAAGATGCAGTGGCACTACTCGTTCCAGACGCAGTGGGTCCGGCAGGTGCTCAACGTGATCATGCTGCCGCCGCCCTGCGTGCGCTCGCCAGAACAACCTCACGCGAGACAGTGGTCGACGGAGCGAACCGGTACGGCCCCGAAGCCGGGCAGGTAGTCGCCGGCATTGTCGATCTCGACCCGCTCGAGATGTTGCCCAAGCGGATACCGAAAACTCCGGTTTGGGTGGATGTCTCTTCACTTCCGCTGATTCTGAACGAGAATCGATCAGCCGCACTGCCGACGTCGGCGGTGTCGACGATCCTGACGATGTGCGCAATCGGAACCGCGGACGCTCCTTACGCCGGACTCGATGTAGTAACTGCGTATTGTGACCGATCGTCGCTCGCCGAGGCCGCGTGGGAACTATTCGAACGATGGTGGGGTGCCGGCGCTCCGTCGAAGGACAACTGGGTGATTCTTGCGCTGGGTTGGCTCGGCGACGATTCGACAGTGGCAAGATTGGCACCCCTCGTCAGACGGTGGCCAGGTGAGAATGGTGCAGCACGAGCACAACTCGGTCTCGATGCACTGGCTGCACATGGGTCAGCCCGCGCGTTGACAGAACTCGATCACATCTCCCGAAAAATGAAGTTCAAGTCGTTGAAGAACGGAGCGGCACAACGCGTCGCAGAGTTGGCCGACAGTCTCGGGCTCGATCGAGAACAGCTGGCCGACCGGATCGTTCCTGATCTCGATCTGACGCCGGACGGCACTATGAACTTCGACTACGGGACGCGGATGTTCACCGTTGGTTTCACGGAGGCTCTCGTGCCTTATGTGCTCGACGGAGGAGGTAAGAAGACGTCAGGACTGCCCAAACCCACCAGAAATGACGACGTTGTTCTCGCCGAGAGTGCGAAGAAGCGATTCACCGAGCTTAAGCGAGAAACGAAAGCTGTTGCTGCCGAGCAGATCAAACGCCTGAACCGTTCGATGGTTACCGGGCGCCGCTGGACTAGGACAGAATTCGACGACTTCGTGCTCGGCCATCCGCTGCTGATTCACGTTGCACGGCGACTGCTGTGGGCATCGTTCGATGACAGCGGTCTGCCTACAGTCGTGTTCCGGGTCGCGGAGGACAGTACCTTGGCCGACATCGACGACCAGACCGTCGAGCTACCTGAGGGCCGTATCGGGCTAGTACACCCCGCGCACATACCCGATACGGTGGGCGCGTGGTCCGACGTGTTCGCCGACTACGAAATCTTGCAGCCTTTCCCACAGTTGGGTCGTGCTGTCCACGATCCGCTACCCGATGACGTCGACGGGAGTGGACTGAGTCGATTCACCGGAGTAACCGCCAGCCCCAGTCAGGCACTGCGGTTGACGTACAGAGGATGGGAACCGGTGTGGGAGAACCCAGCTTCCTGGGGACAAGGCCTGCTGTACCAGCTCAGCGATGACGTGTCTGTTCTGTTGGGGTTGGAGCCCGGGATGGGGACGGGAGACCCTTACAACGGGTACCCCGATCAGAAGCTCGTTTCGGTGGAACTCCGTGGGGGGACTTTGAACGATGTCGATCGTGCGACGGTCTCCGAACTCATCGCAGACTTGGCAGGGTTCGCCTCGTGACTTCACGAGTCCAGCGCCCACCGGCTGAGGAGCGGTTTGCCGAGGAACTTGCGCGTTTGGCCGAAGAAGACACTGGGCCGCGACCACCGGGGTGGCGTCTGACCCTCACGTCGGCGCGGACGTTCGTCATGGGCGACGTCGAGCTGGGAATAGCGCCGAAATACGTAGGCAACGCATCGCTCGTCGAACGCTCACTCGTCACCTTGGCGACGACACGTGGATTGATGCTGGTCGGAGAACCTGGTACTGCCAAATCGCTACTGTCAGAGCTCATCGCCGCTGCCGTGAGCGGGGATTCGACCCTCACGATCCAGGGCGGTGCCGCCACGACCGAGGATCAGATCCGGTATTCGTGGAACTATGCACTGCTCGTCGCGGAAGGCCCCTCGACTCGATCGATGGTTCCAGCGCCGATGATGCGTGGAATGGCCGAGGGACGCGTCGTGCGGTTCGAGGAGGTCACGCGGTGTCCGCTCGAAGTGCAGGACACTCTGTTGTCGTTGCTGTCCGAACGGGTGCTGGCAGTCCCGGAACTTTCCGGAGACGACGCAATGGTCTATGCCCGTGAGGGTTTCAATGTGATCGCCACCGCAAACACCCGCGACCGTGGCGTCAACGAGATGAGCGCCGCACTCAAACGGCGCTTCAACTTCGAGACCGTGCACCCGATCGCCGATTTCGACACCGAAGTCGAACTCGTGCGAACAGAATCGGCGGCCTTGCTGCGTGCTTCCGGTGTAGCTGCAGAACAAGATCCGGCAGTGTCCGAGTTGTTGGTCACGCTGTTTCGTGACCTACGTACAGGATTCACCGCGAACGGATCGCCGGTCGAGCGACTGTCATCGGTGATGAGCACGGCTGAAGCGGTGTCCCTTGCGCATGCCACCGGTATTCGTGGGTGGTTCTTGCGAGGAGACGCCGGTACCGTCACCGACCTCGCCGAGTCCCTGGCCGGTACGGCGACGAAAGACAACAGTGAGGATGCTGCCCGGTTGCGCCGCTACGTCGAGAAAGTAGGGTCGCAGCGGACGAGTGCGGCATGGCAAGAGCTACGCCGGGCGCACGCACGTCTGACCGGACCGTGAGCGTCGCTGTGGTGGACGCTGGTCGCGACGTCGTGGTGATCGGGATTCGGCACCACAGCCCTGCGTGTGCTCGGATCGTGGCGGAGACCATTGAACGCCTGCAGCCGACGCATGTCTTGATCGAGGGACCCGCAGACTTCACCGATCGAATCGATGAACTGAGACTCGATCACAAGTTGCCGATCGCGCTGTACTCCCACGTGCGACGAGGAGCGCACACGCGCGTGACATGGGCTGCCTTCACCGATTGGTCTCCAGAATGGATCGCCCTTCGGTCGGCCTCCAAGGTGTCGGCGGAGGTTCGGTTGATCGATCTTCCCGCCTGGCACCCCGCTTTCGACGGGCCGCCGGACGAGTACAGTGTGGCTGCAACAGTATTGGCGGCCGGACTGGGACTGGACACGGTCGACGCGATGTGGGATCACGTCGTCGAGTCGCGCGCCGATACGCTCACTGTCGAGGAATTGACTGCCGTCCTCGACGACTACTTCGATGCGATCCGGGTAGGTGACGCCACAGTATCCGAGCGCGAACAGTACATGGCATCGTGGATACGGGCCGCTCGAGAGCGCCCCGGAAGCGGTGCGGTCGTTGTCGTCTGCGGCGGGCGTCATCGGCCGGCGATCATGTCCGAACTGGCTCGCGGTAGACCGACCGACGGATTCTGGCCCGCCGTTCCGACCGCGGGCCCTGATGTCGACATCGGCAGTTACCTGGTCCCCTATTCCTACAGTCGTCTCGACCTGGAATCCCCATGGTGGTACGAGAAGCTCTGGCAGAAAACGACATCGGCCGGGGAGGTTGCAGCCGCGGCGATCGTCCGTGATTTGCGATCCCGGAATCAACGCGTCTCGACAACGGATTTCATCGGATTCCGTACGCAGATCCTCGGACTCGCCGCTATCCGTGGTCACGCGCTGCCGACGCGACGAGATGTATTAGATGCTGCAGCAAGTACATTGGTGGGTGAGGCGTTGGCGTCGCCGCTGCCTTGGACACTCGCAGGGGAACCTCTGGGGCCCGAACCCGACCCCGTCATCTCGGCCTGTATGCGCACGATGCGAGGTGATCGGCGGGGCACGCTACACCCTGATTCACCGGTACCGGGATTGGTTTGTCACGTCGATATGCTCCTTGAGGAGTTCGACCTCTTGCCCGGCCCTGTTGCACTCGACTTGGCCGACGAGCGTAGTCGTCAGCGTAGTCGTGCACTACATCAGTTGCGTGTGCTGGGAGTGCCAGGATTCGAGCGAACTGCAGGTCCAGGCAGTGGTTCTGCAGTGGTGTCGACAGAACGGTGGATGATTGTCGACTCCGCAGACCGCCTCCCGGCGCTGGTCGAGGCTGCAGCCAAAGGCCATACTCTGGTAGAGGCAGCTGGGGCCACCCTGGAATCTTCGCTGACTTCGGCTGCGGCTGATGTCGAGCGTCTTGCACACATTCTGTTCGATGCAGTTCTTTGTGGACTCGACTCGGTGGCTGACCGAACCGAGTCGATCGCATCCGAATCATTGAAGGGCGTAGGAGATCTCGGGGGCACAGGCCTGCTGCTTCGAGCCGCTCTGGACCTGTGGCGGCACGACTCACTCTTCGGGAGCCGAGGGTCCACACTGCTCGGGGCGATAATTGATTCGGCGTCCTCGCAGGTCGTTGCGTTGGCGCACCGAGTTCGGGCCACGACCGGTGGCGCTGATCTCCTCCGGATATCAGCTCTCGCAGCGTTATCCGATGCGATGGAGTATGCGACGGAGATCCTCTCGACTGATCCGGCCGACGAACTGACCGCTCTGGCACGTGACAATGGTGCCGCGGTCGACATCAGGGGATCGGCCCTGGGAACGTCCTGGGATCGAATTCCCCCCGATGCAGCAGTCGACGCCGTTCGATCGATTCCTGCAGAACACCTCGGTGATTGGTTGTGCGGACTGTTCGGAGTAGCACGTGAGCGTTTTCTGGACGCGGAATCCAGCGACACAGTGTTGACCGCCGTCGATGAAATCGTGAGCAGACTGTCCGAACACGAGTTCCTGACAGCACTTCCCGCTCTACGGCAGTCCTTCGAATTCTTCCCTCCCCGTGAACGCGACATCATCGCGTGCCGCCTGACAACGTCGACACCAGAGGCTGCAGTCGTGAACTCCCTGGATGTCGGAAGGCAGCTCGACGCCCGGGTGGACGACGCGCTTGCTCAGATCGGTATGCGATGAACATCGAACGATGGCGGCTGATTCTGGGTGATGCGTCGGCCGGAGTACTCGGTGATCCAACGGGCGATGCGGCTGAACGCGACGACGCGTTGGAGTGGCTGTACGGCCGTGACCCGGCTCGCAGCGCGCAGGGCGTTCGCGCTGGAACTTCCCGACTGCAGGGGACCGACTCCGTAACGACTGGAGACAACCCGGGTGGCGGAGATACGCCCGGTTCCCCGGGTGCGGTTCCGCCGAGTCGCAAGGATGGGCGGTATCGCCCCAATGGGCTCGGCGAAACGACGGTGACGGCCGTGGACTGGCTCGACGACATCCATCGTCTTTTTCCTCGCGAGACAGTTCATCGACTCGAACGCGACGCCGTGGAGAAATACGAAATCACCGAAGTGGTGACAGATTTGGAAGCGTTGCAGCGTATCGAGCCCAGCGTGACTCTGCTTCGAGCAGTGCTGCGTACCAAACACCTGATGGATCCCCGAGTTCTGGCGATGGCAAAAAAGGCTGTCGACAATGTCGTACGCGAGTTGATCGAGAGGCTCTCGGTGGACGTCCGCAGGACCTTCCACGGCAAACGTAGCCGGCACAGAACAGCGTTTCGTAATTCGCGCAATTTCGACTTCGAGGCAACGGTTCGCGCCAATCTGCAGCATTGGTCACCGCAAACACGCAAGATTGCTATCGAAAAGCCTTTGTTCACTTCGCGAACTCGTCGGCACACGGATACGTGGACGTTGATTCTGTTGGTCGACCAGTCCGGATCGATGATCGACTCTGTCATCCACTCGGCGATCACCGCTGCATGTTTCTGGAATGTCCCCGGATTGAGGACTCACCTCATTGCATACGACACCAATGTCGTCGATCTCACGTCCGAGGTTCTCGACCCGGTCGAGCTCTTGATGAGCGTCCAATTGGGAGGCGGGAATGACGGTGCAAAGGCCGTCGATTATGCCGCGCAACTTGTGGATACGCCGCAACGAACGATTGTTGTCATCATCTCCGATCTGTACGAAAGTGCACCGGATCGGTTCGTCCGGAGCGTTGCCGGTCTCACGGACAATGGTGTGCGTGTCCTGGCGCTTGCTGCGCTCGACGATGCTGGTGACCCTGATTACGACCGTGAAATTGCCCGTCGCTTGACGCGACTGGGTGTGCACGTCGGTGCGATGACTCCCGGAGGGCTGGCCGAATTCGTGGCCGGTTGTATTCGATGACGTCCCGGCCTGATCTGGCTGCGCTCACCGACGATGCGCTTGCGCTGGTCGCCAATCGCGGGCTCGTCAAGCGAGCCGCGCGTATGTTCGCCGAGGAAACGCCTGAACTCTTGGTGACGAGCGAACGGATCCTCGTCAGGTACGGCGACGGTGTCGAAACCAGTCTTCCTGCCGGCATTCCATTCTCGGAAGCGTCGTGCACGTGTGGCGCAAGCTCGGTGTGCCGGCACCGTGTCGGTCTCGTTCTCGTTTATCGGGCGAATCACGGGTCGAGCTTCGATCACATAGACTGGACGCCAGGGGAATTCGATGACGAGGCGCTGGAGGCATTCCTCGGAGGGGCGGTACTGGCACGGGCGAATCGGACCAGGCTGCAGGGCTACCAGGCAACAGTGCATCGAGCTCGAGGTACAGATCCTGTTGTGCGAGTCGAACTCCCGCATTGCACGGTCCGGTTCTTGGTCCCACACGAACTGAGTCACGCCCATTCTTCGGCATCTGCGCACACGACGGCAGAAGCGATAGCACTTGCCGTGTGGGCGGTTCGGGCGGCGGACGAATCCGGAACCGACCATGTGCACGTGGGTCGGAGTTCAGTCGTGCGAGATGCTGATCGAAGTGCTCTGGCAAGGGCCTTGGCGCGGACGATCCTCGTGGACGGTCTGTCCACCACAACGGCGGTGCAACACGCCACTGCCGTCAGAGACACGCGCACAATTGAGGCAGGTTCCGCAATCTGGTTGGCCGATGCGTGCATAGAACTGACTGACCAGATCGAGGCCTATTCGATGCGGCATGCCGGGCACAGTCGCACACGAGTGGCGATGATCATCGCCGAGATTCATGCGAGGGTCGAACTCGGTGAATCGGTCGATTCATCGCTTGCCGGGACAGTACTGGGGACCGAGACTCCCGGTGAAACTCCGCTGCGTCGTTCACGTTTGATCAGTCTCGGCGCGAGGGTGACGGCGACTGGCGATTCGACTACCGCCGATATCTACTTCGCCGAACCAGATTCGGATGCAGTTTTTCTCATGAGTCACGATTGGTCGAGTGAATCCGACGAGGCACTCTCCGGGTATGCGATCTCGACTCGCCGAATTGCCGGTTCGACGGTCGCCGCTTTGGCTTCATCGACAGTGCTCACAGAATCAGCGGTTCGCCGTGCCAACCACAGAATCCGACTCGGGCGTAAAGGGATCGGGCGTACTTCCATTCTCCCTCTTGGTGTCGACGCGTGGGAAAAATCGATTGACGTGGTGGACGATTACGCCGAGATGCATCGCCGGTTCATCGAGCGCCCGCCGTCGTTTGCCCGAGCCCGGCTGACTACCGATGGCGTCGGTGTGATGCGAATAGATTCTGTAATCAGCACCGATTACGCTCCTGCAGAACAGATATGGACAATGCGGGTCGGAGATGGGCGTGGCAACCTGGCGCAGGTGAGCGTCGTATATCGAGCGCAAGCGCCCGGTGCAATCGACGCGATGGTCCGGGCAATGTCGGCCCGGCCGAGGGCCGTGAGCGGTCGGCTGACTGTCCGTGCCGGTGCGTTGTGGATGACACCATTCGCTGTTGCATGCGACCTCGGCGTCATCGTTCCCGATCTCGAAGAAGGCCTCGACAGTGCGACGATGACTCGCGCAGTCACGACGGGCGGTGTGGACGCCATCGACAGTGCGCTGGAGGGAGCTCTATCCGTACTCGCGGACATCGCTCACCGCGGGCTGAGAAATGCGGCTGAGCCTACTATTTCTGCGCTTCGTCGTTGTGCAGCAGGGGTAGTCATGGTCGGTATGGATTCAACGGCGCGAGCCTTGGAGTGCGTAGCCGATGCGATTTCGTTCGGTGAGCTGGAGACGTCGGCAGATGCGTGGGTTCATGCTGTGATCCGGATCGTCACGGCCATCGAATCACGTTGAGACACCCGGCTTTGCAACCCTTCCAGTGATCAGCCTGCCTGCAGGCTTCAATTCTGACGGGCTGCCAATGGGTATACAGGTTCTGGCTCGCAGTCATGCCGATCTGGACCTGTTGCAACTCGCGCACGGCTTCGGCAGCGTTGACACTAGCTCTGGTGGAGGGTTGACCAAAATGTAGTTAGGTGCCATATTAGTTGCATGGCAGTGGACGGAACCGATCACGACTCACCCACTTTGGATCAGGCGCGGCGGCAGTTGGAGCATTACGGCCTCGGGTCCGATCCGCAGGCGGTGCTGGTTGCGGTGCGGTTGATCTCGGCGGGCGCGCGGCTCGGTCGAGCGACTGAGGTTCACTTCGCGAGGTATGGACTGTCGACCGGCCGTTACCGACTGCTTGCGGATCTGGAAGACCACGACGGGGAGAAATCTCCCTCACGTCTGGCGGCTGATCTCGGCGTCTCGCGGGCCACGGTCACCGGCTTGGTCGATGGGCTCGAGCAGGAGGGTTTGGTCGCTCGACGTCCGTCCGCGGAGGACGGGCGTGGTGCGGTGGTCGTCCTGACTGCTCGCGGCGCTCAGCGTTTACGTGACATGGCGCCCGAACACTTTGCTCGTCTCGAGGAAATGGTCGACGAGCTCACTGTCGACGAGCGTGCGGTTTTTCTGGATCTGCTCTCGCGGGTCGTTCGCGGTATCGGTGCGCTGACTGCGGAGTAGTCGGCTGGGATTCCAAGTATTCGCGTAGCGATTCGAATCGTCGTCAATTCTCGACAGAGACTTCTCTTTTCATACCCAAATAGTTAGTCACCTAATTATAATCGGAAAGTTGGTCTCCTTCATGTCCGGACTCACCCCACCGATCCGTCGCGAAAATGAAAGGGAGATAACCGATTCCAATCGACTCGACCCGGTTGCCGATCGTCGCGGCGCACGAACTTTCATCCTGTGGAGAGAGGTGCTGGTCGCCTACCTTGCCCCTGCGCTGATGGCGGGTGCGGGCGGAGTCGCATCCGGCCAATCGGGCCTCACGACGGCGGCATTTACGTCCATCGCGGGCACGTCGGCAGTGGTGGCGTTGCTGATCGGCTCCTGGCTGCAGCGTCGCGGGAGGTTACGACCGTGGACCACGGCCCTGCCTCGCGTCATGGTGGCGGCAATTCTTGCCGTCGGAGCCGCTGTGATTGCTGGTCTCGTCGGGTGGTTCGCCTCCCGTTGGCTACCAGCTCACACGAGCGTGGTCGACACTGCTTGGCTTGCTCGCCTGCAACTCGATCTACCGATATCTGCCGCTGTCGCTGCCGTCATCGTCAGCTGGCGATGGCGCCGTCAGAATCCCTGACAGACAACACATGTCAACGATCCCCGGCTTCCCGGGGAAGACCGAAAGGAACACGATGATCGTCATCATGGGAGCGTCCGGAACCACAGGCGGCGCGTTGTTACACAGTCTCGCATCCTCGGGTGTGCCGAGCCGAGCGCTGTCCCGCGACCCGGACAGGCTGAGCGCCCACCTCGGCGACTTGGCCGACGGTTTGGTCGAAGTAGTGCCGGCCGATGCCGCAGACCCAACTTCGCTACGGACGGCTTTCAAAGGGGCCGAACAGCTTTTCCTCGCCATGGCCAACGGACTCGAACAGGTCGAGCTCGAAACGCGTGTGATAGACATAGCCGCCGAGAGCGGCGTCGAACACATCGTCAAGATCTCCGACCCCGCCGCCGCGGCCGACTCCCCCATCGCTCTCTCCCGCGGCCACCATGCCGTCGGCGAACACCTGCGTGCATCCGGGATCCGCCACACTCTGCTCCGCCCTTATGCGTTCATGCAGAATCTGTTGCTCCTGGCTCCGGCGGTGGCTGCGCAAGGGGTGATTCTGGGCGCGATGCGGGACGCGCCGTGCAACTGGATCGACTGCCGAGACATCGGTGACGTCGCCGCGGCCGTGCTCACACGCGCCGACCTCGCCGGCGGCACCTACGTCCTGACGGGCAGCGAGGCAGTCGGCTACGGCGGCATCGCCGATTCTCTGACCCGCATGCTCGATCGCCCCGTCCAATACATCGACCTGCCACCGCACGAACTTCGGCAAAACCTCGTCGATCATGCCCACATGCCTCCGTGGCTGGCCGAGCACATTCTGGAGATCCAGCAACTTGCCGTCTCGCGCCCGGAGTCACCCACCGACACGGTGGCACGTGTCCTGGGGCGTGAGCCACGAAGCCTGGATGCGTTCCTGCGTGAGCATCTGGACCGTTTCCGCTGATTCACGCTGCGAGAGCAGTGCCGCCAGAAGTCACGCGGTTGATCAACGAGCCCACCGAATCCTGATCGGACCTCGTACGGATTCCGGGTCGACGACTTCGCCGCCTTGGGTGATCTGCACTTCGCCGTGGGCCACCATGTGGCGGGCAGCCTCTCGGACGGGTTCCATCAGCGGACGCCAATTGTCGGGTGCTGCTGCGCGGGCCACGTCGGAGGGGCAGATGCTCGACTCGGCCGATCGGGCATTGAGTAGTTCGCGGATCTTCGCCGCCAGTTCTTTCTCCTCCACCATATGACCTCAGTTTCCGGACGTGACCGTAGGCCTTCAACAGAGTATGAACCTTCGGTTCGGCGAGTTGTGGCGAAGGAATGGTGCACATCGATAATCATTGACGGCGTGGAGAATTCGAGTGCAACGCGCCGCGACGTAGTCCGAAAGTCGTATTCGGCCAGATCCCAGGAGTACACGGACCTCTTCGGCTCGATGGATTCGACGCACGTATCTGATCGGGACCTGGTGACCAGCTGGGCCGCCACTTTGACCGGCCCCGTGCTCGACGCCGGGTGCGGGCCGGGGCAGTGGACAGACTTCCTGGCCCAGGCCGGGCTGGCTGTGAGCGGGATCGATCTCGTGCCCGAGTTCGTCGAACGAGCCCGCACCCGATACCCGGATCTTTCCTTCGAGGTCGGGGGCTTCGAGGCATTGGACGCGAAAACGAATTCACTGGGCGGCGTGCTGTCCTGGTACTCGCTCATTCACCATCACCCGCAAGATATCGAGGCACCGCTCGCTGAATTCGCGCGCGTGATCCGCCCAGGTGGTGGGTTGCTGGTGGGCTTCTTCGAAGGCACAACGGTAGAGCCTTTTGATCATGCCGCGACGACTGGTTATCGATGGCCGGTGACCGAACTTGCCGAGGTGCTGGTCACAGCGGGTTTCGACGTGATCGAGACCCATACCCGGACGGGGAGCGGCTACAGGCCGCACGGCGCAATCACTGCCAGCCGGCGCGGCGTCGAATAGCGGATCGAGACAGCGGATCGAGACAAGGCGAGCAATTCTCTTTCATTCATTTCGTGTGAGTGGTGTGCTGGATGAGTCACTTCCCGGCTTTTTCAGCACCGGATCATCCACAGTTGAAAGAAGGCGCCATGACCACGATCCATCTTCACAAGACGACCACTGCGACGCCCGAACAGGTCCTTGCCGGCCTGACCGACTTCGGCCCGGGCCGTGAGGAAATCTTCGGCCGCAGTGCGGACAGCTACCTGAAAGTGCACCAACAAGGACCCCACGATGCTGATGTCACCGAGGGCTCCAGTGGTATCTGGGAGCGTCTGCACTACGACTGGACCGACCCGCACCGCGTCGTGATGACAACCACCGACTCCAACCTGTGGGGCGGGGCGTCGAGCCATACCTACACGCTGACCCGGCAACCGACGGGTCTGACCGATGTCGATGCCGTCGTGGTCCGGGACGGCAAGAACCTCAAGGGAAAGCTCCTGGCGTCGGTACTCGGACTCGTCGGCACCCAAGTGCTGGGAAAGTCGTTCACGAAGTCCATCGACGCCATCGAAGCTCGCAACGGTGGCGCGAGCGGCGGCAACCCACAGTGACAAGAACCTGACGGACGGTCAGAGCGCTTCGAGGGCTTCCGTCATCTTCTTCACCGTCTCCGGTGCCACTTTGGCTTCGAATCCCGCCTTCAGGAGAGGCGACGCAATCTTGGCGGCACCGTTGAACTCGACGTTCGCGTGATACTCGATCTCGGTCGAGTTCGGACCCACCGAAGTCAAGGTGATGTCGTCGGTACTGGTGGCAGTCTTGTTCTTTCCTTCGAGAACAACGTGATTCAGCTCGTCGGTCACCAGCGTGTACGTCAGTTCCGTGGTGACGCCGAACAGCTTCGACACGTTGTGCCATTGGGTTCCGACGCCGACAGGACCGTCGGAGATCTGCGTGCAACTCTCGGTGCCCGGATCCCACGTCGGCGCATTGGCGAAGTCGCGGAGAAACGCCCCAGCCTTCTCGATCGGTACCTCGGCGGTGAATTTGCGGGTGACGTCAACCATGCGGTGGGCCTTTCGGTTCATTTTTCGGCGGTAGTGCCGAGGCGAGACTTCGTTCCGACGCCCGGGCTACCCAAACTCGACGAACGGTAACCACCTTCAGAAGACTGCGCGGTCCAGTGGACGTGGAAGCGGATCGAGTGCGCCGGTCTCGCGCAGGCGCTCGTACGCCCGAACGACCCCATCGACGGCCCCGATCTGTAGCAACACGCCGCCCGGTAACGCGGCAACGCCTGCTGCCAGGTCATCCGGGATCGCGTCAGCGCGAGCGGACGAGAGGTAGCCGACTCGGCCGATCACGGGATCACCGACGCGATAGTCGGACTCGTCTTCGAGAGCGTCGAGGATGTTGTCGTCGGTGACGTCCCCGAAGTCCGGTTCCCACACCGCGGCGAGCATCCGAAGTAGTTCTGTCTCAGGAACTTCGGCGGCGTCCGGCGCGCTGACAGCGAGAATCATCGACTGTAGGACGATTTCCGGTTCGCCGCCGGCCAACCCTGAGAGTTCGAGCCCCCATTCGGGCCCTCCGCCGGATGCGAGCCTCAACCCGATTCCCAGACGATCCGACCAGTCTTCGGCGGCCTGCGCGATCTCGAGCACGTGTGCCAACTGGTCGACGGTCACGGCAGTAGCAGGTCCAGCGGAATGGATCTGTTGCCACGACCCGCCGACCACCTCGGGCAACAGGAATTCGACTTGCTCCAACGTCCGACGCCACCGGGAGGCCACGGCCTGCACCGATTCCGGCCGTCGTCCCCAGAAAACTCGAATAGCGCGTCGTGTCATCGAGTCCTCCGGTAAGGATCGTCCATGGGTAGCCATCTCCCGTCCTCGTGGATTCCGAGATCAGTGACGCCGCGGGTGAGAGCGTCGACGGCCGCGAGAACGGCAGGGCGCGTTTCGTTCTCACGACACAGGAGTGACCACGTCCAGATTGCCGCCGGGTCGATCATCGGGCGTGCCGTGAGATCGCTCGGCAGCGTGATGGTCTGCCCTTTGGGCGAGTTGACGACCGGACGGCCGACGGCACGGACGTGATCGAAGAATGCCGGGCCGGTGATACCACCGTCGTTGATGCGCATGATCTGTGCGCCGGTATCGCGAGCGAATTCTTCGGCGAAGACGTTCCACGAATACCAGGAGGTGGTGTCGTCGTCGACGAGCACGACGACGTCGCGTGCCCGCACCGGTGTGGTGTCCTCTCCGGTGGAGACGGCGTAGAGCCGATCCGCACCGAGCAGTCTGGCGTTCAAACCGTTTTGGGCGACATCGTATTTACGTACCCAGGCGATCGCCAGATCGAGGCTGCCGTCTGCCACCCGCGCGGCCTGTGCGTGTGATGGCACCACCCAGGCGTCGACGTGCAGTTGCGCGACCCCTGAAGTGCGCGCGATCAGATCCGTGGGGAGCCAATTGACGTAGCCGATCCGGACGGGCTCCGCTCCGGACAGACGCTCCGCGCGGCGTCGCAGATTCTCGGCACTCTCGAGTAGCGCACGGACATCAGGGAGCAAGGCCGCGCCGGCTGGCGTCAGAGCGACGGAACGGCGGTCGCGGACGAACAGCTTGACGCCGAGGTCGCGCTCGAGTGCCATGATCTGCTGCGACAATGACGGCCCGGCTATCAGTAGCCGCGCCGCGGCTCGGCCGAAGTGCAATTCCTCGGCGACGACCTCGAAATATCTCAGCTGACGCAGCTCCACGATCCTTCATGCTACGTGCGGTGGGAGGTTGTGCCTATCAGTCAGGAGCAAAGCGGTCGTGGCGGTTCGGCGCGGCCGGGGCACACGATAAGACCATGACCACAATCCACAACGGCGTCTCCCCGCGAGCGCACGCTGTCCAAGCTGCCGCTGCGCTGGCGGCGAGCATGGGAATCGGTCGATTCGTCTACACACCGATTCTGCCGTTGATGCACACGCAGTCCGGTCTGTCCGCCTCGCTCGGCGCCACCCTGGCGACGGCCAACTACGTCGGGTACCTGATCGGCGCGCTCGCGGGAATCCTCATTCCCGGCGTGGTGCGCTCGGCAGCGGTGATGCGTACGTCGTTGGTGGTCCTCATCGCGACTTTGGCGCTCATGCCCACTACCCACGACGGATCCATCTGGTTCGCCCTGCGGCTCGTCGCAGGCATTGCCAGTGCCCTCGTCTTCATGATCGCCGTCAGCGCTTTGCACGCGCACCTTCGGGGGCAGTCCCAATTTCTGGCCGGATGGGGATTCGGCGGAGTTGGGTTGGGTATCGCCCTGTCCGGGGTCCTCGTGTTGGTCGTCCGCTTCATCGGTACCTGGAGTACAGCCTGGCTGGCATCTGCGGCCCTTGCAGTGGTGTGTGCGGTCGCAGCCTGGGGATTGACGCCGGAACCGCGTCCGGCCATCACACCGGACGCGCCGGGAACTCCCACTCCCCAACGCGGGTTCACTGCCTTGTTCATCAGTTATTTCCTGGAAGGCATCGGCTACATCATCGCGGGCACGTTCCTTGTTGCCGCAATCGATCTCGCCGCTCCAGAATGGGTGGGCAGCGGCGCTTGGATAGTGGTCGGTCTGGCCGCATTTCCCTCGTGCGCCCTGTGGGCTTGGCTCAGCCTGCGTTGGTCGAGGCCGACTCTGCTTCTCGTTGCCCTGTTGATTCAGGCGGTGGGCATAGCGCTTCCTGCTGTGATCGGAGGCGTCGGCCCCGCACTGATTTCAGCTTTTCTGTTCGGTGTCACCTTCCTTGGTATCGGGTCAATTGTGTTGGCAATCGGCGCGCACCTGCAGTTCCCACGCGCCGTGGCGTTGCTGACCGCTGGATACAGCGTCGGTCAGATTCTCGGCCCACTCGTTGTCACTCCGTTGCTGCGAGACGGGTATCGCGACGCTCTGCTGTTGGGTGCGGCCGTCGTTCTGGGCGCAGCAGTGGCCGCCGCGGTTTTGCGGTTCCGATTCCCTTCCGATCTCGATGCGGACCCTCGGACGGCCACCTCGACTGAGGAGGTAGTTTTTGATGTCAGATGACGAAACCGCCGGAGCACTACCCGACGTAGGACTGGAGATGTTCGAATGAGCGCACTCACAACCGATCTCGACCTGAAGGTCCCTGTCATCGCAGCCCCCATGGCCGGCGGCGCTTCCACACCGGCACTTGTTGCTGCTGCCTCTCGCGCAGGCGGTCTCGGCTTCCTCGCCGCCGGGTACAAGACGCCTCAGGCTCTGTCCGACCAGATCGACGCCGTGCGCGCCGAGGGAGTGTCCTTCGGTGTCAACGTCTTTGCGCCCAACCCGGTGCCTGTCGATGTCGATGCCTACCGTGCCTATGCCAGGGCGATCCAGGTCGAGGCGGATCGCTACGGCATCACACTGGCTGACGGTGAGCCGGTCGAAGACGACGACTACTTCGAGGACAAGATCGATCTGCTCCTGGCCAGCCCGGTTCCGGTGGTCAGCTTCACCTTCGGCTTTCCCGCACCCGGCGTCATCAAGGCGCTGCGCGCTGCCGGTTCACTTGTCGTCCTCACAGTGACTTCGGAGGCAGAGGCGCTCCTTGCCGTCGACGCCGGTGCCGATCTGCTTGTCGTGCAATCGTCGGCTGCCGGCGGCCACTCCGGAACGCTCACCCCCCTGCAGGTTCCGGCAGAAACACCGATCACCGAATTGATCGCTCAGATCCGTCACCGCACGTCGGTTCCGCTATTGGCGGCCGGTGGACTGGCGACCTCCGCCGACGTCGCTGCTGCCTTACGTGCCGGAGCGGACGCGGCAGTGGTCGGTACTGTGCTGCTGCGCACCGAGGAGAGTGGTGCCTCGGCTCCGCACAAGGCAGCTCTGGCCGACACGTCCCGCGGGAACACGGTCGTCACAAGAGCTTTCACGGGACGTCCTGCACGGGCGCTTCGGAACGAGTTCATCGATCGCTACGACGCACAAGCGCCCATCGGGTATCCGGCCATCCATCACCTGACCAACCCGATGCGCAAAGCCGCTGTTGCGCAGGCAGATCCCGAGCGAATGCACCTGTGGGCCGGTACTGGCTATCGCCACGCGACGGAGGAACCAGCCGGGGTAGTGCTTTCGCGATTGGCTAACCTGTGACGGCGCGGACACCGGACATCACATTGCCCGAGGTAGTGACATACGACGGGCTGCCCAGTGGTGCACACTCGCTTCGAGTCAAGCGCCCCGACGTGGCATTTCAACGCCTGCAGACATTTCTGGAAGCCTGCATCGAACCAGTGTCGTTGCCGTCGTGGACATTAGAGATCCGCCAGGGCGGGCAACCCGCGCCGACCGCGCAATTGACAGAGCTTGCCACCGGGATCCTCGGTGGGCCCAGCTACAAAGCGCAAACCCATACCGAATGGAACGTCCCACCGGGTTCTGTCAACGAAGCGCTCGATACCCTCGTTGGTTCCGATGCGGTCACAACCCACGGACGTTCTTTGGCGGCACTGACCTACAGTGCGCACGTACGCTTGATCGACCCGGACAACCACGCGCCGTATCCCGACATCACGCCCGACGCGTTCGGCCGCTTTGCCGTCGACGGATACGGCCGGATTCTCGGCGAGTCAGGCATACGCGCAACCCTTGGCAACGCGGCATCCTCACTGTCCCTGTGGCTCAACCTGCCTGCAGACGAACGGTTGTCGTCCGGTGCTCGTCACCTACAAGACCATCTCCCGTTCCGGTTGTCCGCGAAACACTGGCGTCTCTGGCGGCCGAACCGGAGCGCAGACTCTTACCGTTCCAACAAGATTCCGTCGCCGGTTCACGACCACGTTTGAATCACGCAGCAAGCATTCCGAGTTGCGCACCACCCATACCGCGCGTGGCACGTTGTCAGAATGCGTCTTCCTCGAGTTCCATGATCTCGTTGTCGAGGGAACCCAGGATTTCTTTGGTCGACGCGAGGATAGGCAGGATGTTCTTGGCGAAGTACGACGCGATCACCACCTTGCCCCGATAGAACGACCGGTCCTTTGCCGACGCGTCACGGTCCAAGGCTGCCAACGCGACTTCCGCTTGCACCAAGAGGCGCCATCCGATGAGCAGGTCGCCTACCGCGTACAGAAAGCGCACCGAGCCGAGGCCAATCTTGTACAACTCGGAGGGTTGGTCCTGGGAAGCCATCAGATACCCGGTGAGCGTCCCGGCCATCTCCTGCACGTCGGTCAAGGCGATCTCGAGTATGACTCGCTCGGCCTTGAGTCGACCGTTCCCGGCCTCACTGTCGATGAACTCTCGTATGCGACCGGCTACGTGAGCGAGCGCAACGCCGCGGTCGCGTGCGATCTTTCGAAAGAAGAAGTCCTGCGCCTGGATTGCCGTGGTGCCCTCGTACAGGGTGTCGATCTTGGCATCGCGGATGTACTGCTCGATGGGGTAGTCCTGAAGATAACCGGAGCCGCCCAGGGTCTGCAGGCTCTCGGTGAGCAGTTCGTAGGCCTTCTCGGAGCCGACGCCCTTGACGATCGGCAGCAGCAGATCGTTGACCCGCGCCGCCAGTTCGGCATCCGCCCCCGAAACCAACTCGGCGACATCGGCATTCTGGTGTGCAGCGGTGTAGAGGTAGACCGCTCGGAGGCCTTCGGCGTAGGCCTTCTGCATCGCCAGGCTGCGTCGGACGTCGGGGTGGTGCGTAATGGCCACGCGGGGCGCGGTTTTGTTTGTCAGCTCGGTAAGGTCTGCACCTTGAATTCGTTCTTTTGCGTACTCGAGGGCGTTGAGATAGCCGGTGGACAGTGTTCCGGTAGCCTTGGTGCCCACCATCATTCGAGCATTCTCGATGACCTGGAACATCTGGGCGATACCGTTGTGGACATCACCCACGAGCCAGCCGACGGCAGGAACGTCCGTCGCTCCGAAGGTGAGCTCGCAAGTTGGGGAAGACTTGAGGCCCATCTTGTGCTCGACGCCGGTGACGTAGACACCGTTGCGCTCTCCCAGTTCAAGTGTGTCCGAGTTGAAGTGGGACTTCGGAACGTAGAACAGGCTCAAACCTTTGGTTCCTGGACCGGCGCCCTCGGGCCGGGCAAGCACCAAGTGGAAGAGGTTCTCGGCCGTGTCTCCGACGTCGCCGCCGGAGATGAACCGCTTGACGCCCTCGATGTGCCAGGTGCCGTCGTCCTGCGCGATTGCCTTTGTTCGGCCTGCGCCTACATCGGATCCGGCGTCTGGTTCGGTGAGCACCATCGTTCCGGCCCATCCGCGTTCGAATCCTTCTTTGGCCCAGTGTTTTTGCTGTTCGTTTCCGATGGTGTAGAGCACGCTCGCCATCAGTGGACCCATGTTGAAAAAGCTTGCGGATCCGTTTGCCGCGACCAACATTTCGCCGATCGCCCAGACCAACGGCGCCGGAGCAGGAACACCACCCATGCCTTCGGGTAGGCCGAGTCGCGACCAACCGGCCTCGTTCACCGCCTCGACCGTCTTGCGTAGAGGTTCCGGGACCACAACGGCGTGATTGGGTGCGTCGAATTCGACAGGGTTTCGATCCGCGTCGGCGAAGGACGCGGCGACCGGGCCTTCTGCCAGCCTCGATACTTCCGCAAGAATGTTGCGCACAGTGTCGGTGTCGAGGTCCCCGTAAGCGCCGGCATCCAGCAGTTCGCCGATCCCGAGTACCTCGAACAGATTGAACTCGATATCACGCACGTTGCTTTTGTAGTGACCCATTGTTCTCCGACCTTGGTTCGTCAGCAATACGGTTCGTCAGCAGATACGGCTCGTCAGCAGTACACAAGAAAGCCTGCCCCACAAGGAATTCAGTACGCAACCGTAGGTAGAGACGAGTTTCGTTGCTACAAAGTAGCGCCGAGTCGCTCTCATTGAAACATTCACTCGTACAATCGGTTTCCGCTGGTGGGGGTGCATATCAGTCGCGTAGCATCCTCTTGGATCAAAGCGGCTGCGCACCAATAGAAGTACCCATCCTCACCTTCGGCGTCATACGCATTCGCTGTGATCAGTGAACATGCTGCTCGGTAAACCAAGAGCGCCTCTCGTTGGTAGCCGAGACGTTCCTCGATCGGCGTGGAGAGCCCAGTTCTGACTCGTGAGCCTTTGGTATCGGTCAGAGGGTGAGTAGCACTTTGGTGGCGCGCCGCTCGTCCATCGCCTGGTAGCCGGCGGCGGCGTCCTCCAACGGGAGAGTGAGGTCGAAGACGATGCCTGGGTCGATCTGGTCGGTCATGATGAGCTCGATCAGTTCGGGTAGGAATCGCCTGACCGGCGCGGGACCGCCGAGCAGGCTCACCGTCGCGAAGAACAGGTTCATGCCGTCGAGTTCGACGCCGTGGGATACCCCGACGTAGCCGACATGTCCGCCGGGGCGGGTAGCTCCGATAGCCTGCATCATCGATTCTTGGGTGCCTACGGCTTCGACGGTCGAGTGGGCGCCGTAGCCGCCGGTGAGTTCCTTGATCTTCGCGATGCCCGCGTCGCCCCGCTCTTCGACGATGTCGGTGGCGCCGAATTGTGTGGCGAGTGCCTGCCGGTCGGCGTGACGTGACATGGCGATGATCCGCTCGGCGCCGAGTTGTCTGGCAGCGAGGATCGCCAGGAGTCCGACTGCGCCGTCGCCGACGACGGCGACTGTTTTGCCAGGTCCGGCTTCCGCAGCTACGGCGGCGAACCAACCGGTGCCGAGTACGTCGGAGGCTGCAAGGAGGCTGCGAGCCTGCCGCTCGGTCGGCTCTCCGCGGACAGGGACGAGGGTGCCGTCCGCGAGCGGGATGCGAGCGTATTCGGATTGGGTGCCGACCGAGCCCATCATGACCTGGTGGATACAGCGAGACTGAAAGCCCGCCTCGCAGATTTCGCAGGTGTTGTCCGACGCGACGAACGAGCCCACGACGAAGTCCCCAACTTCGATGTCGTTGACGTCGGGGCCGACCTGTTCGACGACGCCCACGTATTCGTGTCCCATCGGCGTCGGGCCATTCAGCTCTTCGATGCCGCGATACGGCCAGAGGTCGGAACCGCAGACGCAGGTGGCTGTAACGCGAATGATCGCGTCGGTCGGTTCGACGATCACCGGCGCATCGATCTCTTCGACCCGGACATCGCCGGGGGCATGCATGACGACAGCGCGCATGACGTGGCTCCTCACCATCGGTTTCTTCGTGTCACTTCAACCTGATCACGATTTGGCGGCGTGCGGGAGTCCCGCGCGATAGTGGTACTGCGAGGGACTCCCTCGCTACCGGTCACTGACTTACGCTCGATGGCATGGACGATCGAGCGCAAGTACGCGAATTCCTGACCTCGCGGCGCGCCCGAGTCACGCCCGAACAAGTTGGACTTCCGGCCGGATCGAACCGCCGCGTGGACGGTCTACGTCGAAGTGAAGTGGCAACCCTCGCCGGCGTGAGCGTCGAGTACTACACGAGGCTCGAGCGCGGAGCGATCAGCGGCGCATCGCCGGGTGTACTCGACAGTATCGCGAAGGCCTTACGACTCGACGACGCCGAGCGCGCCCACCTTTTTGATCTCGCGCACGCGGCAAGCCCGGTAGCCAGACCCCCGCGTCGGCGAAATGCGAAGGGCTGGAAGCCCCATCAGAGCCTGCAGTGGGCGCTTGATGCAGTCACCGCGGGACCCGCTTTCGTGCGGAACGGTCGCATGGATCTTCTTGCTGTCAACCCACTCGCGCGTGCGTTCTACAAGGACCTCTACGACATGCCGGGGCAGCCCCCGAACATCGCGCGCTTCACGTTCCTCGACGAAAGGGCTTTCGAGTTTTATCCGGACTGGAACGAGTTTGCCGAGGTGACCGTCTCGATTCTGCGAACCGAGGCCGGGCGAGATCCTCACAACAAGGAATTGCACGATCTGATCGGTGAACTCAGCACTCGGAGTGAGGAATTCCGGCGTCGGTGGGGCGCGCACGACGTCCGCCATCACGGCACCGGATTCAAGACATTTCACCACTCCGCCGTGGGGGAGCTGACGCTTGCCTTCGAAGGTTTGGAGATGGCCGCCGAGCCGGGGTTGACGCTCACGATCTACACCGCAGAGCCGGGATCGCCGTCCGCGGAACGGATGCAGTTACTCGCCTCGTTGGCAGCCAGTGAGAATGCGGACTCTTCGCCTCACGTGTCGGAGCGGTCGCTGACGGACGGCTGACGAACTGCGCGACGGTTGATCGGGTCGTCAGTTGACGACTTCGACGGCGGTGCGCTTCGTGCGTTCCTTGCGCAACAGGATCATCAGCGGCAGAAAGTAGAGAGCGGCAACGCCGGTGCCTACCAACACCGGCCCAGTGGCACCGAGACTCGAGGCGAACGCAAACCCGGCGATCCAGGAGCCGACCGCGGTGCCCAGATTGAACGACGAGGTGCTGAGAGCAGAAGCCATCGTCGGCGCCTGATCGGCATAACGCACAGCCATCCCGATCAGGATGGGATTGGTCGACATGCCGAATAGTCCCAGCATGACTACGAGAAACACCGTCACGATCACGTTGTGCGAGAAGAGGCAGAGCGCCCCGAGCACGAGAAACGTCATCGCTGCCGAGACGAACAAGACCCCGTACTGATGCTTCGCACCGAGTCGACCGCCGAGATTGGAGCCGACGAACGCACCGAGTCCGTAGCCGACAAGCACTAGCGGCACTGCCGACGCAGCAAGTCCCGTGTTCTCGGTCAACAGCGGAGAGATGAAGCTGTACGCCGCCAGCGACGACCCGCACACGACGGCGCAACCGGACAGAACGAGCCAGATGCGTCCGTCCCGTAGGCTCGCGATCTCCGCTCGCCAGGACGGCACCGCACCGGAGTCGGTGTCGGCGGGTACCAATCGGTGGACGACGGCCGCGGCGACGAGTGCGAGGGCGGCGAGGGCCCAGAAAGGACCGCGCCAGCCGATGGTCTGACCGGCCAGAGCGCCGAGCGGAACACCGATGACGTTCGCGAGCATGCCTCCGCCCAAGACGATGCCGAGCGCGCGCGAGGAAGACGCCGGGCCTGCCGCTTTTGCTCCGACCACTGCAGCGACTGCCCAGAAGGCGCCCGTCGCCACGGCTGTGAGGAAGCGGGCGCCGAGAATGAGTCCGAAGTTGGACGAGAGCGCGACGATGACGTGTCCGATCGCGAAAACAATCAGAGCCGAGCTCAAGGTCACGCGTCGGGGAACCCTGAGTGTCAAGATCGCCATCGCCGGCGTGCCGACAATCATTCCGATCGCGAAGACGGTGATCAGCAGGCCGACGTTCGCGATCGACGTACCGAGGTCACCCGCGATTTCGGGAAGAATGCCGGCGACGACGAATTCGGTTGTGCCCATCAAGAAAACTCCGACGGCCAGTACGTAGATCACGAGCGGCAGGTGGCCGGTTTCTTTGACGGTCGGGGCGGAAATCATGAGGTGGTCAGTTCTCTTTCTGTTGACGACGCGCATGTCGTGGCGCACCCGTCCAGGGCATCACGCCCGTCGCCTGCGAGGGAGTCCCGGTCGTTGGGGGTACTCGAAGGGACTCCCGGTGTGACCGATTGCGCGCTACCGTCGGCGCAAAGACTGCCTGAACCCGGGAGGCGCGCCCATGACACGACGACAGATCCGAGGGCTTGGCGCCGCAGTGCTCCTTTCGGCCTTCCTGACTGCCTGCGGTAGCGAGGATCCTGAAGGGCCCGGTCCACAGGCAAGCACGACAACACGATCGACGCCCGCCGCGGCCTTCGGTGAACCCGAGACCGTCGCCGACGGCTTGGACGCGCCCTGGTCGATCGCATTCCACGGCGATACACCACTAGTCAGTGAGCGCGACAGCGCGCGAATCCTCGAACTCGACGCCGGCGGAAACAGCCGCGAGGTGGGAGTCGTCGACGGCGTCAGCCCAAGAGGTGAGGGCGGTTTACTAGGGATCGCAGTACGTGAAAACCGCCTGTACGCGTACTTCACCGCGAACGGGGAGAACCGGATCGAACGCTTCGACATCATCGGTGCTCCGGGGGAATTCGCGCTCGGGCCGGCCGAGACGATTCTCGACGGGCTCGCTTCGGCCAACTACCACAACGGTGGTCGCATCGCGTTCGGCCCGGACGGGATGCTGTACGTGACCGTCGGTGATGCCGGTAGTCGAGACAGAGCTCAGGACCTCGACTCGATGTCCGGGAAAATTCTGCGCATGACTCCGGATGGTGATGTGCCGCAAGATAATCCATTTCCGAACTCGTTTGTCTACAGCTACGGCCACCGCAACTCCCAGGGTATTGCCTGGACCGAGGACGGCACGATGTACGCCAGCGAGTTCGGGCAGGACACCTGGGACGAACTCAACCGGATCGAAGCCGGTGGCAACTACGGGTGGCCCGAGGTCGAAGGGATTGCGGGTGAAGACGGATTCATCGATCCGCTCCAACAATGGTCACCTGACGATGCCAGCCCCAGCGGAATCGCCATCCACGACGGCTCGATCTACATTGCCAACCTTCGTGGTGAGCGACTCCGCATTGTGCCGTTGGCTGACCCCGCGACCGCCGATGAGCAGTTCGTCGACGTATACGGGCGCCTCCGTGACGTTGTAGTTGCACCGGACGGGTCGCTGTGGATACTGACGAACAACACCGACGGTCGTGGCGACCCCAACCGCGGTGATGACCGCATCCTTCGCGTGCCGTTGCGCTGATGTCGATTTCCGGCGAACGCAGTACTTCCAGCCCGAGGGTCCTGGCCGAAGCCTGTGATTCACTAATATCTTTACGACAGGTGCGCCGGGTACGGATCGGAGAGACAGCATGGGGACTTGGGGTTCAGGACCTTTCGACAACGACGTAGCGGGCGACCTGCTCAGCGCAGTACAGGCGGGTGACTACGACATCGACGATTACGCTAGCCACCCCGATGGCGGTTATCTCGATGCCGATGATGCTCAAACAGCAATCGCCGTCGCCGAGATTCTTGCGGTTGCGCACGGCGTTGCGCCGAAGCCTGTGCAGCTGGATGGAATTGACGCCGCCGGGTACGTCAGCACCTTGAGCCCGGAGCAGAAGAGTTGGGTCCTCTCCGCACTCGAGCGTGCAGTTTCCGACAGCGACACTTCGGAGTTGTACGAGTTGTGGGAAGAGAACGGTCCGGAAGACCTCGCAGCTTGGCGGGCACCGATCCTGAGCAGATTGGCCAGCCTCAAAACGGTGGGGTAAGCGTCACTCGTCTGCAGTCCCTTGCTTACTCGGAGTTCGACGAGGACAGACTCCCCTTGACGTACCGGGTGGTGTCGTCAGCGAGGATCTCGGCGAGCCCGCTTTCGATACCGTCCAGTGCTTGCGCGGCGACGTCGGCAGGATCGATCTTCTGTTCGGCGGGTACGCCAGCGGCCATGTCGGTATCCATGTATGCGACATGCAGTGCCGATACGGAGATTTTGCGCGGCGCAAGTTCTTCTCGAACGGCGTCGGTCATCGCCCAGGCCGCTGCCTTCGACGACGCGTAAGACCCGAGCGCGGCTGGATGGAACCAGGACAGCACCGACAGAACGTTGAGTATTGTTCCGCCGTCGTTGTTTTCGATGACGGGAGCAAACGCCCGGGTCACGGCGAGCGGGCCGTAGAAGTTGACGTCCATCTCTCGTCGAATGTCATCGATGTCGCCCCCGATCAAGGGCGCCGAGGTAGAGATACCTGCGTTGTTGACCAGCAAGGTCACATCCGATGCGATTTGCGCGGCGGCGGTTATCGATTCGGCGTCCGTCACGTCCAACCTCAGGGGGATGACGCCGGGTAGATCGACAGTTTCCGGATTGCGCGCAGCCGCGTACACCTTTGCACCGCGCTCGACGAGTCCCGCAGCCAGATGGCGTCCGAGCCCGCGATTGGCTCCTGTGACGACCGCAACCGTCTTGTTCAGGTCCATGATTCTCCCAGTGTTGTGATTGCTCGTGACGTTTAGATTATGAATCAAATCTAAGTGTCGGCTAGGATAGATGTCAAGTGAAATCCAAACTGGAAGGCGTTGTGATGGGCCGCGTATCGCAGCAACAAGCGGAAGAGAACCGTCGGCGCGTCGTGGAAACCGCAGCCCGACTGTTCCGAGAGAAGGGCACTCACCTCAGCGTCGCCGACCTGATGAAGGCGTCGGGGCTGACCCACGGTGGCTTCTACAAGCAGTTCGCGTCCAAGGACGCGCTCATCGACGAAGCGACCACCCACGCCTTCAAGGAACTGGCTCAGCTGCATTCTGCGGGACTCGAAGAGCATGCAGGGCAACGTGACTCCGCCCGAAAAGCTTTGATCGATACCTATCTCTCGGTGGCGCATCGCGACAACCCGGCAGGCGGATGCCCCGCTGCTGCGCTCGCCGCCGACATGGCGCGCGAGCCTGCAGACAGCGAGGCCCGTCGGGTTTACACGGAGGGAGTGGGGGATTTTGCCGCAGCTCTTGCCGACGACGAAGCTGTCGGTCTCCTCCGGCTCTCCACCATGCTCGGTGCACTGGTTCTTTCGCGAGCTACCAAGGGTTCCCCGCTCTCCGAGGAAATTCTCGATTCCGCGCGCGTCGAACTGATCAGAGGGCTTCGAGAGCCGCTGTCATCTTCTTGACGGTCTCGGGTGCCCCTGGCCGCGAATCCCGCTTTCACGAGGTCCAGTGCTCGCGGTTCCGAGAGTCGGACTCTCGATATGTCGATTGAACGCTCTAGTTGATTCCGACGACTTCCTGGGCGATCGCTGCGAGTCTTGCCTGGGCAGCGGATACGACGCCGTGTCGGTTCTTGTGCGCTTCCTCGTACGCAACGATGTCCCGCACCTGTGCGGCGTCGGTCAGTTCCTTCACGGCGGAGACGGCTTGGGTGACGTTGAGTTCGTCGAAGTCTTCGATGGGAAGTTCAGTGGGGTCGAGTAGCCCACTCGACTTCCGTACCGAACGGAAAACGTCGGCGGCACCGTCAGCACCTTCTCGGCGAGTGACCTTCTCAGCCGTGGCGATGGCCGCATCCCTACTGGCCGAGAGTGTTTTCACAGTCACGTCACCGGCATATGCGCCCCAGCTGATCAGCTCACCCAGTACCGGCGGTGAGGTGCGAACAGCGTCGATGGCACGGTCGAGACTGCGGGTCGACCAGGAGACCGGAACGTTGACCAGCCGTATCGCCGCGCCGGTGGCAGCTTGCATCGGTGTGCGGCGCAAAGCTGCCGGTCCACCGAGTGCCTCTTCGGCCAAGACAGTCGTGAGCCAGTCCACGGTCGCGGAGTGTGCAGTGATGAGGCGGTCGGCCAACGCCGCGACGGTCTGATCGCCGCCGGCAGTGGCCAGGGCCTTGAGGTAGCGGGAGCGATCGAGGAGTTGATGTTCGAGCGCAAGGTCTCCCAATACCGCTTCGTCGAAGGGCTGAGCCTGTTCGACCATCGCTTTCACTCCGGCTGTCGCGCGTCCGATGAACGGACCGACCAATTCCGGCACGCCCCCCAGATCGCGAACAGTGGACTCTATGGAACTCGCCCTTTCACGGCCGTTCTCTGCGTTTTCCGTCAATTCGCGTCGAACAGCCTCGGTTCTGGCCTGTGCGACGCGCGTTTCGGCGACCTGGATCTCGGTGTGCGTCAGACCGAGGAGGATGCGTAACTGGGTGATCAAGGCGGACGTGGTTTCGGAGTTGCTCATATCGGGGTCGTCCCTTCGTCGGTGCGTGCTTTACGTGATGTTCAGCTTCTGCTCGACGAGTGCTCCGCGGGTCGCGGAGCCACCGCCGCTACGCGGGCTACCCCGACCTACCGCGTAGTAACCACAACGAACAAGTGGGGTCGACGCATCGAGATCGTCGGCACCAGGATGAGTGAGACCCCGGCCACCCCGAGGTTTCGATTTCTATTCGGCGGGAAGGAGGCATGTGCAGTGCATCCATCCAGAAGCCCGCGAGAAACTGCGTCACCCGAGGAGTATCGATATGCCGGACCAGTACGCAATGCAGGACCCGACCACGCGGTTCCCCGCTCCTGTGCGTGAGCGGCAGGCGGAGATCGCACACCCCGGTCTCACCGCAGACATGATTTCTCCTCCCGACCACGGTGAAAACACCTATCGAGGAAGCGGTCGACTCGAAGGAAGGCGTGCGATTGTCACCGGAGCGGATTCGGGCATCGGACGTGCGGTCGCGATTGCATTTGCCAGAGAAGGCGCGGACGTTGTCCTGAGTTATCTCGACGAGGAAGAACAGGACGCTCGGGAAACCGCTCGCTGGGTCGAGGAGGCAGGTCGCAAAGCCGTCTCGGTGCCGGGAGATCTCCGAAGCGAGGAACACTGTTCTGCTTTGGTCGAAACCGCGGTGCGTGAACTCGGCGGACTCGACATCTTGGTGAACAACGCCGCGTTTCAGATGGTGCAGATGGGCGGCATCGCCGATATCACCACCGAACAATTCGACCGTGTGATGAAAACCAACCTCTACGCACTATTTTGGCTCTCCAAAGCAGCGATCGCGCAGATGGAGCCCGGATCGACGATCGTGAATACCTCGTCCATCCAAGGTGCGTCCCCGTCGCCCGAGCTGCTCGATTACGCCACGACAAAGGCGGGCATCATCGACTTCACCAAGGGGCTGGCCGCCGATGTCGCACGAAAGGGAATCAGGGTCAATGCCGTTGCACCTGGACCGATTTGGACGCCACTGATTCCGGCGACGATGCCCAAGGAGAAGTTCGAGACGTTCGGGGACGACGTTCCGCTCGGGCGGGCAGGTCAGCCGGCCGAGCTTGCTCCCGCCTATGTATTTCTCGCCTCTGGCGAATCCAGTTACACCACTGGGGAAGTCATCGGCGTGACGGGTGGAAAACCGCTCACCTGAATGTGCGACTAGACAAGGCGTACGACGACGGCGTAACGGTCAACCGTTGTCGAGGCCCGCGGCGACCATCGCTGCGGCGGTCTCTCGTTCGGAGAATGAGCCCTTCTCCAGACCCCGGATGACGCCGGAGCGATCAGCGGGGGAACGGTTTTGATTCAACTTCGCTTTTCCGTAGACACGGGCCACGTGCAGTTCGATCCCCACAATCCCTCGCAGCTGCGCATCGACGAACTGCGGCGGCGCGTCGGTGACCTTCCATTCGTTCTCACGGCCGGATTCATGTCGAGCTGTCAGTGCGGTGACGTGCGCACGCAGCCACTGCTCGTCGTCGTGCGCAACCAGTTGGCCGTAGACGTAGAGAACTTCGTAGTTCCACGTCGGGACGACCTTCCCGTGGACGCTCTTGCTCGGGTAGAACTCGGGGCTCACGTAGGCGTCGGCGCCGGGGAGGATCACCAGAGACTCCGATGTCCCGGTGTATCGCCAATGCGGATTCGTCCGGGCGAGATGCCCCTCCAACACGTTTCCTTCGGCGTTGTACAGCAGTGGCATCGACGTGACTTCGAGGGTCTCGGGGCCCGGTGTGACCAGGTGTCCGAATCCACCGGCGTGGAGAGAGTCGGCGACCGCGTCGTCGGAGAGGCGGAATTGTCCGGGCAGAATCATGTGTCTCCTCACAGATTTTTTGTCATGTGACAATGTGTCACAGCGTGGAGGTTTTGTCATGTGCTAATAGAGTGAGCCTGTGACCAGCACTGTGGCGGACCAGGTGAGGCTCTATGTCGTCCGCGGGACAGCGGGCGAGATTTCCGAGGGCATCCGCAATCTCATCAGTGCTGGGGTATTGGCTCCAGGGGATGCGTTGCCGCCCATACGGGCCTTGGCCGACGATCTCGAGGTTCACCGGAACACAGTTGCCGGAGCCTATCGCTTGCTCGTGGCGGCGGGAGTTGTGGAGACACAGGGCCGGCGCGGCAGCTTCGTGCGAGCCATACCGTTCCTGGAAGGAGAAGGCGGTATCGCTCTTCCTGGCAGCGTGGATCTCGCCAGCGGAAATCCTGATCCGGCATTGCTGCCTGATCTCAGAGCCTCGTTGGACCGGACCACTTACACGCCCCGGTTGTACGGCGCCGCAGCCACCGAGCCTCTACTCGATTCCTGGGCACGTTCCTCGATCGAGGACGAGGTTCTAAGGCCGTGCTCGATCACCATCACCAACGGTGCCGTTGACGCGGTCGAGCGACTGTTGACCGCTCATTTGACCCGAGGTGACGCCGTCGCGATCGAGGATCCGTGCTTCCTGGCGAGCATCGGAACGCTCAAAGCCAACAGCTTCCGAGCGGTACCGATGGACATCGACACTTCGGGTATTACCCCGCAAGGGCTGCTGCGTGCTCTCGAAAGTGGTGTGCGCGCGATTATTTGCACCCCTCGTGCGCACAACCCCACCGGGGTCAGCATGAGCGCCGACCGAGCGGCGATTCTCGGAAGCATCCTGGCCGAGTTCCCTCACGTTCTGGTAATCGAGGACGATCACTTCTCTGCCGTGTCCAGCAATCGGTACTGTCGGCTCGCTCCGATGAGCACGACGCGGTGGGCGCTTGTTCGTTCCGTGTCGAAATTTCTCGGGCCCGACCTGCGCGTGGCAGTGGTCGCCTCGGACCTCGACACCGGCATTCGGCTGAGCACTCATCTCCGGTCGGGCGCCAACTGGGTCAGTCACCTGCAGCAGCGCTTGAGTGCTGAACTGCTGAGTGATCCGACGGTGATCGACGGCCTCGCCAATGCTCGCGCTGTCTACGAGCGCCGCCGAACCCTTCTGAAATCTGCACTGTCAGAACATGATATCGAGGTTCCTGACACTTTCGACGGACTCAATGTCTGGGTTCCGCTGGATCGGGATTCCGAACCGATTGTCGAGCGACTCGCCGAGTCTGGCTGGCTCGTGCGGGACGGAAGTCAGTTCTCGGCGACGCCGGGTCAGTGCCACCGGGCACTTCGTGTGACCGCCTCCACCATCACCTCTGACCAAGCACGCGAGTTCGCCAGTGCCCTGGCTGAAATATTGGCGAGCCCGTAGTTGTCCAGCTGCACTACGGTGCGAATCTGAGTCTCTCGCTTCTCGACGAAACTACCGGCGACGGCTGGATCGATAGGATCGGTTCGAGCGACGACGAAGGGTGTAATTGTGGCGAGGGCGGTTGTTGTCGGTGCGAGCCGAGGTCTTGGTCGTGCTTTGATCGAGGGTCTGAGGAGCGATGGCGACGAAGTTCTCGGCATATCGCGTCGGCGTCCTGACGGGTTCGACGTCTCCGAGTGGATCGAAGCCGACCTGACCGATCCTGTTACGGCAGCGAATTCGATCGATCAGGAGCTTGTCGGTGGTGTAGATACCCTGATCTGCAACGTCGGAATTTGGGAAGGGGATGCCTTCACTTCCGATTATGCGTTCACAGATCAATCCGATGTCGAAATGCTCGAAATGATCAACGCCAACATCACGGCCACAATTCTCCTGCTCAAGCGCCTGATCCCGAGAATGATCGGCCGTCCTCGACCTCGGATCATCTTGACCGGGTCCACCTCGGGACTCCCGCGAAGCGGTAGGCCGGAGGTTGCGTTCGGTGCATCGAAGTTCGCGATCAACGGCATTGCCGACGCGTTGAGAGAGGGCTACCGGAAGGACAGACTCGCTGTGACTGTCCTTCATCTCGGATATCTCAATACAGAAGACGGACTCGACGTGCCCCGAGACGTCGCTGCCGCCAGGGGAGAGGGATCTCTGGTCCCGGTACATGACGTTGTGGATACGGTGCGCTCGATCTCGAGTTTGTCGTCTTCGACGTCAGTGCGGGAAGTAGTCCTCACTGCGATCGACGATCCGCGATTCTGATTTGCGGCTGTCGACTCAATCTGGTTGCTGAACAGACGTATTCAGAGAATCTAGACCCCGATCAAGAAGTAAGCTCCGGTCAGATACGTCAGGGTGAGGCCCGCCAAGCCCCACGCCATGTACGGCCGGATGTAGAGGCGCCGCAGGCGGTGCAATCGCAGGGAGGCTCGCAAGAACGCACCCACGGTCCCGAGCAGCAACATCAGGCTCGGGACGAAGACCGCCAGTCGGCGATCCTTCTGTGAGCACAGCAAGGTGTCGGTACCGAAGCATTCGCCCCGCCGGGAGCCCAACCACACGATCGCGATAACCAAAACCGCGGTAGCCAGAACGACTGACAAGCCGTACGTCAGGGTTCGCCTGTTGATCTTTCGCTCTCGACGCTGAATTACATCTGACGCGTCAGAACTGTCGGTCATCACACCGGCTCCTGTACATCGCACCTCACTTCGTGGATCGGCGGTGGGAGAGGGCGTACAGCACTACTCCGACGGCCAAGAGTAATGATGCGCGTAACCACGTCGCAGCGCTCTGCTGGGTGAGCAACGCAACGCACGTACCGAGAGCGAGGATCGGGAAGATGATCGGCGTTCGGAAGTGTTTGTGTTGCACTGCGTCACGGCGCAGAACCAGGACGGCGATGTTGGTGCTGATGAATACGAAAAGCAGCAGGAGTACCACCGTCTCCGCCAGGGCTGACAGCGATCCGGTGACGCAGAGAGCCATGGCAACTGCTGTGGTCGCGATAATCGCCACCCAGGGGGTCCGTCGCTGCGGCAGTACCCGAGCGAAGACGCTCGGGAGCAAGCCTTCCGATGCCATCCCGTATGTCAGCCTGCTCGCCATGATCATTGTCAGCAGTGCGCCGTTGGCGACGGCGACCAACGCGATCAGGCTGAACAGGCGAGGCGGAACGCCGACGTCGGCAGCTGACACAACTTCCAGCAGTGGCCCGGAGGATGCGGCAAGTTCGTCGGCGGGCAGGACCACCGAGACAGCCAGGCCGACAAGGACATAGGCGGCGCCGGCTGTCAGTAATGCTCCGAACAGTGCGCGTGGGTAGACCTTGCTCACGTTCTTCACTTCTTCGGCGACGTTCGCGGACGTTTCGAAGCCGACAAAAGAGTAGTACGCGAGGAGTGCCGCAGCCAGCACCGCGAGTGCAGGCGATCGGCTGTCGTCGAACTCCACGACGCGGCTCAGGGTTCCGTCGCCGCGCCCGAGAACTATGCAAGCGAGGACGACAACGAGGACGAGCCCGGTGACCTCCACGACTGTCATGACGACGTTGGCGCGCATCGACTCCTTGATGCCTCTGGCATTGAGAAGTCCCACCAGGAGCAGGAAGACGAGCGCCGCTGGAACGGTTGGGACGTCGATGAAGGCTTTGAGATAGTCGCCCGAGAATGCGAGGGCGAGTCCCGCCGCACTGGTTACGCCGGCCGCCAGCATCGAGAAGCCGACAAGGAACGAGATCAGTGGTTTCCGATACGCCCGTTGGGCGAAGACGGCTGCGCCGCCCGCTCGCGGATATTTGGTGACCAGTTCGGCATACGACGTTGCTGTCAGCAATGCCATGACGAGCGCTACGAGCAGTGGTACCCAGACGGCTCCACCAACTTCACCGGCGATGACGCCCACCAACGCGTAGATGCCGGCACCCAGAACGTCTCCGAGGATGAACACGAAAAGGAGTGGGCCGGTTATAGCCCGAGTGAGAATGTTCTTACCGCCGTCTTCATCTCCGCCTGCGGTTTCGTCCACGTTCTCAGCACCCGCGGCGCGTCGCATATGCAAGGTTCGTCCTGTCTTCATGGTGGCGTGCCGCCACCTCAGGAGCAGTCATGTACCCATTGGCCGAGGTTTCAAACGTAGGTTGCCCGCCTTCCCGTGCTTTGCTTGTAGGGGAATCGCAGAAGTAGTGACTGGAGGACGAAGTGGCCGAAACGACGGTTGCCGCGGTGATGGACGAGTTGGCTGCTCTCGAAGATCCGAAGGCGCGTGCGGTGAACGAGAAGCACGGTGACGATCACGGTGTGAACCTCACAAAACTGCGCGCTGTTGCGAAGCGATTGAAGACTCAGCAGGAACTCGCACAACAGCTTTGGGCGACGGGCGATACCGCGGCGCGATTGTTGGCCCTTTTGATCTGCCGCCCGAAGGCGTTCGAGCGTGACGAGTTGGATGTCATGTTGCGAGAGGCCCGCACTCCGAAGGTGCAGGACTGGCTCGTCAATTACGTGGTGAAGAAGAACCCGCATGCCGAGGAGTTGCGGGTGGCCTGGACCGCTGACCCTGATCCTGTGGTCGCTAGCGCCGGGTGGGCTCTGACCACCGAACGTGTCGCGAAGAAGCCCGAGGGACTTGACCTTTCAGGGCTACTCGACGTCATCGAGGCGGAGATGAAGGATGCTCCTGACCGCCTGCAATGGGCGATGAACCACTGCCTGGCTCAGATCGGGATCGAACATGCCGAGTACCGCGCCCGGGCAATCGAGATCGGTGAGCGTCTGCGAGTGCTCGAGGATTACCCGACTCCGCCGAACTGTACCTCGCCGTTTGCGCCGATCTGGATCTCGGAGATGGTGCGGCGTCAGTCTGTAAAATAGCTCGATCGCTTGTCGCGGGGCCGGCGTGCGGTTCTTGACCCTATTGGAACTGAGGCAAGGGTAACCTTTGTGCTACGTTTGGCGTCGTCACCCGCTGGAGGTGTCTGAGCAGGTCAATCGGTCGAGAGGTGCTTCAGTGACAAGGATTCCGGGTCGAGCGTCATCGGAGCGGCGCAGCCGTGTCCGCGGGATGGTAGCTGTCCTGGCGGCATGCGGCCTCGTAACTGGAATGGCGGCCTGCAGCAGCAACGACGACGGTGGTGGCACCGAGACTTCGTCCGCGGCGAATGCCGCGTTTCCGGTGACGATCACGTCGGCTCTCGGCACGGCCGAGATCAAGGACGAGCCCAAGCGGGTTGCTACCTGGGGTTGGTCCAACCAGGATGCCCTTCTGGCGCTCGGGGTCGTCCCGGTCGCGATGCCCACGTTTTCCGGACCTCAGTACGGGGCCGACGCGCAGGGCATTCTGAAGTGGGACGCCGAGGCACTCGACAAGCTCGGTGGCGAGCAGCCGATCTTGTTGTCGGGTGACGGAACGGGCGAAGCACCTGTCGAGCAGTTCGCCAAGGCTGAACCAGATCTCATCTTCGCCCCGTACTCCGGGCTCACTCAGCAGGAATTCGACGCACTGTCGAAGATCGCGCCGGTGGTTTCCTTCCCGGACGAGCCGTGGACCGCGTCGTGGCAAGACCAGGTGACCATCGCCGGTCAGGCGCTGGGTAAGCAGGCCGAGGCCGGCGCACTCATCGACAAGACCAACGCCGCGATCAGCGCGACCGCTGCGAAGAACCCTGCGTTGCAAGGTAAGACCGTCACCATCGCACTCCCGAACAGCCCGAGCACGTTCGCGGTGAGTAAGAACGCCGACGTGCGTGTCGAGTTCCTCGAGCAGCTGGGTCTGAAGAACGAGCCGACGATCCAGCAGGCCGATCCCGCCAAGGATCCGGAGGCCGTGTACTTCGAGCTGAGCACCGAGCAGGCGCCGCTGATTGCGTCTGACGTGCTGTTCGTGGTGGCCTACGACAAGGACTCTCTGAACGCGTTCCTCGCCGAGCCACTGGTGGCAGCTCAGCCGGTGATCGTCGATGGGCGTACGGCATCCACCAAGGACTTCAGCGTCGACAAGAACTTCGCGTTCGGCGGACTGACGGTCCTGACCATCCCGTACATCCTCGACGACGTCGCCACAGTTCTGAACACCGCTGCCGGCAACGTCAAGGGCTGACCCGGCCCGCTAGCGGGAAGTTCGAAACTGCGTCCGGTATCGCTGTGGACTGGTACCGACCAGGTCTCGGAAGCGTTCGCGGAATGTCGTGACGGCATTGAATCCGACTTGTCCCGCAACACGTTCGATCGAGTGGTCGGTAGTCTCGAGCAGAAATTGCGCTTGGCGGAGCCGCGCGTGATGGAGCCACTGCAACGGCGTCGTACCGATTTGTTCCTGGAATCGGCGGTTGAGCGTGCGAGTGCTCATCGTTGCCTTGGCCGCGATTGTCGTGATGTCGAGTTGCTCCCCGAGGTTCTCTTCCATCCAGTTCAGTAGCGGCCTGAGGGTTGTCCCGCTGGGTACGGGAGGCTCGTGAACGATGAATTGTGCTTGCCCTCCGGCACGTTCGAGCGGCATCACGCTCAGACGTGCCGTGTCGGCGGCGACGGCAGACCCGTAGTCCTGACGCACCATGTACAGACACAGGTCGAGTGCGGCCGCGGCGCCGGCGGAAGTCAGGACGTGCCCGTTGTCTACGTAGAGAACGGCAGCGTCGACGTCGATAGCCGGGTGCCGGCGGGCCAACTCCGACGCAGCCGCCCAGTGCGTCGTCGCGCGAAGTCCGTCGAGCAGGCCTGTGTCGGCGAGGGTGAATGCGCCGACGCACAGTGAGGCGATGCGCGTGCCGCGATCCGCGGCAGTTCTGAGGGCTTCGATGATCTCGGGGTCGATCGGCACATCGAGATCGGCGGTGCCCGGGATGATGATCGTGCTGGCCTGGGCGAGACGTGACAGTCCGTGCGGTACGCGCATCGTGAATGTTCCGGTCTCCACCTCCTCGGTGAGCGCGCACACGGCGGTCCGGTAGGCCGGTGCGCCTGAGGGAAGCCTGCATCGTCCGAAGACTTCGAGGGGTGCTGCCAGGTCCATCGGCACCACTCCGGGCAACGCGAGAACTGCAACGTCATGCATGTCTGAAACGTAGCGTATGTGGCGCGAGATTCTGTGATCTCGTGTCGTGAAATATCCTCTCAACTGGTATTTCACAGAATATGTGAGGTTGGCTGAAAGCCGTCGAAGGTTGGCTTTCAGCCGTCGCCGCAGGGGTCAACTTCCTCCTACTGTCGTAGGAACAGCGACGCGCACAGGAGCGCGTCGCACAAAATCGGAGGTTGCAGTGCACGCGCAGATCGTGTTGTTCGACGGATTCGATCCCATGGATGTCGTGGGTCCGTACGAGGTGCTCTACGCCGGGGGTCTCGCCAGCGGTGGGGCGTTGAGTGTCGAACTCGTCAGCGCGGAGGGGCCTCGGACCGTCCTGAGTGGAAGTGGTGAACTCGCTATGACCGCCACTGCAACCCTCGATGTCGAACACGCGGATCTGATCATCGTTCCCGGAGCATCGGGTCTCTTCGAACCCGATGCGGACCAGTCGGGCACCAGTTTGCCGGAAAGACTCGCGGCCACAACGGAAACCGAACTGCCCGTCATGATGCGGCGTGCACTCGACGATCCTGGTGTTCTTGTTGCGACCGTCTGTGGAGGATCTTTGGCGCTGGCGATGGCGGGGCTTCTCGAAGGGCGCCGCGCCGTGACACACCATCTTGCCGTGGACGCACTGGCGGCCGGCGGCGTTATTCCGATCCAGGCGCGAATCGTCGACGACGGTGACCTGATCACCGCCGGCGGTGTGACGTCCGGTCTCGACCTTGGCCTGTACCTGTTGGAACGATGCCTCGGGCCCCGGATAAGTCTCGAGGTCGAAGCGCTCTTCGACTACGAGCGTCGTGGAACGGTGTGGTCGGCCAAGGGCGCCGAGCCTGTAATCACCTTCGCCCCGGACGCTGCGTGAATACGCTTGTGCGTACCGAAACGCGAGAAATCTCATGACCGGAATCCTGCTGTCCCTCCACGTGATTGCGGCCATTCTTGCCATCGGCCCCGTCGCTGTGGCGGCGAGTATGTTCCCGGTGGCGAGCCGCGCCGCGCTCGCCGATCCGGACAGCGCGAGTGTTGCGACGACGGGCATGCTGCATCGCATCGTTCGGGTGTATGCCACGATCGGCGTTGTCGTTCCGATGCTCGGTGTCGCCACCGCCGTCAATCTCGGAGTGCTCGGTGACCTGTGGATCCTCACCTCGATCGCACTCACCGTCGTTGCCGCCGTGATACTCGCCGCGGTCGTGCTTCCCGCCCAACGGCTGACAATGGCGGCGATCGAAGGAACCGGGTCCGTTGTGGATGTCGCAACGCGGCTCACCCGTCGACTGGGCACAGCGACGGGGATCTTCAATCTGCTCTGGGCCGTTGTCGTCGTGCTGATGATCTTTCGGCCAGGATCGACAACCGGCGTGTGATCCGAGGCGATATTTCCCGTGTCGGAGACAGCGACGCTTGACCTTGACACAGTGACAAGGACTCCAATGGTCGACGAAGGAGGTGGTTGTCGTGAACACAACCAACCATGGTGGACAGAATGCTCACCTCGTCGACGCATTGGCCGCGGCTGATCCCTCGGTTCGGCTGCGCGCCGCGCTCGCTGTCGGCACGCGCCCGGACCCTGAGCTGACGGATGCCCTGATCGATCGGTGCGCCGTCGAGCCGGACTTCTTCGTCCGCGACATGCTGACCTGGGCATTGTGCCGCTTGCCGGCCGAAATTACGGTGCCGAGGCTGATCCGTGAGCTCGGGTCCGATGGTTCGCAAGCCCGCAGTCAGGCGCTCCACACCTTGTCCAAGATCGGCGATCCGATCGCGTGGCCCGAGGTCTCTGCGCTGGTGCACGACCAGGACGACGAGGTCGCGCGCAGTGCGTGGCGCGCCGCAGTGGCACTCGTGCCGGCAGGAGTCGAGGGTGCACTCGCAGCGGATCTGGCGACCGAACTCGGGCGGGGCGAACTGCAGATGCAGCTCAGTCTGAGCCGTGCTCTGACCGGGCTCGGCGAGGCTGTACTCCCGGTGCTCGACGCGGCCGGAATGAGCCCGAATCCGCGTGCCCGGGCGCATGCTGATGCTACAAAGCAACTCTGGCACGACCCCGACGGTGGGTTCGCACTCTCACACGAGTTGGCGAAGCGCGTCGCGGCAATCGGCCCGGACGCGTAGGAAGGGGAGACGGATGTTGATCGGCGAGGTCTCGCGGCGTTGTGGTGTCAGCACACGGATGCTGCGTCACTACGACACCTTGGGACTGGTGAAGCCGACGGGCCGCACATCCAGCGGTTACCGGGAGTACTCCGCCGACGACATCCGTCGACTCTTCCACGTCGAGAGCTTGAGGACGTTGGGGCTCTCGTTGAACGAGGCCAAGCGTGCACTGGACGAACCCGACTTCGCGCCGGCCGATTTGGTGGGTGAACTCATGCAACACACTCGGCAACGGATCGCGGCGGAGGAGGAATTGCTGACCAAACTCGAAAGGGTCGATGCCAGCGCCCCTTCGGAGTGGGACGACGTCCTGCGCATGGTCTCGCTGTTGCGTGCACTCGAATCCGAGTTCGCTGCTCATCGTCAGCAAGCGATCCTGTCGCAGGAGCTGAATGCGGCGTTGCCCGTCGACGCACTCGTCGAGGCCATCCTGTCGGAGAAGGATGCCAACGTGGCCGGAGCGTTGCAGTGGGCGTTGGCGAGGACCGAAGGTGCGGGCCTTGCAGGTCTCACGAAGGGGCTCGAATCGGAGGACGTCGAGGTTCGACGCCGCGCGACGTCGGCCATCTCCGGGATCCACACCGAGGAAGCAACTCGGGCGCTGAAGCGAGCTCTCGATGATTCGGACGCGATAGTCCGCGCCGACGCTGCTCTCACCCTCGGATCTCGCGGAGAGACCGTTTCGATGCCCGCTCTCCTCGAGATGGTCGCCGACGGGCGACGCGACGTCGAGGCCGGAGAGGTGCTCGGTCTTCTCGCGGAGCACTCACCGACAAGCGGTGAGGTCGTCGATGCCGTGCAGGCAAGACTCGACGGCACTGACGACGCCCCGACGAGGTTGCGAATCACGCAGGCACTCGCTGAGATTCCCGGCGCGGCGGCCCGGGAAGCGCTCGCCCGGCTGACACGCGACGACGACAAGACGGTCGCGTCCACGGCAGCGGCGATCCTCGAGATGCGGGACCGTGGACCACGCCGGCGCGAACGACCGCGTATCGGGAACTGAAATCGGAGAACTAGGGCACCTCTGACAAATGCGGGCCCGGGTGGTCAGCGCCGCAACGATTTTGCCGCAGCGTTGCCCTTCAACGCTGCACAGAGCAGGACAAGGAGCACCGCTAGAAACACGACTGTTGAGGCGACAGCCGACACCACAGATCCGAAACCTGTCACGACACCGATGACGACCTGCATGCACAGTCCCACTACGGCTATCCACACCGTCCGGCGTAGAAGGGGCCACGCAATCCGATGGGCCAATTGCCACGCCTCGGGGCTCGAGATCGTCGCCTTCGTGCGTATGCCGACAACGGGATTCGGTTCATCACCGACGACTCGCGGAAGAATCCCGGCAACGAACGCGAGGACAAGCGTCGACGACGACAGCGAGGCCGTCAGACCCAGTAAGTCAGGCGATCCCACCCGTCCAGCCCCCCTGTCGGCAGATTTGACACAGCGGACATTCCAGTCTGGGGTGCCGCTGGGACACATCCGACTGTATGCGAACGAATGTATGTACTGCTGATCGGGTGACGCACTTTCAGGCTTTGTCGGATGAGCAGTGGACTCGATCTCGGACTAGTTTTCAGACAAGCCCTAGTGTGGATTGCCTAGGCAGAAAAGGTTTCCCGCCGGATCCGCCAACACGTGCCGGATGATCCGCCCGAATCAAGTCGAGGTGAACCGTATTCCTTTGGCTGTGAGCCTGATCCATCTCAGGCAAAGCCTCGAAGCTGCTGCGCACCCGCTGCGCGGTGATCAACGGATATGGTCTCTCACGTGGTGGATCAACGGCGAATGAGTTTGCGACGCAGGTACCTGAGCCTCGGTCTTGGCGAACTGGCCGCCGCGGGAGTGTTTGCCGCCGTGGCTGTCAGCGTCGTGATGCCTCGGCTCGAAGGTCCGAAAGACTCCGCGGCGCTGTGGTCGGCGCTGGCCCCAATGCTCGTGGTTCTCGTGCAAGCGGGTGTCTATTGGCTGCTTGCCCGAGGCTGGGTCGAGCAGGCGCCGATGCCTGCCCGCCTCGCGGCGCTCTACCGTGTGTTTCGGGTCCTCGACATTGTCGTCTTGGCGGTCGGTCTCCTCGGCGTGCTCATTTGGCTACCAGATCATTTCGTCACTGCGGCGGCCATCATGGTGGTGTGGGCTTTCGGCGTCGTCGAATACGTCAATTACTTCGTGGCCCGTCTCGCTTATCCGCTGCGGCGGTGGCCGTTCGAGGTCGGCAAGTGGCGGACGCCTCAACTTGTGCGCGACCTGCATTCGGCGCGGTGATACCGGCAATTAAGCCGGCCTTTGCCGCAACGGCAAAATTTGATGCGGGATCGGCGTGAGTTCGGAAGGATCGGTACTGCCTATCCAGGAATGAAGCCTCTTCGTCGTTCTTCACCGAGGAAGGAGATCCACCATGGCAACGTCGCGTCGGAGCCGCCGTGATGTCCCACCGCCCCGGACAGGGATTAGCGAGACCGATACGCTGCGCGCGTTTCTCGACTACCTGCGTGATTCGATCGCTGCCGAGGTTGAAGGTGCTCCGGAACCTCAGGTGCGCACCACAATTGTTCGGTCGGGAACAACCTTGCTCGGGCTGGTCAATCATTTGACCTTTGTCGAACGATCGATGTTTCTCGCCGAAAACGTGACGGATTGGAAAGCGACGTTTCAGCGAAGAGACCGGGCGCCATGCCGGGCACGCTGACATCCTCCGCGAACTTATCGACGGTTCGACCGGTCGGTGACATCGCAACATCGATCACAACAGTGGTTCGAAGTCGTCCGTCTCGCCGACAGCTTCCGCGCTTCATTGAGGCGAATGTCCACTACCGAAATCGGGGCCCACAGGTATCGGGTCGGTCGCTCCGTCGGGAGTTGTTACTTCCCAGTGCAGTTCGGATGCAGTCGGGGGAACGAGCGCGCCGATCCACTCGGCAACGACACCGACGATAACTTTCTCGAGTTCCGTGCGTGACCACTCTCGCGGACGAGTGGGAACCGGTGGCTCCCAGCCTTCCTCACCCCAGATCACGCTGAAAAGCTCCCGCTCGTCGCCGATCTGCTGATTCAAACTGAACGCATCCGGATCGTCGAATCGCGCCCAGACGCCGAAAGTGCCCTCGCCGTCCTGGTCCACGGAGACGTCGATGACAATGCCTTCGGCATGTGCTGTCGCCGCGGCGCGCATCGCCGCCAGCCGGCTTTCGACTACCGACGATGTGGTGTCGAGGACGGACCTCAGCGAGTCACGGTATTCGGTAGCTTCCACGGACTCAGAATATAGAACTCGTGGCTTCGAGCATGGTGGTATCGGGTCTTGGCCGAAATGTGGAGCGATGACGAGACCTGGGGGACTCGCAGTGCATCTTCGTGTCAAAGGATAACCATTCGCCTGCAAGCATTTTCGGAAATCGATAGGGTTTGGCTTGTATTGATGTGGGGAGACTCGCAGCGTTGAGTGCGGAATCTGCGCACGACGGTTTCGCTCCTCGAGATCAGAGCGGTGAAGGTGGCATATGTCCGTTATCTTTTAAGCGGTGGTCCCATCTCCGGCCGCCACGCACTTGCGAGTGCGGACTGCAAGTGGAAGGCGGCCCTCGTGCAACAGGTATCGAGCCGAGTCTTGTGACGGCCCTGCGAGTGGTCATCGCCGACGACGACGTGCTCCTACGGGAGGGGGTGGCCAGCCTGCTCACTCGGGCAGGCCTGGAAATCGTCGGACAGGCAGGGGATGCGGACGAACTGCTGACACTGGTCGACGGGCAAAATCCGCAACTGGCCATCATCGACATCCGGATGCCACCGTCACACACTTCGGAAGGGCTCGACGCAGCGCTGCGTATAAGAAGAGAGTTCCCCTCCGTTGCAATGCTTTTACTGTCAGCACATGTCGAGGTCGATCATGCGTTGGAGCTTCTCGACGGAGGGAAGGGGATCGGGTACCTCCTCAAGAGTCGAGTGACCGACGTAGACGATTTCGTCGCGACGCTCGACAGGATCGCAGCCGGCGCCTCGGTCATCGATCCCGCTCTGGTCTACGAATTGGTGGCGGCCAGGCGACGTGACGACCCGTTGGCGGCACTTAGCGTCCGCGAGCGAGAAGTGCTGACGCTGATGGCAGAAGGCCTGTCGAACGTGGGGATAGGGCGTCGGCTGTGGATCACCGAGGGCACCGTCGAAAAGCACGTGCGGAGCATCCTCACCAAGCTCGATCTGGAGAGTACCGCCGACGACCATCGCCGCGTGCGCGCAGTCATCATGTATCTCGATGCCGTCAGCTGACGGGTGTCTGCGTTTGAATCGGCATACTCATCCTTGCGAAAGAATCCGCGCAATCGAGTCTGCGGACAGTTCGAACTTCGAGAGGAATCCGATGGCTGAACTCGATTCGACAAGATCGGCGAAGTCTTCTTCGTCGTGTGTCGACACAAGGATGATGGCCGGCGTCGGCGCCAAACCGGCGGCGTGGAGAACCTCCACCACGTCGAATCCGCTTTCGAAACCGAGGTCGATGTCCACCAGGACCAGGTCGGGGTGGGTAGCTTCGGCCACTGTGATGGCCGTGCCGAGGCTGGATGCGGTTCCGACAACCGTCATACCCGCGGCCTCGAGCACTCGTCGTGCAGCGGTGCAGAATGCATCGCTGTCGTCGACGATGAGGCAGCTCCGGTCGGAAGACTTCACCCTGTCAAGGCTGTCAGACGTCGGCGCACCCGGCATTACCGCTACCCGTAATTTCTCGGGGAACCCGGGCGTCCGATGACTTCGTCAGTTCCGTTGCGCGGCCGTCTCGTCACGTCCGTGCTGCGTCCGAGCGCTCCTCCCCTCGGTTGGGGCATCGCCCTGGCTACGGGATTGATTGTCGTGGAGATTCTTCTCGTTCTGATGTTGAAGCGGATTGCACCCGAGAATGCGTTCGGCGCGGTTTTTCTTTTCGGTGTCCTCGTCGTTTCGGCAGGCTGGGGATTTCGGCTGTCAATTGCGACGGCGGTTGCCAGCACTGCCGCGTACGCCTACATCCACGTCGTCGAAAGCCGTGAAAGCCTTGTACCGGCAGTGGTGGTTTTTCTCGTCCTGGCCTTGCTGACCAACGTTCTCGTCGGTCAGTCACGTCTTCGCGCCATGGAATCGGATCAGCGTCGTCGTGAGGCGGATCTGTTGGCTGCGCTGGCTCGGACGATGCTTCGGACGTCGAATGTAGTGGAGATGCTTGACGACGCGAGCGTGCGATTGTCCGCCGTGCTCGACCTGCCCGCGCCGTATGCGAAGTTAGGGCCCGCGGATGCCCCGGTGGGGCGCGGGCAGAGGCGGATCGTTCTACGGGATGGAGCCTGTGTCGCGGGTTCGCTACTTGTACCGGCAGAGTTGACCCAGGCCGATGCTCGCCGCGTTCAACGAATCGTACCGTCGCTCGAGGCCCTGCTTGCCGCTGTGCGAGATCGCGGGGTACTTCTCGAACAGACTCTCGCGTTGGCGCGTCGGCAGGCTTCACTGCGACGCGTAGCGACACTTGTTGCCTCGAGAGCCGAACCCGACGATGTCCATCATGCTGTCGCCGCGGAGTTGGCCGACGGACTGGACATCGAACACGTGTCGGTCGTGCGTTACGACGACGACGACTACTTCACAATTCTCGCTGCGCGGGACGATACTACAACCGGAGAACGATTGATCCCGGGTGAACGCTTCCCTGTCGGTGGATACAACGTCTGCACGATTGTCGAGACTTCGGGTGCGCCGATTGCCATCGACTTCACCACTGCGACAGGGGCGATCGCGGGGAGGCTGCGCGGACGCGGGTTGCGTACGGGAATCGGGGTACCGATCAACGTCGACGGTCGGACGTGGGGAGCTGTAATCATCGGCGGTACGGGACGTGTTCTCGCGAGTGACGTCGAGGACCGGTTGACCGACTTCGCAGACCTGCTCGCAACCGCGGTCTACAACGGTGAAACCAGGCGCGAGCTCACACGGTCCAGGGCGCGCGTCGTGGCTGCAGCCGACAAAGCCCGCCGAACCATCGAACGTGACCTGCACGACGGGGCGCAACAGCGGATCGTCACTCTCGGGATGGAGTTACGCGGCGCGCAGGCCGCAGTTCCCGACGGATTCGATGAGCTGCGAATCAGCTTGGCCCGCACCGTTGAGACACTGGCTCAAGTCAATACCGATCTTCGTGAACTCTCGCGAGGGATTCACCCGGCGATCCTGTCCCGCGGGGGTCTCGCGCCGGCGCTGAAGACTTTGGCTCGCCGCAGTCCGATCCCGGTCGCGCTCACAGCCGAGATCGTCACTCGACTAACCGATTCTGTGGAAGTCGCGGCGTACTACGTTGTCGCTGAAGCGCTCACCAACACCGCGAAATATGCCGACGCGTCCGTGGTTACGATCGCGGCCGTCTCGCAAGAGGGTCGTCTGGACCTCACCATCAGTGACGATGGCAAGGGGGGAGCAGACGCCGAAAGCGGTTCGGGTCTGATCGGGCTGCAGGACCGCGTTGCCGCGGTTGGAGGAACTCTGACGATCTCGAGCCCGGTCGGTGGTGGCACCACCATCACCGTTCGCATCGATCCCTCTACCAGTTAGCCGGTAGTGGGTTCCCCGGGTAGCGCTCCCCCACAATGGAAGCCAGCAGCGACGACATCGCTCCTGAAGTGGACGAATGTTCTTGTTACCCAACGAGAACCTTTCGCCCAGGAGGACATCATGCCGTACATCACCACTTCCGACGGAACCGAGATCTACTCCACCGAACAGGGCGCCGGGAGGCCTGTGCTGCTCAGCCACGGTTGGCCCCTCTCCTCGGACGCCTGGCAGTTGGAACTCAAGGTGCTCGCCGACGCCGGTTACCGTGCCATCGCACACGACCGTCGCGGCCACGGCCGGTCCTCGAAGACCTATCAGGGCAACGACATGGATACCTATGCCCGTGATCTGGCTGAACTCGTCGAAGCGCTCGACCTCCACGATCTGACGCTCGTCGGTCACTCGACCGGAGGCGGCGAGGTCGTTCGGTACGCAGCGCAACACGGCGCAGGGCGTGTTGCCAAGGTGATCACCGCCGGCGCCGTTCCGCCGATCATGGTGAAGTCGGAGAACAACCCGGAGGGCACACCGATCGAAGCGTTCGACGATATCCGGTCCGGAGTTCTCACCGACCGTTCGCAGTTCTATCGCGACATCGCCGAGCCGTTCTTCGGCGCAAATCGCGAGGGGTCGAACGTGTCCCAGGGGGCGAAGGACGATTTCTGGCGCCAGGGAATGCTGGTCAATCTGGCAGCTGCCTACGACTGTGTCAAGGCGTTCTCGGAGACGGACTTCAGCGAGGACTTGAAGGCGTTGACCGTTCCCGTCTTCATTGCGCAGGGTGACGACGACCAGATCGTTCCCATTGGCGCAGCCGCCCTCAAGGCAATCGAATTGGTCAATGACGGCACATTGAAGATCTACAAGGGTGCGCCGCACGGAATCTACGGCGACTACCAGAAGGCTTTGGACGCAGACATTCTCGACTTTATCGCCAAGTAAGCCATTCAGCCCAGGCCGGTGGTGACCGTATGGTCACCACCGGCCTTTACGTGACAGAGTCCCGCCCTCGTCCGGAGACGGGACTCGGGTGTCAGCGAACTCGGCAGCGCGTCAGACTGCTTCCTTTGTCGCCTGCGCTGCGAGGGTGAGCGCGATGTCGACGATCATGTCCTCCTGACCACCCACCAGACGGCGGCGTCCAGCTTCGAGCAGCAGTGTGCGAACGTCGATTCCGTAGCGCTCCGACGCAGCTTCGGCGTGGCGCAGGAAGCTCGAGTACACGCCGGCGTAGCCGAGAGTGAGGGTTTCGCGATCGACGCGGACCGGCCGGTCCTGCAGCGGTCGGACGATGTCGTCGGCGGCATCCTGCAGGGCGAACAGGTCGCAGCCGTGCTCCCACTCCTCGATGTTGGCGACGGCGATGAAGGCCTCGAGGGGGCAGTTGCCGGCACCGGCGCCGTGACCGGCAAGCGAAGCATCGACGCGGGTGACGCCGTTCTGCACTGCAACAACGGAATTGGCAACCGAGAGCGAGAGATTCTCATGGGCGTGGATACCGATTTCGGTGCCCTCGTCGAGGATGTCGCGGTATGCACGAACACGATCCGCGACGTCGTTCATCACCAGACGTCCACCCGAGTCGGTGACGTAGACGCAGTGCGCGCCATACGATTCCATCAACTTAGCCTGCTTGGCCAGTTCTTCGGCAGGCGCCATGTGGCTCATCATCAGGAAGCCCGAGACGTCCATGCCGATCTCGCGGGCGGTTTCGATGTGCTGCGCGGAGACGTCGGCCTCGGTGCAGTGCGTGGCAACGCGAACCGAGCGAACACCGAGGTCGTAGGCATGCTTGAGTTCACTGATCGTGCCGACACCCGGAAGTAGCAGCGTGGTGAGACGAGCGTGCTCGAGTACCTCGGCCGCTGCTTCGATCCATTCCCAGTCGGTGTTCGAGCCGGGGCCGTAGTTGAGCGAGCCGCCGGCGAGGCCGTCACCGTGTGCTACTTCGATCGCGTCGACGCCGGCAGCGTCGAGAGCTGTGACGATCCGCTTGACGTCGGCGGGCGAAATGCGGTGGCGGACAGCGTGCATGCCGTCACGAAGGGTGACGTCCTGGACGAAGATCTTGCGGTTGCTCACTTGGTTGCTTCCTTCTGCTGGGCGATGCGCTCCGCGATCTGCATTCCGGCGGACGTCATGATGTCGAGATTGCCGGCGTACGCAGGCAGGTAGTGTGCCGCGCCCTCGACCTCGAGGAACACCGACACCTGGTGGGTGGGGCGATTGCCGTCGACGAGCAACGTCTCGACGGGCTGGTCGGCCGGGATCTCGGTGATCTGGACTTCCTGCTTGAGCCGGTAGCCGGGGACATACGCGGACACGTCGCCGACCATCTTCTCGATCGACTGACGGATCTCGTCGTGAACAGCCGGGTCCGGTGCGTCGACGAGGCAGAAGACCGTGTCGCGCATGATGAGCGGCGGCTCAGCGGGGTTGAGGATGATGATGGCCTTGCCGCGACGAGCGCCGCCGACTGCCACGATCGCCTCGGACGTGGTCTCGGTGAACTCGTCGATGTTGGCGCGCGTTCCGGGACCGGCCGACTTGGAGGCGATGGACGCGACGATCTCCGCATACGCCACCGGGACGACCCGAGAAACAGCGGCAACCATCGGGATGGTGGCCTGGCCGCCACACGTCACCATGTTGACGTTGGGTGCGTCCAAGTGCTCGTCCGCGTTGACGGCCGGTACGACGTACGGTCCGATCGCGGCAGGCGTCAGGTCGATCATGCGCTTGCCGAGGGGAGCCAGCCGCGCGTTGTTGGCCACGTGAGCCTTTGCCGAGGTGGCGTCGAAGACGATCTCGATCTCGTCGAAGTTCGGCAGACCGACAAGGCCTTCGACGCCTTCTGCCGTGATCGGCACGTTCAGACGCGCGGCGCGAGCGAGGCCGTCGGACGCGGGGTCGATACCGACCATCGCGCCCATCTCCAGGTAGTCGGAGTTACGCAGCACCTTGATCATCAGATCCGTGCCGATGTTGCCCGATCCGATGATCGCGACCTTGACCTTGCTCATGCGTTGTCCTCTTCGCTGGAGAAACTGGTGGTGACGGAACCGAGCCCGGAGACGGTCACGGTGACTACGTTGCCTGCGGTGACCGGTGCCATGGGGCCGAGAGCGCCGGACAGGATCACCTGCCCTGCGGTCAGCGGCTGCCCCAACTCACGTGCAGTGCGGGCGAGCCAGACGACGGCTTCGATCGGATCGCCCAGGCAGGCGGTTCCGACGCCGGTGGACACCTCGGTGCCGTCGACGGACATCGACATGACGACGCCGGCGGGTTCCACCTCGTCGAGGGTGCGTCGTTCGGTTCCCAGGACGTACACGCCCGAGGACGCATTGTCGGCGACGGTGTCACCGAACTTGATGTCCCACGACTCGATGCGGCTGTCGCAGATCTCGATCGCGGCGACGGCGTAGTCGATCGCACCGCGCACCTGCGCACTGTCCAGCGGTCCGTCCACGAGGTCGGCACCGAGCACGAAGGCAACTTCCGCTTCGACCTTGGGCTGGATCAAACGGCTCATGGGGATGGCGCCGCCGGCGGGGAACTCCATGTCGGCGTACAGCACGCCGAGGTCGGGCTGGTCGACACCGAGCTGCTGCTGGACTGCCACCGAGGTCAGGCCGATCTTGCGGCCTACGACCACGGCCCCTGCCTGCCGACGGATTTCGTCGACGCGGCGCTGGACGGCGTAGGCGGCGACGAGGTCGTCGGCGCCGATCAGATCGCGCACGGGCGCGCAGGGAGTGCCGCTCGCGATGGCGGCTGCGAGGCGGTCCGCAGCAGCTGCGATGTCGGTCTCGCTAGCTGTACTGGTATTCGTGGGCTGGCTCATGGCCACTACTTTCGCCGCGGCACCGAGATTGCGCCAGGGAACTGTCTCACTCAGCGATACGCTGGGGAGGTGACTGGCAGCGCAAACCTCGACACCGTGCTCGGCAAGGCGGTGACGATCCTGCGCGCCTTCCGGGCCGACGACCACGTGTTGCCTCTGGCCACCCTGGTCCAGCGGACGGGCCTGCACAAGGCGACGGTGCACCGCCTGGCCAACGAACTGGTCGCGAACCGGCTACTCGACCGTATCGACGGTGGCTACCGGCTCAGCGGCGGCCTCTTCGAACTCGGCATGCTCGCCTCTCTCGAACGTAGCCTCCTGGAGATGGCGATGCCGTTCCTCCAGGACCTGTACGAGCGGACCCACGAGACAGTCCACCTGGGGGTCCGTGACGGCCACGACGTCGTGTACGTCGCGAAGATCGGCGGACACCGGCAAGCCAACTCGCCGTCCCGGACCGGCGGCCGGATACCGCTTTATTGCACCGCGATCGGCAAGGCGCTCCTGGCATTCTCCGACAACGAGTTTCGCCGCGAGGTGCTGTCGGAACCGATGACGCGCCGAACCCCGCACACAATTGTTGCGCCCGGCATTCTCAATACCCAACTGAACCGAGTGGTCGAGACCGGTATTGCGTTCGAGCGCGAGGAATCAGCGCCGGGTCTCGCGTGCGTTGCAGCGCCGGTATTCGGAACCAACGACAAACCCGTCGCCGCCATCAGTGTCACCGGTCCCACCAGTCGCTTCGTCCCCGAGAGCCAGGTGTCCTACGTTCGCGCCGCTGCCGAAGGCCTACACAGCACCATCGCTCGCCGCGAACGACTGCGGTGATCTGGCCGTCCCGACCCGGACGAGCCCGGTCAATGCGTGCGGCAATGGCCCCTCGTGTAAGACGCCGAGACGTTGGGTTGCGCGGGTGAGGGCGACATAGAGCTCCGAGGCGCCACGTGGACCGTCGGCGATGATTCGCTCCGGTTCCACGACGAGCACGGCATCGAACTCGAGGCCCTTCGTTTCCGAAACCGGCACAGCGCCGGGCACACTCGCAGGTCCGATGACGACGCTCGTACCCTCGCGTCCGGCCTCGTCCTGATTGAATTCGTCGATGGCGGAGGCTAGTTCGTCGGCGGAGATTCGCTTGGACCACGGTTGGACCCCGCAGGCGCGGACGGACTCGGGTGGCTGGACGTCTGGCGCGAACTCGGCGAGCAAGGCGGCGGCGACGCTCATGATCTCGGCGGGGGTGCGATAGTTCACCGACAGGGATCGGTAGATCCAGCGGCCGGGAACGTACGGCTCCATCATCGTCGCCCACGAGCGAGCACCTGCGGGTGAACGTCGTTGCGCGAGATCGCCTACCACCGTGAAAGACCGGTCCGGGCAACGGCGCATCAGGACTCGCCAGTCCATCTCGGACAGCTCTTGTGCCTCGTCGACCACGATATGCCTGTACGTCCAGTCTCGGTCAGCAGCAGCGCGTTCGGCGAGCTCCCGGGTATCGCGTTCGACGAAACGATCCGCCAGGTCCTCGCCGTACAGCATGTCCTGGGCGAGGAGATGATCCTCGTCGTCCATCAAGTCTTCGCGACTGATCATCATGTCCAGCACGCCCGCTGCATACGCAGCCTCGTCGCGGCGTTCACGTTCGGCACTCTGGTCGACGGGCTTGTCCCGGCCGAGCATGTCCACCAATTCGTCGAGAAGCGGAACGTCGGACACCGTCCAGGCATCGCCCTCTCGGCGCAACAGTGTCTCGTCTGCGCCTGCCTTGCGTAGGCGTTCCGGCGAAGTAAACAGCTGTGTCAGTAGCTCTTTCGGTGTCAGGATCGGCCAGAGTGCGTCGAGTGCGGCGGCAAACGCGTCATTCTCCGCCAACTCTGCGGTCAGATCTGCGCGCACTTGTTCCCAGGCTTCACGGTCACTGCGTGTCAACCATCCCTTACCGATCCGCGCTATCGCCCGCTCGGTCAGTGCCCAGGTGACGATTTCGGTGAACACAGTCCGACCGTCGTTGTGGGGGAGTCCGCTCGAACGAGCTTCTTCTCGGGCCCATTCCGCAGTTTCGGCGTCGATTCGCACTGTGACGTCCGCCAATTCGATCAACAGTGGGTTCTCGGGCAATCGTTGGTGATCGGCAATCGCTGCGCCGAGAACGTCCAGGATCTTCAGCGAACCTTTGAGCCCAGCGGCCTCCGGAGTGTCCTCGGCGGTGACGCGTAGACCGGGAACGAGATCACCGGTGGTCATGAACACCACGTCGGACTCGCCCAGTGAGGGCAGTACGCGGCCGATGTGGTTCAGGAACGCCGGGTTCGGCCCGACCACGAGAACGCCGTGACGTTCCATTCGCTCACGCTGCGTGTAGAGCAGGTAGGCGACGCGGTGCAAGGCGACGACGGTTTTCCCGGTACCGGGGCCACCTTCGATCACCAGCACCCCGGGGTGTTCGAGTCGGACGATGTCGTCCTGTTCGGCCTGGATCGTGGCCACGATGTCCCGCATTCCCTCACCGCGGGGTGCATTGACTGCTGCGAGCAAGGCGGAATCGCTGTGGGTGTCGTGTTCCGCGCCGTCAGGGCGCCCGAGTACCTCGTCGGTGAAATCGACCACGTGTCGACTGCGTGTGTGGAACTGACGGCGTCGACGCATGTTCTCCGGGTTTGCAGCGGTGGCAACGTAGAACGGGCGAGATGCCGGCGCCCGCCAATCGAGCAGCACCGGTTCGTAGTCGTTGTCCGCATCGAGAAGGCCGATTCGGCCGATGTACGAAGTCTCACCCGACAGCGAGTCCAACCGGCCGAAGCACAGGCCGTTGTCGGCTACGTCCAGCCTCTTCACCTCTTTGGCGAGCGCGCGCACCTCGGCGTCGCGTTCCATGAGTGCTTCGCCGTTTCCGCGCAGAGCGGTGTTGTACCTGTCCTTGACTCGGGCGCGCTCCGCATCGAGGCGAGCGTAGAGCCCCTCCACATAGTTCCGCTCGGATCGCAGTTCTTCTTCGTATCCCTGGGTTGGCACGTGCCCTCACTTCCGCTGGCTGTTCCGATCCCGTAGTGGGTCGTGCGGGATCGGAAGAGCCATTCTGCGGCACTACCCGGGCCTTGCCGCAAGGCCCCCGGTGCGATATACATTGGTAGTGGAAGGGGGTGTCGATCCTCCCCCGGCTTTTTCCCACAGATCCTCTCGCGACCCCCCAGCCTGATGCACGGCTCCCAGCCTGGTCGATGTTTGGACCCCGAGTGTCACGGGTACAAATCCAGTGACCGGTGTTCCAAAAACGGTTCCCCTCATGAACTTACGTGGATCGAGGGATTGTGAAGGCGATACTGGCAACGGCCGCGAGCATCCTTCTGGTGGTTGCCTTGGCCGTCGCCGTCTTGCTTCTCCTTTCCGGATCACCGCGCGAAGGTACTTCGCACGAGCTCGCCGATACGGTTCACACGATCGGTGGGAAGCCGACAACCTGCACCGAGTTGTTCGGTGAAACATGCAGCTTTGCTTTGCAGTCGGACTACAACCAGTGGGGACAAAACCTCGAGGGTTTTGTCAATGCCGGGACCCTCGGACCTTTCGCCCGCAGTATCGGCTTCGTGGCGGAGGCGAAACTGAGCTTGCAGGCATGCGAGGTCAGCGCAACCGCCGGGCGGACGATTCTCGATTTCTACACTCTCGCCGAGATCGACCACCCCACGGCCACCACCACCGACCTCTTCCCCTTCTGGAACGAGTCCCGCCAATTCCTGTGCCCGGTAAACAGTTTTTGAGAACGGGTGATCGCTACTTGAGGCCGGACTGAACAAATGCGTCGCGCACGTAGCGCTGAAGGAAGAGATAGATCAGGAAGATCGGCAGACACGCGAGTCCGGACGCCGCCATGATCGCACCCCAGTTGTTCCCCTCGGCGCCGAGGAAGCTACGGATACCGATCTGCAGCACGGAATTCGACTGACGCATGATCAGCGCGGGCCAAAGGTACTCGTTCCAGGCCGAGATGAACAGCATGATGCCGAGTGCAGCGAGAGCGGGCTTCATGTTGGGCAACACAACCTTCCACAGCGTTGCCCACGAGTTCTGTCCGTCGATCTGACTGGCGTCCAGTAACTCCCGTGGAAATGCCTCCATATGCTGACGCATCAGCAGAACTCCGAAAGCCGAGCACAAGTTCGGGATCACGATGCCTGCGACGGTGTTAAGCAAGCCCATCTGGGAAATGAGAAGGTAGTTGGGGATCATCGTGACCTGAAACGGAACCAGCCACGACCCGACGAAGAGCAGAAACAACGCTTGTTTGCCGAAGAAGTTCCACCGCGCGAACCCGTACGCGGCAAGGATTGCGACGAACAGCTGGCTGACCGACATGGCCAAAGCCATGGTGAAGGTGTTCACCATCATCGACGCCATCGGGATCGTGTTCCACACGTAGCGGAAGTTCTCGAGGCTGAAAGGCGAGGGGAGGGGACTCGCCGACAGAGAATCGTCGGGGCGACGAAAGGCCGTGGTGAACAGCCAGTAGATCGGGAAAATGCTGAACACGGTCACGGCCACGAGGACAACATGCCCGAGCACTCGCCGCGTTCGAGAGCGGGACCGGACCGGTCCGTCATTGTTCTTGCTCCGTTTGTCGAGGTGTTCCACCGCCGGAGTTGCACCGGGACCATGCGTCTGGCTGGGCGCGTCGACCAGAACAAATGCCATGTCAGTTCCTAATTGTCGTAGAAGCTCAGTCGGTCCGACAGGCGGACGAAGATGACGGCGATGATTCCGAAGCCGATGAAGAAGAGAGTGCCTGCGGCTGCTGACAGTCCGGCGTCGAAGTTCTGGAAACCGAACTGGTACAACAGGTAGTAGATGTTCGTGGACGCACCGCTCGGTCCACCCTGGGTGAGAATGTCGATCACGGGGTACGCCCACTGCGCACCCAGCAGAATCGTCATGAGGGCGAGGAAGACCAGTGTCGGGGAGAGCAGTGGCAGCGTTATCTTTCGGGTGATCGTCGCCTCGGATGCGCCGTCGAGTGACGCTGCCGAAGCGTAGTCCGGGTTGATGCCGGCAAGCCCAGCCGAGATGACCAGGACACCGAACCCGAGCATTTGCCATCCGACGATCACGACGACGCCTAGCAGTGCGAATTTCGGATCACGAAAGATGTTGCCCATCTCTATTCCCCACGTTGCGGCCACCCGTGGGATTGCGCCGCCGTCGGGATTGAAAAGCCAACGCCAGACGGCACTGCCCGCGATCGGTGTCACCAGGAACGGGACGAAGATCAGAGCTTGATAGATCGTCTTGGATCGTCCGGATATCCGCTTGGACACCAACGCGATTACGATCGGCAGCAACAGCGAGAACAGCATGAAGGCGAGTGTGTAGACCACGGTGTTCCGTAGTGCCTGATGCAACTCGGGCAACGAGAGCACACGCGTGTAATTATCTAGTCCTACAGCTACTTTGGGAGTGGTAGGAACCATGTTCCACTTGTAGAAGGACAGATTGACAGTCTCGCCGAGTGGCTTGTAGATCCACACGATCAACAACACCACAGCCGGCAGCAGGTACAGATAGGGCACCAAGGCGCGGGGCGCCAACCCGGAACGGGCCGGGCGCGCCGCTACGGCACACTCCGACCCGCCGGTGCTTGGAACTTCGACAAACATGTTCGAAACTCAATTCGCCAGTGCAGCAGAGGGACTGGACGAATTGCTCCCAGGAACCAGCTTGGAGATCGCCTCCGCAAAATACTCCGCGCTCATTTCGTATACAGTTGCCGACTCCTCTACCGGAACTACCGTGTGCAGAACCCGATCTCGGAACACATGGACCATGTTGAATGCCTGCGCACCGTCGCGGCCGCGCGTGCTGCCCTTGCTCGCAAGAAGATCCTGTGTGTAGCAGGTCGCTGAGGCAACCGAGACGGGAATTCCGGCGAAGGTACAGGTGGTCGAGTAGTGCAGGTGGCCACCGAGGATACCGCGAACATCGGTTCCCTCGAGTACCGTGGCAAGTCTGTTCTGCTCCTTCAGTTCCACCAAAGTGAGGACATCCTGAACCGACGGGACTGGCGGATGGTGCAGCGCGAGAAGGGTTCCGTGTGGTGCGGGTACAGCCAGAACCTCTTCGAGCCAAGCGAGCTGTTCGTCGGTGATCAGGCCGTGATGGCTTCCGGGAACAGTGCTGTCCAACACGACGATGCGGAGGCCGTTCACGTCGACCACCGAGTCGACGGATTCCTGGGTCGGAGCGGCATCCAGCAGGCCGCTACGGAATGCCGGGCGTGTGTCGTGATTTCCCATGACCCAAATCACCTTTGCGCCTAGCCGTTCGGCGGCCGGTTCGACGATCTGGCGCAGTCGCACGTATGCCTCGGGTTCCCCCATGTCGGCCAGATCTCCGGTGAAGACGATAGCCTCAGGACTCTGGCCAGTCCGTTCCAGTCGCTCGAAGATGCGTGCCAGATTGGCATCGCTGTCCACGGAATCGTGGAGAAGATCTCCGTCGGTGACGAAGTGAGTATCGCTGAGGTGCAAGATGTAGTGATCGGGTTCGCCGTACTGGGACATGAAAAATTCTCCTTCAAGTGTGTGTCAGTTGACCAGTGCAAGATGTAGGCGGTCGAGTTCTTCGGAGCTCATTCCATGGGCAAGAAGGTAATCGGACGCACTTCCGTACGAATCGTCGATGGTTTGCAGGCTTGCACGCATGAGCGCAGCCGGGCTTGCCCCGACGAGCTGGGCGAGGTTCTCCCCGTCGCCGATGCCGTATTCGCGCATCCTGACGGCCATGGCCGTTGCCCACTCGCCGGCCAACATGACCTCCGAGAGCGAATAGTCCGCGACGATGTCGCGGTAGTCAACCCCGACCGCTGCCAGAGCGAGTGCAACGACGAGGCCGGTACGGTCTTTGCCTGCCGTGCAGTGCACGAGTACTGCGCTGTCGTCGGACTCTGCTATTGCGCGTACAGCTCGAACCAGTCGGACACCGCATTGATCGATGACCTTCGCGTAGATTGCTGCGAGGTCCAAACTTGTTTCTCGAGAGTTTATTTCGCTCTCGAAGATGGGCAGGTGGAGTTGCTGGAGGTCAAGTCCTCCGAGAGCGTTCGGTGCTGTGTCCAACTCTTCCTGCTCGCGCAGGTCGATGACGAAGGCCAGCCCACGGGCGCGGAGGATCTCGCGGTCAGCTTGATCGAGTCGATGAAGAGCGTCCGCACGAAAGAGCTTGTTCCACTTGGTGCTGAGGCCGTCGCGGGTAGCGTATCCGCCCACGTCGCGAAAGTTGTAGGTGCCGTTCAGGTCGAGCCGACGATTGGCCCGCTGAACCGGAAGAGCTGTAGTCATAGTTGTTCCCGATTCGGAAGTGATGTTCGCTGGAATTGGAATGGACCGTGTCAGCCGATCAAGGCCTGAGCCCGTTGCTGCGCGGCTTGCATGGTCGCTTTCGGGTCCTTGCCGTAGAACACGGATTCCTCGATGGCTTGCGCGAGAATGTCGTCGACCTGGACGTAGCTGTTGCCGGGGTACGACTGCCACGGCTGAAGCGAGTCGAGCTGCTTGAGGTTGGGCGCCAGTAGCGGATTGCTGTCGGCCCATGGCTTGAGTGCAGCAGGATCCTGTGTCAGCGAAGAGCGGAGAGGCAGGTATCCGATCTTGGTGGAGATCTGTGTGTACGCGTGATCGCTGGTCATGAATTTGATCAGTTCCCAAGCAGCGCGGGCCTTTGCCGGGTCTTGCGAGAAGACGGAGAGGACCGAACCTGAATTGGTGGGGACCGCTGCGTGCCCGTCGAAGGCAGGCATCGCGGTAGCGCGCAGATCCCAACCCGCCTTGGCCGCAGAACTGACAAACATGCCTTGCAGCCCAGACGTGTTGAGATCGATCGCGATGTCGCCCTTTGCGAAACCTTCGTACTGTGTGGCCGAATCCGCGTTCACCAAGACTCCGTCCTCGTAGAGTCCACGAAGCATGGAGACTGCCGACACTGAGGCAGGCTCGCCGAATTCGATGGTCTTGCGATCTTCGGACAACACACCCCCTCCGGCCGATTTGAAGAGTGCCTGCATACACCAGCTGCCACCCTTGACCGAACAGCTCACTCCGAGCGACGGCTTTCCTGTCTTGGCGGTCACTGCCTTTGCGGCAGCGGCAACCTTGCTCCAGGTGGAGAGATCGGTATCGGCCGGGAGCCCGGCCTCGGTCAGTGCGGTGGAGTTGTAAAACAATGTCGGGGTGGAGAACACGTACGGAACGCCGTAGGTTTCCCCATTCCAGTCGCCGAGTGTTGCAGCTCTGGGGTGGAAGGGATGGTCGCCGCCGAAGTTCGCCTGCACTGCGTCCTTGCCGACAAGGTCGTCGATATTTCTTGCTTTCAGCGCGGTGACGGCGAAATCAAGTGTGTCGAAGGTCAATTGAGCGACATCGGGTGGCGAACCGGCGAGCATCTGTGTTTGCACGCTGCTCGCGGTGCCGGAACCGGCCGCACCACCGCTCTGCGGCGGCTGAGCTTTGACGTGAATATTCGGGTAGGCGGCCTCGAAGTCGGAGATGAGACCGGTGACGGTGTCTGTCCACAAACCTGCCTGGGCAAGGTTGTAGGATTCGAAGACGATGTCGACCTGCTGATTCGGGTCGAGTTCCGGAACCTGTACTGCGGAATCGGAGCCGCCGGTGGTGGCACCTCCCGTGGCACATCCGGCAAGGGCGAGGGATGCCGCCAATGCTGTGGCGATCTTCCATCGTGTTTTGCGCATGACAAATCTCCTGGTGGTGAAATGCAGTGTTCGAGGACGAGTTGAAGGTTCAGCTGAGAACAGGTGAATCGAGGTCCAATGTTGCTGGTATGTCCAGCCATTCGAGTCGCCGTCCGCTGGATCGGTCGAAGAGGTGAAGATGGCGCAGTTCGGCGGACAGCACCGCGGGCTGACCCTCGTGAAGTGCGATCGGTCGCGGAGCGCGCACGCAGATCGTGGTCGACCCGACCTGGCAGTATGCCACTTGCTCGCTTCCGAGGTTCTCGACCGAAGTGACGTCGACGGTGATACGCGCACCGGTTCCGGAATCCGTGCCTGGATGTATCGGTGTGAGGTGTTCGGGACGAATGCCGAGAACGACGTCGCGCGAATCGGTCTCCCCTGACCAGAGTGAGGCTTCGAGTCCTTCTGCCGAAATCCTCACTTGTCCGTCAGTCGAGAATGCTCTCGCATCAACAAGATTCATGGCTGGACTGCCCAGAAATCCTGCGACGAACACCGATGCCGGACGATCGTAGACATCCTCCGGGGTGCCGAGTTGCTCGAGCCTGCCATGGTTGAGCAGTGCGATACGCGTCGCCATTGTCATTGCCTCGACCTGGTCGTGGGTGACGTAGACGAAGGTGGCACCCAACCGTCGGTGGAGGTCGGTGAGCTCACGACGGGTCGCCGTTCTGAGCTTCGCGTCGAGATTCGACAGAGGTTCGTCCATCAAGAACGCCTTCGGATTTCGAACGATCGCGCGTCCCACCGCCACTCGCTGGCGCTGGCCACCAGACAATTCCTTCGGCTTGCGCTCCAGCAGATGTGCGATCTCGAGCTGCTGTGCTACCTCCTCGACACGCTCTACTGCGGAGGCTTTGTCGATCTTCTTCACCTTTAAGGGGAATCCGAGGTTCTTTGCCACGGAGAGGTGCGGGTAGAGCGCATAGTTCTGGAACACCATGGCGACGTCGCGTCGACGCGCGGGGGCGGTGGTGATGTCTTCGTCGTCGAGCAATATCCGGCCGCTGGTCGGTTCCAGCAGGCCGGCGAGCATCCTCAGCAGTGTCGTCTTACCGCAGCCACTGGGCCCGAGGAGGACCAGGAAATCGCCGTCACGAACATCGATGTCGATGTTGTCGACTGCGGTGACATCTGCGAACTTCCGACTCAGATTCTCTATTCGAATCCTGCCCATTGGCTTCTCCCGATGAAATGACGTTACCCAATCGCATCAAATTGGGGATTTTCGTTACATCGGAAGTTAGCCAGTCGAAGGTGAACGGTGATCGAACGCCGTCGTAAATGTCCGTAATTCTCAGGGCAACTATTCGGGCCGGAACGTATGGAGGCTCCGAATTTCAGCTATTGGAACCGTGATTGAGGATTCCGATCACATGCTCGAGGGTCTGGGCGGCAGCTTCCGCCGACCCGCCGCGTCGTTCACTGACGGCGATCTGGAGGCCGATCAGAAAGGTCAGCTGGATGACGGTTGCCGAAGCGCCGTGCGCGCCCCACGGCCCGGTTCCGCCACCGAGAACCAGGCCCATGTCGGCCAGTTCCACCAGTGGGGAACGTGCGTATCCGGTCACGCCGATGACGGTGGCGCCGGCCTCTTTCGCGGCATGGGCCGGTTGGAGGGTCAACGAGTTGAGTCCACTGTCACTGATCGCCAGACAGACGTCTCGAGAGGTGAGGTGGCGGGCTGTCAGCTGCTGCATCACTGCATCGGTGGGTGCTTCCGCGGTCCGTCCGTTCAGGATGAACCGCACAGCCACTGCGGATGCCGACGGCCCGGATACCCCGTTTCCCACAACGAGTACGCGGTCGGCGTCGGCGATGGCTTCGACGGCCTGGTCGAAAGCATCGCGATCCAGTGGTGAGTGCTCCGCCGAGATCGGCCGCCACTTCGCCGAATACCGCTTGCATCAGCCCGATGCTGTCCTTGGTGTGCGATGCATCCTGCACGCGTGATTCCGTTGCGCCGAGATCTCTGAGCAGCAGCATCCGCAGATGTTGAAAGCCTTTGAATCCGAGATTCTGACACGCTCGAATAACCGTTGCTGTCGACGTGGACGCGTGCTCGGCCACATCTGCCGCCGACCACCAGGCGAACTCCTTGGGCCGGGCTATGCAGATGTCCGCGACGCGTCGCTCGCTCGGAGCCAGGTTGGGCGCAAGCGCGCGAATCGTGGACAGCGTTCCGCCCACGGGGGGATCGGTCTGTAACTGGCTCATGAGCACTGAATAACACACGAGAGTGAACGGCACTCCCCTCGGTGGCCGCTTCTTGTACGCGTTGCGGCGTGTCGGTGCACGGATGTTTATGCGAATTTCGACGGGGTAGGGCCTTCTGTGGGGGATTCCTACCTGTGTGGGATCCCGGAGCAACAATCCGAAACGTATTGGAGGGTCAACGTGCCAGATGACAAGAGCGGTCCCAGCGAGGGAATCAAAGGCGTCGTAGAGGACGTCAAGGGTAAGGCCAAGGAAGCGGTGGGTGCGGTTTCCGGAAACGACAGTTTGACCCGAGAGGGCCGCGCCCAGCAGGACAAGGCCGAAAGCCAGCGAGAAGTCGCGAAGAAAGAGGCAGAAGCCGAGAAGGCTCGCGCAGAAGCGGCCGCGGACGAAGCGCGACAGAAGTCCGAGCAATAGCCCCTGACGCACTCGTCACCCTCGGCCTGGGATTGATCCCATCCGGGGGTGAGTCGTGGCTCCGCGTTCAGTTTGAAATCTCTACTTACATAAGGCGTAACAAGATTCTTGCGCCCAGCATGACGATCAAGAGGAGCTGTTCGATGCCTTCATCTCAGTCCGTCCCAGGTGCACCGGCCCCGAAAGCGCCGGACCTGAAAGAGCCGGTCAAGCCTCGACAGCCGTTGCCGCCCAAGGATGACCAGCGGCAGCCGGAGGTGCGTACCGTCGCGGGTGCCGAGGAGAAGGTGAAGGGAAACGGTCGCGGCCAGCGGGGGGAGTACCTCACCACCGCAACCGGTACACGTCTCTACGAGACCGACCACTCACTCACTGCCGGCGAGCGCGGCCCGACTCTTCTTCAAGACCACCACCTGCGTGAGAAGATTACACACTTCGATCACGAGCGAATTCCGGAGCGCGTCGTCCACGCCCGCGGGGCGGCCGCACACGGAATGTTCCTGGCGAATGGCGCGGCCGAAAACATCTGTAAAGCATCGGTGTTCGCTTCCGGTGCTCGAACCCCGGTGTTCGTGCGGTTCTCGACGGTGCTGGGTTCACGAGGTTCGGCGGACACCGTACGCGACACACGCGGTTTCGCCACCAAGTTCTACACCGACGAAGGTGTCTTCGACCTGGTGGGCAACAACATCCCGGTGTTCTTCATTCAGGACGGCATCAAATTCCCGGACATCATCCATGCCGCGAAGCCCCACCCGGACCGCGAGATCCCGCAGGCGCAGAGCGCGCACGACACATTCTGGGATTTCGTGTCGCTGCACACCGAGGCCACGGCGCACACATTGTGGAACATGTCCGATCGCGGCATCCCGCGCTCCTATCGCATGATGGAGGGCTTCGGTATTCACACGTTCAGGCTCGTGAATGCCGACGGCGAGACGAATCTGGTGAAATTCCACTGGAAGCCGGCCGCCGGAGTGCATTCACTCGTGTGGGAGGAAGCGCAGATCGCCGGCGGTGTGGATCCGGATTTCCATCGACGCGATCTTGCCGACGCCATCGAGGCGGGCGCATATCCGTCCTGGGATCTGGGCGTGCAGGTGTTCCCTGATACCGAAGACGAAATGTTCGAAGGCATAGATCTATTGGATCCCACCAAGATCGTGCCCGAAGAACTCGCGCCGGTTCAGGTCATCGGAACGATGACACTCGACGCCAATCCGACGAACTTCTTCGCCGAGACCGAGCAGGTTGCATTCCATCCGGGTCACTTGGTTCCGGGTGTCGACATCACCAACGATCGTCTCCTGCAGGCACGTTTGTTCTCGTACCTCGACACCCAGATTACGCGACTCGGTGGCCCCAATTTCGATCAGATCCCGATCAACCGGCCTCACGCGCCTGTCAACGACATGCTTCGCGACGGCTTTCATCAGGACGGTGTACATACCGGAGTTGCGCCGTACCATCCCAATTCGTTGGACGGTGGGTGCCCGTTCTTGGCCTCGGCGGAGAGCGCGGCCTATATCGAGGTGCCCGAAGAAGTTTCAGGGCGAAAGGTGAGGCAGGCGCCGGCATCGTTCGACGATCACTTCTCGCAAGCTCGACTCTTCTATCGCAGTCTCTCCCCTGTCGAACAGGAGCACGTCGCGCAGGCGTATACCTTCGAATTGGGCAAGTGCTACGAGGAGAACATCAAGACCCGGAATCTGGGCATCTTGGCGAACATCGATGCGGGTCTCGTGTCGATCGTCGCAGGGGGGCTTGGCCTTCCGGTACCCGAACCGACCGAGCCGTTGAGTGATCCGGAGCTCAGCCCTGCATTGTCCCAGGTTGGTGCGGAATGGCCGGTAGACGGAAGGATCATCGCACTACTGGTCGATGAGAACTCCGATCTCGAAACGGTTGTCGCCGTTCGAGACAAGATCTTCGACGCCGGCATGGTGCCGCTGATCCTCGGCCCGCACGGCGGAACCATCGGGGACGGTGACGACGCGGTGACGGTGCAGCGAACGTACCTCACAGCTCGTTCGATCGAATTCGATGCAATCCTGCTGAGCGGCGACGTTTCTCGGATCGGCGAGGGCAAGTTGGATCCACGGGTGGAGACTCTGCTGAACGAAATGTATCGTCACAGCAAGGCAATTGGTGGTTGGGGAGAGAGCATGAGTGCGCTGGCTGCGGCCGGTATCGACGAGTCTGCATTGGGAGTCGTCGTCGATGCAGACGCGGAAGGAGCGCTCGCCTCGCTGGCTCAGCTTCTGAAGACGCACCGCGTGTGGGGGCGTTTCGAGGTGCCGCCTACATCCTGAGTGCCGACGTACGTTCGAACCTGCGGTGTGGCCGAATTGCCAGTTCGGCCACACCGTCGGAGTGAAGACGAGTGAAGGGACGAAACAGTGGCTCGCAAGGACTCACAACCTCAACTCAAGGATCAAGAACTCTACGAAGAGCTACGCGAGAAGGGCGATTCCAAGGAGAAGGCGGCCCGAATCTCCAATGCGGCCGCCAATCGAGGGCGGTCGAATGTCGCCAAGTCCGGCGGACAATCCTCGCCGTACGAGGAGTGGACAGTCGACGAGCTGAAGAAACGTGCCAAGGAACTCGATCTGCACGGCTATTCGAAGCTGAACAAGGGTGAGCTGATCGAGCAGCTCCGCACTCACTGAGCTGTGTTCTGCTCGAGTCGTATTCTGCTTGTGCAGAATACGACTCGAGCGGTCGGTTCAGTGCCCTTCTTGATCGAAGAGTTCCTGACCTTCCAGTCGTTTGACCCGTCGGTGTTCCATCAAGATGGCCAGTGTTCCGACGATGAAGGACACCACACACACGACGCCGGCAATGACTGCCCAACCACGAAATCCGTAACCTGCTGCCACCAAGGTCAATCCGAGTGTTGCCAGGCCCAGCCCGATCAGCAGGTATCCGGGATAGTTGCGACCGTCGCTGATTGCCTCCCCTACGTGCGATCGATTTGTGTGTTCGTCATCTACCGGTGAACTTTCGCTCGCGTTTGTCACGGCACACTCCATCCTGAGCTCATGAAGACTTGCGATTCTTCGCTCGTCGTCGGTCCACAGGGCAACTACCCGATCGGTGACTGGATGAAACGGTCGGAGTAGTGCCGAAAGGGGTAGAAGGTCGTACGCTCGAAGTATCGGATGTGGATGAAAACCGGTGCGAGGAAGCCCTATGAACGCGAAGCCGACTCCCGACATATTCTCGGTAGGTACACCGACTCTCGGTGTCGAAGAGGAGTTCTTGCTCTGCGATCCGCAGACTGGACATCCCACTCTGCGCAACTCCGAGGTTGCTGCCGCCGGGCGGGAACTCGGTATCTCGCTGCAACTCGAACTCACGCGCTGTCAGGTGGAGACGTCTACGTCGATCGGAAACCATATTCGTGATCTTCGTGATCAACTCTGTGAGTCGCGTGCCGTCACCGCCGACGCCGCTGCCCGTGTGGGTTGTCAACTCATCGCAGTCGGGACGCCGTTCTACGATCCGCCGGTGGACGAGATCACTCAAACGTCGCGATACCAGCGAATGGCCGGTCAATTCAGAGCGATCACCGAAGGTGTGATGTGTGGTTGCCACATTCATGTCGGTGTGGAAGATCGAGAACGATCGGTCCAGATCATCAACCATCTGCGCCCATGGTTACCGACCTTGTTGGCACTGACGGCGAACTCTCCGATCAGCGCCGGTCGCGATACCGGTTATGCGAGTTGGCGTTACGTTCTGTTCGGCCGATGGCCCAGTTCGGGTCCGCCGCCCTACTTCGAGTCCGTGGCGCACTACGAAGATGCTGTTGCAGCAATGCTGGAGACAGGGGTCATTCTCGATCCACACATGGTCTATTGGGATGTGCGCATGTCGGATCACCTTCCCACCGTGGAGATTCGGATCAGCGACGTGCCCGCCACCGTGGAGGAGACGATGACTCTGGCCACACTGGTGCAGGCACTCGTCGGTACCGCATCCGCCGCGATCACGAAAGGTGAAGCAGCGCCTGCTGTCGATCACGAGCTACTCCGCGCGGCTTGCTGGCGGGCGGCGCGTGACGGACTCGACGGGAGGTCGCTGGACGTGGAATCCGTGCGCTTGCTGACTGCACACCAGGCGGTTCGGCAATTGGTGGATCACGTCGAACCTGCGTTGACTGCATTCGGAGAATTCGAGCAGGTCACGGCCTCCTTGGACAAGGTGTTCAGCAACGGAAACGGGGCGATCGTGCAGCGCCGTCAACTCACGCGTCGGTCACGTGTAGCTGATGTGATCGACGAGTGCGCTCGACGCACTTTCGAAGGGTGCAGTTCGCAAGGGGGCAGTGAGCTGTAAGGCACGGTTGGAATGGGCATTCGAGAACTTTCAGTGTCTTGTCGAAGTCACCGATCGGACTGCAGGAGGAGGAACATATGAATGGCGATCCACGACCCGAGCTTCCGTCGGACAAGGATCTCGACGATATGTGCAGGCAATTGGCTGCGGCAGTAGAGGAACACGGTCTGTCGGTGGCGACGGCGGAATCGTTGACTGCCGGGAACATCGCCGCACATCTGGGAAAGGCGCCGGACGCCGGATCGTGGTTTTGTGGTGGGATCGTCGCGTACACCCGCGAGGTGAAACATTCCGTACTTCATGTTCCGGACGGGCCAGTGGTCTGCGAAGAGGCAGCCAGGGTCATGGCGCACAGCACCGCCACTCTGATGGGTGCGTCGCTGGCGCTGGCCGTCACCGGTGAAGCCGGTCCTGATACCCAGGAGAACGTTCGACCCGGAACTGTGTGGTTCGGAGTCGTCGACCATGGGACCGCCGAAACGGAGAAGCAGGTTTTCTCGGGCGACCCCGAAGCTGTCCTCGGTGCAACTGTCGAGCACGCGATCCAACTACTTCTGCGTCACGCATCCGGTCGCCACACGCCGAGTTCGAGAGTTGTGAACTAGTCGAGTTTTCAACTCTTCGAACGGTTCTTCTTGTGACGACCTGTGTGTTTCGCAGGCGCCTGCGCGGTTGGAACCAGATGACCGTCGGCCGTGTATTTTTCGACTACGAGGTTCTTGCTGACTCCTCGGTTCGCATCCACTGCGCAAGTGATTGCTTCCTTGTCGGAATTGAAAGGTTCCTCGGTCGAAGAGCCGTCGGGCATCGTGATTTTGTACCGATCCATACATCGACTATTGCGGGTTGATCCGTCTCCGACAACCCGAGCTCACGGAAATATCGGTCTGGGAATCAGGCGGATCAGCGGGTCCAATACTCTTCGGGACGTTGACCCGGACGGAATCCGTAGTGCGCGAGCATCGCGGTCGCTTCCGGAAAATTGGCTGCCAGAGCTTCGGGCACATGTGCATCGCTGCCGAATGTCACCGCTTTACCTCCCTCTTCGCTCCACCATTGGGGTATCCAGGGCAACAGCCGACGGGTGTTCATCTCGAGGATCCGGTCGCTGTCGGCGATGGCGCGCATCGCATTTCGGAATCCCTCTTCGAATCGACGGGGATCGAAAGGTCCGGCACTTTCGATCGGCCATGCACGCACCGCGTAGTCGATATGGGTGAACACCTCGAAGGTCCGAGAGTCAGCCACCATACGCGGGATCTCATCGAGGTATGCCCACATGACTTCGTCGGCGCTCCACGTTCGAAACAGAGTGTTCGGTTCACTCCGATCGTCGCCGACTTCGAGCGTGTGCAAGGAACCCAATACCCGGTCGATGACACCGAGATCAAGGAGGTGCGACGCCTGCGCTTCGTGCAGGTGCGGTTGTCCGAACTCGACGCCGGTGAGTATCCGCAATTCAGGAAAACGGTGTCGGCATCGTTCGATGCTGTCGAGATAGCCGTCGACGTCCAGGATCGGTGCGCGGACATAGCCGTCGGTGCTCAGCAGGTGATGTTGATGGGGCATCAGATCTGCGGCGGTTGTGCGCCACCGGCCATCGAAGTCGAGATGCTCGGTGAACACCAACGCCGGCAATCCGATTGCTTGGGCACGCGCGCAAGTCTGTTGCATTCGTCCGGATGCGTGCGACAGCGGTCCACCGGTGTCCCACGACCACTCGCTGTGAACATGACTGTCCGCGGGTAGTTGCATGTTCAGTTCGTACCAGAGCCGGGAGTTTCGGGGGGCGGTTAAAGCTCGGACTGTCGCGCGAATTCGCTCTGTGCAGTGGTTCCCCAGATCTCGGAGGACTGAGTCTCGGGCTCGCTGTCCAGCTTTCGGACGTCGTGAATGAACTCCACACCGTGCAGTTCGTCGGACGGAACCGACAGAAGCTTGCACGTGGTGCTGACGAAGAATCGCTGGACATCTTCCAACTCGAGACGCCCACCGGGCCGGTACCAATGCGCGACCCCGGTACACATCTCGAGTATCGCGAGTCGGCTCAATGCCAGATCTTCGATGTCGAAGGCGCCCACGCGTTGTCCGCGTTCGAGGATCTGTCCGAAAAGTTGCTCGTACTCGTCGCGCAGGGTCTGCAACTCGATGCGGTTGTCTCCGGTCAACCCGCGCATCTCGTACTCGGCGACGCGGGCAGTCAGTTGGTTGACGGCGGTAATGCCGACGTGTGACGACACCAGGCCGGCGAGCTGGACTACGGGATCGGCGCTTCGGCGCATTGCCCGCTCTCCCGACTGCGTCAGCTCGTCGAGGCAGGACCGAATGATCGAGGCCAACAGTGACTCTTTGCTGCCGACGTAGTGGTAGAGCGTTGCCGAGTTGATGCCGGCTTCGGCTCCGAGCTCACGAATGCCGGTGGCGGCGAATCCTTTCGTCGCGAACAGCGTGACTGCCGCCCGTTGAACGCGCCCCAGGTCCATGATCCTCATTTCGGTTGGTTGCCCAATCATGCTAGCATCGCCGCCGAAATCGGCCGGCTGTCAATCAGTCGATTGATAGCTGTTTGTGTACTGGCAAATTGCATCTCAACTAATCAATCGATCGATTGAAAAAAGCTTGACTGTGCCCTGGATCACTGCATAGTCTCCTTGTCGAGCCTCCCTCTCGGTGCGAGAGCTAACAGGGCACTCCATACAAGGAGCAATGACATGAACGACGCGAATCCCCCATCTCCCGCAACTGTCGACAGGCCTGCCCTGCGGCGTGTGGCCGGATCGGTTCTGGTCGGCACCACGATCGAGTGGTACGACTTTCAGATCTACGGCGCCTCCGCCGCGTTGGTCTTTGCGCCGCTGTTCTTTTCGGGCGCAGACCCCGCGCTGGCGACAATTCTTTCCTTCGCCACCTTCGCTGTCGGCTTCCTGGCGCGGCCACTCGGCGGTGTTGTGATGGGCCACTTCGGCGACCGCATCGGACGCAAGAAGGTCTTGGTGCTCGCACTTCTCTTGATGGGAGCAGCGACGTTCCTGGTCGGCGTCCTTCCGACCTCCGCCCAGATCGGTGTGTGGGCCCCGATTCTTCTCGTATTGCTGAGACTGATTCAGGGCTTCGGCGTCGGGGGTGAGTGGGGCGGTGCAGTTCTGACTGCTGTGGAATACGCACCCAAGAACCGCCGCGGTTTCTACGGCAGTATGCCGCAGGTCGGTGTGCCTGCTGGCCTTCTGCTGGCGACGGCCGTCATGTTCGGCACCAAGGCGCTCACCGGGGACCAATTCCTGGTGTGGGGGTGGAGAATTCCCTTCCTGCTGAGTATCGCGTTGGTCGCCGTCGGGCTTTACATTCGCACCGCGTTGGAAGAGACTCCCGCATTCGCTCGCGTGAAGCAGCAGAACACTGCGGTCAAGATTCCGATGGTCGACGCGTTCAAGAACTACCCTCGTCAAATCATTCTTGCCGCAGGTTCGATGATCAGCACGGGCGCTTACTTCTACATCCTCAACACCTACAGCCTGACCTACGCCGATCAGTTCGATCTGCTGTCCGGAAACCTCATGCTCGGAGCGGTCATGGTGTCCGCGCTCGTTGCAGTCATCTTCATTCCGATCTTCGGTCAACTGTCCGAAAAATTCGGCCGACGCCGGATCCTGATGGTCGGCATCACCGGCATGGGAGTGTGGGTCTTCGTTGCATTCGCCGCGATAGATACCGGCAACTTCTGGATCACCACCGGCGCATTGGCAGTCGGCGCATTCATGCTCAGCATCTCGTACGGGCCGCAGGCGACGTTCATCGCGGAACTGTTCGACGCACGGGTGCGGTACAGCGCAGCGTCCATCGCTTTTCAGATCGGGGTGCTCTTGGGTGGTGCAATCGCGCCGATGGTTGCCGCCATGTTGGTTCGCGCAACCGGCGGATCGTTTGCGGTCGCTGTGTATATCGCTGCCCTGTCGGTTATTTCGCTGATCAGCGTCTACTTCGTCCGTGACACCGACCTCGACGAAGGAAGTCGCGACATGTACATCGATGACAACGGGGCGTATCTGCCGCCGGTCGATCAACGCCCCACGGTTGTCAACTAATAGAGGAAACTTCAATGATCACAAAGAGTTTCGAAGAGATCTCTGTCGGAGACATTGCGGTGACGGACCCGCGGGTCGTCACCGAAGACTATGTGCGAAGTTTCGCCGACCTCACCTGGGACCGCCATCCTCTTCACCTCGACCCCGACTACGCGCAGCAGACGCGCTTCGGTCGCCAGATCGCCCACGGTGCTCTCATGTTGTCCACCTTGCTCGGTCTGGTGGAGTTGGACCCCCGTTACCTGCAGTGCTTCTACGGGCTCGATCAGGTCAGATTCCACCGGCCGACCTACCTCGGCGACTCGGTGCATGCGGTGTCGGAAGTGCTGTCGGTGCGCCCTCGCTCGGACGGTGAGACCGCGATCGTGACGTCGAAAGGCTCACTGGTCAACCAAGACGGAGACCTTGTCTTCTCCGGCGAATTCTCATTCCTGGTAGGCGAGACCCATTCCCTCGACCTCGAAGTGGGTGCTCGGTGAGTTCTCGGCGGCATATGTCATGGTGGCAGGACCTCGAAGCAGAACACTTCGAATGGGCTGTGCCAGAGCACTTCAACATTGCGCACGCATGTGTCGATGTACAGAATCCCGATGATCTGGCCCTCGTCGTAGACACCGGTGGGCACTGGGCGCGGTACACATTCGGTGAAGTCGCCACGATGAGCCGAAAGTTCGCGACCGTGCTCGCGGATCTCGGCCTGGTCTCAGGCGATCGCGTCGGTGTGATGGTCCCACAGGGAATCGAGGTTCTGGCGACACATCTGGGCGCCTTCCGATCCGGAATGGTCACCGTTCCACTTTCGGTCAAGTTCGGATCGGATGCGTTAGTACATCGGATGCGTGACTCCGGCGCGAAAGTTCTTGTGGTCGAGAAGGACTGCTATGAAAGAGTTGCCGACGGAATCGGTGAGATACCGGGTCTCGAAGCCGTAATCGTGGTCGGAAGGCTCGATCGGCTCTCCGATTCGACGCCCGTGCAAATCCTCGAATTCCACAGCCTCGTCGACGATGCCGCAGAAAGTAGTGAACCGGTAGCCACGGGCCCCGATTCACATGCCATCATCATCTACACCTCAGGGACGACCGGGAATCCGAAAGGCGCGCTCCACGGGCACCGAATTCTTTTGGCGCACATGCCCGGTATGCGGACGGCGTTCGACAATGCTCCGCAGCTGGGAGACGTCTTCTGGACGCCGGCAGACTGGGCCTGGATCGGTGGTTTGTTCGACGTACTGTTCCCCGCACTTGCGTTGGGGTGCCCCGTAGTTGCGACGCCCGACAAATTCACGCCTTCGCGTGCGGTCGAGATTCTGAGCCGTCACAAGGTGACGGGCGCCTTCATTCCGCCCACTGCCCTCAAGCAGATGCGAAGCATCGGCATCGACAAGACTGCTGCACGTGGTATTCAGTTGCGGGCATTGGGAACTGGTGGTGAGGCGCTCGGTGACGCCCTGCAAGCCTGGGTTGCGAGCACGCTCGGTGTAGATGTCAACGAGTTCTACGGGCAGACGGAAATGAATCTGACCATCGGCACGTCGCGGTCGAAGTGGAGTCCCGCCAGCGGCTCGATGGGCCGCGCCTTCCCCGGCTTCGAAGTCACCCTCCTCGATCCACTCGGCGAGCCGGTCGAGATTGGTGAGGTAGGCGAGATCTGTGTGAAGGCAGGCAATCCCGGACAGTTCCTCGGATATTGGAACCAGCAGTCGAAGACCGATGAAAAGGTGTACGACGGTTGGATTCACACCGGTGATCTGGGTCGGACTGATGACGCCGGGAACTTCTGGTACCAGGGACGTGCCGATGACGTCATTTCGTCCGCGGGGTACCGAATCGGCCCCGGAGAGATCGAAGAGTGCCTGCTCTCGCACGACGAGGTAGCCATGGCAGGTGTCATCGGTGTTCCGGATCCGTTGCGCGGCGAAGCGGTTCACGCTTTTGTCGTACTGTCCGAGGGGTCGAACTCCTCGGAGGACCTCCGTCAGGAGTTGCAGACCCACGTGAAAAGTCGCCTTGCTTTCTACCAGTACCCGAGGGAGATCACGTTCATCGACAGCTTGCCGCTCACCACTACCGGCAAGATCCTCCGACGTGAACTCCGAGCGCTGGCCACCTCCGCGAACGGACTCGGCTAGCAGAGGGCTACATGTTGGGTAGGACCACCACGAAGAACCAGCCGCTCAGTGCCAGACCGATGAATCCGGTGAAGAGGCCGACTATTGCATCCCATGGCAGCTGGCGGGCATTCGAGAGCAGATGCCCGCCAGACTTCTTCGGGTGACGTCGGAGCGCGAAGATTCCTGTTGTGATCGCGCCGACGCCCAGCAGGATGCCGAAGCCGAAAGCCCAGAACAGGAGTACCGACAGCGCGCCGAGCATCTCAGACCGCTCACTCCAGCGTGCGATGCGCTGTGTTTCGGTGGGCGGAGGCCACTTGTGTGAAGGCGAGAGAGCTGCTCCGAAACGGCGGGTGTGGTGACGAATTGACTGGTCGCTGAGAAACATTGTCCACCACGCCTGGAGTTGAGTCGATGTGCCGCTGGTATCTACTCGTCTACCCCGTCTTCGCGGATATATGCCGCCGATTTCGAGGCTAGGTGCTTGCCGCTTCTTCCCAGGAGTTTCCGTTCCACACGATGGAGATGGGGTATTCGTTGTTGACCCCGTTTTCCCAGTAGTCGATGACGCCGTGGCGCTCCGATTCGAGTTCGATCCAGCCGATGCTGAATCCCCCTCGAAGTACGCATTGAGCCCGGCGGTCGATCTTGTCCAGGGAACTGCAGAGTCCTCGCACGCGGGAGTCGATCCAGCCCGCAGAGGCATCAAGAACGGTGATCTCGACGATGCTTGCGTCGCTCAGCGGAATCTCGATGAGAAGCTCGCCGGAATCTCGTACCTCTCGGGTCGATCGATTCTCGTAGGCGTGCAACAGCTCTCGCGGTTCGAACACCGAAGGGTCGCCGTCGGACCGTCGAGACCAACCGAAACGCTGCACGGACACATTGTCTCCCACGAATTGCAGGAATGTCATTCGATGTGAATGAGGGCGTCCAGTACCCGGTCCAGCCCGAACTCCCAGGCCGCCTCGGGGCTGTACGGGGAGTTCTTGGCCTCGCCGGCCGCCCCTCCGACTCGCTGCGCCAGCGGGAAGTCGTCGCCGAGATAGGCAGCCAGACGCTGGTTCCAGGACGACCACACCTCGGCCATGTCGGCTGCTCGGGGGTCAGGGCGCCGCGCTTGCGCCGAGGATCGGGCGAAGTCGGCGACAAATGTCAGGGCGGAGTCCCGGTCGATGTCGCTCAGTCCCGTGCCGTCGAAGGCGTGAAGTTCGTGGTCGTACTTCGCGATAGTTCCCGGACCCAACGCGGAGCGCTGATCGGAGATGTCCAGGAGCCACCAATGCTCCGTATAGAGGGCAAGTTCTTCCTCGGCGACCCGACGCACACGTTGGCGCCAGGTCATGTTCCCGTACGGCAGGAGTGGGCTGTGTCCGTGTACGGCGTCGACCATGAGCACCAGCAGATCGTCGCGGGATCCGACGTGGGTGTACACCGCCATGCCCGAGATTCCGAGTTCGGCGGCCAATCGGCGGACCGTCACGGCGTCGAGGCCGTCGGTATTCGCGACGGAGATCGCGACGTCGACCGCCTGTGAGGTGGTGACCTTCGCTCGCGGGCCGCGGGTGCCACCCTTCGGCGCGAGGGGGTGATCGCGCCAGAGCAGGTCGATCAGTTCGCGGGCCATCAGTCGTCTCCAGAAATCGGGAATACCTCAACGGTGGTATACCTTATACGGTGCATACTGTATGCACTGCATAAGGTTTATCGATCATGGGAGGCCCACGATGAAAATCACCAGCACTGCTCTGTCCTTGAACGTCGCCGACACCGACGCATCGGCAGACTTCGCGAAAACCCATTTCGGTTTCACCGAGGCCATGGCCGATGACGGCTTCGTTTCCCTGAATCATCCGGATGCCGGGGTCAACGTGGTCTTCCTGCGCACCGGGCTCGGGACGTTCAAGCCCGACTTCGTCGCAGGTCCGGCCGGTCAAGGCTTGCTCATTGCATTCGTGGTCGACGATGTCGACGCCGAGTTCGCCCGCATCGCTGCTGAAGGTGCCTCCGTCGTCACCGAACCGGAGACGGAACCGTGGGGTGAGCGTTACTGCCAGTTCGTCGACCCCAACGGAATCGTGTGGCAACTCGTTCAGTGGGTGTGAAGAACCCGAGCGCTCGGCTCCGCGGCGCGCGGCACAGAACGTAACCAGAGGGCGCGTTCGACGGACTGGGCTTGGAAGCGCTGCGGTGAGATCCCGTGCGCAGTGCGAAACGCTCGGCTGAATGCGGGCAGGTGCGCGTAACCCAGGTTCCTCGACACCGTGCCGGGTGCAACCCCGAGTTGGAGTTGGGTGCGTGCCTGGGTCATCCGTGAAAGCGATCGCCACTGCGGATACGTGGTGCCGGTTTCGATACGGAACTCCCGGCGCAGCCTGGCCGCGTCAGTACCGAACTCTTGCGCCCACTCGCCCAGAGTGCGAGGGTCGGCCGGCCGGGCGGCGATCGTCGCTGCCAGTCGTGTGGCAATCGAATCGGCGGGCGAGGTGTTCGAAACCGGTTGTGCAAGAGGGCCGGTGGCGATGATGTCGAATGCTGCGGAACTGTCGTGGCCGTGCGGGCGCAAGGGCGTGTATGCGGCGACGAAAGTGTGCAGCAATGCCAACTCGTCAGCGGGGGAGAACTGCACGGTCTCGAGGGCGTCGGCAGATACGGTCGACCCGTTCGAGGAACGGAAGCCGAGCGGCAGAAGCAGTGAACCAGTCGGAACCGTGACGGTATTGAGGACGCCTGCAGGAAGAATCATGGCCTTTCCGGTGCGCAGTTCCCAACTGCGGTCCGCGACGTCCACCCGGGCTTGGCCTCGGTAGACCCACACGGCGACGTGGGCGCCGTTGACGCGCGGCCACGTCGCATTGGCCGGTATCGGCGGCGTTGTTTCCCCGGGCTGCCTGGGCTCTGCGAGCATGCGGACCAATGCTTGATCGTTGTCGGTGTCCACGCTGCGATCGGTTGGACCGGAGAGGGCCCGGCGGCGATAGTCGCTCGGGCTCTCTCCCATCTGGGACCGGAACGCACGCGTGAATCCGCTGCCCGTTTCGAAGCCGACTTCGTTTGCAATCCAACCGATCTCGCGGTCCTGCTTCAGGTACTCCAACGACGCGGCGATCCGAGCTCGAAGCCGCCAGCGCGTGAAGGTGAGGCCGGTTTCTTCCACGAAGTATCGCTGGAGCGTTCGAATGCTGATCCCGGCACGCTTCGCGAATTGTGCCTCGGTGTCGTCGGTGCCAGGTGTTCGCAACAGGGCGTGCGCGATCTCGAACGCTTCCCGTGATTGCGGCAATTGCGGCAGCGAGGTGGCCCCGTCGTCGGCCCGGGTAATCATTTCGAACAAGGACGACGGGTGTGCAGCGTCGCCGCGCAGATAGCCCAGGTTGTGAACGAACTCGTGGATCAGTCTGTCTTCCCATCCGGGCGGAACGCGCAGACGCGTCACGGTAGCCGGCCCGGCGCTGACGCCGTTCGAGGGCGGAAGCAGGATGGGAAACGCGACGGATTCCGAGTCCGTCTCCATCGAATATCGCACGCCCGCCGGGATCCACAGCAACTCGCCTGCCGGCACCTCGTAGACGGTCGATCCGGTCCTGACGCGTCCACTGCCTGCGAGAACCCAGAACAACAGGGGTGAGCGGCCGATGCTTGGCTCGGTGCGGCAGGCGCGGATCGGCCCCAAGTCGATTGCGTCCGACCTTCCCGATAGTGGTAACACGTTGGCGCTCCTGGACAACCCTTGCGACTTAAGTATGGCTAACTTTACCTCTGCCGACTGCGTTCGCAGCGGCGCACTCTCGTATCTTCAGAAAGCCACATACTCATGCGCAGATCTCTACGCCCGACGGCGGCAGTACTCGCCGCGGTCGTCGCCCTCGCTCTTGCCGGCTGCTCGAATTCGTCAGGTAGTGACACCGGAACCGAGGGCACCCAGGAAACCTCCGGGGCCACCGAGGGCTGGCCGCGCACCGTCGATCACGGCGGCCGCAGTACCGAGATCACTGCAAAGCCGACTCGGATCGTGTCCACCTCGCCGTCGTTGACCGGCACGCTGCTTGCGATCGGAGCGCCGGTGGTCGCGAGTGCGGCGACAACGCCGTCGGGAATGACCGATGACCAGGGGTTTTTCTCCCAGTGGTCGGGCGTGGCGGCTGATCGTGGCGTCGCGGTGCTCTACCGAAATCTCGAGCTGGACCTCGACGCGATCGAGACCTTCGAGCCCGATCTGATCATCGGCTCCGCTAACGGCGGCGACTCGACACTCGATGCCTACTCACAGCTGAGCGACATCGCACCCACTGTTCTTCTCGACTACGGCGCCAGCTCCTGGGAGGAGCTCGCTGATCAGCTCGGGGCTGTCACCGGACTCGAGAGCGAGGCCGCCAAAACCGTCGACGAATACGACAGCTGGGTCACCACCCAAGCCGCGAAGATCAAACTTCCCGAGCAGCCGGTGACGGCACTGGTCTACATGGGTGCCGACGGTGTCTGGACGTTCCGAGCGGACAGCCCGCAGGGCAATCTGCTGGCCTCGCTCGGCTTCACCTATGCCGAGCCCGCCGAGCAGTTTGTCGCTCCGGACAAGCGGGGTGCCTCCGGCGTCGCGATCGTCAGCTCCGAAAACATGTCTGCCGCACTAGACGGGGCGCAGACGCTGTTTGCCGTCTCGATGGGGCCCAAGGACGTGGAGAAGCAACTCGCGGCCGACCCGCTCCTTGCGAATCAACCTGCGGTCAAGGGTTATCGGGTATACGCGATGGGAACGGCAGCCTTCCGTCTCGACTACTTCAGTGCAAAGCAGACGGTCGAGTCGCTGGTGTCCACGTTCGGTGGATGACCGCGTGGGTGTTTCTGTGCAGTCCCGGACCGAAGCGCCACTGCGGTCCGGGACGGCCGCGCGTGCGGGGTTGTTGGTCCTCGTCTCCATCGTTGTAATCGTGCTGGCATCCGTCGGCGGACTCGTCATCGGCTCACGCAACATCCCCGTCTCCACTGTCCTCGATGCAGTTCTTTCCTACGACGCCGGTAACAACGAGCACCTGATTGTGATCGAATCACGTTTGCCTCGAACAATTCTCGGGCTTGTGGTCGGGGCCGCGCTCGGTCTTGCCGGCGCGCTGATGCAGTCGATCACCCGCAACCCTCTGGCCGATCCGGGACTACTCGGTGTGAACGCCGGAGCATCAGCAGCAGTCGTGATTGCGATTGCCTATCTGGGGGTGACTTCGGTCGGCGGCTATCTGTGGTTCGCGCTTGTCGGCGCGGCCGTTGCCTCGGTAGGTGTGTACATGTTGGGGTCGGCGCATCGCAGCGCCGCGACCCCAGCGCGCATGGCGCTTGCCGGTGCGGCTGTTGCGACGGCGATCACGGCTCTTACCAGCATGGTTCTCATCAGCAACGAGGCCGCATTCAATCAGTTCCGATTTTGGGCAGTGGGTTCGTTGCAAGGCCGCGGCGGAGACGTGATCGTCACTGTTCTGCCCTTCGTCATCGTCGGTATCGTGTTGTCGTTGTTGCTGATTCGTCCACTCAACGCAATCGCGCTCGGCGAGGATGTCGCCAAAGGGCTCGGTGCCAGCACCGGACCCGCACGGGTCGGATCCGCTGTCGCAGTCATTCTGCTGGCAGGGGCCGCAACTGCGGCGGCTGGACCGCTCGGATTCGTGGGCCTGGCTGCGCCGCACATCGTGCGCGGCGTCGTCGGGCCGGATCTGCGATTTCTTCTGCCGTGCGTGCTCGTTGTCGCCCCGGCATTTCTGCTCTTGGCCGACGTTCTCGGTCGCGTTGCCACCGCGCCGGGAGATCTGCAGACGGGGATCGCCGTGGCGGTGCTCGGTGGACCCTTGTTTGTTGCGCTCGTTCGCTCGCGTCGGGTGGCGTCGCTGTGAACGCGATTGCGGCGCAGCCGGTTCCACCGCTGTTCCGCGGCTGGGTGGTTCGACTCGGGCCGTACTCGTGGCGGATAGTTCCGCGAGTGCTGTTCGTAGCCGTGACAATCAGTGCGGCATTGGCGGCGCTCTCGTTTGCCACGCTGATGTACGGAACCTTGGATCTGTCCTTGGGGGATGTGTGGCGTGCCCTGCACGGCGAAGGCACCCCAGCGGCGGTTCGGTCCGTCCAGAATCGCCGACTGCCTCGACTGATCACGGCGATCGGTGTGGGCGGAAGCCTCGGTGTGGCCGGCGCGGTTTTCCAGACGCTTTCGCGCAATGTTCTCGGCTCGCCGGACATCATCGGTTTCACCACCGGCGCTGCGACTGCAGCCGTGGTTCAGATCGTCTTCTTCGGAGGCGGGGTACTGCAGACCGCGGGCGCCGCTGTTCTCGGCGGCATGCTGACGGCGCTTCTGGTGTACGCGCTGGCACGCAAAGACGGAGTCAGCGGCGGTCTTCGACTCGTCCTGGTCGGTATCGGCGTGGGCGCGATGCTGAGCGCCGTGATGTCGTTCCTGGTGGTGCGTGCGGATATCGACGACGCCACCGTTGTGCAGCAGTGGACGGCCGGCTCGCTGACCGGGCGCGGTTGGCCACACGCGGTCAGTGTTGCCATCGCCGTCGGTGTTCTCGTTCCTGCTCTCGTCGTGGTGTCCCGGCGCGTCACCATGATGGAGATGGGCGACGACGCAGCGTCCTCGCTCGGGATCTCCGCGGAGCGATACCGATTTGCCGGCATTCTGCTTGCGGTCGCGCTCACCGGCGCGGCGACCGCGGCCACCGGCCCCATCGCATTTGTGGCGCTCGCCGCTCCCCAGATCGCACGACGGTTGGCACGGCGCAGCGGTGTTCTTGTCGCGACTTCCTTCCTGCTCGGCGCAGTTCTGCTGGCGGGCGCCGACTTGATCGCGCAAGCGGTCGAGGTCGGTCTCCGCACTCCGGTCGGTCTCGTCACCAGTCTGCTCGGTGGTGCCTATCTGATCTGGCTGCTCGCTCGTCAGGCCTGAAAAAACTCGCTACGAAAGAGATTCATGACTACTGCCACCCCAACATCGCGGCTGCGCGCCGAGAAGATCAAACTACGGTACGCCGATCGAACCATCGTGGACGAGTTGAGTCTCGAGATCCCCGATGGCGGGTTCACCGTCGTCGTCGGACCGAACGGGTGTGGCAAGTCGACATTGTTGCGTGCGCTCGGCAGAATGCTCACACCTCGATCGGGTCGTGTTGTGCTCGACGGTAACGATATTCGGTCCTATCGAACCAAAGAAGTCGCCCGGCGAATCGCCCTGTTGCCACAGTCCCCGCTCTCGCCTGGAGCGATCAGTGTCGCAGACCTCGTATCCCGCGGCCGATATCCGTATCAGAGCATGCTGCGCCAGTGGTCACCCGAAGACGAGCATGTTGTCTCCGAGGCCCTGAATGAAGTCGGAATGCGATATGCAGCAGACCAATTGGTGGACGAGCTGAGTGGGGGACAACGTCAGCGGGTATGGATCGCCATGACGCTTGCGCAGCGCACCCCGGTGTTGTTGCTCGACGAACCGACCACCTTTCTCGACATCGCACACCAGATCGAGGTTCTCGACCTCTGTTTCCAACTCCACCAGTCCGGTCGAACATTGGTCGCGGTCCTGCACGACCTGAACCTCGCGGCCAGATATGCCACGCACGTAGTTGCCATGCGGTCCGGAAAAATTGTCATGCAGGGCAGTGCCTCGGACGTCTTCACCCCTGAGTTACTGCGCGAAGTCTTCGACCTCGAGGCGCTGGTTCTCGAAGACCCGGAAACCGGACGGCCACTTGTTGTTCCGCGTGATCGAAGACCTGTCAGTCAGCTACCCGTCCACAACTGAACCACCGATCAGGAGATATCAATGACTACCGCATCTCGACCTGAAGAAACTGAAACGTCTGCGTCGGCAAAGGCGCCACGCGGAGAAGACCACGACCGCGGTCTCAACGACGTGGTTGCCGTCGTCGAACGCGTCGAACGGCCGACCGAGAGCATCTTGCGCATCGCCGTCCAGTTGACTTCGTCGGCGGACGACCCGAATTGGTTGCGGCCCAACGTCGCATTTCGCATCCAGCTCGGTCCGCACTACGACGACGTCTCTCGTGTCTACACGGTGCGCACCTTCGATGCGTCGAGCGGTTCGATGACCTTCGACGTAGTGCTGCACGGTCACACCAGCCCTATGATGCGCTGGGCCGACGACCGTCGTGTGGGTGACACGTTCTCGCTCACCGGTCCTCGCCCGCACTTCCTCGTTCCCGAGATCGCTGGTCGCCGCGTCGCACTTTTCGCCGACGACACCGCGATACCTGCCCTCTATTCGATTCTGCTTCAGTGGCCCGAGGGACTGACCGGCGTCGGCTGGGTCGCCACCGGTGACGCCGAGGCTTTCGCGGAACTGCCCGTGATCCCCGGCCTCGAGCTGCACCATGTCGAAGATGGACTCGCCGAGTACGCCCTCGAACTCGATAACCCAGGAGACTACGCGGTGTGGGGTGCCGGGGAACGGGACGAGATGCGAGCCATTCGAGCGCATTTCCGTAAGACAGTCGGCCTGGCGAAGGACGATGTAGTTGTCTTCGGGTACTGGAAGCGAGGGGTCAGCACTACCGAGATAGATCAGAACCGACTTCGGAACTACACGAGCATCCTCGAAAACGGCGGCACGCTCGCAGACATCGACGATCTGGCAATCGGTATCTGATGCGACTGTTGGATTTGTCAGCCCGCCGCGTGTTCTTCCGGCGCCAGGGAATTGCCCGGTGCGATGTTCGAGCAGTTGTTCGGCAACTGACTTCCGTTGAAACGGTCGTTGAGCCAGGTGATGGCGCCGGGGAGCCACAGCGCGCCACCCGGAACGTGACTGATGGTGTCGTACTGGTCGTACTGGATGGACAAACCTGCGTCGCAATAGCGAGTGGCGAGTGAGCGGACGTCCCCGGCAACCATGACTCCGTCGCCAGGGCCGACGCCCGGTCCACCTGGCTGGGTGCCCTCGAGGGCTCCGTTTGCGGCTTGAGCGATGAACATCGGGATGGTGGGTATCGGCGCGTTGCCCATGTTGATCTTGTTGGCGACGTCGACGTACTCGGGCACCGAGTTGGGGTTCGCATACTCTGGTTTGGCAAGGTCCTGCCAGGTCACCCCCGGGTACTGCAGGATGACGTTCCCGATCGAGGCATCCTCGATCCGAGGTAGGAGTTCGCGTCCGCGATCGCCGAGATACGGATCGAAATCTATGTCGTAGGCACGGGCAAGTCCGACGACTGCCATCCCGACAACGCCTGCCCAACCGATGCTTCCGTTTGCGTACCGGAGGTTGTTTGCCGGGTTGACCAACAGACCACCCTGGGCGGCGCCGATCAGGTCCTCGTTGATGTCCGGGGCGTAGTCCGGAGCGAGGATGGACGCCCAGTTGGTGGCGATTGCTCCACCCGAGTATCCCATCAGACCGATCTCGGCTGAGTCGGAAATACCTGTCTCGGGAGTGTTGCGAGCGGCACGGAGGGAGTCGAGAGTCATCATTCCGTATTCGGGTCCCGCCGCGAAGTCCGCGTTCGGGCCCTCGGTGTCGGGAATGACGACGGTGTAGCCCAGCGCCAGTAGAGGACCGAACATGACGGCTTCGCCGGAAGCGAGAGTCCCGCCGAAGGCGACATTGCGCCCGCTGGCGGTAAGGCTGCCGATCGGGGTGTCCCCCGCGATTGCTCGTGACGGCCCGTCTTCCGGGTTCAGTGAATCGTAGGCCGACTGGAACGAGACAACTTTGTCCGGCTGGGCATTGGGTGGTCGAAGAATCGATGTGACATTCGCAGACGGCCGGCCGAGAGCGTCGGTCGACCGGTACAACACCTGTACGGCTTGCAACGGGGTAGGAATGTTGACGACGTGATAGGGCAAGGTTCTCGTTTTGAGCACGGCCCCAGGCTGATACGACGACAGCGGTGCCGAACCGTCGTACTGATAGAAGGAATCCGCCGACGGTTGCGCGGCGACAGTAGGTGCTGTGATGCCTGTGAGTGCAATGGCTGTCAGCGCCACCGCTCCCTGAAAGAGAATCTTTGATGCCACGATCGACCCTTCGGTTTCGTATGTCTCTCGGTACTTGACGGGCTGGTGTGATGACGACCACACGCTATCTTACTTTTGAGTAATAAACGAGAGGCTTGCGCTGGTTGTTTGAATCATGCATGAACGCAATGTGATTGAGATCTTTGAAGCGGCCTTGATAATTCTGCTCAGGATGCCATGTGTACGATACGACTAGTAGCTGTCGCGACGAGCTGCTGCCTTGGGCTGTTCCGGGTCGTCCGATTCCGGGAAATGTTCTGTGCTGCACGGTCTTGAAGGACGAAGGAGTGGACATGGGTAAGCGCGCTCCCGATGACGGCGTGTTTCGAGACTCGGCCGGCGCCCAGGCTGGACTGCTCACTCCTCCGAGCGGTGCACGTAGCGAGGCGGCCCACGAGAAGGGCCTTCGGTCAGCGGAAGCGCTTCTGAAATCCGGGGGAATGAAGGCGGCGACCATCGATGCGATCTCCGAGCAATCGGGCGTCAGCAAAGTAACGCTGTATCGGCACTGGCCGTCGCGGCAGGCGATCGCCGCTGAAGCGTTCGGTGTGCTCATGGCCCGGCACTTGACGTTTCCGGAGACCAACAGTGCGCAAGACGATTTGAACGATTACCTCGAGGACATCGGAAGGTTCTACCGAGGTCCACTCGGGTCGATCTTTGCCGAACTTGTCGGCGCGTGTGCCAACGACCCGACGACGGCTGCATACTTCCGTACCTTCTTCCTCGACGAACGTCGTCGCGGCTTCGCCGAACTGATTCGACGATGTGTTGAGTCCGGATACTTCCGCGACGACATCGAGATCGAGGAAGCGATCGATCTCTTCTTCGGTCCCTTGATCTACCGGATGTTGGTGGGGCACGCGAGTATCGACGACAACACGGTGCGCTCGATCATCGATCATGCAGTTCGTGGACTCCGGAACGGTGTCTAAACGGGATATTCGCTGAAATCCTTTGTGCTGGAGAGGGTACTGCCCTCTCCAGCGTTGCGCGATGTGTGTCAACTCGGCACTGTCAGCTGAGCATTTTCAGCACGTTCTGGTATTCACCGTTGATCTCGGCATGACGAAGTGGCTTGGCCGCTTCGACCACAATCTCTGTGGCGTTGTCGTCAGCTTTCAGTAGAGCAATGGTTTCTTCGATGTAATCATCAAGGGGTAGAGCCGATTCCGAGTTCTCCTGGTTCATCAGTGTGGTGCGGACGCCCGGTGGGATGAGTTCGATGCACTGGATCGAAGTATCGGCGAGTTGAACGCGCATGCTCTCGGTGAAGAGATGAACGGCAGCTTTCGTGGCGTTGTACGTGGGCGTGATGGGAAGTGGGACGAAGCCGACGGCGGATGACACAGTGACGATGGTGGCGGTCGGCTTCGTCAACAGATGCGGAATGAACTGGCCGACCAGTCGAATAGTCCCGAGTAGGTTCGTCGTGATCGTTCGTTCGGCGACGTCGAGGAAGTCCGGGTTCTTCAGGTCCTCCGGGTACATGATTCCCGACATCGTCACAAGGACGTTCAGATCGGGAAAGTCCTCCGTTACGGATTCATACGCCGTTCGAATGGATTTCGGGTCGTCTACGTCGATGACGACGGTACTGATCTTCGGATGCTTGCTCGAGATCTCTTGCAGCAGAGTGGATCGCCGTCCACCGATGATTACCTTGTTCCCCTCGTTCTGCAATGCCACTGCAAGTGCGAGCCCGATACCGGAGGTTCCGCCGGCAATGAAGATGGTATTTCCCGAGATATTCAATGTGTGTTTCCTTGGTTTGTCGTGGGCGTCGACGTGGCGACAGTGATGGATTTGAGTTGGGTGTATTCGTTGAGCGTCTCGAGGCAGAACTCTCGCCCGAGACCGCTTTCCTTGAATCCGCCGAAGGGGACGCCGCCTCCCAGATTGAAGTACTGATTGATCCAGACGCAGCCCGCATCGAGACGGTCCGCGGTTTCCATGGCGTTCTTCAGGTTCGAGGTATAGATCCCAGCAGCGAGTCCGTATGGAGTGTCGTTGGCTTCTGTGATCACTTGCTCGTAATTGTTCCACTTGAGGACGCACAAAACAGGTCCGAAGATTTCGTCCTGCGCAATTCGCATCGAGTTCGTGACCTCCAGAATTGTCGGTTCGACGAAGTTTCCGGCTTCGAATCCCGGCACTACCGTTCGTTTGCCGCCGGTAAGTACCTGTGCGCCTTCTTCGATTCCGGAATTGATCATCGAGATCACACGATTGGCATGTTCCTTGTGGATCAATCCACTCAGTTCGGTGTCTTCACTCAGAGGTGGCCCGACTCGCAACGATCGGAATGCGGCGACGAGTTTTTCCACGAAGGCGTCGTAGATATCCTCGTGGATGAACAGACGTGTTCCGGCTAAGCAGGATTGACCGTTGCACATCAGGACGCCGGAGGTCGCGTCTGCGACTACCGCATCGACGTCGTCGATGTCAGGAAAGACGATGCTCGGACTCTTGCCGCCGAGTTCGAGAGTGGTCGAGATCAGTCGGGATGCTGCGGCGTGTGCCACCAGCCGGCCGACTTCGGTGCTCCCGGTGAAAGCGAGTTTGCTGACTTTCGGATGACCGATCAGGGCTGCGCCGGCCTCTTCGCCGAGGCCGGGTACAACATTGAGAACGCCTTTCGGGAACACTTCGGCGGCGATCCTCGCCAGTTCCATGACTGAAACACAGGCATTTTCATCAGGTTTGAGTACGACGGTGTTTCCGGCAGCGAGAGCGGGAGCAATCTTGAATGCCGTCATCACAACGGGATCGTTCCAGGGAATGATCTGTCCGCACACGCCCAAGGGTACCCGTTTCGCAACCAGATACCCCGAGGCCAATTCGCGGCCGAAACCGTGGTGCGCCAACGAAACTGACGCAAAGTATCGTAGGTGCGACACTGCGGCCCGATAGTCTTCTCGCATCTCCCTGATGTGTCGCCCGGTGTCCATGCACTCGAGTTGGGCAAGCTCTTCAGTTCGTTCCTCCACCAGTGCGGCAAACTGCAAGATTTGTGCGGACCGTTCTTCGGTCGTCAGGCCTGCCCACGCCGGAAATGCCCGTCCGGCGGCTTCGACCGCATCATTGATTTCTTCTGCCCCGCATCGGGACAGTGAGGCGAGCAGAGCGCCGGAAGCGGCGTCACGCGCCTCGAAGGTGGATGTGCCGATGGCTCGGAACGCTCCATCGATGTACGCACCGTATTCACGAACTGCTTGACCTTCCATGGATCCTCCTAGATCGGTCAATCGGTGAAGTTCGAAGTGTACTGTACGTTTCGTACACTTGTCGATGGTTGCCTTGCCGCGCATGGATGGCGTTAGCAGAAAGAACAGCTAGAACAGTGTTCTGGTCACATCGTCAAGGCGTGGCTCCAGCAATTTCAGCCGCCTGCTTCATAGCCCGTGAGACGTACCCCGTGCCGATTCTGACGCCGCCCAGCCACTCGGTGAGGCGCGCCGCCTCGGCATCGAGAGAACGTCGCGCAGACGCTGACACGGTCTCGAGCAATCGGACGTGCACCACACCGGTTTCATCTTGGATCCAGCACCCCACGACGCGACCGTCGACCCAAGCGGTGGTGCCGGCATTACCGCGGGTGTCGAAGAGTTGGTTGCGGTGCGGGCCGAGGTAGAAGTCACGGTTCTTCCACCCCATGATCGTCGGGTCGAGCACCGGTAGGAGTGCCACCCAAGGACCTGGATCAGGCACCGTGGCGACGTCATCCGGTAGCAACCAGCCGGTGTCGCCTCCGTCGAGTGAGACTGCAACGGCGTCGAGTTCGGCGAGGGCGGCCCGGACGACCGTCTTCGTCGAGCCCAGCCACCAGACGATGTCGTCTTCCGTGCCCGGTCCGAAGGTGTAGAGCCAACGGCGGACTATTTCTCGATAGCCGTCTGCAGATTCGAGATCGACGGGGGCGTCGTCGAGCCAGTGTCGAGTGAGAGTCCACAGTGGGCGTGAGACGGGGAAGCGGGCGGTGTTGGTGCCGCGCATGATGTCTGCGGTCGCCCCGAGATGCGTGAGAACCCTGGGTGCCGACCAGATTTCACCTGCCGAACCCTCGACCTTGACGTCTATCATCGGCACGGCCTGACGAATCTCTACCGCTGAAAGCCCTTCAGGCCTATCGGTGAGCAACTTCAGCACTTCCGTCCGTGCGCGATCGAGCCAGTCGTTGCCGTCGACGGCGAGTCCGGCCTTGACGACATCCTTGGCCATTCGTGCCCGCTCGGTGTTCGCGACGCGGGCGGACGCACTCGACCACGCGGCCGGCAGCAAGTCGCGGGGAAAGGTGAAGAGTGTGCGGCGCATTGCCAATTGCTTCACGAGACTGCGTTGGTCGTACAGGGCGCGGTCGACGTCGGCGGCGTCCACGGACCGAACCCTCGCCCAGCAAGACAGATAGACCGTCGCTGACTCGGTGGCGTGCAGTACCGTCATCGCCCGCGTGGCAGCTTCCGGCGAATCGACGTGAAACATTGGCTCCAGCGCATGACGTACTCCTATGCGAGCACGGCGTTCGTCGTCGGAGACATGGCGCATCAGGCCATCGTGCCACAGTCCAGGTGCGTCGTATCAGCTAGTTGCACGAGGGTTCGGTTGCGCCAGTAGTCGTCGTGTCGGAGATGTGTGATTGCACCCGGGGTGGTCGCGAAGGTCGCAAATCCTGCGGCTTCGACGGGAATCTGTAGCCAGGCGGAGACGACGAATGTGTGTGCAAAGCCGTGGGTTACGACGATGTGATCGTGATCGAGATCGTCCATCAGTTCGCACATGCACTCGTGAACCCTTGATGCGATGTCGCGGCGGGTCTCGGCACCGGCAACGGGGCCACGGTGATCGAGGCGGTTGTTGTCAGGGGCCGGGACCTGCCGCTGGGCCAGCCACGAGTTCGGGCGTCCTTCGGCTTCGCCGAAGCTGATTTCGCGCAATCGTGAATCCGTTGTCGCCGGAGCATCGAGTGTCCGGGCGATGATCGTGGATGTCTCGGTGCAACGATTGAGGTCGGACGAGGTGATGCGGACCGGGCGCGAAGTTCCTGTGCGTCGTCGTTTCAGTGCTTCGGCGATCAAACCTGCATCGCGCCGACCAGCGGGGGTGAGAACCGAATTGTGCCAACCGCCGACTACGTCCTGCGCTGTGTGTTCGGCATGAGGATGAGTGACGACGTAAAGATCCTGCACGAGACCCCTTTTGCTTATCCGACTTTTTCCGGCAACAGTATTCCAGGATTGAGGATTCCACGGGGATCCCAGGAGGATTTGATCAACTGCATTGCGGCAATGTCGGTTTCAGTGCGCCCCAGCGATATCCACGGCGACTTCGCGCGGCCTATCCCGTGCTCGGCGCTGATGCTTCCATGGTGGGCGGCGACGAGTCGGAACACCGTATCGGTCAGTTCGTGTGCGACCCTCGGCTCGGCATCCAGAAGGTTCACATGAATGTTTCCGTCGGCGAAGTGCCCGAACAGGATTGGCCGCACGAGGGGGAATCGTTGTGCCAGGCTTTCTCGGAGGTTGTCGATGAACATTCCCATCACGGACAAGGGGACGGAGATGTCGAGCTTGACTACCGGCGTCGTCGACGACGCGCTGATGCTTTCGGTATGGCTTTCTCGCAGAGTCCACAGTTTTCGAGCGGGCCCAGGCTCGACCGTCGCGTCCTCGATGAGGTCGGCAGAGTCGGAGAGTACTTCGAGGAGCGACTCTTCCGTTTCGCGCGGTGATGACACCTCGATGAGTGTGTACATCGGTGAAGGGGTGCCGAACGGGCGACGGGCATCGGTGTGTGCGCAGACGAGGGAGATGCCGTCGTCGGTCATGATCTCGGCGGCTTCGACGGTCAATCCGCTCTGACGCACGCGATTACACAAAAGTAGCGCTTGATCGACGTCGCGCACACCCGCGAGCACGACCTGGGTGTCGGTCGCCGGGGTGACCAGCTTCATCAGGACCTTGGTGATGACTGCGAGCGTTCCCTCACTGCCGGCGAGAAGTCCTGGAATGTCGTATCCGACATTGTCTTTGACGAGTGGAGTCCATCTACTCAGTACCGAACCGTCCGCGAGCACGGCTTCGATACCGAGTATCTGTGCGCGTGTATTTCCGTATCGGACCATGCGCGTCCCACCGGCGTTGGTTGCGACGATGCCGCCGAGTGTCGCGGATTCCTTTGATGCCAAATCGATTCCGAAGCGGAGACCGTGTGCCGATGCCGCCAGGTCGGCGCGAGCAACGGTCACGCCGGCGCCGGCTGCGATTGTCCGACCGATGGGGTCGACGGCTTCGATCGTCTCCAGACGTCTGGTACTCAGCACCACGGACCCAGTCGAGGCGATTCCACCACCGACCAGTCCGGTGTTGCCGCCTTGCGGTGTGACGGGAACCCCCGCGTCGAAGCATGCTCGAAGAACCGCAGACACTTCGGAAGTGTTGCCGGGGCGGATGACCGCGATCGCGTCGCCGATCCAACGTCCCGTCCAGTCACGTGTGTAGCCCTCGATCAGTTCGGGATCGGTAAGGACATGCGTGTGGCCGACGATCTCTGCGAGGGCGTCGAGAAGCCTCGCGTCTGTTGCAGGTTCAGTGAGTGCTCGGGGATTCATGTGCAACCTTGTGATCGTTCGGGTGACAATTTTCGGGAGACAGACGGTGGATCAACGTGAACTCGATCCTCCGACCTCAGGTGATGCCGTGTCCAAGACCAAGTAGTGACACCACCATCTGTTTTTCTTATAATCGCCGTATGAACCTGCAGCGTGCCCGTTATCTGATCGCTCTGTCGGATCATGGGAGCTTCACTCGAGCCGCTGCGAACGTCCACGTTGCGCAATCGGCCCTCAGTCAGCAGATCAAGGTTCTCGAGCGCGAACTCGGAGTTCCGCTGGTGGATCGTCGGGGTCCGCAGTTCACCTTCACGGAAGCCGGCAAGGTGGCGGTACGAGAGGCGCGCTTTTTGATCGGGTGTGCGGACCGGGCGGTCGAACGAATTCGGTTGGCCGCGCGCGGTGTGGACGGAGAACTGCGCATCGCGTACACCCGTTCGTGGGCGGGCGGCGCAGTCGCGGATCTGGTCAGCACCTATCGAAGGCTCTACCCGGGCGTCGAAGTTGTCGTTCATCGTGGCACTTCGGCGCAGACTGTCGACCTCGTCCGAACCGGAGCCGTCGACATCGCGGTTGTTCGCCCGCCGCTCGATGAAGATGATCGAGAACTTCCCCTGATCGTCCTCGATACCGAACCTATCCTGGTCGCTGTTCCCGTGGATCATCCGTTCGGAGATCGAGCGACGCTCGAACTCGGAGATCTGGTGGACGTCCCCGTTGTGTTCTGGCCGGAGGCCAACGCCCCGGGGATGTATTTGCGTACGCTCGAACAACTTTGGCCAAACGGGGCGCCCAGCATCGTTCGATTCGAGGCCGACGACGAGCAGGTGCTGCATGCCGTCTCGGACGGGGTGGGTATTGCGCCGATCCCCCAGGGCAGAGCGCGGATGCTCCGCATCCCGGGTGTCCATCTATGTGAGATCGCCGGTGAGCAACCAACTCTCGACGTGGCAGTGACCTACCGCCCGGATAATCCGAATCCGGCGCTTGCGCCGTTTGTTGCGCTCGCTCAACGCGAAAGATCGTCAACCACTGCGTAGTGCCTGTGATGCGCGGTGGGTCCTATCCGCCATCGAGGACCAGCATCATGGCCGTTGCGCGTGCTCGGTTCTCGATGGAATCGACGTGGAATCCGACGTGCTGGGACAGTTTCGCCAATCGGTGCGCGACGCTGCTGTGGTGAAGATGCATGGAATCTGCTGCGGCCCTCAAGGTTCCGGACTGCAGGTATGACCTCAAGGTTTCGAGTAGTTCTAACCCCTGTTTGGTATCGCCGATCTCTTCGGCACGAACCAGATCCGGTATTCGCGAGTGATCGATGTGTGGTCCCGGCGCCAAGAGGTTGAGGGCGCCGAGATCGTCGGCGTTCACGATCGGTGTTGTTGCCGACGCCTGTGTACGAGCGAATCGTGCAGTGCTCAGTATTGTGCTCACTTCGGAAGCGGGAGCAGTCAAAGATATTCCGGCGCGAATGAATGACGACAGCGCGGCCTCGGACAGCTCGGGTGTCGCCGCGAACGAACCCGTCACGAGATTCAGATACTCGCCGTCAGCGTCTATCCCAGTGGCTTTGCCAGGTTTGTAATCTGGCGAAATGACGAGGTGTGCAGTGCCGTCGGCCGTGTCTGAGACTGCCTTGGTTGCCATTACACGGACTGGGGTTTGGGGTGCGATACCGAGACCGGCGCAGGAGGTGAGCACCGCGAGTTCATCCATCGGGAACAACAGATTTCGAGTGTGCTCGGCTTCGGTAGGCAGGCGTCGCGGTTGCAGAATTATCGCTGCGGTCAGGGCCATCCGGTCGACGAGCATTTCGTCGAGTGGCAAGCTGGCCCCGGGTCGTTCGATCCATACCGTTCCGAGAACCTCGTCGTCTACGGCAATGTTTCTGGTCATGCTCGGTGGGAGCTGAGGATCGGGTGACCAGCGGCCGCGCGGATCGCAACGGCGCAAATTCTTCTTGCTTCTGCCGCGCTCGACGATCTCGATACCCACGACGCAGTCCGCCAACTGCGCGCTCGCACGAAGCAAAGACGCGGTGTCGGAGCCGTGCCGCACGAGGGCGTCGAAGTAATCGATGACACGTACCAGGCCTGCCGAGTCTGCATCGAGCTCGGCAAGCCGGTACATCAGTCCTTGCATCTCGCAACGCTACGAGACCGGCGAGAGCGAACGCAACCCTCTCCTGAGCGCAGTGAGGGCTTCGGCGGCACCTCTTTCGCTGACCGCGGCGGTCGCGACCAGTGCCGACCCGTGAAAGGTTCCGGGGAAGGAGTGCAATTCGACGCTGACTCCCGCTTGCAGCAGCCGAAGGGCGTATTCGATTCCTTCGTCGCGGAGCGGGTCGAGTTCCATGGTGGACAGGTAGGTCGGCGGCAGGCCGGTGAGGTCGGTAGCCCGGGACGGCGCAGCGTAAATGGACACGTCAGGATCTTCGGGACCGGAATACGACTCGCCGAGATAGTACTTCCACGACAGGATGGCGTTAGGGCGGTGCCACAAGGGGGTGTCGACGAAGTTCGTCATCGAGACCGTCGCCAGGCGGTCGTCGAGTTCAGGGATTTCGAGGAATTGGAAGGCCACGGGCACAACGCCCTCGTCACGGGCTTTGAGGACAGTGCCTGCGGCCAGTCCACCGCCTGCGCTCTGCCCTCCCACTGCGATGCGGCGTGGATCGACCCCCAGCTCCTCGGCATGGGCGTGGATGTAGAGGAGTGCGGCGTAGCAGTCGTCGACGGGGCCGGGGAAGGGGGTTTCGGGGGCGAGGCGGTACTCCACGTTCGCAACGGCGAATCCGAGTTCCCGCGCCACCTCGACGCAAAATGGATCGCTGGATTCTGCGGTGCCGATTGCGAATCCGCCGCCATGGATCCAGAGCAGAACGGGGACAGGGCCGGCAGTGTTGTCCGGGGTGAAGAAACGAATCGTGACCTCCGGATCGCCGTCCAGGCCGGGTGCCGACAGTTCACGAAGCGAGACTCCGTCGAATGACAGGTCGGCCAACATGGTGCCGACCAGAGCGTCGTAGGTGGCCCGTGCGTTGGGGAGGTCAGCGAAGTCCACCTTCGGGAGCATGGTGAGTGCCGCGGCGAGTTCGGGGTCGAGAGTCGGGAATGTTGTCATGCACCCATCATCGAGCCTGATTGTGGCCTACGTCACCAGCGGATTGTAGGAAATCGGAGAGTCTCCCTCCGACACCCGTCGGATCTCCCTAGGATGACGCCGGTGGACAGGGTACATCTCGGGGTGGGTTCGAGCGATTCGAAAAGTGGGGCACGGATTGGTGGACGACCTCCGCAGGTTTTCGCTGGTCAGGCGATTCTGCGGTCGCACGAGTACCTTCTGACGCTCGAGGCACACACGGCGCCGTGGCTCGGCGTGCGAGAGCTTTCGATCTTCATCCGTCGAGGTTTCTCCATCGGCGACGACGACCTCGAATACCCGGACATCGGGGTTAGGGCAGTCCTGCACTTGCCGTCGTCACGAAGTGCGGAATCGGCGGGCAGCCATGCGGGCCTTGGCAGCGCGGCGTTGATCAGGATTCCCTCGGACGACGAGGTGATGCCGTTGGTGTTGATAGCTCCGCAACCGGTGCTCATTCAGAACGAACCGTCCTACGCCGATGCCGTCGAGGCGGATGGACACAGCTTCCTGTTCCAGATCAACGAAGAGGGGTGGCCGGTGGTTGCTGAGTCCCACCCCGATTTCGTAGAGGAGTACCTATTCGGTTACGGGTCGGTGTATTTCTACGGGAGCTCTGACGCGACCGGGCTCGTTCGCGAAGTTGTGCCGGGATTTCTCGACTTCTGACCGGCCCGACGGCCCGTCCGCCGATACCGTGGGCAGCGTATCGCGACCGGCGGTTATGTCCTCGGAAAAATTGTTTCGGAAGTTTGTCGATCGGTGAGTGCGCCGTTCGACGTGTAAGCAGAGGGACCGAACAGAGCGGTCCACGAACGAAGGAGATTCTCATGAAGTACATGCTGATCATGCGTTCCACCGATGAGGCTATCGAAGCATCCAAGGACATGGACTTCGACGAGATCATCGCGGCGATGGGGCAGTACAACGAGTCCCTGATCAAGGCAGGTGTCTTGCTGGCCGGTGAGGGACTGGCGATGGAGGAGGGATTCATCGTCGATTTCGAGTCCGATCCTCCGCTGGTCTCCGACGGCCCGTACGGGGAGACGAAGGAGTTGTTCTCGGGATTCTGGATCATTCAGACGTCGACCAAAGACGAAGCCTTGGAATGGGCGAAGCGCTGCCCGCTCGGGCCGGGAAGCAAGCTCGAGGTACGCCGCGTGAGCGAGATGTCGGACTTCGATCAGGACAACGAGTACATCCAGAAAGAGGCCGGCTGGCGTGAAGAGCTCGGTACCGATCGTCCGGTCGCAGGCTGAACCATGACCGACGAGGCGGTGCGAGAAGAAACGAGAAAGGCTGTCGACGCGGTCTGGCGTATCGAATCCGCGAAGATTGTCGCCACGTTGACTCGCACCGTCGGAGATCTTGATCTCGCCGAGGATCTGGCCGCGCAGGCTCTGCTCGAAGCCGTCGAGCAGTGGCCCGCGACGGGGGTTCCGAGAAACCCCGCTGCCTGGCTGACATCTGTGGCGACACGACGAGCAATCGACGGGTGGCGACGACGTGAGAGGTTGGACGAGCGCTACGCCCACTTTGCGCGTGAACTCGAGAACGACGCTTCACATTTCGACGACGTCAGCTGGGATCCGGACCGCATCGACGACGATGTCCTTCGTCTGATGTTCATCGCCTGCCATCCCGTGTTGAATCGAAAAGCGCAGGTGGCGTTGACGCTTCGAGTGGTGGGCGGTTTGACCACGGAAGAGATTGCGAAAGCGTTCCTCACGCCGACGGCGACGGTGCAGCAGCGGATAGTCCGCGCGAAGAAGGCGCTGACCGCCTCGAAAGCGGTTTTCGAAGTTCCAGGGCGAGAAGAGTTTTCGAGCAGATTGAGCGCCGTCCTCGGAGTGCTGTACCTGGTGTTCAACGAAGGCTATGCAGCCAGTTCCGGGGACGAGTGGATGCGGGCGGAGCTCAGTGCTGAGGCTCTGCGGCTCGCGCGAATACTCGCCGAATTGGTCCCCAGGGAGTCCGAGGTACACGGCCTTGTCGCATTGATGGAGCTGACAGCCTCGAGATTCGGCGCTCGGACAACCTCGACCGGTGAGCCCATCCTGCTGGCTGACCAGGATCGGACGAGGTGGGATCGCCTACAGATCTCGCGTGGGCTTGCCGCGCTGGAACGAGCTGACGCCGTCGGGCGTGGACGAGGCCCGTACGGCCTGCAGGCGGCGATTGCCGAATGTCATGCGCGAGCAGCAACTTTCGAAGACACCGATTGGAAGAAAATAGTCATCCTCTATGAGGCTCTGGCGCAACTGGCGCCATCGCCCGTGGTCGACCTCAATCATGCGGCGGCGGTATTCATGGCATACGGTCCTGGCCCTGCGCTCGAATTCGTCGACAAGCTTGTCGCTTCAGGTGAACTGGCCGACTACCACCTGCTTCCCAGCGTTCGGGGGGAGTTGCTCAGTCAGCTCGGCCGATCCGAGGAGGCTAGAACCGAACTCCTCGAAGCGGCTCGTCTGGCCGGGAACGAGCGTGAGCGCGCTATGCTGGTCGCGAAAGCAGATGCGCTGCTGCCGGATCGGTAGTGACGCGATTGTTAGTCGCGCGATTGATAGTCAGGGCTGAGTCGGATCATCATTCGGCACCATGGGCGGCATCCCGACTCCGTAGGGATCGAGCATGTCCGATACACGTCGACCCCACCGTTCATGCGCGGACTGACGGGTCATTCCGGCAGCGCGGCCGATGGTTGACCATGTTGCGCCGAATCTACGCAGGCTCATGACGCTTGCCGTCGAATCGATACCCGCGGCGAGCTGAATCCGGAAACAGGCCAACTGCCACGCCATCTGACGCTGCGCCGGGATGTCGGTGTCCTGTTCTGCCTCCCACTCAGGGCTACCAGGTAAAGGATCTGTTCCGACAATCTTGTCTGCCTGAGTGCCGGCCTCGGTGATCGCGGCGTTGACCGTGGTGATCGCGGCGGTCTCGATCTTCGCAGTCAGGGCGCGTTCGATCAGGTCTTCCATGAGAAGTTCTCCTTTCGTCAGGACCAGCCTGACAGGCGCTCTTGAATTCTGTCAAGAGTTCCCTGACGGACTTCGAGTTTAATTAATGCACGATTTATTTGTGTACTATCTAAATAGTCTCCGGTTCTGTTGACCGCCGTCGAAGGGGTTGCTGGTGAAAATCGTGGTTTTGTCGTTCCTGGTGGCGTTGACTTTGATGACGGTCGGGATCATCGCCGCGCGCAACCGCAGCACTCGACCTGCCGTGACCGGGGCAGTTACTGCGGCGTCAACGGTTCTCGCTGCCGCCTGGACACTTTTTGCCGTGGCCTTCGTATTGGCCTGATCGTGCTGCAGTGCCGGTGCGCCGGTAGTGGTGGTGAAGGAACTTTGCAGCAGGTCAGATGCGTTTTGTGTGCGGCGCGATGCCGCATACTCTGGCAGACGTGGCAATCGCTGAAACAGACAGAAATTACGGCGGAAGGTCGGTCGCGGCTCGCAAGGCCGAACGCCGTTCCCTCTTTTTGAATGCTGCTCTCAGCGTGTTTGCAGACCAGGGGTATGCCGGAAGTTCGGTGGCGGATATCTGCGCGTCCGCGAGTCTGGCCAGAAGGCAGTTCTACGACGAGTTCGGTAGTCGCGAGGATCTACTCCTCGCGCTGTATGACCAGATCCAACTCGACGCCAGAATTGCAATGGTCGACGCACTCGATGCAGAGCCTTCGGTCAATCTCCGTGACAAGGCAGCGACGGCCATGGCCGCCTTCGTCGAGTCGGTCGGAAGTGACCCACGACGCGCACACGTTGCCTTCATCGACGTCGTAGGTGTCAGTCCCCGGGTGGAAAAGCATCGTGTGGACCAACGTTCGGTCTGGGCAACATTTTTCGAGTCGATCATCAAAGGGATCGTGGGCGAAGATTACGAACCGCCAGGTGGTTACCGGTGGGCGTCCACCGCCTTCATCGGCGCGCTTACCGCGCTGGTGCACCAGTGGAGCACTGCGGAGCCTCGTCCTCCCGTGTCGGTACTGGTCGATCTGATGACGGTGCTCTTGAATGCGTTGATCGACGACGCGCCCCTTCACGCCGACGAATAGGTCACGAACACCAGGGGATTGTAATCCGGCCCACAACGCTCTACTCTCGTCCTCAATGTGTTAGACACTCGCATCTAACTTGTGTGCTCGTGATGAGAACTGCGGCAACACAAGGCAATCTGTGCTTTTCCGGGGAGGAATTGGTATGGGACGACGCTGGACAACTGACCGACAATGCGGGGGCCTCGCGATTGCCGTGATTGCAGTAATCGGGCAGATCGGACTTTCGGCACCTGCCTCAGCGGCACCGGACGAAGGTGTTCCCGCCCAAATTCAGGTCCAGCCTGCCCTGCCGCCTGCGGTTGTACCGCCTTTGCCTGAACTGGACCAGGCCTTCTATGAACCGCCTGTCGAGGTCGTCGAATCCAAGCAACCGGGTGAGATCATCGCCGCTCGTGCGGTGAATCTCGGTACTCTCAACCTGATTCCGACCAACGTGGATGCGTGGCAGATCTCGTATCGATCCAATAATGCTGCGGGCGAGGCAATTCCTGCTGTCACCACAGTGATCAAGCCGCGTGGCGACACTCGCGATGGAGGCCCGCGCCCGCTGCTGTCCTTTCAGATGGCAGAGGATTCACTCGGAAACTACTGCGCACCTTCGTATGTCATGCAGCAAGGCGCGTTGCCGTGGCTGGTGACGGGCGCTGCGACCGGTGGGGCTCAATTCCTCGAAGTGCAGGCGGCACTGGCGCAGGGTTGGGCATTGTCGGTGCCCGATCATCAGGGACCCAATTCTTCCTTCGCCTCCGGCCCCGTCGCGGCCCGGATCACGCTCGACGGTATTCGTGCTGCTGAGAACTTCGAACCCATGGAGCTGCAAGGGCGGTCAACTCGCGTAGGGCTGCTCGGCTACTCGGGTGGATCGATTCCTACCGGTCACGCAGCTGAAATACGGCAGGCGTACGCGCCGGAACTGAATATCGTCGGAGTCGCCGAAGGTGGTGTTGCCGCGGATCTCGGCGCTTTGCTCGACAATGCCAACAACGCTCTCGGGGCCGGGATCGTCGCTGCCGGTGTAATCGGAGTGAGCCGAGAAGATCCTGAACTTGCAGGTTTCATCGATCAGCACATAAACCCTGCCGGCCGAGCGCTTTTCGCTGCCAAGGACAACCTGTGCATGCTCTGGACGTCGGCTGCAGTGCCCTTCCTCAACATCAAGGGCTTCCTCGATGTCCCGGGAGATCCGGTCCAACACCCCACGGTGAGAGCTGCGCTCTCCCGAGCTGCCATGGGTAAGTCTGTTCCTGACGTGCCGATGTACATTTATCAGTCGAATCCCGACTGGTTGGTGCCTGTTGGCCCGGTGAACAAACTTGTCGATACCTATTGCCAAGATCCTTCTGCGAGTGTCGTTTACACCAGAGACCACTTCAGTGAGCATGTCAGCATGGAAGTCGTCGCTTTGCCGAGTGCTCTACTGTGGCTTCGCGATCGGTTCGCTGGTGTGCCTGCTCAGCAGGGATGCAGCACCTTCGACGCTGGATCCATGGCGCTTGATCAGAGGACCTGGCCAGTCTGGGTGGATGCGGTTGGTGAACTCGTCGCGGGACTGTTCGGCAAGCCGATCGGGACCTGACGGGTGACGTGATTCTGCGGTGGTGAGGAATTCTCACAAGGGCAGCGTGTTGCACTGACTGGACGTTATTTCATTGATCGGGCCTTGAAGATGGTGTCTTGTCACCAATGGGTTCCTTTTACCGACGAAAGGTTGCGCGATGACAAAGCTGTTGTTTGCGGTCACTTCTGCAGATCACTGGACGCTGAAGGACGGAACACCCCACCCGACCGGGTACTGGGCGGAAGAACTGGTCGAGGCGCATCGCGTTTTCGTCGACGCCGGCTACGAGATCGTGATCGCGACGCCTGGCGGTAGAGCTCCCGTTGTGGACGAGGGAAGCCTGGCGCCCGAGGTGAACGGCGGGCAAGAAGGCGCCGACCGTATGCGCAAGTACATCGCCGATCTGCAGCCGGTGCTCGATTCGCCGGAGATTTTGGAGAACGCCGATGCTGCCGATTACGACGTGGTCTTTGTGCCGGGTGGACATGGACCGATGGAGGATCTTGCGGTGTCGGCATCCTTCGGTGAGCTTCTCGTGAACTTCTTGGACGCGGACAAGGTGGTCTCGGCGGTCTGTCACGCGCCGGCGGCACTCCTGCCGGCCCAGAGACCCGATGGAAGCTGGCTGTTCGACGGCTATCAGCTGACCGCGTTCACCAACGAAGAGGAGACGCAGGCTGGTCTGGCGGACAAGGCTCCGTGGCTGCTCGAAACTCGCCTACGCGAATTGGGCGGCAAATTCTCGAAGGCTGAGGCGTGGTCGCCTTATGTCGTGGTGGACCGCAAGCTCTACACCGGTCAGAATCCGGCGTCGTCACGGCCTCTCGCCGAGCGGATTGTCGCCGACTTGGGCTGAGCATGTTTTTTGGCGCCGCATCGAGGTCTCCTCGATGCGGCGCTGGTCCGTGTTCTGTTGTCGCCAAAGAGGTTTGACCTCTCAGGTTTTGAAGGTGGTGTTCGCGGGCCGTGGGTGCTGGCCGGGGTCGATCGAGGGTGGTGGGACGAACCACGGTTTGTTGTCGACACCGATCCGGATCACCCATTTCCCGACGAACCCTGATTTCCGGTGCATCAACCGATGATGTGAACGGCACAGCAGGACCAGGTTGTTCATCACCGTCGGGCCACCGTTCGCCCAGTGCCGGATATGGTGCGCATCAGTCCACGCCGGCACACATGTGCAACCCGGGAACGCACAGCCCCTGTCTCGGGCAATCAACGCCACTCGCTGTTCGGCGGTGACCAACCTCTTCCCTGGTACCGCATCGAGCGGCGCGCCGTGACCGTCGAGCAGAACCGTGGACAGGAAACAATCACACCCGAGAAGCCTGGTCTGCGACACCGACAGCGGTCCGAGCCAGGGCATGTGCCCGACATCAAGATCGGCCGGCTCCAGTGAGCCGTCATCACCCGAATCCGAAGACTGTGCGGCACAGTCCCGATGCTCAGCCAAATCACGAGCATTGATGTGCACGTTCACGTGCGGGCGTTGACCACCGTCTGTGCCTGTTTTGGCGCAGTCGAGATAGCGGCGGATCAGTTCGGTGAACCCATCCGCGGTCCGTTTCGCCGCCGACCGAGCATCGGGAGTCCCGTCCGGTGCCGGGGTGGGCATCGTCAGATTCGACAACGCGGAGAGCAGCATTTCGCCGGTGAGGGCGTCGAAATCCCCACGCACCACCACCCGACCATTGAGCGTCGAGGCGATCCGCAACTCATTGAGATCGACATCCTCGGCGGGCGGGATCTCATCCGATTCGAACAACCGCTCCAAGGTCGCGATCACGTTCCGCACTTTCGTGGTCGTCGCTTCCACACCCGACGCAGCCGCCAACAGTAGGTCGATACAGCGAGGGAGCGCGGCGTCTGGCATGCCCTTCGGTGGTGACTCACAGAACGCCACGATCAACACGGCATGCTCGAACGAGCAGTCCCCGCCATCGAACCGAGCCGCGACCGCCGGAAACGGCCGCAACGCTGCACCGAACGCGGCGATCTTCTTCCCGTCCCGAACCTGCAGCATCGTGTTGCCCGCCAACCACGCACCCACCCCGCGGCTCGCGATCACCTGATCATCCGGGCGCAACGACAACTCGTCGACCACGGCCACTCGAACGGCTTCCAGGCGCAGAATCTCCGCACTCGCCTCGACGGCAGCAGCGCGCAACTCGGCAGCAGTCAACTGCCACAACCGTCCGCGTAACCCCACCGCAGAACCCGACACCACATCCGACAACAAGACACTCATTGAATCCCCCGATCCCCTCCCCAAATCATACTCGAACACGCGTTCGAGTCAAGAGGGAATTAGGCGAGGGCGCGAAGGAGTGGAGTGGGGTCCGCGACGACGAACAGATGGCCGCCTCCGTTGATCTCTTCGAAGCGAGAGTCGGGAATCAACGAGTGTGCCCAGCGGGCTACTTCGATGGGTACGTTTCCGTCGTCGGTTCCGTGTAGGAAAACCGTTGGTACCGAGATCGATTGGAAGAGTCCAGGCATCTCGTGGCGATACCGAGCCAAGTCGACAACCCCTGCGGATCCGCCCTGTGCGATCCCTTCGGATGAATCCAACTGGAGAGCGGGGCGATGTACCTCGTCGGTCATGACGGCCTGATCGGCGGCCGGCCAGATCGAGACTGAGTCGCTGCGTAGCTTGGAGAACACTCCGGTTCCTGCGAGTATTGCGCCGGCCACACGGGGAGCCCAGTTGGCGGCAAAGTACAACGCAGATACCAGTTTTATTCTGCGTCGCAAAGTATCTCGCGGTGCCCCGGGGATCATGGCGCACGCCAGCACCAGTTTCGAGACTCGTTCGGGAACGGCTGCAGCGACTGCGAGCGCGTAACCGCCGCCTCCGGAGAAACCCATCAGTGTGGCCGAGCCCAACTCGAGGTGATCGACCAGGGTGACGAAGTCGTCGTCCCAGGAATGAAATCCCTTGTCCGTGTACGGATCCGTGCGTCCGAAGCCGGGTCGATCGGGGACTATCAGCCGTATGCCTGCCGTCGAAGACGCGTTGTGGAGTGAGAGCCCTTCGTATCGGCTGCCAGGTGATCCGTGGGCCACGACTACCGGCTGGCCAGTCGGATCGCCGTACTCGCAGAATGCGATACGACGCCCCGACGCGTCGCGAATTTCGGTTGTGGTCACGCTGCTCGTCATGATGTGGTTCCTTGCTGCGCGTTCGACGCCACACCGTCCAGGATGAGGGCGACTCCGAACTCGAACCTTCGGGTGGGATCGTGATGAAGTGCGAACACCGATGCCTCGCGTCGATCGGCAGGTGCGCTGTCGAAAGCGCCGCGTCCCAATTGAATTGCGACGTGTCCGGTGACGAAATCATGCAGCGCGCCGTATGCGTACGTGGCCTGCTCGTCCTCGAGGCCTGCCAAGGAAAGGGCGCTCACGACTCGGTGGGCGGTATCGTCGGCCCCGGGTGCTTCCAGTGATGCCTGCCGATGGGCTTCCAGGACCAGGGGATGGCGCATCAGGAGGTCGTGGAGGCCGTAGGCGAACGTGCGGGCAACCCCGCGCCAATCGGTCGGCCAGTCGATCGACGAGACGGCTTCGCCTACGAGAGTCGAGATCAGATCTCGCCTCAAGGCGTCGATGCCGCCGGTTGTGCGGTGGACGGACATCGGCGATATGCCGAGTCGTTCGGCGAGCACTCGAAATGACACCGCATCCAGGCCGTCCGTATCGGCGATCTCTGCCGCGGCATCAAGAATCTGTCTGTGACTCAATGCTTTTGGTCGACCAGCCCTTGCAGAGCTGGTGGATTCGGATACCATGCTGACAACAATAGCGATACGCGTATCGAAATTACAAGTGTCCATCGACCTCCAAGGAGCGCTGCCCGATGACCGATCTCCATCAACTGTCCGCCGTCGAACTTGCCGGTGTGATCGCCGCCAAACAGGTCTCGATTCCCGAAGTCACCAGGTACTTCGTCGACCGTGCGACCACTTCCGATGACGTCGGCGCCTTCACGACGATCGCCGGGGAGCACGCAGTCGCCCTCGCCGAACAAGCGCAGCGCAGGTTGGACGAGCGGGACGCCGGGCCCCTTCCGCGGCTGTTCGGCGTTCCGACGGCAATCAAAGACCTCGATGCAACGCGCGGCATTCGCACGACCTTCGGATCGGCGCTCTTTCGCGACTTCGTGCCGGACGCTGACGACGAGATCGTCGAGGCGATCCGAGAAGGTGGGTTGATCGACATCGGTAAGACGACGGTGCCCGAGTTCGGGGCAGCCTGTTACACCGAGCCGGAAGTCGCTCCGCCTGCTCGCAGCCCGTTCGATCGCACGCGGAGTGCCGCCGGCAGCAGTGGCGGCGCTGCTGCCGCCGTCGGCGCTGGTCTGGTGCCGTTTGCACAGGGAAGTGACACCGCCGGTTCGTTGCGTTCGCCGGCAAGTACGTGCGGAGTCGTCGGCCTCAAGCCGAGCCGCGGTTTGATCACGATGGGCGTGGCGGGGCATGACAACTTCGGATTTGCGAGCAAGGGGCCGATCGCCCGGACAGTTCGCGATACCGCTGCGCTGCTGGACGTTCTGGCGACGCGACCCGGCGCCGGAACTATCCACCCGCCTCGGCCGAAGTCGTTCGAAGAGTTCGTCGTACAGGCTGGGGGAGTTCGGGCTCGCCCCTTGACCGTCGCTCTTGCTCACGGATCGGTCTCCGGCGGAGCCGTGGATGCGCAGCTCTCGGCTGCTGTATCGAAGGTTGGGTCTGTGTTGGAGGGGCTGGGTCACAACGTGTTCGAGCGACCGCAGGCTCGCGATGACATTTTCATCGATGCTTTCGTCAAGATGTTCTCGTCTTTGGCGGGAACCAAGCCGATCCCGGAGGAGTACGAACACCTTCTGCGTCCGATAGTGCAGCACTTGCGAGTTCAAGCAAACCAGGTGTCTTCGGGTGAGCTGGCCGCGGCAATCGGTATTGTTCAGGCCTGGGCGCGGCGATGGAGTCTCGACTACGCCGACGCCGACCTTGTTGTCACTCCGACTGTGACGAAGCCGCCGCTTGCGATCGGGGAGTTGCGCAACGACGAAGATCCCGCGACCGAACTGATCGACATGGTCGCTTTCACCGGAAACACCGTCGTCGCCAATGCAACCGGTTTCCCGTCGATCAGTCTGCCACTCGGTTGGACGGAAGACGGCGTTCCACTCGGCATCATGATCTCGGCGAAATGGGGTTGCGACGCGGAATTACTTTCTGCCGCTGCAATGCTCGAGGCCGAGATGCCGTGGAAGGATCGGTACCGATTCGACCGCGCAACCGTGCTCTAGTTCGGGAGCGGTACCCGGTCGCTCGCCGATGCGAACCCCAACCACGTGTGGCGGTTACCCCACCAGCACCACCCGACTTTCGGGGCTTTGCGGTTGTCTTTGCCGTCGCGACCGGTTCCGTTGCTGATCCACACGGCGGGAGTTCTGGTGTCGAAGGATCCGTCAGGTTTGCGCAGTCGGGAGCCGATGGTCATGAAACACTTTCCGCGTTCGAGAATGTCGGGGCGCTGCAACAGCCAGTGGATGCCTTCGGTAAGCGTCAGCGGCGTACGGTCTGCGTCGACGATTGCGGGCAATGCTTCGTCCGGACTCCAGTTGGCCAGGTGATCCCCGCGGTCGACTCCACTGAGCAGATGTAATGGGCTTTCGGGCAGCGTTGACTGCTCGGTGGGGGTGAACAGATCGACGTCCGCCATGTCGACGACTATGAATCCGCGCTTGTTCCCGAGCTCGAGCAACGGAGTCAGAACTGAAGCCGGAGCCAGTTTTTCGTGCACGGTGAGTAGTCCGACATCACCGTGCCCGGTTGCGGCCTCCCTGACATCGCCGGCAGAAAGTCCGGCCATCTCGTGAACACCGAGTTCGATCAATCGCTCGGCCTGCTGATCGATGGGCGGGAGGTCGAAATGCATATCTGCGATCCTACCGATCGTGAGCAGAGCGATCGGAGGGTTCGGCCGCGAGGGAAGTCGGCCACGCAACGCCCAACGCGCGCATGATGAACGGGACGGTGGTCGCTACGACGGCGTCCACTCGGTCGCCGGCCATGAGCATCGGGCGTCGGCTTTCCACGCAGGCGAGGATGAGTTGCGCGGATGCGGCAGCATCGGAATCGACAAAGACACCGGCGTCGACACCTTCCTGGACGAGCTGTTCGACCAGAACCGACAGCGGGACAATATGTTCGAGGAAACTTTCGCGATCCTGCGCTGACAACAATTCGACCAACGCGATTCCTGTGAATCGTTGCAGTGAGAACTCGACGAGTGTCAGTTTGACGAGGATTTCGAGTCGGTCCACAGGATTCTCGCGGTCCGCGAGTTCACGCTCGGCCAGGAGTAGGAATCTATCCATCTCGCGGGTGGACCAGGCGAGCAGCAACGCGGATTTGTCGGGGAAGTAGTTGTAAACCGCTGTCCGCGAGACGCCGGCCGCCTGGGCCACGGTCTGCAGCTTCACGTTTTGCCAGCCCTGCTCGTGAAGTTCGCGAATGAATGCGTCCAACATGGCTTCTCGGGTGGCGATTTTGTGCTCTGCGGTTGTCGCGCCACCGGTCAACTTCGGCATGGTCGATCCTCCTGGGTCTGATTCACGGTCACGGGGAGGTCGAACAGGTCCGCAACAAGGCGCGGATCACCTTGCCACATCGAGACGGGTGCGAGCATCATCTGCTGCGCGATCGAGCGTACGGATCGGCAGACCTCTTGTTCTTCGGCGAGTGTGAGCGTCGTGCGTTTGCGCAATCGCTCCATCTCCGCGGTAGTGAGATCAGTGATCCATTCCTCGGCTGCAAGCGAGAGGGGTGAATCCGGTGTCACGACCGATCCAACTCGGCACTGGAGAACCGCGAAGTCATCACGGACAGCGTGATGACGGCGACGACCGAGACGGCGTGTGCCGCCGCCAGCCAGAGCGACTCGGGTGCATGTTTGTGAAGGGTGGGCGCCATCAGCATGGCCATGAGGAGGGCGAGACTCGACAACATCGCGGGACCGTTGGGGCGGCCGACAAGCAGGCCGACCAGAAGAACGAGCGCGACGACGCTGCACGCCACATCTACAGGCGGGTACGTGGCCGGAACGATTCCGCTGACAGTGTCGGTGAAGTTCAGCCCGATCGACACCAACTGTGCGAGACCTGTCGCGCCGGCCAACCAGGCCGTCCAACGCAGTCCGTGGAGTCCGGCTTTCCGAATGCCGGTCAGGGTTCCTTCGGCGGATTCCCACGCTTCGGACGTCGGTGTTGTCACGGTTACTCCTTTTTATGACGAGGTGTCGTCATAAAGTAGCAGTGCGCGATCGCGAGATTCTTGCCGGTAGGTGACTGGCCTGCTTCGAAGGGATAGCGTCGAAGTACCGGCCGAAATGACAATCGCGGGGAGGTGGCTCGATGACGACCTCTGCCCACACGGATCGGCCCTCGTCGAAACAGAGTTGGTTGGCGCGCGCAGCCTTCGCGGCCCTGGTTCTTGCAGTCGCGGTGCTCCTGATCTTCGCCGGACTGAAAGCCTTGACCATGCTGATCCTGGGGATCGGTGGGGTGGTCGTGTGCGTCGTAGCCGTGTACTGGTTTCTGACCACCCGCGGATTCCTCCGCTGGATCTCGTTGGCGGTGGTGGTACTGACCCCGATCGTGGTGCTCACCTTCCTGGTCCGAGAACGACTCCTGTGGGTGGTGCTGCTCGCGATCGGGTTGTTCGTCGTAGCCGGTATCTGCGCTCGCACCGCCTTGGCGGGGGAGGAGAAGGAATTGCCGGTTGTCGAGCGACCGGCACCGCCGCCCGTCAAGCCGTTCTTCGTGATGAACCCGAACTCCGGTGGTGGCAAGGTCGAGAAGTTCGACTTGAAACGCAAGGCCGAGGAACGGGGGGCCACGGTCGCACTGCTCGAGGGGCCCGAGAAGATCGACGTGACGGCCTTGGCCAGGCAGGCGGTCGCGGACGGCGCCGACCTACTCGGTGTGGCCGGTGGCGACGGAACACAGGCACTGGTTGCTGCTGTCGCGGCCGAACACGACCTGCCCTTCCTCGTCGTCAGCGCGGGAACGCGCAACCACTTCGCCGCGGATCTGGGGCTCGATCTCGAGGATCCATCTCGGTGCCTCGACGCGCTCGTCGACGGCGTCGAGGTCACGGTGGATCTGGGAAATGTCGGCGGTCGAACTTTCGTCAACAACGCATCGTTCGGGGCGTACGCCGAGGTAGTCCAGAGTCCGGAGTACCGCGACGCCAAGACCAGCACCTTCTTGCAGATGCTCCCGGATCTCCTCGCCGGACGTGCCGGAGCGGTGTTGACCGCGCGCTCCCCGAGCGTGTCCGCGGTGGGTCCACAGGCTGTGCTGGTCAGCAACGGCCCGTACGAGATGAACGACCTGGCGGGGCTCGGTCATCGGCCGCGATTGGACCGGGGCACTCTCGGAATCGTCGCGATCTCCGTCAGCAGTGCCCGTCAGGCCATCGGGTTGCTCCATCGGGCGCATCAACACGGTCTGGCTCAGGGCACCGGATTCGAGGTGATCGTCGACGCCGACACCGACGAGATTCCGGTCGGCGTCGACGGCGAGGCGCTGGTGATGCCAACTCCGGTCAGATGCACGGTCAGTCCGCAGGCGCTGAGGGTCAGAGTCCCCCGAGATCGACCGGGCATCCGTCGCCCCCGGCACGCCTGGGATCTGGTCCGGTTGCGAGAGTTGGCGAAGTTCAGGCGATCCGGCGCATGACCTGACCGACGGCCAGGACTCCCTGCGGATCATGCGTGTCCGCCAAAGCGCTCAGCCAGTGAGCGGTGTCCTCGTCGTAGGTGCGGGCGATCTTCTCCGGGTCGACGCTCGGCGCGAAGTTGGGCAGTGCATGCCCGTTCGTCCATGGCGCCATCGTTCGTCCGAGAGTCTCGGCGTGCGGGACTACCGCGTCGACCATCGGTGGGGCAAGAACTCCGACGGTGAACAGCGAGAAGGCAGCGTCACGATGGCAGAAGGCGCTGCGGTGCTCAGGTTCCCGTGCGAGGGCGCCCCCGAGGAGACGTAATTCGACGACGGTTTGGGGTGAACCGGATCCGGGTCCGGCAGCGGCCAGCAATGCGTCGACGGCCTCGTGTGACAGCTCGTTGGTCAATGCCGTGGATTCGTGCGTCGGCATCGGGTCGACGGGATCGGCGTGCACTGCCCCGAGGGCGGCATAAGGCAGCACACCGACTGCGTCGATCAAGGGTGTTGCGATTGAACGGATTCGGTCGATCAGTGACTTGGCATCGGATTCCTCGGCAAGACTTGCGAATCTGACCGCGACGGTGAGCCTGCCGGCCAGCGGCGGCGGAACCTGTGGAAGGGGTGGAAGTTGCAGAAAGGCAAGAGAGGTCGAGCTGTGCTCAGGCAGGTCGGCGCCCCAGTCCAGCCAGGCGTGCGCGACCGCGCTTGCATCTGCGCCGTCGAAATAGAGTGCACCGCCGTAGAAGTGGGTGACAGGTAGTAGGTCGATCTCGATGGCTGTGACAATGCCCAGTGTGGCCTTGCCGCCGCGTAGCCCCCAGAACAATTCGGCATGTTCGTCGGGGGTGACATGAATGAGTTCGCCACTGCCGGTGACGATGTCGAACGAACGAACGTGATCCGACGACAGCCCGTACGTGCGCACCAACGGGCCGATGCCGGCACCGGTGAGGAAGCCGGCGACTCCGACAGTGGGTGAAGAACCTGCCAGTGGCGCCAAGCCGTGGGGTGCGGCAGCGTCGATGACGTCCTGCCAGATCAAGCCCGCGCCGATTCGGGCAGTGCGGTTTTCGGGGTCGACGACGCACTCCGTGAGCCTGCCGGTGTGGACGAGGAGAACGTCACTGCCGAGAGGGACCGCGCCGTGGCCGGTGCGCTGAACACCGACGCGCAGGCCCAACTTCGCCGCGAATCGCACAGTTGCGGCAATGTCTTGCGCGCTCTCGACTGCCACCACCGCGCCAGGCGCGACGGGAACCGCTGCATTCCACGGAATCGCCAACTCGTATCCCGTTTCGCCAGGCAGGGAAACGGAACCGGTCACCTCTGCGCGCAGTGATTCGACCGCGGCGTCGAGCGTGGGGGTTTGAAGGTTCATGGTCTTCCTTTCCTCATCCGTCTTTCGGTCAAGGGAAGGATGTCCGAACAGGCTTGGGTGGTTCTTGACGTATGTATCCCAAGCGGATCCAAGTTTTATCCAAGCGCATTCTCGCAGTTCAGGGCGATGTCGATCGCGCTCGTTCAGCTACGCCCCGCATGCCGAGTGTCTCCGATTCGGCCGCCACTTCCGTCAGCTCCCGTTCACGTTCGGCGGACGGCTCTCGAAGCAGCGCCCGAAGCAGTCGACAGCGCAGCAGTGTTGGTGCTCCACCGGAGCCAGTGGCGATCTTCTCGGCCTGATCCAGGAGAGTCGATGCCTGCTCGACGTGACCGAGAAGCGCGTGCAGACGCGCGGAGGCTTCGGCGACCGAGCCCAGTTCACCGACATGGCCCACCGTTGCGATGCAGCCGGTGTATGGCGAGAGAAGGCCGATGAACGTGTCGGCGTATTCGACCAGTTCCAGATCTGCCACGACGCGTGCAAGTAGTGTCTGGTGTCCCAATGTCGTCCACGTCTGTGGCCCGCGATTGATCAGCCACTTCTTGATGCCTTCGGAAGTGGCCTCGCGCTCGCCTCGGGCGGCATCGATGGCGATGGTCCACGAATCAGGTTCCACGACACCGGGATCAGATTCTGCCAACGCACCTCGCTCCCATTCCAGAGTGTTGAACGCCAGATCTGCGCTGCCAGCCGTGTACAACTCCGTTTGCAGATGGATCTGCCTGGCCGTCTCGTACTGCCGGCGGGCTTGCGCGAAGTCTCCGTACCATTCGGCGAGAGTTGCTTCCATCCAGCGTAATTGGACCCGAACCACCGGGAGTCTCAGTAGCTCGCAGCCGATGATCCCCTGCCTGACGTGTTTGACGGCGGCATCGACATTGGCCAGATTCATCTCCGTCATGCTCGCGACGGCGTGTCCGACGACGCTGTCGACACGCGATTGTTGGTGCGGCAGTTCGAAAAGCTCGCGCAGTAGGCGCATGGACTCCGCGCTGTGCAGCGCGACTCCGGAGAAAAGCAGAATCCGTCCGAGCAGCGCGTCCGCGATCACATCCGGATCGTCGAGTTCGCGGGCGATGTCGAGAGCGCGGGCGCTCCATCGATTCGGGATCTCGGCTTCGGGGTGGTAGCAACTTCCCACCGCCAGCGCAGCAAGAACCCGTGCGTGAGCTGCCCTGTCGTTCTCGACCAAGGGCTCGACCGCCGCGAGCCGTTCGAGCAGTGGTCCCGGATCGGTACCGTAGGAAACCCACGGCCACGCACCGGCGGCCCGAAGTAATGCGCCTGCCAATCGTCCGACGGCGGAGGTCCGCCCCTCCCGAACAGCCTCGAGGAGACCGGCATTGACGACGTCGAGAACTGTCTGCCCTCGACCTGCGCGGGCGAGGGCCTCGACTCTGGCCACCAGCAGGTCGTCCCGATCGTCAGCGGATTGCTGGGACACCGGAAGTGAGTCGAATGCGCGGACAGCTGCCTCCCACCACTCGGCCGCGGTCTCCGAACTCCACCGATCGGTCGCATCCTGCGCTGCAGCCGTGCATGCCTCCAGAACGACGAGTGGATCGACCAGGGGAAGTGCCGACATCAGATGTTGCGCGCGGCGGCTCAGCCGGTCCGGATCGGAGGAATTTTCGAGCACTTCGGCAACTCGGGCATGTATCCGCTGGCGACGAAGCGTGGGTATCGCTTCGAGGACTTCGTCTCGGAGTAGGCCGTGAGCAAAGACGTAACCGCCGTTTGCCGAGTCCGCGACGATGATTCGTTCATCAGCAGCCGCGTCGAGATGGTCGGCGAGAGTGTCGACGTCGAGACGGGTGGCTGCGGCCAGCGTGTACACCTCGATGGCGTCGCCGATAACTGCGGCAACCCGAAGATCTTGCAACACTGCCGGTTCCACTGCGGCAAGCCGTCGACCGAGGACAGATCGAACGGCGACGGGGATGCCGTCGCCCAGTCGCTCGTTCCGGGGAAGCCTGGCGTACTCCGAGACGAACAGCGGGTTGCCGCCGGTTCGTTCCGCCAGGGTTCGCGCCTCCGCGTCGTCGAGCGTGTCCCCGGAGACGCACCTTGCGAGTGTTGCAACCTCGCCCTGCGCGAGCGCCGGCACAATCATGGTTCGGTTTCCTTCGCCGTGGAGTACGGCTTCTTCGAACTTGCGCACTGCCGGCCCGACTTCCGAGTCTCGGAGCGTCGACACGAACCAGACTCTGGCACTGGTCATTGCGCCGACCAGGTAGGTCAGGCAACGAAGGGACGTGGGATCGGCCCATTGAATGTCGTCGATGACGACGGTCAACAGTGCATCTTTCGCCGCAGCTTCGATGGTGGTGCGAACCCGTTCGTAGACGGCAAATCTCGCTTCGTCCGGATCGATGTCCGTCGGCGGCGTCAGTACGAAATCGGCGTCGGCTCCGAGTTCCCGAACCAGTCGGCGGATCGGCCACCACGGCGGCGTTCCGTCGTCCTCCGGGCAACGTGCCCAGACGGTGGCTCCTCGAATGGACGTTGTTCTCGACGAACACTCCTCGGCGAATCGTGTCTTGCCGATGCCGGCGGGGCCGGTCAAGATCAACCAGCGAGGTGAGCCACGGCGAACGTCGTCGAGCATCTTGTCGGCGACAATCGTCTGAGCGTCGCGCCCGACGAACAAGCGTGAGGAATCCGTCTCGGGCATCGCTGCTACGGCTGGGGGAGAAGCCGGGACCGACACTTGTTCGGCCCCCGTCCATCCCGGAGTGCGCGGCCAGGCGGCCAGGCCGGGTTCGTGGCGCAGGATCGCGCCTTGCAATGCTGTCAGCTCCCCGCCGGGCTCCAGTCCCAGCTCGGCGTCGAGCCGAGACGCGTGTAATCGAAACTGTTCCAAGGCTTCCGGTGACCTGCCCGCCCGATGCAGGGCAACCATTCGCAGCCAGCAGGTCCGGTCGCGGAACGGGTACTCGCTACAGAGTTGAGCAGCTTCGACCAGCGCGGGTGCCAGGCGCCCGAGAGCCAGAAGCGCCGTTATCCGGGTCTCCCGGCACTCGGTCCGCACTTCCTCGAAGGCTGCGGCTTCCACCTCCACCCAGTGCGCGTCGTTCAGGTCGTCCAGAAGCTGCCCCCGGACCGAGGCGAGGGCACGGTCAGCGGTCGTCAAAGCCTCCTGCCACCGTTCGTTCTCAGCGTGTTGTCGCGCCGTTTCGGCGTCGTCGAGAAAGACCGACAGATCGACGTCTGCCGGAGCGACCTCGAGGACATAGCCCGGCGATTGACGCACTATCGGTGACGCCGTACCGGTTTCGACGCGTAGCGCTCGGCGCAGGTTGGAGATATACGCCTGGATGCTTGCCATCGCACTCGCCGGTGCGTCGTCGTGCCAGAGAGCATCGATCAGCCGGTCGGTGGAGACGACGCGACCACGGTTGAGCAGTAGAACGGCAAGGACCGTTCGTTGTTTTCGAGGGCCCAGATCGATCACGTCGCTCGTCGCCGGACCCCGTGCGACCTCCAACGGCCCGAGCAGTCGATAGATCATCCGTTTCCCCTCGTACCTGCGGACGCAGGACGGTTCGATTCTAAGGAGCGAAATTCATACATGCAGGACAAAACGGTCAACTAGTTCTCGTCAACATCTGCTCGGATTCCTCGGAAAGAGTCTGGTTGACGCTGGTAGTGCGCAGCGTCGCCGCACAGACCAACGCACCGAGAGCTGCGATGAAGGCTGCGACAAACAGAGCCAACCGAAGTCCACCGACAAAGTCGTCCGGTGATCCGCCGGGCAGCATCGACTGCGCCGGAAGGAAGGCGCCGAGCACGGCAACCCCGACTGCGATGCCGGTCTGCCGGAACGCGTCGTTGATCCCTGCGGCCAATCCGGAATGGTTCGAAGTGCTTTCGCCCAGAACCAACCCACTCATGACGGGGTTGAACACCCCGGCCCCCACGCACGCGACAACAAATCCGGGAAGTATCGCGTACGGCGAACTGGTCACGTCGACGACGGTCATCATGACCAGCCCCACCGAGACGAGTAGAAGCGAGCACGTCAACGAGACCGAGACGGGGATGCGCCCGTCCAATTTCGCGGTGGCGCCCGCGACGACGAACATCGCTATCGTCGCCGGTAGATACACCAGGCCGGCGTCCACGGGAGACAGATGCAGCACGTTCTGCAGGTAGATGGTCGTGTAGACGAACACCGCGAACATGGAGGCGGAGATCGAGAACGCTGCGACCTGCGCTCCGGCGAAGGCCCGATTGGCGAGCAGATGCGGGGGCAGCATGGGCTCGGTGGTACGAAGCTCGTGCAGGGAGAAACCGATCATGGCGGCCGCGGCGATCACCGCGGCGATCATCGGCTGCGGCTCGAACCACCCATCCTCGTTACCGCGTAACAAACCGAACACCAGAGCTGCCAGGCCGGTGGACACCAGAATCTGCCCGGGCACGTCCGCGCGGCGAGGTCGAGGATCGCGTGACTCGGGAACCCACCGCACCGTCATCGCCAGTGTGATCAACCCGATCGGAACGTTGATCAAAAAGATTGCGCGCCAATCCAACAACTCGGTGAGCAACCCGCCCACCAGTGGGCCGACGGCAAACGCGCCCCCGATCGTGGCGCCGTATGCAGCCAGAGCAGTCGCGCGCTGGGGACCCTTCTCGAACACGTCCGCCAGCAAGGCAAGTGAGCAGGCGAAGAGTACGGCACCGCCGATACCCTGAGCGGCCCGCGCGAGGTCGAGCACCCAGATGTTCGGCGCCAGAGCGCAGAACAGAGATGCCGTGGTGAACCACAGAATGCCGATGATGAAAACATGGCGTCGACCCCGTCGGTCTGCCCACGATCCGGCGCTGAGAACCACCGTCGCCAATGCCAGCGTGTACGCGTCGATCACCCATTGCAGGGCGCTGACTCCGGTATCGAGATCGGATGCGATCGACGGCAGGGCGGTGTTGACGACGGCGATGTCGAGCATGAGCATTGCGGTGCTCACGCATACTGCCAGCAGAGTGGCTCGTCGTACTGCGGTGTTCTTCGGGGTGATCGGTGCGGTCATGGCCCGTCCTGATGGTCGAAGGGGTGTGTACTCGGAACACCCTGGGCTCCGACGCTTGGGACATATCGGGCGAAATGCTTGGAACCCGCATGGTTGATAACTGCCGTGTTACTCGGAATCCGTCACCACCTGCTCGGTCGAATACGCACTCTCCCAACGGTTAATCTCTGGTCATGGAGACCAGCCAGTGGGTGCGACGGGTGTTGGTGGTGGAAGACCAACCGCTGATGCGTGCGCTCGTCGGTGACACGCTCACACACGCCGGGTTCGTGGTCCATACGGCCGGATCGGCGGTCGAAGCGCTCACGGAGTTCGACGGATTCGATCCTGACCTCTTGGTCACGGACATCGACCTTGGCGTGCGGCCGAACGGCGTCGATCTCGCGAACATCGTCACCGTGAAGGCCCCGCATTGCGCGATCGTGTTCCTGACGAACTACCCCAACGCATCGACAGCGCCAGGTTCTGCGGGTGTGCCGCCGAAGTCGCTGTTCGTGGACAAGGCGGCTGTCCAGTCGGCGGATCAGTTGATCGGCGTAGTGGAGGCCGCGTTGACGGAAACCGAGCCACCGACGCTCGGGAGTGATCCGTACTCCGCCCTGTCGAGCCTCACCAGATCACAGCTCGATCTTCTGCGTTACATCTCGCTCGGCTGGTCGAACAGCGCAATCGCAGCGCATCGTGGGTCCTCGATCCGAGGTGTGGAGAAGCTCATCGCGCGCACTCTCGAGAGCCTGGGATTGACGCACGATTCGTCCACCAATCCGCGAGTGCTTGCTGCGAGTATCTTCATCCGCCATTTCGGTGTGCCCGAAGTGACCGACTCGGTGTGAACCCGCGCGAGTGGTGGCTTCGACTCGGTGATCGGAACATCGTCACCAAGTGGTCCTGGATTCTGACGCTGCCGTTCGCGGTGACCGTGATGGCCAACTACTACCTGTGTACCGGGGTGCGCGAAGTAGGCGTGATGGCAGTCGGCGCCTTCGCGACCCACTGCGTTGTCGGTGTGATGCTGCTGATGGCGAGGGCTGTTCTTGCAGCGCACCGATCGCAGCTCGCAGCCCTGGCCCTGTTCGCAATGATCGGCGCGATCCGCCCGTTCGTCCTCGACGCGATCACCCGCGCGCTCGAACTCCCCGTCGACCCCAGACCGATGCTCGTCCGGGTGGCCCTCAACGTCGTGTGCAGCGTTGTCTTCTTGTCGTTGACCGCCGTACTGGTAAGCGCTCTCCGTGACCGCCTCGCGCTGCAACGGAGTTTGAAGGTTGCCGGGGCCGCCGTCCAACTCCAACAGACCCGGGATCGATTCCGCCTCGGCCAAACCCGTGCGCAGTGTCGGCGAGAGCTCGAGCGCAGTATCGAGACGGTCATGCACGCGGTTGCTGAAACGGAACTCGAGGGAGTGCGAGGAGCAGCGCTCTTGAAGCGAATCTCGGACGACGTGGTTCGCCCGATGAGTCATCGACTGTTCCGGGAGATTCCCCCGATCGAATCACCGACGCCGACGGTGCGGCTGACGGCGAGAGATCGACTGATCGGCGTCGTACGCAGTGTTGAACCGGCGCCACTGTACGTACCGGTGTTCGCGTACACGGCACTGGTGACCGTCTACCTGCTCACGACTTACGGCGTGACGTTCACGGCGGTCCAGCTCGGCGTCGGTTTCTGGCTCTTCGTCGGTGGCAATGCGTGCGCTCGCCGAGTTGTCAGCAGCGGAGACGGCCCTCTGAGACGGATCGCGACTCTTTCTGCGGTGTACTGCGCGAGTGCGTTGATCAGCAGTACCGCGACGTGGCTGCTCCTGACGGTGTTCGGCCGTACCCCGACTTTCTATCTCTCGTCGATGGCCGTCTACCCGTTGGTTGCGCTGTCCGTCTGTCTGATCAGGGCTGCGGATACGCAGCGCCAGGACGAGGAGCATCAACTCCGCAGCGCCCTGAGCCGGCAAGCGCTCGATGCAGCTCGTATTCATGCCGAGCTCATGCACACCCGACGTGGACTGGCCAGGTTGTTGCACTCGTCGGTGCAGGGCGAACTCGTAGCGGCCGCATGGTCTTCGGGCGCCGTTGCCGGTCGCCCAGTCGATGTTGCGGCAACCATTGCCCACATTCTCGACGGCTTGGAAAGCGACCTGTCTGCGTCATCCGATCAGCCGGCTGACTCCGATGCCCGAAAGCGTATCGATGATCTTGTCACGGTGTGGCGCTACGCAATTCCGGTCGTCAGTCACGTCGACGACGAAGTCTGGGCGGTGATCGGTTCCGGCTCCGCTCGGCTCGACAGCGTGGTGGAGATCCTGTCGGAGGGACTGACCAACGCCGTGAAACACGGTGCAGGAGGGCCCGTCTTCCTCGAGGTGACACTCGCCGATGCTCGGGCGGTAGTAGTGCGGATCAGTTCGCCGGGTCGGATGCCGGTGGCACGGGACTCAGGGATCGGGCTTGAATCGCTCGCCGGTACGGTAACGTCCCTCGAACTTGTCGAAGAGGAAGACCGGGTGGTCCTCACAGCCGTGCTTCTGTGACACCGTGAGTGGCGATGTCGTGGAGGCCGAACGTTTCGCCAATGGCCGGATTGGCCGCTTGTACGGTCGCAGAAATGGAATCGATTACTGCGCAGCTCATCCCACTCGCCACCGGCGTCGTCATCAGCCCGATTCCTCTGGTTGCGATCATCGCGATCCTGCTGTCCACTCGGGCGAAGGCAAATGCATTCGCGTACACCGCGAGCATCGTGCTGGCCGCGACAGCGATCACAGCAGCGACGGCACTCTCGACCACCGGAGTGGAATCGAAGTCCAGCGGCAGCGCGCATACCGTCCAGACGGTGTTCGCCGTCGTGTTCACTGTCGGTTTTCTGGCGCTCGCGTACTCGAGTTGGCGTGGCCGTCCGAAAGACGATGCCGAGCCGGCGATGCCGTCGTGGCTGGCACAGATCGACTCGATGCAACCGGCCAAAGCTGCGGTTCTGGGACTGTTGTTGACCGTACCCAACGCGAAGAACCTGCCGCTCGAACTCAAGGCAGGTTCGATCATCGGTGGCGGGCACCTCGGCTGGGTATCAGTGGTCGCGTACTCCGTTCTGTTCGCGGTAGCGGCGTCCATCGCTTTGATCGTGCTGTCAGCATTGGCTGCCGTGCCCCCGGCGAAGGTGACCGATGCACTGAGCGCCACCAAAAGCATTCTGATCCGCCACAATGCAGCAATCATGACCGTTTTGTTCCTGATGCTGGCAGCATTGGAACTCTCGCACGTTGTCGAAGCCCTGTCGAAGTAGCAACTTGTTTTCGAGGAGAAATCGAATGACGATCACACCCAGCGAAGCGCCGGTAGTCGAGACAACGTACGGGCCGGTTCGAGGATCGACGGAAGGCTCGGTGTCGAGTTGGAAGGGGATTCGTTACGCGGCACCTCCGGTCGGTCCGCTGCGATTTCGCGCGCCGGTTCCGCCGAAGCCATGGACCGAGGTCCAGGACGCAACAGAATTCGGGCCGTGTGAGCCGCAAAGTCGACTCGCGATGATCCCGCTCGGTGAGAACGTTCCGATGGACGAAGACTGCCTGTTCCTCAACGTGTGGGCACCGGGCCCCGTCGGTTCTGATGCGCCGGGTAAACCGGTGATGGTCTGGATTCACGGCGGAGCGTATTTCCGCGGAGCGTCCAGCCAACCACTTTTCGACGCAACCACATTGGCTGAGAACGGCGACGTTGTCGTCGTCTCGATCAACTACCGCATCGGTGTGTTCGGCTTCGTCGATTTCTCGTCCTTCAATTCGAGTGAACATACCTTCGAGCCCAATGTCGCTCTCCGCGACATGATTGCAGCGCTGCAATGGGTTCAAGGCAACATCGCGGCTTTCGGTGGCGATCCCGACAAAGTGACGTTGTTCGGCGAGTCGGCAGGTGGCGGCGCGGTGACGACGCTGATGACCGTCCCGTCCGCTCGCGGCCTGTTTCATCGCGCTATTGCCGAAAGTTCGCCCGCCACTTCGGTGTACGGTAGTGAACGTGGTGAGATCGTCGCGAAGCTGTTTCTCGAGATCTTCAGCGGCGGAAGCGATCTGGGTCTGTTGCGGTCCACGTCTGCCGAAGACTTGATCGGGCCGTCAGACGAACTGTTTGCTCGCGTCCCCCAGGAGACGCCTGGCACTTTGGCGTTCGCGCCGATCGTCGACGGTGATCTGCTCCCTGACTACCCGGTGCGCGCGTTCCGTCACGGCAATGCACACCCGATTCCGCTGATCATCGGAACCAACAAGGACGAATCTTCGCTCTTCCGGATGATGAAGTCGCCGTTGATGCCGATCGATCCCGTCGTGATCACGTCGATGTTCGCGGAGATCGCCGACGAGCATCCAGGACTCGAGCTACCGGATCATTCTCAAATCGAAGGCGCGTATTCGGGACTGTCCAAGCTGGGCGCCGGTCTCGGTTTGACCCGTGACTTCGGATTCCGGCTGCCTACGTTGTGGATCGCCGAGGCGCACAGCAAGGTTGCGCCGACGTGGTTGTATCGCTTCGACTACGCGCCGCCGATGCTCAAGGCGCTGAAGATCGGTGCGACCCACGGCACCGAACTTGCCTACGTCTTCGGCAACATCAACCACGGGGCACGAGACATTACCTACAAGTTGGGTGGCTTGAGCGCGGCGCGTCATGTCTCTGAGCGCATGCAGGCGAGGTGGTTGGACTTTGCCAGAGCTGCAGGCGATTACGACGCCGGGGACGATCGCGAACTGGGTGCGGACCCGGGGTGGCCCACTTACGACACCGACACACGCTCGACACTGTTGATCGACAAACGCGATGCGGTCGTCGCTGATCTCGACCGCGAGATCCGGGAGGCGTGGGGTGAGACGGTGATTGCATTCACCTGACGGTTCAGCCCTGCTCCAATTCGGCCAGGTAGTGCGAGACGGGTCCCACGGCGAGCATTCCGCTTCCGGCGCCGGCTATTTCGGCGGCGGCAGGTAGGAGCGCCGCTCGCGCACGCTCCTTGACTCGACGGTCGCCGACTGCAGTCGCCGCTGCGGCAGTCAAGCACCACAGTGCCTCGGAGAGTAGGTCTTCGGGCGGGTCCGGCAATGCCTCGACGGCCTTCGCTGCTTCGTTCGTCTGCCCCTGTGCGATGAGCAGGTGTGGCCGGGCCCAGGGTTCGTACGGGCCCCACTGCGTGGTCGGGTCGAAAATCGCCGGCAGTCCCCGCCATACGCGGAGGGCGAGAATTGCGAGAGGGAGTATGCCGTCCGCGAGACCCGGCATGCCGGCATCGGAAAGATTGACCGCCGCAGCTTCGTACAGCTTCTCGCAGTGCGCGGCCTCCGCGCCGGCAGCGGCAGTACGCATAGCGCGAAACCAGGTGGTGAACACCGCTGCCAATGGGCGTTCGTGACGTCCGGCCAATCGATCAACCGTCTCGGCATGTAGCTCGGCTGCATCGAATTGCCCAAGGGCGCTGAGGGCTTGCATGCGGATCAGATGGCCGAGGATCTCGAAGGTAGCCAGGCCGTGTCGAATGGCGAGGTCGACCAGTTCACGGCCGATGTCGTCGCGCTCGGAGGCCAGACCGGTAGTCCAGAACGTCTGCATGAACAATCCGTTCAGAGCGAAGGCCAGGAGCCCTGGATCGTCGAGAGCGCGACCGATCTGTACTGCGGCACGGGCACATTCGAGACCGTGATGACCGGGCAGTCCGCGCGATTCGAGTGCGATTGTCGCCAACAGTCTCGCCCGAGCGGGTTCGTTGCCGGCCGGAAGTCGATCGAGAGTGCGCTGAGCGGCCTCGACGATCTGCGTAGCCTGCCGATGATCGTCGGATCGCGTCCAGATCCCGGGCACGTCGTAATTGCCGATGATCCGCGCGGTGAGTTCGACATCGTCCAATTGTTCAGCGGCGCCGATGATTGTCAGTCGTTGGTTTCGGGCAGTCTCGAGTCCGCTTCCGCCCGCAACTGCCAAACTTCGGAGGAGGCCGACGGTTGACTCCAATCTCGATTTCGATCCTGGCGCTACGGTCCGGTCGTACGCTGCCGAAACCTGACTGAAGATCTGTTCTGCCCCTACAGGATCCAGGCGGGTTTCCCGGCGGAGAATGTCGGACTCGAGGTCGTTCAGTCGTGGACCAGGGTCGATGCCCAACTCTTCGGCGAGTAACTTCCGTGCGCGACGTAGGACTGCCAGAGCATCGCCTTGACGATCGGACCGGTACAGCGCCAGAGCGAGTAGTCGCCAACCCTCCTCACGCCAAGGGTGTTCCGTCACGTGGGCATCCAGATCGGGAATCGCTTCGGCAGCTCGCCCGAGATCGAGCTGCGCGGATGCCAAGCGTTCGACGGCAGCCAGACGCAGTTCCTCCAAGCGTGATCGCTCCGTTCGGGCCCAAGGCTCGTCGGCGAACTCCGCGTAGGCCGGCCCTCTCCACAGCTGCAGCGCGGTTCGGAGCAGTTCGAGTGATTTTGCCGGCGTCGAATCCGCGGCTTCACGCACCAGTCTTTCGAATTCCCAAGCGTCGACCGCGTCGGGTGCTGCATGAAAGGCGTAACCGGGCCCTTCGGTGACAATGACTTTCGGCTTCTTTCGCGGCGCGCGATCCGGTTCGAGCGCACGCCTCAAAGCGGAAACGAACGTACGTATTGCGCTGGTAGCGCCGGACGGAGGATCGACCCAGAGGTCGTCGACAATCACGTCCACGGGAACAACACGTCCGCGGGCGACGACGAGACGAGCGAGGACCGCTCGGTGTCGTGGACCCTTCAGATCGATCTGGTGTGAAGACTCGTTCCACGCGACCACGGGTCCGAGCACTCCGAAAGCCGGGGCTTCAAATGTGTGGTCTCGCATTTCCCCACGCTATCGCGCTCATCGAACGCTCATCGACTGCGGCGAAGCTGATTGCCATCACCCCGACCTGCCATCACCCCGACTAACGAGAGCGACCGATGACTATCACCATTCCAGGCTTCGACTACCAGCAGATTTCCACAGCAGACGGAGTGCGGCTCAACGTCGCGGTCGGCGGAAGCGGAACACCACTCGTCCTCCTGCACGGCTTCCCTCAGACTCACCTCATGTGGCGTCACGTAGCCACTGCCTTGGCGTCGGATCACACTGTCATCTGCCCGGATCTACGCGGATACGGAGCCAGCGACAAACCGGTCGAGGAAAACCCGGACACCTACTCCAAACGAACAATGGCTGCCGACATCGTCGAGGTGGCCAGGAAATTGGGACACGAGAAGTTTGCCCTCGTCGGCCACGATCGTGGCGCACTGGTTGCCGTCAGAGCGGGGCTGGATCATCCGGATGTGATCACGCAACTCGGCTCGCTGGACGTGCTCCCCACCCTGGATATGTGGGACATCCTGCATGGATCGAATGCTGCTGTGGCGTTCCATCTCTATCTCATGGCTCAGCCACCTGGTCTTCCCGAGCAGATGATCAGCGCCAGCGCCGATGCGTTCTTCGAGTACTTTCTCGACGTGTGGACGCAGAACCGCGAAGCGATTCCGGTAGACGTGCGGGCGGAATACCTGCGCGCCTCACGGGAGGCGGTGCCGTCGATCGTTGCCGATTACCGGGCGTCGGCAGGCATCGACATCGAACACGATCAGTCCGATCGGGAGGCGGGCAACCAACTGCACATGCCGGTCACGGTCATTCAGCAGGACTGGGGCTCGATGCTCGGCTACGACGCCGAGGCCCTGTGGAAAGCGTGGGCGCCCGATCTCGAGCACCGCACGCTGTCCGCAGGTCACTTCATGGCAGAAGAGGCGCCTGCCGAAGTGGTCGAGGCGATCCGGACCCTACTCGAGAGGTAGTTTTGACGCTTCTCGGCTGTCGAGGTACTGGCGAGCGCATCACGTGCGTCGCGAATGGACGAGGGGGATCGATGGGTTTCTCGCTGCACTTCATGCGGGTGACGAAGGACGTGCAACTCGATGTTGATCGGGCGGCGGTCGCCGCTTTCCTCGATCAGCACGGGCTGCGCGTGGTCGAGAGCCCGTACGGAGGCGAGATCGTCGACCGTGACGACAGGGCATTGACGATCGACGGGGCCTTCTCCGACCTTCATCTCGACTCGCTCGAGCAGAGCGATCCACTCAGTGGTGGAATCTTCCACGCGACGCTGTCGCCTGCCGAGTGCGCGTTCGTCTACGACCTCTGCGCGGCGGCTGGGTTCCTGATCGTCAACCCTCAGGGTGACCCGACGTTTCTCGTTCCCCAGCGCAATCACGAGCCCGACGACGTTTCCGAGTTGGAGGACGTCGTCTGGGTCGACAGCGCCGAGGAACTGGCGCGGGCGCTCACCGGTGGTTTCCAAGCGTTCCGCGAGTTTCGGGACCGCGTGACAGGACGAGCCGCCGGTGCCGAATGATCGGGGCCCCGTCGGGTCGACGAAGGTCGGGTTCTACCGCTTGACCCCGGCCGCCAAGTCGTCGACGAGAACCTTGGCGGTCAAGGCGTATCCCGCGGCCTTGTAGTAGTCGAAGGGAATCACTCGACCAGCCTGCGCGGCGGGCAGACGCTGCCACGTCGGCGAGGTGTACACGCTGCCGGAGGCGCTGCGATCCAAGGCGAAGATGACGTCGGCTTCTTCGAGACGGTTGAACTGCTCCGATCCGAGCATCACGCGAAGGTCGGGGCCTTCACGGAGCACCTCGAATCCCAGGTCCTCGGCGACGGCGGTGCGGAAATCGTTCTGGAACCACGCGATCTGATCCTCCGCGGCGGCGACGAAGGCAACCTTCTTGCCGGCCATCAGCGGTTCGACGGTCGGGCGGACCTGAGCTACATGGGCGTCGTACTCGGCGAGTACTTCTTCGGCGCGATCGCTGCGCCCGATGCCGGTGAGGAAGTCCGACATGACCTTCCGCCACTCCGGGGTGAAGTCCTTGCCGACGGGCAGGACCGGTGCGATCTGCTGCATCCGGTCGTTGCCGTACGACCCGGTGTCCCACCAGCCGGCGCTGAGGACGAGAAGGTCTGCGCCGAGAGTCGAGATGTATTCGAAGTTGGGATCGGAAGCACCTTCGGCGAAGATCTCGACACCCGTGGCATCCGGGACCTCACGGCGTAGGTGTTCGGCTGCGCCGGTCGGGTAGGCGGTCACCGGGTATCCGGCGAGGATCGACAATTCGAGGCCGTCCCGCGGGTCGAGGGCAACGACGTTCTGCGGGTCCGTCGGAATGATCAGCTTCTCGTCGCCGCGCGTGAACTCGAAGGTCTCCGCGTTCTCGGGCGTCGAACTTTCCGTGCTGCCGCAGGCGGCGAGAAACGCGGCCGCAGCGACGCCCGCGCCGACGCCGAAGAAACCGCGTCGCGTCAGGTTGTCCACGATCGCCCAGTAGTCGCGATCGGTCGTGGAGGGAGAAAGGAGTCGAGTCATGCTTGTTAGGTTAGCCTTAGGGGCTGTCTTCGGGAATGCTGAAACAGCTCCCGCGAACGCCAAGAAATACGGCGAACACGCCAGCACAGAGAGTGTTGTCCGCGTCACCGGCAGGTCTGATTCACAACCCACTTTCGACCTCTGACGTGCATGACGTCACAACCGGCCGCCTCCTCGATCGCGATTTGGCCCTGATCGCGCCGACTATGCTGAGTTGACCAGCAGTACGATTTCGGAGGTTGCAATGCAGATCACCAGCGTCGGCCACGCAGGATTTCACATCCAGACCGAGGCCGGATCCATCCTGTGTGATCCATGGGTGACCCCGACGTATTTTGCGTCCTGGGTGCCGTTCCCCGACAACACAGAGTTGGACTGGGACGCGCTGGGCAACTGCGACTACCTCTACGTCTCGCACCTGCACAAGGACCACTTCGATCCGAAGAATCTGATCGCGCACGTCAACAAGGACGCCACAGTCCTGCTCCCCGATTACCCGGTGCCGGACCTCAAGCGTGAACTCGAGAAGCTCGGCTTCCACAAGTTCTTCGAGACGGAAGACTCCGTCAAGCACACCGTCAGCGGTCCCAAGGGCGATCTCGACATCATGATCATCGCTCTGCGCGCTCCCGCGGACGGTCCGATCGGTGACTCGGGCCTCGTCGTCTCGGACGGGGAAACCACCTGTTTCAACATGAACGACGCCAGGCCCGTCGACCTGGACCCGCTGACCGACGCCTTCGGGAAGGTCGACATCCATCTGCTGCAGTACTCGGGCGCGATCTGGTACCCGATGGTCTACGACATCCCGAAGGGCACCAAGCGCAACTTCGGCAAGCAGAAGCGTCAGCGCGGCATGGACCGCTGCCGCAACTACATCTCCCAGGTCGACGCTGCCTGGGTTGTCCCGTCGGCCGGCCCGCCGGTCTTCCTCGACGACGACCTGCGTTACCTCAACGACGATCACGGCGACGAGGGAAACATCTTCCCCGACCAGATCACGTTCCTCGAGCAGATGCGCATCAACGGCAACGATCGTGGTCTGCTGATGATCCCCGGCTCGGCCGTCGAACTTCGCGGAAGCGAGAAGGTCGCGCTGACGCATCCCATCCCGGACGCAGACGTCGACAAGATCTTCTCCAACAAGGCCGAGTACATCGAGAAGATGGCGCAGAAGATGGCACCGGTCATCGCCGCGCAGAAGGCCACGTGGGCTCCGGCCGAAGGCGAGCCGCTGCTCGACGGTCTCAAGGCCAAGTTCGAGCCGATCATGGCTCAGTCCGATCTGATCTGCGACGGAATCGGCTACCCCGTCGGACTCGTGATGGGAGAGGAGACGGTCGTCCTCGACTTCCCGAAGCGGATCGTTCGTGAGCCCATCGACGGAGAAGGTAAGTACCGCTACGGCTTCCGCATCGCTCCCGAACTGGTTCGCACCGTTCTGCGTGACGACGAGCCCGACTGGGTCAACACCATCTTCCTGTCGACACGCTTCACGGCGTGGCGCATCGGTGGGTACAACGAATTCCTCTACACGTTCTTCAAGTGCCTCACCGACGAGCGCATCGCGTACGCCGACGGCTGGTTCGCCGAGGCCCACGACGACAGCGCGTCTATCGAGTTGGGCGGGTACGAGATTCAGCGTCGTTGCCCCCACCTCAAGGCTGACCTGTCGAAGTTCGGTGTCGTCGACGGCACCAACCTCACCTGCGATCTGCACGGCTGGCAGTGGGATCTCGAGACCGGCCGCTGCAAGACGTCCAAGGGCCACGAGCTGCGCACCAGCAAGCTGAGCTGAACCGAGCTCGTCGGGTGACGGGATACAGCAGGTCGCTGATCGGCCTGGCGACAGCGCTCGCCGGGTTGGCCGGTTACGTCGACGCGCTCGGATTCATCACGCTCGGTGGGCCTTTCGTTTCGTTCATGAGCGGCAACATGACGCAGGCGAGCGTCGCATTTGCCGACGGGGTGTGGTCGACCGCGCGGGTGGCCGGCGGCATCATCGTGCTCTTCCTTCTGGGAATCGCGCTGGGAACCGTCGTCACCCACTTCACGGAGCGCTATTCGGTCCGGGCCCGCAAGGTGACGGTGCTCGCGGTTGTAGCCGGGCTGCTGGCCATCGGTTCGGTGATGAGCAGCCTCGACGTCACCCCCGGCGCGATCTCGGCGATGGCTTTGGCGATGGGAGCCGTCAACTCGGTGTTCCAGCGCGACGGCGAGGTGACGATCGGCGTCACGTACATGACCGGTGCGCTGGTCAAGATGGGCCAGCGTCTGACCGGAGCCTTTCTGGGCGGTCCGAAGTGGGCGTGGCTGCAGCACTTCGGGATGTGTGCCGGGTTGATCGCGGGCGCGGTGGTCGGTGCATTGGTTCACCGATGGATCGGTCTTCACGCTCTGTGGCCCGCATCGGCGTTCACGGTTGTTCTGATCGCCGTTGCCTGGCAGGTCTCGCCCCCGTCTCCGGCAAAGGTGTAGAAAGAGCCAGACACAAATCCGGGGGTACAGGGGGAAGCAGTGGATGCTCTGATCATCGTGGTGCTCGGACTGCTCGGAATCGTCGCGGCCTCGACGCTCGGAGCGCGGATCGGAGTCGCAGCACCGTTGATTCTGGTGATGGCCGGGATCGTTGTCAGCCTCTTACCATTTGTCCCAGCAGTGGACATCGACCCGGAATGGATTCTGGCAGGCGTGCTTCCGCCACTGCTGTACTCCGCCTCGGTCTCGATGCCGTCGATGGAGTTTCGGCGTGAGTTCGGTGCCATCGGTGGGCTTTCCGTTCTGCTCGTGGTCGTGAGTGCGCTTGTTCTCGGTGTGTTCTTCTCCTGGGTGATACCAGGACTCGGTATCTGGTGGGGCATTGCACTCGGTGCGATCGTGAGCCCGACGGATGCCGTCGCGACGTCCATCGTCAAGAAACTCCCGGTCTCGCCGCGGGTGGTGTCGATCCTCGAAGGCGAAAGCCTGCTCAACGACGCCACCGCTCTGGTTCTGTTGCGTACTGCCATCGCCGGGGCCGCCGCATCGGTGTCGCTGTGGAGTGTGTTGGGCAAGTTCGCTTTTGCCGTCGTCGTGGCCGCGGTCATCGGAGTTGTCGTCGGCAAGGTCAACCTGATGGTTCGCGCCCGTGTCACCGATTCGACGGTCAACACGGTCATCTCGTTCACGGTGCCGTTTCTGGCGGCGATCCCCGCCGAAGAGTTGGGTGCGTCAGGGTTGGTTGCTGCAGTCGTGGCCGGGCTCGTCACCGGCTACGACGCTCCTCGGAAGCTGTCACCGCGACACCGGTTGTCCGACTCCCAGAACTGGCGCACAGTCGAATTGGTCCTCGAAGGTGCGATCTTCCTGGTGATGGGCCTTGAACTCTCGTCGATAGTCGACGATGTCCGGGTCGACCACGAGGGCATATCCACGGCGGTCTTCGTGGCGGCGGGTGCACTGTTCCTCACGATCTTGGTGCGGGCTCTGTACGTGGCCCCGCTCCTGCGAGCGCTCCAAGCGCGGGCGAATTTTCGTGAACGCATGAAACCCAGACTCTCCGACATCGCGAATCGCCTCGACAATCCCGAGGATTACCCGCCAGACGAACGACGCAGCAGGCGCCGGGCACCTTCGGCGAATCAGATGGAAAGGTTCAAGGTTCGGGTTCGGCGGACGGTTGCCGATATCGACTACTACCTTGCTGCGCCGTTGGGATGGCGTGAAGGCACGATCGTCATCTGGGCCGGCATGCGCGGGGCGGTCACTCTGGCTGCAGCGCAGACTCTGCCGGAAGACACCCCGAGTCGATCGCTCCTGATCTTGGTTGCGTTCCTGGTGGCAGCAGGCTCGTTGATCCTTCAGGGAGGAACGTTGAAGCGCGTCGTAGTGGCGACCGGTCCGGCAGCGCAGGACCTCACCGAATCCGAACTAGACGAGCATCGCAGGTTGCTCGACCTCCTCGAAGATGCTGCTGCGAGTGTCGTTCCGCCAGAGGGTCGGTCGAAGAAGAGGATCCGCCTCGACGTGATCGACGCGCAGCGTCAGGCACTGCTCGACGCACGTGACGATGGCGTGTTCGACGCACGGATGCTCGGATCGGCACTTGCCGCGCTGGATGCCGATCAGATCAGCCTCGAACTCAAGGGCGGTCCGGATGGTTGATCACGTGCACAGTCGCTTTCGAGCGGACGTCATCATTGCCCGCGTGATCACGCCGTGCAGTACCTGAACGGGTGCGAAGTAGATTCGGCCCGCGCGGTTCTTCAGCTCCACGGCGGTGACGACGTGCAGGAGGCCGGCGTCGTTGTCGGCCTGAACCGAGGCGACGAATCGTAGGTGTTTCTCGTCCGCTTCGATGAGGGCCTCGCCGTCGGCGATCTTGTCGACGGCAAAGGTGTCGGGGCGTCCCTTGGCGATGCCGAGCAGTCCGACTATCCGCTCCCTGAGCCAGAACATCGCGAGGACGGGTGCGGGGACATTCCTGACGTCGAAGACTGCCTGCGCCCACTCCTCGGATGTATGGGTCGGAACAGACGGGATGGTGATCGTGGTGGCTTCTGCCCAGTCCGGTGCAGGCATTGCCTTGAAAGCGAGTGTCATTTCGTCCTCCGTACGGTGCCGTATGGAACTTACCCATACGGTACCGTACGGAGGTGACGAATGCCCGCGCCCGACTCTCTCGTGACCAGTGGATCGATGCAGCTTTCCAGGCTCTGACAAGCCATGGGCCTGATGCAGTTGCAGTGGAAAAGGTGGCGCGCACGCTCGGATCGACCAAGGGTTCCTTTTATTGGCACTTCGCCAACCGCGACGAATTGCTGCAAGCTGCGCTCGGCCGGTGGGAAGTTTTGGCAACCGAGAGACTGATCTCCTCCGTCGAGTCCTCTGGTGAACCGGCGGAGGTGAGGTTGCGTCGTCTGGTGGATTCGGTCACGACCGGATTGGCCGGTCGCCGTGCGGAGTTGGAACTGCTTGCCGGGATCGACCATCCTTTGGTTTCGGCGGCGGTTCGACGTGTCACCGAGCGTCGAGTTACCTACATCGTGACGTTGTTGGTCGATCTGGGGATGGACAGGCAGAAAGCGGAACATCGTGGCGTACTTGCGTATTCGATGTACCTGGGGCAGATGCAACTGGTGCACAGTGCGCCCGATGCGGTTCCTCGCGGCGATGTGGACGCTCACGCGCTCGCCGACGAGTTCGTGAACATGGTTCTGGCCAGGTAAGTCCGCCGTCGAACGCAGCGTGATCTGCGCATCACCCTGCGCTTTCAGGTGAGGGACCACACATTGCGCGTAACCCATAGTTACAGATACTTTGAGGTCAGCTGAAGTGGGGTGCCGGATATGTCGACATTTCCCGGAGGCGCAAAACCGTTTCACGACAGGAAGAAAGGTGACTCACCATGAGCGTTGTGCTTATTTCGTTGCTGGTCGCCGCTGGACTCACCGTGCTGGCCACCAGTGACGGTGCCGGTCTGGACTTCGGGAGTCGGCAGCTGAACCGCCAGTTGAAGACCCGCACGCACCGGTAACCCCGGAAATCGGCCGGCTCCACGCGATACTTCGCGGAGCCGGCCGTTTGCGTTGTTCCGGTCAGTTCACTCCGAGATCTACCAGCCAGGCCCGGGTGCTGCGGGCGACGATGCCCAAGGCAACGGCAGAACCCGTCGCGGAGTCGAACGCGACGCTGTCGGCAGATTCGAGTCCCGTGTAGAGCTGGGAAACCCCGGCTGCTGCGCCCCCTCCGATGATCGGCGCAATCGACGCACCGAAGGCATCGGGCGTCACGGCTTCGAAAGTTACCGCGCGCGAGAAGTGTTCGGCGAATGCCTCGGCGAGTTCGATGCCGGTGATCGCCGGAATCTGTCCGATGTCGACCGCGTCCGGTGCTACGTCGAGAGTCAGGGCCGCAACGGCTGCATCAGCGACGTCGAGATGTGAACTCCATGCGACCGCGAGATCGGCACGCAGTGGGTAACGCAGGACCCCTTCGTCTTTCACCCCCGACAGCACGGTAGGCAGAAGAAGATTCTCGAGGAACAAACGCGGGGTCAGGACGGTCACCGCGATACCTTCGGCGCGGAGTCCGTCGACGAGCTCGGAGAGAACGGGTGTGTTGGGACCGGCAAGCGGCGAAGTAGCGTCGCCGGTCACCGTGCCGCTGGTAGAGATCACGAACCGCGAAGGACGTGTCACTCTTGCTGCTGCCAGAACGTTGTGGGCGTAACCAGCTAGCGTCTCGGTGTCACCGGCGAGTGGCAGGTGGAAGAACACCCCGTCTACCCCGCGATAAGCGTCGGCGAGAGAGTCGGCTGACGCATTGTCCGCGACGACGGTGTTCGCACCCTCGAACGTCTGGTCGGGGTTGCGGGTGATTGCTCGGACTTCGGCACCTGTCGATCCGGCGAGAGCCGCGACCAATCCCGCGAGAACGGGAGAACCCTGTGCGCCGGTGGCGCCATGCACTGTGTAAGTCATGACGCCTATAGTTCAGATTGGGAACCAGTTACTTCAAGTGAACTAATGGGGAATCGATGAGTGAATCAGGTCACGTGCTTCCGGAGTGCGGCGTCGCGCGCTTTCTGCTGGTTCTGGACGGACCGTGGGCAACGCTGATCGTTCGTGAGCTCACGCACGGCCCGATGCGCTTCACGGAACTACGACGCGCATTGCCCGGCATCAGTCCCAGGACACTTTCCGCCAGGCTCAAGCGATTCGAGGAGTTCGATCTGGTGACCCGGACTGCCTACGCCGAGGTGCCGCCGCGAGTGGAGTACGAACTCACCGCGACGGGGATGGAACTGCGCTCCGTGCTCGAAGCGATGGTCGAGTGGGCGGATCTGGCACTCCCCGTTTCGTGACCCTGCCCTCAGTGCGGGCCCGAAAGTCCAACCCGCAGAGCGCCGCAGGCCTCGAACATCGCATCTTGACCGGTATGGCCGACGCCGGTGGTGTTGACGAAGGCATGGATCAATCCACTGTGACGCCTGAGTGCAACCGGGACTCCGGCCTCTCGCAGCCGGTTCGCGTATTCCTCACCCTCGTCGCGTAGTGGGTCGAAACCGGCGACGGCAACGTACGCGGGCGGTAGGCCGGCCAGGTCCGGAGTGAGCAGCGGTGAGACTCGCGGGTCGAGAGCCGAAGCGCCGCCCGACAGGTAATGGGCTGCATACCAGTCGAGTTGGGCGTCGGTGAGAAAGAAGTCGGTGCCGAACATCTTGTGCGAAGGGCGCTTCGACGAAAGGTCCACCCAGGGGAAGAAGAGCAGTTGGGATACTGGTTTGACGTCGTCTTCGGTCGTGGACTGCGCGACGACGGCAGCCAAGTTCCCACCCGCGCTGTCTCCGCCTACCGCAATGGATTTCGGATCTGCACCCAGCTCTGTGGCATGCTCGACGCAGTACCGGAATGCGGCGACGGCGTCATCGACCCCGGCGGGGAACGGGAACTCCGGTGCTAACCGGTAGTCCACCGACAACACACTGACCTCGCCGTGGCGGGCCAGGAAGCGGCACACACTGTCGCCGCTCTCGAGGCTGCCGAGGACGAACCCGCCGCCGTGGAAGTACACCAAAAGTGGAGCGGGCGTTGAGACTCCGGCCGGGCGATACAGCCGAGCCGGAATCGCGTGATCCCCGGCCGGGATCTCGAGGTCACGTACCGTCTCGATGTCGATGGGCGTACCGCCGAACAGTCGCGATTCGGCGTCGATCTGAGCCCGTCCCTCTTCGACCGGAAGATGCTCGAAGCTCGTACCTTCGACCGCTGAGAGCAATCTCAGCGCAAGCTGGATCTCGGGGTGCAGAGTCTGCCCGTCGATCTCCTTCGGCTTGCCACCGAGAATGCGCTGCGCGCCGGTCGGTAAGGCGCCGACGACATCGAGCACCACCCGCGCAACACGATCTTGGACAGACATCTTCTCCGTGGACATACTCGCCTTCCGTCGGCTGATCACCCGTCGCTTGTACGTTACGAAAGAACCGGACAAATATCCAGGAATCTCGGCGCTCGCGGTCAGCTTGCCGGTGTCACCGTGACTGTGACGGGGCCCGCGTCGTCCGCGGTTTCCACTGTGAGAAGCCGGCTTTGGGGGTTCCAGTTAACGATGTCGGCGCCCGCGACGTCGACGCCGCCGGGAAAGCCGCTCTCGGGTAGATAGATCTCGGTCGGTGCCGTTACCGCGGGGTTCGGGGTGAACGTCAGCTGAAGGCGGTCAACGGTCGAGGACCATTCGGTGGGTGTGCCCGCGACGGCACGCGGATACGGCTTGTTCAGGGTGTCGACGAGGAGTGTCTGCGATCCGTCCGGCAGGTACGGGCCCCAAGGACCTGGATCACTGGACCAGTAGGAGACACCCGCGCCGAGTTCTCGGGCGGTCGTGTAGACGCGGTCGATGTAGTCGGTTGCGCCGGGCAGTGTTGTGTCGAGCCCGAATTCGCCGAGAATGATCGGAACGCCGCCGAGTACGTTGCCTGCGATGTGTTCGACGCTGTCGCGCCAGGTGTCGATGGTCGCGTCGGTGAGTGTGCGTGAGAGGCCGGAGTATCCGTCACCGAGGTCGAGGGGCAGTGGGTACAGGTGTGGGCAGTAGGCGATTCGCTGTTCGCCGGCTCGTGGGTCGTTGATCTTCGTGAGTCCGCTGGGGACACCTTGGTTGACGCCGACGGCCTGCGGGGCCACACACACCCAGCTGTCCTGATCAACTTCCCTGATGGCGTTGGTGGTTCGCTGATACAGGGCAGCGAGGGGCCCACCTTCGAAGGCGGGGCCTTGGAGGGAACCGCCCCACGGCTCGTTCATCAGGTCGTATGCCACGACGGTGTCATTGCCTGCAAAACGTTCGGCCACCGCCTGCCAGGCGTTCGCGTAGTGCTCGACCAGTTCGGGATGTTGGCCGGTGGTGTTCCAGAAGTTGTCGAATGCACGCATCACACCGGGTTGGACGTAGTACAGCTCCCAGCGGTCTTGAGGGGTGACCGGAAGGCCGTCCATGTAGGTCGCCCAGGCCGGCGCGCCGTTGCCGATGTTGCCGGCGCCGTTGCCGCTGTTGCCCTCTGGTGTGATCGCGCCGGAGTAGACGTCCTGATGCATGTCGAGCATGACCTTGTAGCCGCGCTCGGCGTACCAGCTGACCCGGTCCTCGACGCGGTCCAGATATTCCTGGTCGTACTGTCCCGGCTCTGGCTCCACCGAACGCCAGGAGATCAGGAAACGCACGAAATTTGTTCCCATGTCGGCATGTTCGCGCTCGAGATCGGCTTCGGTGAACTTCGGCATGCCGTCGGGTGCGCTTTTTGCGCTCGACGCCGTGTTGAACCCTCGCAGGATCAAGGAGCGCCCGGCGTCGTCGGTCAGGTACGACGGTGGCACCGACGTGCCATCGGCGCTCCCCGACGTGGGCAGGCTGCCCTGAGCCGCGGCAATTCCGCCGCCCAGTATCAGTGAGCCCGCGACTATCAGTGCTGAGAGCGGGATACGACGCACGGAAACTCCTTCTGGGTGTGTGGATGGATTGACTTGTCCGAATGGGGATTCGGCCCTGGGCTTGAACGCTCGGTGTCGATTCACGTCGGTTGGCTTACACTGGTCCGCCCGTTTTCGATGTGTCCGACGAGCACGCGCTTGAATTCAGGATCTTCGTCGACCGTCACGATGGCCTGATACCAGCCGTCCACCGACGCCACCGCCCACCGGCCGCGTGCGCCGGCAGCGAGCTTCCGTCGGTCTCCGTCGACGTCGACGGAGAGTGCACGACTTCCGGAATTGTTCGCGGTCAGTACAAGCGCGCGCGTCCCTGCGTCGATGGTTGTCGAGACGTCGAGCGAGGCTGCCGCACTGTCTGTAGCTCCACTGAACTCGCGCCTGAAACCATTGGGACCCAACAGGGTCAGGCTGTAGACGCGATCACTGAGCGCAACGGTGTCATCGACCTCGCCCAGGAGGTCGTAATGCCGTGGCTCGTCGAACTCACCTGCGTACGGGTACAAGGCCAGGTGAGTTGATGCGGCACCGGCATTGACCAGATGGACCGTCAACGAGCCGGTTTCCGGGTTCACCGTCGTGTAGGCGTCGGGCTGATAGGGAAGGGCCCGTGCTGGTCGAGTGCCGCTTTCCTGCAGGGGCATTCTCTGTTCGGTGGGAGGTGTTGGCGTCCATCGCGGTTCCAGCGGCGGTGTGGGTTGCGGGCGCGCCAACGTCGGCCGGCTACGCGGGTTGGCGAAGTCGAACGCCGACGTCAGGTCGCCACTCACCGTGCGTCGCCACGGGTCGATTTCCGTTTGCGTGATTCCGAACCGCGTCTCCAGGAACTGCGTGACGGACGTGTGGTCGAATACTTGTGAACAAACGAAACCGCCAACAGTCCACGGCGAGATAATCGTCATCGGCACCCGCGGGCCGAGACCGAGCGGCTGATTGCCGACCCATTCGGCTTCGACCGAGCGCGGCGGTCGAGGTGGCGGTACATGGTCGAAGTACCCGTCGTTCTCGTCGAAGTTGACGATCACGGCCGTCTTCGCCCACAGATCCGGATCGGACGCGATGGCGTCGAGTACTTGATAGAGCAGTGTTGCGCTCGCCGCAGGTGACGAACCCGATGGATGCTCCGAATCCACCTCGGACGGAACGAGATAACTGACTTGCGGCAGTCGGCCCGACTCGACGTCCTTCCTGAACTCGGCGGCCAGTGTGCCGGGCCGGGATCGGTACAGTGCGCGATCGTAGAGTTGGCGATCAGCAGGCGACAGTTGGTCTGCAGCATTCTCGAGGGCCAGTACCGCTGCGTCCTGGACCGGCGCCGGCATCGACGGCAGGGCGAGATAGAACCCGGCCAAGGTCTGCAGTTCGTAGGGGAGCAGGCTTGGCCGACCAAGCAGTCCTGCCGCCACTTTCTTGAAGGCAGTGAAGTATTCGAGGTTGTTGTCTCCGAAGTTGTCCCACTCCTGGTAGGTCTTCCAGGAAATGCCGGCGGACTGCAACCGCTCGGGAACCGTCGTCCATCCGTAGCCGGCGTGCCAGGGGTTATAGGCCGCATTGGTTACAGCTCTTCCCTCGGGGCCGGGCGGATCCGAAGGCAAGACCGACTCGGTCGGATTAGGCGAATGTGGCTCGTATCCGGTGTATCCAGAGACCCAATAGTTCCGGTTGGGGCTCGTCGATGTCGGTACGGAGCAGTGGTAGGCGTCGCAGATCGTGAACGCGTCCGCCAGTTCGTAATGGAACGGGATGTCTTGCCGGTCGTAGTACGCCATTGTCGTACTGGTTTTTGCCGCGATCCAACCGTCGTGCCAGCCGTCGGCGAGTGCGGCATGTCCGCCCGCCCAGCTGTGGTCGAGTCCGGTCACGTTCTGGGTGTCCATGCGTTGTGCCGCAGCGGAATCGCGGATGGGGAAGGGGAGCACAGGACCGGTAGGACCGGGTTGTTCGAAGACGCTGTTGCCGCTGCGTAGACGCAACGCATTCGGATCACCGAAGCCGCGAACACCCCTCAGCGCGCCGTAGTAGTGGTCGAAAGATCGGTTCTCCTGCATGACGAGGACTACATGCTCGATCGAATCGAGCCCGCCGGAGTTTGCGGGTGTCGCCAGTACACGTTGAAGCGACGGCGGCAGAAGGGAAGTAGCGGCGACTGCAGTTGCACCGACCCCGGCGGCGAGAAACGACCGTCGAGAAAGAGAATTCCTGGACACTTGTGCTCCATCGATAAATCAATCAGTTCTATGACCACGGCCGCAACAGGCTGCTGCCGCTGCTCCGAATCGGTGCAGCGGCAACAGCGTCGAGAAGAATTCGATCAGGAACCGAAGAGACCGCCCAGTGAACCGAGGCTGCCCGAACCGCCGTTCCCGCCGTCGTCAGGCGCAGCAGAAACCTTGACGACGGATTCGTCCGACGCGGACTGTGTGAATCCACTTCGCCCGGCGTATGCCGCCTTGATCCGATGATCGCCCGTCGATGCGAAAGTGTGCGTCAGTCGCGCCACTCCATCGACTCCGACGACAACGGGCTGTCCGATGGGTTGGTCGCCGTCGTAGAACTGAACCGAGCCCCCGCCGGGGTTGGGGGTGACAGTCGCGGACAGTTCTGCCGCGACATTCTGCTTGGTCGTCGCGGGAGCTGCCAGTGAGGTCGAGGTGGTGACATCGGACGGTGCGGGATCAGACACGGTGACCGTTTGAGCGGATGCCATCGACGGCATGAATCCTGTTGCGCCGGAGTAGTAGGCCGAGACGGCATGAGATCCAGCCGAGGTGAAGGCATGTTCCAGAGTGGCTTTGCCGTCAGCGCCCACCGGGATCGGAGCGCCGATATCTGCAGCGCCGTCCTTGAACTGGAGAGTGCCACCGGCGGGTGTCGGCGTGACCTGCGCCCTCAGCGACACCGATATGCCCGTCTTCGCATCGGTAGGAACGTTCACGGCAGTGTCGGTCTGCTTGACGACAGGTGCGGCAGTCACCGTGACCATTGCCTCGGTCGAGTTGGAACTCTGGAATCCGTTGACGCCCTGGAACGTTGCGGAGACCCGCGCGGTTCCGGCGGTGAAGAAGGTATGCGGTAGCCGGGCAGTGCCGTCGGCACCGGGCGTGACCGGTGTACCGACGTCGGCGCCGTCCACCCTGAACTGCACGTTTCCGTTGACCGGAGCCGGATCCACCTTTGCGACAAGCTCGGTCGGTGTGCTGGCTTGGATCGAGCCGGGCATCTGGATCGTGGTGGTTGTCGGTTGGCTGACGTAGATGGTGGTCAGGGCCTGCCCACCGGCGTTAAGGCCGGAGTTCCTGTTGTCCCGCGGGGAGCAGTTGTAGCGCTCCCAGTAGTTGACTGTGAAGACATCCTTTTCGCGCTGGACGAATGTGAGCGCATTTCGGTCGTCGTCGTAGTTGGCGGAACCGGGATCGGAAACCCTCAGCGAAGGCTTGATCTCGGTACCGGCCGCACCAGCTTTGACCGTGACGTCGACTGCGGGGAGTCGGAACTTGGTGTTGGCACCGACGATGATGCCGTCACTCGATCGAACTGCGGAGGACGGACCGTTTCCGGTGGTCCGATTCGATCCGGAGATACGCAGGTGCGTACCGGATGCCGATGGATTACCGCCGTCGTCGATCCGTGTGACTGTCGGAGTGGCACTGTCGGATCCGAGGCCGTACGCACTGTCCGCCACAAGCTGGGAACTCACGAATTCGACGCCGGACGGGATGTCGAAGTCGTACTTGATCCGGGCCCAATGCACGACTCCACGGCTGGCATGGCCGCCGCTGTTTGTCTTCATCTCGTTCGGCTGCACGCGGTAGGTGACGGTCTCACCTGGTGCCGCGGTGGTCGGCGCGGTGATGGTGACTCCCGAGCCGAGTGTCTCGTTGAACGTGATCGGGCTTGCCACACCGTCCATCTCGCGCACATGGCATGCAGTTGTGAAGGCCACGCTCTTGGTCTCGGGGGCAGCAGAGGCGATCCCGCCGCCGACGATGGAGAACAAGCCGCCGGCCAGTACCGAGATGGTTGCAATCGCAGAGCCGCGTAGGAGTTTCGAGTTCGTCGTCGAATCCTGGTTTCTGTTCACAGTTTTCACGACCCGAATCCGGGGGTACCAAGGCTGCCGAGGCTACCGGTGCCAGGCTCGGGCTCGGACGGTTCGACGACGTTGATCGTCACGGCGCCCGACATCGACTCCATGAAACCGGCCGATCCCGTGTAGTACGCCGTGATGTTGTGGTCGCCCGCTGTTGTCATCGTGCGGTTGGCCTTCGCGACGCCGTTGACGACGGCCACCGGAGCGCCGAGGTCGACCCCTCCGTCACGGAACTGCACTGTTCCTCCCGACGGCCACGGAGTGACCGTTGCCGTCAGTTCCACGGAGTCACCGACGACGGCCTTACCGGGTGCGTCGATTCGCGTCTGTGTCTGAGCGAGGCTGGAGTCGACGTTGATCACGGCGAGCGGCCGGCCGCCGGCGTTCAATCCGGCCGAACGATTGTCGCGTGGTGAGCAATTGGTGGTCAGCCAGTATTTGACGCCGCCGAGCAGGGTCTCCTGCTGCAGGAAGGTCAGGTAGTTGGCGGCACTGTCGTAGGAACCCGAGTTAGAGTCGGACACGCGCAGCATGGGCTTGATCTGGGTGCCGACAGCCCCTGACGTGACGGTGACGTCGACTGCCGGGAGCTGGAACGTCTTTCCTCCACCGACCTCGATTCCGCCGCCGCCGTTGTCGTCGGTGTTGGGTCCGTTGCCCGCCGTGATGTTGTTGCCGGAGATACGAAGATGCGTCCCATTCGGATCGGGTGAACCGGCATCGTTCACCCGCGTGATCGTCGGGGCGACCCCACCCAGATTCGAGCTGGTGCCGGCCACGATCTGCGCCCCCACGTAGGAGGTGCCTGCGGGGATGTCGAAATCGAACTTGAGACGCGTCCAGTTCACGACGGACCTGAGGTCGTAACCGTCCTTGGGGACCGTCATCGGCTTGGGCGCGAGGCGGTATGTGAAGGTGGAGTTCGGCGGGACCACGGCCGGCGCACTGATCGTGACGCCGGAATCACGCGTCTCGTTGTGCGTGATCGGTCCGGGGAACTGCCACCCGTGGCACGATGCCGTGAACGGAAGGTCCACATCAGCGGCGGACGAGACTCCGGTTCCGCCGATCACGAGGGCAACGCATCCGGTCAACGACGCGGCCACCCCCACTCCTCGGCGCATCAACGTCGACACCATTCACATTCTCCTTGAGTAGCGCTCGACAAGATCGAGCTCTCGGCTTGAAGCCGGGTCCGGGAACCGGCCTCGAGCTGACAGAGAATCGAATACGTCTCGTCGTTTGCTCACCACCAGCTCAAACCCTGGAGAGGAGTAGAACACAGAGCGAGCCGCAAAATATGCGATTCGGACAAATTGTTGGACAAACGTCCAACCGGTGAAATTTCTCCACTTCTCCGACCGCTCTGCACTGCTTTAACGTGGCGTGAAGTGGGCCCGGTAAACGGTCAGGCGATCGCGCGGCGCATCAGGTCTGCCGTCTCCTTGTTGAATGCGACCAGTGTGACCGTCTCGACCTCGGTCTTCGCCGCGCGAATCGCTGAAACGGCCTGTCGGACGGCATCTTCCTTCGGCCAGCCGTAGACCCCTGCCGAGATCAACGGAAAGGCGACGGTACGGGCGCCGATCGAGTCGGCCACGGCGAGGCTGCGGGTGTACGCCGACCGAAGCAGACCGGAACGGTCCTCGGAGCGCGAATACCTCGGGCCGACGGTGTGAATCACGGCCTTGGCGTGCAGCTTTCCGGCGGTGGTGGCTACGGCCGCACCCACCGGCAGGCCGTCGGGAAGGCTGGTGTTGCGCAATACCTCGCAAGCCTTCAGGATCTCCGGTCCCCCGGCACGGTGGATCGCGCCGTCGACACCGCCGCCGCCGAGGAGCCTGGAGTTGGCCGCATTGACGATGGCGTCGACGGTCAGCGTCGTGATGTCACCTTCGACGACTGTAATAGCGGGCATGGATCCTCCTGTGTATCCGACGGCTGTGTGTCCGACGGACGCGTTTCCGACTGCCGTGTTCCAGAGTTCACGCTTCGGGCGAGCCCACGGCATAGCCGAGCGTACGTCGTAGGGGTCACGTCCGATCAACATCGAGTATCGCGCTGCAACCGACGGCGTGCGACTGTGCGCCTGAACGCAATGGAGGAGTACGCGCTTTCCCTCGGCCCGCAACGCCTGGACGGTGCGCGCTGCGTCGTCGAGAACGAACTCGAGGTTGGCGTTGGAATCGTGACCGTCGTCGACCAACCAGAACTCGACGTGATCAGGGGCGACCTGTCGTGTTCCCATGCGGCACAGGCTGACCACGGCGTCGTAGTCTGCAGTGGACACCGCATCGACGCCGCCGAGCATGACGCCGTCGTCGTGCGGGTGCGTCGTCAGGTGGTGGGTTCCGCGAAACCTCGAGTAGTCGAGTTCTGCCGTCGACGGCCATCCGTTCTTGTCGTCGGTACCGCCGCGAGCGGTCTTTATTGCCAGGCGAATCAGATCGGAGGAACGGTATCCCGGCCAGCCATGCATGATTCGGCGCCAACGGGCGGGAACCGCCGACGCTCCCCAGCGGGCGCCGAGGAGGCCACCCGCGATGGCCGCCGTCGTGTCGGTGTCCCCGCCGGCTCTTACTGCTGCTTCCAATGCGTACTGGAGGTGGCGAGCATCGCCATTGTCCGTGGAAGTGATTGCCCACCAAGCAGTCTGAAGTGCATGCACCACCCAACCGTTCTTGGAGAAGTCCTGCGGGTTCCCGGTTTCGGCCTGATCGAGCAGCGGGCCCCAGTATTCGGCGACGTCCTGATCGGCAACGGAGAGGAAGCCGCGAACACCGTCGAAGTTGCCGGAGACAACGGCATGGCGGATGGCATGGGTCCACAACTCGCACGCCTGTCCGGCACGCGGGTCGTCGTGCGTGAGTGAACTGATCCGGTGCGCTGCCGACCTGGCACCTTCTGCATCGTCCAAGTAGGAGAGGGCGACGGGAGCAGTCCGCATGAGCGAGCCGTTGCCGGCCTTGCGGCCGCTGATCGCCCGCGCACGATCCGCCATCGCCGCTGCGCTTTCGGAGCGGACGGACAACACTGCTCGCGTCTGGTTGCCGATGTCCGCGGGCTTCGAGTCGTACCACCGGATGAACTGTGCTGCAATGGCATCGAGACCGTCAGAGCTTCCGATGTCGATTCCGGTCGCGGCCACCTCGGCGATCGCAACTGCCATCGAGGTGTCGTCGGTCCATTCTCCCGGCGCCCAGTCGAACGGGCCGCCACCGATCATGTCGATCGTGACCTCGGCCTTCGGGTAGGTGAATTCGTAGCCGGCGCCGAGTGCGTCTCCTGCTGCGGTGCCGAGCAGAACGCCGGCCGCTCGATCGGACTGCTGTGCGGTGAGTTTCATAGCCACCTCTTCGGTTCGCGATGATCGTTTGATCAACTTTGCGCTAACCATAGATCATGTTTGAGATAACATGCAAGGGTGAATAAATGGACAGACACGAGCGGCAAGGGATTGACGGACTATCCGCGTCCGTCTGTGGCAGTGGACGTCGCGGTGCTGACGTACAGCGGTGGATCTCTGAAAGTTCTGGTGGTTCGGCACCGTCTCGGTGCGCTGGCGCTACCGGGAACATTTCTGCACGAACGCGAATTGCTCACGGCCGCAGCCGATCGTGCCCTGTCGGTCAAGGCAGAGTTGGCCCAGACGAGCTTCCACCAGTTGGCGATCTTCGACCGACCGGACCGCGACGACCGTGGATGGGTTTTGTCGGTCGCACACACGGCTTGCCTACCGGAATCGGCACTGCCCGATTCGGCGCTTCTCGTCGATGTGTACGACGACGAGGCAGTGAGCGGACTCGCATTCGATCACGCCGACATGGTGCGACTCGCGGTCACGGACCTACGCACGAGGTATGCGTCGTACGTGGATCCGGACGGATTGTCGGGCGGGACGTTCACCGTCGCCGAACTTCGGGGACTGTACGAGGTGATCTTCGATCGTCCGTTCCAGAAGGACAGCTTCCGCCGGCAGGTGTTCGAAGCGCTCGAAAGTACCGGCGAGATGAGCAGACCAGGTAACGGCCGACCCGCCGAGACGTACCGGAGGCGGGGTGACGGCGCACTGACTGCGCAGGCAATGGCATTTTTGACCGGATGAAGTGAAACGAATTCTTGCAGTTCTGCTGACCTGACGCGCTGAGCTGGGTAATGTCCGATTGATGGGTGCAGTTTCGAATGAAGCCGAGTCCAAGATTCCGACTGTCGTGTGGGGTACCGGCAACGTCGGGCGTGCATCGATTCGCGCTGTGACAGCCAATCCGGCCCTCGAACTTGTCGGCGTCATCGTTGCGAACCCCGAGAAAGTCGGGCGAGACGCCGGTGACCTCGCCGATCTGGGAGTGCACCTGGGCGTCGCGGCTACCGACGACGCCGATGCCGTGCTCGCAGCGTCTCCCGGCGCGGTGGTCTACGCGGCGTCCGGCGACATTCGGCCCGACGACGCGGTTGCCGACATCACGCGGGCACTGGCCGCCGGAGCTGTAGTGGTCACGCCCTCCGTATATGCGCTGTACGACCCGAAATCTGCGCCTCCCGAACTTCGTGATCCCGTCGAAGCTGCAGCCAAGGCGGGCGGCGGCGCTCTGTTCGTCTCCGGTATCGACCCAGGCTGGGGCAACGACATCCTGCCGATTCTCGTCAGCGGGCTCGCGGGGACAATCGACCAGATCCGGTGTCAGGAAATCTTCGACTACACGACCTACGAACAGCCGGATTCTGTCCGCTACCTGATCGGGATGGGTCAGCCGATGGACTACGAACCTCCCATGGTCGCGCCGACCGTACCCACCATGGTCTGGGGCGGGCAGATTCGGCTCATCGCCCGGGCACTCGGGGTGGAACTCGACGAGATCCGCGAGACCTTGCTGCGCCGCCCGCTCGAGGAAACCGTGTCGACCGAACATATGGGGGAGTTCGCGGTCGGCACCCAAGGCGCACTGCGATTCGAGGTTCAGGGAATCGTCGGCGGGGAACCCCTGATCGTGATCGAACACGTCACGCGTATTCATCCGTCCTGTGCCCGCGACTGGCCGCTCCCGCCAGACGGAGGCGACGGCGCGCACAAGGTGATCGTCGAAGGACGACCACGAATCGAGATCAACGTCGAAGCCACCGATGAAGGTGGAAACCGCGCGGCCGGTGGAAATGCCACGGCCGTAGGACGTCTCGTCAACGCAATTCCCTGGCTACGTCAGGCTGAACCCGGTCTCTACGACGCGCTGGACGTTCCGCTCACACCCGGCGTCGGCAAGCTCGGTGCCCGAAACTCGGAGGTACTCACATGAATATCGACATACCCGAAGGCAAGAACCCGATCGGCTACGTGTGGGGAGAGATGGTCCCCGGCATCGGACCCGCAGCCGCCGGGTTCTCCCAAAAGGTCTACACAGACGGAACTCTCGGCCTCCGTGAGTTCGAGGCGGCCAGGCTCCGGATCGCTCAGATCAACGGGTGCATCTTCTGTCAGGACTGGCGCACCGAGCGTGACGGCGAGACTGTGGAGTCGACGTTCGATCAGGCTGTCACCGACTGGCGCACCACCGATGCCTTCGACGACAGGACACGCCTCGCTGCCGAATACGCCGAGAGATACGCCCTCGACCACCACGGGCTCGACGACGAGTTCTGGGAACGTATGACCGCTCACTATTCCCAGCGAGAAATCGTCGAGTTGAGCATGTGCCTCGGATCGTGGTTGGCCTTCGGCAGGCTCAACCACGTCCTCGGCCTCGATACTCAATGTGTGTTGCCCGGCAACTGAACTAGTTGCCCAGCGTCGTCAGATCCGGGTAGTTCGAGACCTCCCAGCCGCCGTCGACGACCAGACTGGTTCCGGTGATGTACGAGGCGTCGTCGCTGGCGAGATAGAGGCAGGGGCCCGCGATCTCGTCGGGAGTTGCCGCTCGGGACATGGGGATTCGGCTGAGAAACATGTCGCGGGCGGGTTCGTAGTTCATGACCGGCGCGACCAGTGGCGTGTCGACCAGGCCGGGTAGAACGGCATTGACCCGGATCCCCGACGCAGCCAGTTCGATCGCGGCATTCTTGCTGAACATCTCGACTCCGGCTTTGCCTGTCGCGTATGCGCTCCCGTAGGGGCTCGGCACGTGCGCGTTCAATGAGGACACGTTGACTATCGCACCACCGCGACCGTGCTCTCGGATATGCCGCGCTTCATGTTTGGTGCAGAGGAAGACGCCCTTCTGCACCAGGTCGATGGTGAAGTCCCAGTCGGCCTCGTCGAGGTCGACGATCTGCCCCACCCTCGACGCACCGGCAACGTTGAAAGCCAGATCGATACCGCCGAATTCCGCCGCCGCCGCGGCAAGGGCCTCGGCAACATCGGATTCCTTGGTGACGTCAGTGGGAACGGCGAGGAAAGCCCCGCCCTGCTGGGAGGCTATCTCTTTCAAACCCTCTGCAGCGATGTCGATTCCAGCTACCTGTGCGCCTTCGTCGATAAGCCTTAGTGCGATGGCTGCACCGATACCTGATGCTGCTCCAGTGACGACTGCTGTTTTCCCGGCAAATCTGGACGTGTTAATGGGCACCTGCTTTCAAGAACTTTCCGGTTCGGCGGTTGCCGAGAACGGGTGCTGCTTCTCCGTCGCCGAAGACGTACTCGCCGCCGACGAACACTGCGGTGACGGTCTGGTCGTTGCGATTGACCATGCGGGAGAGGTTGTCGTACTCCACAACCGGGCTTTCCGCATAAGTGTCGAGCGAATCGTCGAGATGAGCGGGATCGATCACAACCAGGTCGGCGCGATCACCTAATCGAAGGTGCCCGGCATCGACGTCGTACCACTCGGCGAGTTCACCGGTGAGACGATGCACCGCTGCCTCGACGGTCATGAACGGACGGCCGACCTTTTGGGCATCGTAGACACGTCGTAGTAGGCGTAAGCCGAAGTTGTAGAACGCCATGTTGCGCAAATGCGCTCCGGCGTCGGAGAACCCGAGTTGGACGCCATTGTCCTGGGCGAACTTGTCCAGAACCTCCGGCCGGTGGTTCGAGATGGTTGTGCGCCAACGCACTTTCGTGCCGTGTTCGAGGACCAGATCCAGGAATGCATCGACAGGGTGGAGGCCGCCACGTTCGACGCCGACCTGCCCGAAGCTCTTGCCGACCAGGGATTCGTCGGGGCAGGACACGATCTCGGCGTCGAAGAAATCGCGATGCCAAACTTTGACACCGAACTTCTGGTCGTAGTCCTTGCGGAATTGTCGACGGTAATCCTCGCTCTGCATGAGGACGTTGCGTTCCATCTCGTCGGTCAGATGCAGTGCTGCAGCGCCGGATCCGAACTCCTCGAAGACAACCAGGTCGATGCCGTCGGCATATACCTCGAAGGGAACTGGCAGGTGCTGCCAGCGCAGGTCGCCGCCGAGTCGATTGACCAAGTGTGCCAGTGGGCCGAGTATCACCACGGCCAACTTGTTGGACTTGATGTCGGCCGCCGAAAGCATGCTCGTCTTGAGTCGCTTACGCCAGATACCCGCGCTGGAGAACGCCATCGCTCCGGTACTCATCGGGTTGGAGAGGTCAGGTCCGGCCTGAAATACCCGTCCCCGACGGCGCAGGATCGCATTGAGTCGGCGTCGTTCTTTCGTGGTTGCATACGTCGACGGCAGCGTGCGTGAGCGGCAGGTCTCGCCGTCGAGTTTGTCGAACAACAATTGCTGACTGGACATCCCGACGAATCCTGCGTCGAGAGCTTCGGTCAACTGTGCTTCCATCGACGCGAGTTCGGCGTCTGTGGGATGGACGTCCTTCCTGGTAGCACGATCCAGTCCCATCTCGGCGGCCCGCATATCGGAGTGTCCGATGAAGGCTGCAACGTTGGGACCTAGCGGAAGCGCCTCTAGTGCAGCAACATACTCGCTCGCAGAGTTCCAGGTCTTGGCACGGTTGAGTGCGTCGACGACGTGCTTACGCGGAATTGCCTCTACTCTGCCGAAGAGATCACCCGCGTCGGAGGGGCTGGCGTGAATGGTGGACAGGGAACACGATCCGACAAAGATCGACGTGACCCCGTGTCTGAGAGATTCGCTCAGCGCCGGGCCTTCGAGGATCTCGACGTCGTAGTGAGTGTGGATGTCCACGATGCCCGGGATCACCCACTTGCGCCTGGCGTCGATGACACGGGGACAGTCGGTTTCGTCGAGTGGATCGAGGGAGGTGGCAGTAACCAACCCATCGCGGATACCCAGATTGCGGACAGCTGGTTTGGCCCCGGTGCCGTCGAACCACAGACCGTTGTTGATCACGGCGTCGTAGGTCATGAGAGAACCACCTTTGCACGTATCGTTTTTCCGGTTGCATTGCGGGGCAGAGGAGTTGTGCTCAGTTTCCACTTCACCGGCACCTTGAAGTAAGCCAGTCGTTCGGCGACGTAGTCGCGTAGTTCTTCTTCGCCGGCGGCTCCCTCACTCCGCAAAACGACGACGGCTGCAACTTCTTGGCCGAGGTCTGCCGAATCAATGCCGATCACAGCGCATTCGAGTACGGCGGGATGCTCGTCGATGGTCTGCTCGATTTCGAGAGGGTAGACGTTCTCGCCGCCGCGCAGGATCAGGTCGGATCGGCGACCCGTCAGGCGGAGTCGGCCGTCCTCGAATACTCCGAAGTCGCCGGTTCGGAGCCATCGATCAGGACCGATAGCGGCTGCAGTCGCGGTCTCGTCGTTCCAGTACCCCAACATCACATAGGCGCTGCGCGCACAGATCTCACCTTCCTCGCCGTCGGGGACTGCAACACCGAAGGGGTCGCGCACCTCCACGCTCACCCCGATGATCGGCCGGCCGAGAGTTCCGGGGAACGCGGCAAGTTCCGGTGGTGTGGCAACTGAAATGCCGGTGGAGGATTCGGTGAGCCCGTAGCTGTCGACCAAGGTGTGCTGCGCAAAAGGCAGTCGTGCGCGCAGTCGGTCCTGCAAGGCCGGAGATGACGGCGCAGACGCGAGCGCAAAGGCGCTCAGTGAGGTCAGGTCGTACTTCTCGAGACTGCCGTACTCGAGGAGACGGGTTGCCATGGTGGGGACCACCGCCCAGTTGGTGACCTTCTCGCGTTCGACGAGGGAAAGGACTTCGTCGACGTCGAAGGCGCCCTGATGGATGACCACCGCTCCGCCCGTCGCGAGTCGTGGGATCGCCAGGTTATGCAGGCTTGCAATGTGAAACAGCGGCGCGGTCAGCAGATACCGCAAGTCACTCGGTCGGCCGTCGCTGGGTTTGCCGGCGAACGCCGCAGCGAGGCGATCGCTGTAGCGGTGGTAGTCGATGACGGCCAACACGTTTCGGTGACTGTGAACAGCCCCCTTGGGGCGGCCGCTGGTTCCGCTCGTGTACAGGATGACGGCCGGATCGTCCTCGTTGACGGAAGTACGGGGCAGTGTCGATCCCGAATACTTCTCCATCAAGGTAGGTAGATCTTCTTCCATCGTGAGTACGGGAACATCGGTGTTCAGTTCGGAAAGAATCTGCGCGCGTTTGGCGTCGGCGATCACCACTGTGGGGGTGGTGTGATCGATGCCGTACGCCACCTCGCGGGCCACCCACCACGAGTTGAATCCGACGGCGATGGCACCGAGGGACTGAGCCGCCCAGAAGGTCATCACCCATTCCGGCGTATTGGCAGCAAGTATGCCGACCCGATCACCCTTGCGGACGCCGTACCGCTCGCGCAGCGCCGTCGCCAATGCTGCTACGGCCTCGCCGTGCTCGAGGTAGCTGAAGCGTCGGTCCTTGGTCACCAGATAGTCGCGTGATCCGTAGTCGAAGGATGCAGCGAGCACGTCGCCGAGTGCCTTGTCGCGGTTCTTCATGACGGGCATCGAACTGCCGAGTACATCCTCGACTTGCATCTCGAAAGGACCACCGGGGCCGGTCAGCCCGGCCATGACGGACGCGATGAATGCTTGTGTATCAGCGGAAGTAGTCACGTGAAGTGCCTTTCGAAGATTAGGGTACGAGCACTGCGCGTCCGGTGACCTTGCCGTGTTCGAGACGGTCGAGTGCGTCGCGGGCATCAGCGAGGTCGAAGCGGGCTACTTCTACCGTTACCAGACCGGCCTGTGCCAGGGCGATGGAATCGACGAGGTCGTTTCTGGTGCCGCCGTAGGACTTCCGGATCGATGCGCCCCACGGCCAGCCTGGTCCGCCGGCAGCTTCGGCAGTGATTCCGGGGTTTCCGCCTCCGAGACCTACCATGCGATACGCGCCGTTCGGCGCAACCGCTTGAACGGACATCTGTGCAGTTGCGTCGATACCGACGAAGTCGAAGATGACTTCTGCGCCTCTGGCCGATGTGAGGTCGAGGATGTGCTGCGCGGTGTCCGGTCCCGATTCGAGCGTGATGTCGGCGCCGCAACGTTTGGCGAGATCGAGTTGATCCTGTCCGACATCGACGGCGATGATGCGCACGGCACTGATCGCGCGAAGTATCTGTACTGCAACGTGACCGAGTCCGCCGACGCCGATCACGACGGCGGTGGCACCGGGCTGAAGATGTTCGCGGGCACCGCGAATGGCGTGGTAGCTCGTCAGTGCCGCATCGGCGAGAGGTGCGGCCTGCAGGAAGTCGAGGTCTCCGACAGGTACGAATGAGCGAGCCGGGATCTTGACGTACTCGGCCATCCCGCCTTCGGGACCAAGCCCGGGGCAGGGCGGCATCGCGGTGCGTCCAGCGGCGAGGCACATATTCTCGTTGCCGCTCATGCATTCTCGGCACTGTCCACACGACCAACAGAGGTAGACGACGCCACGCTCTCCGACGGAACGGCCGTCGACGGCACTGCCGACTGCTTCGATCGTTCCGGCAATTTCGTGGCCGATTGTCAGCGGTTCTTCGCGCATCTTGTACGGAAAGTGCAGGAGATGGAGATCGGAGTGGCAGATTCCCGCTGCGCCCACCCGAATCAGTAGTTCCGACGGGCCGATCTCCGGGACCGGCACGTCGTTGATTTCCAGGAGCCCGGGCCCCATGAGCTGGGCTGCCTTCATGAGCTGACCTCGCTGACCTCGGAGTTGTATGCGGCGCTCAGGTACGCGTTGCTGCGGTCGGATCCGATCAGACCCGGTGCCATCTTGTTCATGACGTAGGCGAAGGTCATCCGTCGGTCCAGATCGTTGACCAGCATCGAGCCGCCGATACCTGCCCACCAGCAGGTGCGTCCGTCGGGAATCAGTGGCGCGGTAACCGGATGTGGCAGTCCGTAGCCGATGCCGAACTTGAGTGGTGTCATGATCCCGAGATCGATACCGTCGGCTTGGATCTCGAAAATCAGGTCGATGGTGCTCTGCGAGAGCAGCTTCCGGCCGTCGAGCACACCACCGTTCGAGATCAGGGATTGGACCCGAGCGATAGAACGTGCGTTGCCGTGGCCGTTGACTGCGCCGATCTCGGCTTCCCGCCAGGGTGCGGTGTTGACCTCGGGGTAGTCGAGCAGTGGGCAGGTCAGGGTCTTGATGAAGATGCTGTCCTGGTCGAGCGTGGACAGGTCGAACTCCAACGCGGGCGGCGGAACCATGGTGGCGATTCGACCGAAATGCTCTGCGGACGTGCCGATATGGAAGTCGGCTCCCAGTGGACCGGAAAGCTCTTCGGCAAAGAACCTGCCGAGAGTTCGCCCGTCGATGCGACGAATGACCTCACCGACGAGATGGCCGTAGTTGATCGCGTGATAGCCCGACGCCGTACCCGGGGTCCACCAAGGCTTCTGGGTAGCGAGGCGAGCGGTGGACGCCTCGAGGTCGTAGATGTCCGTCAGTTCGATCGGGCGCTCCCAACCGGAGACACCAGACGTATGCGACAGGAGGTGGCGAACTTCGATGTCTTCCTTACCGTTTGCCGCAAATTCGGGCCAGTAGTGAGCAACTTTCTGGTACACGTCCAATTGGCCGCGTTCGACCAGCAGGAGCGCACACAGGGCCGTCATGGTCTTGGTGATGGAGAACGTGTTGACGATGGTGTCGCTGCCCCATGGAGTGGTACGGGATTCGTCGGCGTACCCGCCCCAGAGATCGACCACGGATTCTCCGGCGACGGTGATGGCAACAGAGCCGCCGAGTTCTTCACCGGATTCGAGTTGAGCCTCGAAGGCGGTGCGGACGGCGTCGAACTCGTTGTCGCAGTGACCGTTCACCAGACTCATGCGCGATCCGCCTTCTCGAGTTCGTGTGCTGCTGCACGCGCGGCAACAGGTAGCTTGTTTCCGGAGGCCGCAGCACGCTTGGTGCCCTTGGCGATTTCCTTGTTCATGTTGCGGACGTAGGGATCGAACTCGAGCTGAATCGTGTGGCGTGGTGACTTGTAATAGGGGGCGAGGAAGTACGCCTCGTCGGCTTTGGTGATCTCCTGCATCTCGTTCGCGGACGGCAGTTGGTATTTACCGGTGAGGTAGGCCGCGACGAGCTTGCTCTGCTGCTCGGCGAAGTTGACGAGCGTCGGCATGGGCTGCGCGAGTCCCATGAAGAAGAGGTTGTCGATTCCGGGCTTCATCATTCGTTTGAACAGTGGGAATCGGTTGTCCTTGTCCGGCAGCAGATTCGGATCACTGAAGAAGGGGAAGCTGATGTTGTAGCCGGTGGCGCAGATGACCACGTCGACGTCCTCGGCGGTGCCGTCCGCGAAGTGAACCTGCTTTCCGTCGAGTTTGGTGATGGCAGGCTTGAAGGTTATGTCGCCTGACCCGGCGCGTCCGAGGAACTCGCCGCTGGCCGACGGGTGGGCCTCGAAGGGGCGGTGGTCCGGCTTCGGCAGACCGTAGCCTTCCATCGTTCCCAGATTCTTGCCGAGGAATCGACGACTCAGGAACAGTCGTAGACCACGCGGCATCCAGGGCGGGGTGATCAGTTTGTCGCCGGGTACACCGCCGAGATATTTCGGCAGTACCCAGACTCCACGGCGAGCCGACACGATGAGCTTGTCGGCGAGGTATCTCTGGCCCAGTTCGGAGGCAATATCCAAGCCGGAGTTGCCCATTCCGACCACGACTACCTTTTTGCCGCGCATGTCGACCGGGTCGAACGGGTCGTTGTAGCTGTGGCTGTGCATGAGGACCCCGTCGAACTCACCTGGGTAGTCCGGGATGTTGGGATCCCAATGATGTCCGTTGCAGACCATCAGGACGTCGTAGGTGCGAACTTCGCCGTCCGAGCGCGTGATGGTCCACAGCCCGTCTGTATCACGTTCTGCTGCAACAACACTGGTGTTGAAGATGATCGACTCACGCAGTCCGAAGTGCTCGACGTAGTCCTTGAAGTACTGGAAGAGTTCGGAGTGGTGCGGGAAGTCGGGAAGGTCAGCGGAGACCGGGAAGTCCTCGAATGCCAAGCGCCACTTCGACGTGTCGATATGCAGGCTCTGGTAGCAGGCCGACATCCCGTTGGGATTCTTGTAGTACCAGTTTCCGCCGACCTCGTCGGACGCTTCGTAGCAGTCGAAGGGTATTCCGAATTCCTTCATTCGCTTGGCCGTCGTGATTCCGGTAGGCCCGGCGCCGATGATGCACACGCTCGGCAAGGGGGAGGGGCTCATTCGCCATCGCTTTCTGTTCTGTTTCGGGCGTGCGAGAAGAAGAATCGAATCCCGAGAAGTGACTTGAGTCATAGTGCGCCACTCGCTGACGTTGTGTCAATGAATGACGCAATGTTTTTTGGTGACGGCGAGTCGGTGATTTGCCAGGAGGTTGAAATGCGAGCAAGGTGGGCGACGTGAGCACGACTACGGACGGCCCGAAGAACAGGCGGGGAACACTTCGCGACGAGCAGAAACGCGCGACGCGGGCCAAACTCGTGGACGCCGCACGCACTCTGTTCGAGGAGCGGGGATACGCGGCCGTGACAGTCGATGACATCGCCTCGGTCGTCGGATGCAGTCGAGCCACGTTCTACGTGCATTTCGCCAGCAAAGTGGAGATGCTCAAGACGATCGGCGCGGCCGGGATGGCGGCGAGTGCGTTCGCTTTCTACATCGATCTCGATCGGGTCCTCGACACGAACTCTCGCGTGGAGTTCACTGCGTGGCTGGAGCGTGCCTTCGACTGGTTCGACGAGAACAAGCGCCTGCTGCCGGCGTGGGACGAGGCCGTGGCACTCGAACCGGAGTTCCGCGAGACAGCGCGAGACGGTATGACCCAACTACCGAATGCCATGCCCAAGTACCTGGGCCGTTGGCCGGAGGAACAGCACGACGAGGCGAGGTTGCGCGTCGAACTGCTCGTGAGTCAGTTGGAGCGATTCTTCACACGCTGGGCCGTGCAGGGGACGATCGACGTGACTCGGATGCAGGCGGCCGAGGTTCTGACCGACATCTGGTTCCCGGCCCTGTCGCCGGAATCGAAGGGCGTCGACGAGCGGTAGAGGCTAGCTCGGATCGATCTCCACGCCGATCGCACCGGTGAGCAGTTCTCTGGCTCGTTCGATGGGGATCGAGCCGCTCAGCCAGCGTTCACTCAGACCCTCGACCAGGGCGGTGAGTCGCTCGGCGGCGTCGGCCGGGCTTGCCTTCGGGTCAGCGAGCCCGGCATCCTGCGCTTGGCGGATCAAAGATTCGACGTCGTCGGCCCACTCTTGCGTCGTGGTGCGTAGCGGTTCGCGCAGTTCGTCGGCGAAGACTGCGCTTGCTCGGAGTTCACCCCAGGCGATGCTGTTCTCTCGAATCTTCGGGGCATTCTGAAACTCCAGCAGGAGCATCTGCTCGAGCTGCGCACGAGGGTCTGTCTCCGTGAAGGCGCTTTCGGTGTACAGCGCGGCGCGATCGTTGATGTGATCGAGGGCCCGGCGCAGCACACCTGCACGGTTCTGGAAGTGGTAGTAGATGAGTGCCGTCGACACTCCGGCCTCGGCAGCGAGCGTCTCCACCCTCAGCCCGCGTACGCCGTGTTGGGCAATGACGCGGACTGCTGCTTCCAAGATTTGCGTTTGGCGGTTCGACACGAGTCCGAATTCTACGAGGGTGGTCGGGACAGGTTTCTAGTCCGCGGGTTCCTGCTGGGTGGTGCAGTGAATGCCGCCACCACCCGCGGCGATGGCGTCGATGTTGATCTGCACGACACGGCGGTCGGGGAAGAGGCGCTCCAATTCACTTCTGGCGGCCTGGTCGGCCTCGGGGTCACCGAACTCGGGTGCGATGACCGCCCCATTGCATACGTAGAAGTTGATATATCCGGCTGCGAAATCGTCCGATTCGAAGTCGGGCCTGATCGCGACCGGCGCCTCGAGGACCACCACTTCCAGCTTCCGTCCCTGTGCGTCGGTCGCGTTCTGGAGAATCTCGAGGTGACGTGCGGTCACGTCGTGGTCGAACGACTCCGGGTCTGTGTCGAGGCCTGCGACCACGACACCTGGGCGTGCGAAACGGGCGTAGAAGTCCGTGTGGCCGTCCGTGATGTCCTTGCCGGCGATTCCCGGTAGCCAGATGATCTTGTCGAGACCGAGCAGGGGGCCGAGTTCGGCTTCGACGTCCGACTTCGACCATCCCGGGTTGCGGTTGTTGTTGAGTACACAGCTTTCGGTGATGATGGCTGTGCCTTCGCCGTCGACCTCGATGCCGCCGCCTTCGAGGATCAGGTCGGTAGGCAATGATTCGACTCCCGCGCGGGCGGCAACGAAAGCTGCGACCTGGCCGTCCTGATCAAAATCCTGCTTCTCGCCCCAACCGTTGAAGTTGAAATCGATACCCGCTTTGGTCCCGTTGCCTTTCACGAATACGGGGCCGGTATCGCGCATCCAGAGGTCGTCGAGAGGCGCGGCGATCAGTTCGACCGATGGGCCGACGAGGGAGCGAGCCAAGTCCAGTTCCTCGGAACGAACAAGCATCGAGACGGGCTCGAACTGCGCGATGGTCTGCGCGATCGTCGCGAGGTTGCGCTGGACCTCGGGCAGGAGGGCTGCTCCCCAGATCGCTTCGCTGGCACCGAACGCCATCCAGGTGCGCTTGTGTGGATCACCCTCTTCCGGCATCACCCACTCGCGAAGATCGTCGTCTCCATTGCTCCCGCCCGAGGCTGAGTCGGAATCGCCGCAGCCTGCCAAAAAGAGGCCACTGAGCGCAGCGGCGCCTGCCTGAATGAACCGACGTCTTTGCATTGCGGTGACTCCTTGTGCTGTGTGCGTGCGCGCCCGGTCCGCGTCCTGCTTGCATGGAGCGTAAACCTTGACTGAAAATTTAGTCAAGGAAGTAGTGCCAGTTCGAGACCGTTTCGGCGGGCGACACGACGGATCGAAGGACTCATCCGTCGGAAGGTCACGAGTCGATGAGTCCTTCGACCGTTCCCCGCCATCCGCGGCGCTGGTAGTCCCGGGGCGACATGCCGTGGGCACCGATGAAGACCTTGGTGAATCCGGACGCGTGCGCGTAGCCGAGTCGACGGGCGGTCTCTCCGGCCGAGAAGCCCTCCTCGAGATAAGCGCGGGCGAGGGTCATCCGCAACTGACCGCGCCAGCGCGGGAAGCTCTGGCCGGTGGCCGCTACGAAGCGTTTGTGGAGCAGGCCCTCGTCGACGCCGAGTCGAGCGCTCCACTCCGGCAGCGTGCGCGAATCGGTGGGGTCCGCGCGGAGTGCGGTAAGGATCGTTTCGACAGGATCGGTTCGGCCGCCGGGTGTCCGCGTCGCCGCGCTGTTTCGGATCAGCCTCGAGATCCTCGCTGGGTCATGGATTTCGGGGCGCAGAAGGGTGTAATTCGCAACGACCGTGTGCAACAGATACGCCTCCGCTTCGCGCGCGAAGTGCAGCACTCGTGGCGGCGGTGCAGTGACGGGAGAGTCGCCAGGCTGGGATCCGAGCGGAAGTAGAAGCGAACCCTCCGCGATCTCGACGCTGTTGCGTACTCCCGCGGGAAGCCACATCGCGTCGCCCCGCCTCAGATTCCAGGTTCGGTCGCCGAAAGTGACCCGGGCGGAGCCTCGGTAGATCCAGACGACGACGTGAAAGTTGTTGACCCTGGCCCACGTTCCGCTTGCGGGAATCGTCGGCGGTATCGGCGCCGAGCCTGAGTGGGCGCCTTCCTCGGACAAGAGTGCGACGCTCTGTGCCAAGGTCTCGTTCTCATGGATCGGCGCTGAGCCTTGGTTTGCACGTGTGTAGTCACTGGGTGTCACACCGGTGTGTTCACGGAAGGCACGGGTGAATCCCGCGGGCGTCGCGAATCCGACCTGCCCACCCGTCCATCCGATTTCGCGGCCGGAGTTCAGGTATGCGATTGCTGCCGCGATCCGGGCCGAGGTGCGCCAACGCGCGAAAGGCAACCCCGTCTCCTCCGTGAATCGGCGCTGCAGGGTGCGGACGCCGATCTTGAGTTGCCGGGCGAACTGGGAAAGCTCCGTGTCGTCGGCTGGCGTCCGTAGAAGCGTGCGAGCGATCTCGAGGGTCTCGGCCGAGCGTGGCAAATTCGGTGGGGCGTACGACACCGAAGCGTCGGCGTCGTTGGAATGGGCCCCCGCGACAAGCTCGAGTAGTCCGGCCCCCACAGTCGCCCCACCGCGCAGAAATCCCAAGTTGTGCGCGAACTGGTGGACGAGCCAGTCCTGCCAGGCTGCCGGGATCTCGAAATCGATGATCCGGTTCAACGTGGGCGGCAGGTCGGCAGCGGGCATCGGAATGGGAAACGCGACCGCTCCCGGGTCGACTCGGATGCTGTAGGCGATTCCCGCGGGCACCCAGGTTGCCGCCCCAGCGGTCACGCTGCGGGTGCGGTCGCCAATCTGTAGTTCCGCGTGTCCGGTGTGTACCCAGAAGAGCAGTGGCTCACGTGCATTCGCGATCAAGGAGAGTCGGGACGCGGGGATCTCGGGGACTTCGCCCGCGGAGAACACCAACCGTGGTCCCACGTATGCCCTCCCGATTCAGATGCTTTCTCACGCAGCCACCGATGAGTGTAAGAAGTCGGCACGCACGGATAACCGTAGCCGATTAGGGGAGGCTAGCTTTATTCAATGGCCCTTCCGCCGTGATCGAGCGTGGGTCGAACCCCCCCGTCTGTGCGCTTCCGAGGAGTCTTTCCGTGCCCCGAAACACCCGTCCGACAACGGCGTACTCAGTCACCTTGCGTGAACTCGAGGTACGTCGGGTGACAGACGTGACGCCGGGCATGCGGAGAGTGACGCTCACCGGAGCGCAGCTCGACACCTTCACAAACGCCGACGGCTTTGCCGAGCCCGCCTTCGTCAGCACCGGCTTCGACGACGACCTCCGATTGTTGTTCGCCTATCCTGGCGAAACCGATCCGGTCTTGCCGGTGATAGTCGACGGCACTGTGACTTTCGCAGCGCGACGCCGTCCACTTGCCCGCGCGTACACCGTGCGCCGTTACGATCCGCGAACAAGTGAACTCGACGTCGATTTCGTCGTTCACGGCGGTGGAGTTGCTACCACCTGGGCGCGCGACGCCGGCCCGGGCGACCGAATGCACATCGCGGGTCCCTCTGTATCGCAGGGACTCCCGGAAGATTGCGAGTATCTGCTCGTCGTCGGTGACGAGACGGCGCTACCTGCGATCGCACGTCTGCTCGAGGAATTGCCTGCCGATGCCAGGGGGCATGTGTTCGTCGAAATTGCGGACTCGGCTCACATTCAATCGGTGCGCGAGTTGCCCGGGGTGAGTGTCACGTGGTTGCCACGCGAGGGGGCGGAGCCCGGCACTAATTCTTTGTTGCTCGACGCGGTCAGTGCAGTCGAATGGCCTGACGGACGCGTATTCGCTTGGCTTGCAGGCGAACAGGCGACGATTCGCTCGCTTCGGCGTCATTTGATTCGTGATCGAGGAATTGCGAAGACCGACATCGATTTCACCGGCTACTGGAAACGCAGCGACACAGTGCGCACAGATTCCTGACCCGGCTCCATCGCTCGGTAAGACCGAAGCGCTCGATAACACCGAAAGGCAGAAATGACAGTCCTGCGCACCAGACGATCACGGATCATCGGACTGATCGGGGCCGCGCTCGCCGCAGCGCTCCTTGTGTCCGGGTGCTCGGCCTCGGCCGAAAACTCGAAAACGGCGTCCACTCCCGGTTCGGAGGGGAACGCCCTTCCCGCTGCGGAAGGAACGACTACTTACCCGCTGACCCTGGAATCGCCATATGGTACAAGTATTCTCGAGAAGCGCCCGGAGCGGGTTGCCGCAATCGTCCCCAATGCCGTCGACACGGAAATGCTCCTCGCGCTCGGCGTCAAACCCGTTCTCTCCTCGTCGATGGTCAAGGAGTCGGCTTCCCAGTCGTACTTGCTGCCTTACGGCGCAGAGGATCTCGACACCTTCGAGTTCGCGATGGGCGGCACACTTCCCGTCGAAGCGATCGCCGCGAGCGAACCTGACCTCATCGTCGCCGTCGGCTGGGCCGACGGCCTGGGTGGTTTGTCGATGGGCGATTACTACGAACGTTTGTCCTCCATCGCACCGGTGGTGACGAGCCCCGACACGAAGTCGCGGATGCTCGTGCCGTGGAAGGAATCGATCCGCGTACTCGGCGAGACACTCGACCTCTCGAAGGCAGCCGAAAAGATCGTGGCGGACCATGATCGGTATTTTGCGAAGGTGCGTCAGGAGAACCCTGAACTCACTGGCCTGACCGCAACCTGGGCGATCTTCTACGGAACCGGCAATGGGCTGCAGTACCTTTCAGCGCCCGATTCGGCTCCGGCAACTTTCTTGGGCGAGCTCGGTTTTGCCGAGAACCCGCGTGCACAGGAGTTCGTCACCCAAAGCACTGTCGGCGAGGAACTTCTAGAGAACATCGATGCGGACTTCCTGCTGATCGGCCGCAGTGCCGCCGGCAGCGAGGAGGATTTCGACAAGCTGACCGGCGGGAAGCTCTTCCAAGCGCTGGGAGCGGTGTCCTCCGGTCGTTGGGTCGCCCTGCCTCCGCGTACCGCAGACGGCGGGGATGTTCTATGGGCAATCACGAGCGGTGGCCCGATCGGAACGATGTGGGCGGCTGAACATATCGTGCCGCTCATCAGCGCGAAGCTGTAGGCGTACAACTGGAGAACGGAAAGCACTCACCCGTCGCCACACGATTGTGTGGCGACGGGTCGTTCGTACAGCAGGTGTCCCGGGTTTGGGGGTTGCCTATGGGACGAAGAAGGTTGCGAAACCCGGGGTGACAGGTCCGGCGGCAGGCAATATGGCGACGGCAACTTGCCCGGCTCCAGTCTGCAGGGTTGCCTCTCCCGGGGTTCCTTGGTTGTCGCCAGAAAGCCGACCGGAGCCGGAGGCTCCTGTCGAGAGGTTCATCCAGCGCACTTCCGTCGAAAGCATGCAACCCCACCGCTCTTCTTTGGCGCCGGTGATCGTCACCGTGCCAGGTTGTTCGCCGACTACCGCCACACAGTGGACAGGGGGTGCGTCGAAGCTGCCGTTTGGGTTCCCGAACGGCGCCGGGTTGATCTGGAACGGAACGGTGACCGCAGCGGAGGCAACGGCTGCGGGCGCGAGAACCGATACGGCCACTATGGATACGCAGGCAGATAGTCGGCGTACGAGATTCGTCACGGTAACCTCCGGTAATCGAAGACGGTGTGGTGCCCATGCTCTACCCGGGGCGCAATTACCGCAAGGGGATCCAGTTTTCGAGCCAGCGGCGGTTCGTGAATCGCTGAGTGCGTGACCGTTTGTAGAATCGTTGTCCTGCAACGCGTATCGGTATACGAAGCCTGTATCGGGCGGTGAATAGCCCAATCGTGCTGGGCTCCACCGAAAGTACTAACTTTCCAGCCATCGGCCAGCCGGCTTGCGGTGTAGCTCGACAAAGCTGGTGTTGTTTGCAAGGCGGGCTGAACGATTTCTCAGCGAAGGCAATGGATCTGGATGATGCACTCGTTCCGCTCGAAGATGCACTCCCGCAGCTGTTCTCGAATCCTTCGCCGTTTCACGCTGGCGTGAGGGGTCTGCAGCGAGGGCAGCCAAGTCGCGTTGGGGGGGTCGAGCATCGAACTGTCGAATGATTGCGACAGCAGTGGATTTCGTTGGATAGAAGTGCGGAGACCAATCCTGTGTCGGTAGCTGCGGGTCTCGAAATCACGTTTCATCTACCAAACAAATGCTTGATCGCTAAAGTGTGTGCGACATCGAAAGCCCGACAAAGCTCGATTTCGAAGGAGTTCGTATGGTTGCACCTCAGGCTTATGTCGTCGATGCGCTCCGCACTCCGGTGGGTAAACGGCACGGCTCGCTCGCAGGAGAGCACCCAGCGGACATGGGGGCCCACGTGATCACATCGATTCTCGACCGCACTCGACTGGACCCGATGGCCGTCGACGATGTGATCTTCGGTTGTGTCGACGCTATCGGGCCGCAATCGGGCAACATTGCCCGCACCGCCTGGCTTTCAGCAGGCCTACCCTTGGACATCCCAGGAACGACAGTCGACAGACAATGCGGATCTTCACAGCAAGCCGTCCACTTCGCAGCGCAAGCGGTCATGAGCGGGACCCAAGATGTGGTGCTTGTCGGCGGTGTGCAGAACATGTCCTCGATTCCTATCTCGGCGGCGATGCGTGCCGGCAACGAGTACGGATTCGACACGCCCTTCAGTAAGTCCCGGGGGTGGGCAGCACGATTCGGCGAGGCCGAAATCTCACAGTTCGTCGGCGCCGACCTGATTGCCAAGAAATGGGGTATCAGCCGTGAAGACATGGAGGAATGGGCACTGCAATCGCATCAGCGTGCCCGTGCTGCCATCACAGACGGCCGATTCGAGCGTGAGACAGTGTCATTGGGCCAATGCGTCGTTGACGAATGCCCACGAGAGACATCCATGGAGCAGATGGCTGCACTGCCCGCATTGAGGGATGGCTCGTTGCTGACGGCTGCTGTGGCTTCGCAGATCTGTGACGGCGCATCAGCGGCCCTGATCGTCTCCGAGAAGGCGCTCGAGGTTCATGGATTGAAGCCACGTGCGCGCATTCATCATATGAGCGTGCGCGGCGACGATCCGATGCTGCAACTCTCGGCGCCGATACCCGCGACGAAGTATGCACTGGCGAAATCCGGCATGGCGATCGGCCAGATGGATACCGTAGAAATGAACGAGGCATTCGCTTCGGTAGTTCTGAGCTGGTTGATCGAGACGGGTGCAGATCCCTCCCGGGTCAATCCCAACGGTGGTGGAATCGCACTGGGCCACCCTCTTGGGGCCACTGGCACCAAGTTGTTCGCCACGATGTTGCACGAGTTGGACCGCATTGATGGACGGTACGGTCTCCAAACCATGTGTGAGGGTGGCGGGACCGCGAACGTCACCATCATCGAGCGGCTGAGGTGAAATCGCCGACTGCGGTCATCACCTGGGTGCGACGGGACCGGCAATGTATCCCCGCGTGTAAGACAAGCGATGTCAGAGGGTGATCGTGCGGGTGGGCTCCCAGATGGCGGGGTCGCGGTGGGTGACGACGAAGACGGTGGCCGCCAATTCCCGCACGGCGCCGGCGATACGGCGCTCGGTGGCCTCGTCGAGGGCCGAGGTGGCTTCGTCGAGAACCAGGACGGGAGCGTCTTTGAGGAAGGCGCGAGCGATCGCCACCCGCTGACGTTCGCCGCCGGAGAGAGCGGCACCCTGGTGTCCGATGTCCTGATGAATGCCGAGCGTCGAGCGGTCGAGAACGGCGCCGAGGGCAGCGCGCCTTGCGGCGTCCTCGATCTCGGTTTCGGTAGCGCCCGGTCTTCCAAGTCCGATGTTCTCCCCGAGGGTGCCCGAGAACACGAGTGGGTCCTGCGGCACGTAGCCGATATGTGCCGCCAGAGCGTCGTAGGGCAAGTCGCGCAATGAAACTCCGCCCAGAGTGACGCTGCCTTGGTCAGGATCGTCGAAGCGCATGAGCAGCCCGAGAAGTGTGCTTTTCCCCGTACCCGAGCGTCCTGCGACGAGAACTCGCTCACCCGCGGGGATCTTCGCGGTGATGCCGCGCAGAACCGGAGCGTGGTCTACCCCGGCGACCTCGATGTCAGTTCCAACAGGGCGCGCGGCGTCCCGGGGTGCGGGCTCGGCCAGTGCGGGAGCCGAAGTCGCTGTGCGGTAGTCGCGAACCGTTGCGCGCAGCTCGTTGACTCCGATTCCGGCCAGGGCGAGTTCGTCGAGCGGCGCAGCGGCGCGGGCGGTGAGGATGACAAGCGCGAGAGCGGCTGCGGGATCGTCGAATCCGGTGGCGGCGAGGAAAATCACTGCACCTGCCAGCGGCACAATGGTGGCGATCGCCGAGATGAATGTCGCTGGTGCCGCGGCGAGATTTGTCCGTGCAAGCGCGGCTTCCTGATTCCGCCAGCTTCGCTCGATTCGTTCGACGGAACGTGTGGGACCGGCTGCTGTGCGCAGTAATTCGAGGTGGTCGGTGAGCTCGAGTGTCGACTGAGTTGCTGCGAGCTCGGCTTCGTGTCGGCGCTCGTCCGCTCGGCTGAGCGCACGTTGGGCCAGCGTCTGAGCGACGAGCGACACGGCGAGCAGTCCACCGACGAGCAGCATGACGCCTGGCCCCGCGACGACCGCGATCCCAGGAAGCAGGAGCAGCGGGATCAGCGGTGCAACCAGGAAGGTCTGAAGTTGGTGCGCGGGAACACTCATCAGCGACGGGATTCCGCGCCCGGCGACGGTGGCGAGCAGTGCCCGGTTGTCGTCGGTGAACCAGGACAGTTTCGCACGGGCGAAGGCGTCGCCGAGAGCGTCGTAGAGATCGCCGACGAGTCGAGCCCCGGTGAAGTAACCGCCCCGTGAGACCAGGACGGTCACGAAGAGAGCGATGGTGGCCGTGGCCAGGACGAGGACCGGCGACCGGTGATCAGCGATCGAGAGCGCGAGGGTGGTGAACGCGATCGCTTCGAGGACAGCGACGGACACCCAACCGAGTCCGATGGTGATCAAGCGTCGTCGGGCTGCATTGGCGCTGTTCATTATTCGGCTCCAGTCAGGGCTGCATTGTGCGAGGCGGCGTCATTCACGTTTCGACCGCCGAGGTCGAGTCGATCGTCGGCATCGTCTGCAAGAGCGGGGTCGTGGGTGACGATCACAATCGTCTTTCCTTCGTCATGTGCGAGGTGTCGCAATTCCTTCAGCAGTTCGGCGGCCGTGCGATCGTCGAGTGCACTGGTCGGCTCGTCGAGCAGCAGTACTGCTGCGGGCGAGAGGAACACCCGAGCAAGCCCGACGCGCTGACGTTCTCCTCCGGAGAGTGAAGTGGCGTCGGCATCGAGGCTGACGTCGATCTGTGCCCGGCGTAGTGCGGCGGTGTATTCCGCGTCCGTTGCATCGGGGGCGGCCAGCGCGATGTTCTCGCGCACCGTGGCAGGTAACACGTCTGCGCCCTGGGGTGTGAGCAGAAGGGACTGTGGCCGCAGGTTCTCGTCGATCACGGTGATGCTACGACCTGCGTAGCGGACGGTACCCAGTTCCGGGATCTCGAAGCCGGCCAATGCTTTCAGGAGCGTCGACTTGCCCGCTCCACTCGGTCCCGTGATCGCAGTGATCGTGGCTGGGCGGAATGCATGCGTGACGTCGTCGACGACTCTGCGGTCCGCGATCGTGACAGTCAGGTTGACGATCTCCAGTCGATCGGAGGGACTCGAGGCCGGAACGGTTGGCGCTTCACCGGCAGGGAGGGTGGGTTCGTCCAGGGCAGCGGCGAGCCGGCCCGCAGCAGAGCGTCCAGCAGCGACGTAGTCGAGGCCGTGCCCGAGCCGCAGGGCCGGTGTCACGATTGCGAGGCTGAAGAGAATGGTGGCGGCCAACGTCGTTGCATCCCAGTGAAATCCGACGGCATAGGCGATCGCGAACGTCGCCGTCGCCTGCATGAGGGCAACGGCGACGGCCGCAGGGGTAGCCACGAGTCGAACGCGCTCCTGCATTCCCCGGGTGAACCGTGCTGTCGATTCTGCATAGTCGGCGGCAGCGCCGGTCTGCGCACCGTAGATCCGGCAGACGCGGATGCCGCGGGCATAGTCGTCCACGGCAGTCACGATGTCGCCCATGACATCCGCGCTTTCAGCGCTGTGCCGAGCGGCCATTCGGGGGATCACGACCAGGTAGAACAGAGCTGCCACGGTGCCGGGAGCCAGAGCGAGAAGCGCCACGGGGCCGGCTGAGGCAACCAACGCCGCGATCGTGACCGCGGGGACCACGATGAGTGTGGCGAACTCTGCCGGTAGGTGCGCAGTCATATGGTGCAGCGCCGAGATGTCGTCCGAAACGAGCCTCCGCAGTGCGTCTCCGCTGTAGCGGGACAGCGTGCTTGCCGGTAGGCGAACGAGGTGGGCTGCGAGTTGGCGGCGAACCCTTGCCTCGAAAAGCGATTCCGCGTGGTGCGAGAGCCACGACGATGTGGCAGCGAGCGCGACGCCCACGAGCCAGAGCGCACATGCCCACCCGGCCCAGCTCATCGACGGTTCACCGATGAGTTGCACGACGCACCAGAGCGCCCCGAGCATCGCGACCCCCGACGCTGCGGCCGCGACGACCCCGGCAGCCAATGCAGGCAGCGCCGGGCGCAAGGCCGGGACCAGCGACGGTTCGACGAGAGGGCGGGGCATGGATAACTCCTTGAATCAGCGTCAGGGTGCAGGCACGACAAATGACCGAGACCTAAGGTTAGGGGTCGATGGCTCCATGTGGTTATCGCCGTACGCCGATTTCTTACACTTGCCCAGCATCCGTCGGTGTCAGGATGCGGCCGAGATGGAACTCATGACGTCTTCCCACACGCCCATGACTGCGGGTTCGGTTGGACCCGTTTGGGTGAAGACTGCCACGCATTTGCGGCGGAAGTCGTACATCTCGATCGAGCTGGTCAGGCCGTGAACGCCGTGGGTGCGGGTCAGCCAGCACTCCGAGACACCATTCAGGTCGATCATCGTCCGGCAGGTGTCGGACGCCAAAGTCAGCGTCCCCCCGAACATGGCTGCGGCGTCGAGGTCACCACGGTGGATCTGCAGGCATCCGTTCCCGGCGACGACGGTCGTGACGGGCAGTTGGTGGTAGGACAGGTGCTCCATCCCGGCAGCCATGAGGTGAGGATCGACTCGCCGGTAACCGAGGGCGCCCAGAGCGACCAGGCCGCTACGACGTTCGCTGCCGCCGTCCGCGAGGATGAAGTCGAGCTGTGTCAGCTGATCGGCTTCGGCCCAGAATGCGGGCGTATTCGATGTCTGGATGGGAGGGCTTGTTTCCCTCGCAGTGCTCGGCGCAGTTCGCATCGCTTCGAAGGCGAGACGATCCGAGGCCGGGGTCAAATACGTGGTGTGTGAACTTGATCCGTGGATGTCGAACATGCGGAGCGTCGGCGGTAGGTGCTGCCCTGCTTCAGTGGTCACCACCGAGCCGAGGGAGGCAACGTTCAAACGTAGAGAGACGAGCCCGGGCGCGCAGACCAACGGATCGCCGGGAAATGTCGGAACGGAGTACTTGCCCGAGTCGTTGACAGCCACCGGACCTGCAACGGTGATTGCTACGGCGTCGTCCAAGAGTGGCAGCATTTTGCCGACTACCTCAGGTGCGGTGTCGATCAGTCCGCCGCGGAATCCTGGACGCGCAAGCAGTGCGTCCAGGTCCGACATGCGTGCCAAAGCTGCGCAACGACATTCGCCACGGTGCGGGCACATCTCAGTAGACATCCCTTAGGTACCGCTTCGATCGTTTGAGGTTGTTGACGTAATCCTCGGCGGCGTCCGCATCCAACCCACCGTGCTCGGCGACGACCTCGTGCAATGCGTCGTCGACGTCCTTTGCCATCCGAGTGGCGTCGCCGCAGACGTACATGTGCGCACCGTTTTCGAGCCAGTCGAACAAGTCTCGGCCCTGCTCGCGCATACGAGTCTGGACGTAGATCTTCTCGGACTGATCGCGCGAGAAGGCCAGATCGAGGCGAGTCAGGACACCGTCACGGGTCAGCCCGTTCAACTCGTCCTCGTAGATGAAGTCGCTCGACTGATGCTGATCGCCGAAGAAGAGCCAATTCTGCCCCGACGCGTTGCGCGCGCGACGCTCGTGCAGGAAAGCGCGGAAAGGTGCGATGCCGGTTCCGGGGCCGATCATCACGACGGGAACAGCGTCATCGGCTGGTAGGCGGAACGAATTATTCTTTGAGACAAAAACTCCGACCCGATCGCCCTCGCCTACGCGGTCCGCCAGGTACGTCGAGCAGACGCCGCCGCGGTCCCGCTCGCCCGAGCGGTAGCGCACACTCGCTACCGTCAGATGGACGGTGCCGTCGTGGGCCAGCGGGCTGGAGGAGATCGAATAGACCCGATGTTGCAGCGGGCGAAGAAGTGTAAGCAGATCCTCGGGATTCAGCCGAATGCTGTTGTCCAACTGGAGGAGATCGAGAACGTCCTTGCCCCACAGCCACGCATCGAGCGCTTCCCGATCTTCCGTGTCGAGAATATGCTGCAGTTCGGCGTCGCCGCTGCGTCGGGCGATGTCTTCGATCAAATCGCGCGAGGGAATGGAGATCTCGTAGTCGCTGGTCAACACCTGGTCCAACGGTGCGGACGAGCCGTCTTTCGCGGTAACCACATAATCGCCGCTGACACCGAGCTGATGGATGATCGCCTCGACGAGGGCGGGGTCGTTGATCGGGCGGATGCCCAATCCATCTCCGGCCTCGTAGTCCAGACCGTCCTCGCCGAGCGCAAAGGTGAAGTGGCGGACTTCCTTGGCTGAGTCCTCGCCGGACAACAGCCGGTTGGCGAGGACGGTTGCAGGATAGGGGTTCTTGCGAGTCCACTGGGACTTGGTCTTCGTCTGAGCGGGCGCAACCGGCGAGGCAGCGGCCCCCGCATCACCGTCGACACCGGCCACCGCAGCGACGGCCCGAACGATCCACTCGGCCGCCGGATCCTCGTAGTCGACGTCGCAATCGGTGCGGTCGACAACCCGGGTCCCGCCGAGCGCTTCGAAGCGGGCGTCGATGTTCTTTCCCGACTGGCAGTACCCGTCGTAGCTGGTGTCACCGAGTGCGAGTACTCCGAAGTAGAGACCCTCCAGCCGGGGCGCACTCTCGGATTCGACTGCATCCCAGAACAGCTGCGCGTTGTCGGGCATCTCGCCCTCGCCGTAGGTGGAGGTGATGACGAGCACCCGGCGCATGGCGGAAAGTGCATTGATATCCACGGTGTCCAGACCCGCGACAAGTGGTTCGAGACCGTGGGCACGAGCAGCTGCGGCTGCGTCTTCAGCCAAGGACTCCGCGTTGCCGGTCTGACTTCCGTAAAGGATGTGCACGGCTGCGCCGGCAGCTCTCTCCACTGTCGCTGTTGCAGTACCGGTTTGACCGGACATGACAGTTCGCGAGTGTAGACCGGCCAGGAATCCGGAAAGCCACGCGCGCTGGTCGCCGGTGAACGGTGCGTATTCGGGGATGTACGGGATTTCCATGATTTGAAGCTCACCTACTTTCGGGGGAGGAGGTCAGGACACCAGGTCGGGGATCGTGCGCGAAGCGAACAGTTCGTCGAAGTTCGGCAGTGATCCGAGCTTGTCCCGATTCTTGTTGTCTTGAAACAGAATCCACCCGTACGTCGCCGGGCTGTCCATGGCCAACACGTTGCGTAGGCTCAGCGCCTGCTTGTAGTCGTCGACCCGCTTGGCTGCAATCAGCGCAGCCAACTGTTCGTCGTCGTAGTCGGCCAGAATCTCTTTCGAGTACTTGACCAAGTGCTGGACGAGGGCGAAGTCCTCGGTCAGCACCAGGTTTCGGGCCGCCTTCTGCACTGCTGGATCGTCGGGTCCGGACGCACCCGGCGTGCGGGCGGCGGCGAGTTGTTGTGCGAAGTGAAGCACGGTGTACGCACTGAGCAGCGCATACATCGTCGCGGTATCGGTCTCGCCATAGGCGGGGACTGCTCCGTTCAGTGCGGGGCGCCCATCGCGCACTGCGAGTTTGAACGTGCGGACCTGACGTGCTGCGATGGCGGACGCCAATTCTTCGAGAAGCTCTTTGTGCGACTTCGCAGCCAGGATTGCATCGCTGTCCTGGTAAAGCATCAATGCCTTGGGCATGGCGTAGACGAACGAGTGCTGTTCGACTTCCCAGTTCTCGAGTAGTCGGGTTCCGAGCGCGGATCCCGTTGCTTCCACATGCAGTTCGAGCAGGAGTTGTACCGCGTGGTTGTGGACGGCGGCCAGAGGATCGGTCGCAGCGGTGATCGAACCCAGCAGTACGGAATCGGTACTTGCTCGCAGTGCCAATTCGCCACGAGGGTCGTACTGGTAGAAGAACCCGCCGCTCATGCCGTTGCCGACACCCTTGCCGAACTCGCCGAGATTCACGACAGCACCGTTGGTCATGTACTCGCCGGCGAAGTCTCCGACACCTTCTACGACAGCACTGGCGCCGGAGTTACGAACTGCGAAGCGATCGCCTGCTTCACCTTCGACGAACACTCGTCCACCGGTGGCGCCGAAGAGTGCGAAGTTGCCGATCAACACGTTTCCACCGGCGTCACTGGAGCCGCCGCCTGGGCTGCGCACGGCAATCACGCCGCCGCTCATGCTCTTTCCTACGCCGTCGTTACATGTCCCGGTGTGTTCCAGGTGCATGCCGTCGTTGCAGAATGCGCCGAACGACAGGCCCGCAGATCCGGTCGTCAGGACGCGCACGCTGCCCGGCGCCAGGTAGCGTCGCCCACGCTCGTCGGTCAGTACTCCCGGAGCGAGAAGGCCGGGCGCTCCGTAGTTGAGTTCGCGTTCGAGGTCGATCGCCAACTGACCACCGACGCTCTTGTTCCGGTTACCCAGGTGCAGTGCACCTTCGGCGAATTCAGGTCCGGACACGGCGACCGAGGCCTCGCCACGGTTGAAGAACACCGTACGAACCTCGTCCATGATCTTCTCGTCGAGCGCGTACTCACGTTCGAGGTACACAGGATTGTCGATGGTGATGTCCGGGGCGGACTCGAACATCGCGTCCAGCTTCAGATTGCCGACAATAGACGGGTGATCGAGCAGATGCAGGAGATCCGTTCGACCCCGCGCTTCCTGAAGGGACCGCATTCCCAGATTCGCGAGCAGTTCCCGAGTTTCGTGAGCGATGTTGAGAAGGTACTGCGCCATCGCGCGGGGATCGCCGTCGAACAGTTCCGGGTTGGTGGTCAGACCGGCGGGGCACTTGATGTTGCAGTTCTTGGCCATGACGCAGCCCATCATCATCAGCGCCGACGTACCGAACTCGAAGCTGTCTGCGCCGAGTAGGGCGGAAGTGATGATGTCGCTGCCGGTCTGATGCGCGCCCGAGCATCGCAGAACGACTTTCTGGCGAAGGCCGTTGGCACACAGAGCTTGATGGACCTCCGCGATACCGACCTCGGCCGCACGACCCGCGTATTTGAGGCTGGTCACCGAAGCTGCGCCGGTGCCACCGGTATTTCCGGCGACGTTGATGACGTCGGCGCCGGCCTTGGCGACACCGACGGCGATGGTGCCGATTCCTTCCGAGGACACCAACTTCACGATCACCCGAATGCGAGCTGCCTTGCAGTCGTGGATGAGCTGAGCGAGGTCCTCGATGGAGTACGTGTCGTGGTGAGGCGGCGGCGAAACCAGTTCGACCCCGGGCGTTCCGCCGCGGGCGGCAGCGATGTCGACGGTGACCTTGGCGGCCGGAAGCTGCCCGCCCTCACCGGGTTTTGCGCCTTGGCCGAGTTTGATCTCGATCTCTTCGAGCATCGGATCGGCGAGGTAGCCCGCCCAGATTCCGAAGCGTCCGGATGCAAACTGCTTGATGCGCGATGCACGAATCGTGTCGTAGCGCGAAAGGTGTTCGCCGCCTTCGCCGCTGTTGGACATCGCACCGACCATGTTCGTGCCGTGCGCGACGGCTTCGTGCGCCGGAGCGTTCAGTGCGCCATGGCTCATGGCACCCGACGCCAACTTCGGGGTGATGTCGCTTGCACTCTGTACCTCGGAGAGAGGTACACCTGCCGGTGCGACCCTCAGCTTGGACAGGAACTCTGCCGCAATACCGGTTGCATTCAGCACCAGATCCGGGTCGGTGGCCTCGATGGTGACGTCGTCGGCAAAGGCGACGGAAAGAGCATCGCCGAGTGCTACCACCCGAGCGGTGTCGTCGGCCAGTGGACCGTCCAGGCTAAGTGTGTACCGGCCGTCCGCGGCAGATTCACACCGGATTCCACGCATCACGATCGTCTTATTGCCGCGCACCGAGAATCGGCTGATCTGGTCGGTGAACTCGGCTGTCGTCACCGCAAATGTGACATCACCGGGCACGGAGATGACATCGCGCAACGCGGCGGGACGACGCGATCGTTCCGCAGCCATGACAGTGGAAAAGTCCCGGTACCCGGCGGTGATGTCGAAGTCGTCGATCTGCTCGGTGGTCAACCGGTCGAAGCTCGTCGCCCGGTATGCCCCGGCGTCGAGGCGGAAGGCGTCGTCGAGCCGTCCGAGCGGCAGTAGACGTAGAGCCTCGAATTGTTCTGTTCCGGAGGGACTGTCGAACGCGATCTTCTCTTCGGTGAGTTCGACGTACTTACGGACCGCGGTGGTACCGAACGAATGCCCTGCGCCGTCTGCACGCTCCTTGAACAGGCCGAGCAGTGGCAGATCCTTCTCGCCCCCGACTGCGCTCGCACGCTCGTGCCACTGCTTCGAGGTCACCGCGACGGTGTCGAAACCGACGCCACCCACCGGTGACTTCATGTTGGGGAACCACTGGCGCAGAACAGGGTCGGACGTATCGAGGAAGTTGGGTTCGAAAAATTCTCCGCCGATGTAGCTTTCGACGGTGCACAGACCGACGCGTCCCATCGTCTTCATCAGGGACTTCTCGGCGGCCTTCGCGAAGCGTCGGAACGCGGCATCCGGGTCAGCGGCGAACTTCTCCTCGGCTCGCAACTGAACGGACAGCGGGTAGACGGCGGAAGCGCCGAAACCGAGTGCGGCCGCAACGTGGTGTGAGGACTCGATCTGGCCGCTCTCGACGATGAGAGAGACGCGCAATCGCAGGCCCGCGTCGATGAGGCGTTGGTTCAATGCTCCGACGACCATGATCGCGGGAAGTGTTGCGCGCTCGTGAGATACGTGGCGGTCGGTCAGGACTGCGATTCCGCCCTGTTCGGCCGCGAAGGCTACAACAGCATCGCCGAGCGCGGTCATCGCGTCGACCATTGCCTGCGCGTCACCCTCGGCGGGGTAGAGCATTTCGAAGCGGCGGTGCGGAGTGTGGTTCTGTTCGCGGATCTTGAGCATGTCCAGGTGCCCGAGGATCGGCGAGGCGATGACGATCTGCTTGCCCTGTCCGGGGGACATCTTTGCACCCAATGCGACCCGGAGGGTCATACCGTCCGCTTCACGGATGCTGTCGAGGGGAGGGTTGGTGACCTGGGCGAATCGCTGCGAAAAGTAACGTGCCACACCGCCTTCGCGGTCGCTGAATGCGTTGATGGCGTTGCCGTAACCCATGGCGGAGACCTTTTCGGCTCCGTGCGTGAGCATCGGATCCATCAGGAATTTGAAACTTTCCTGATCCAGGGAGTACGCCATGTAGCGCTGATGAACCTCGAAGGTGCCGTTGTAACGGGTCGGGGAGCTGACTTTCTCCGCTGGCACGGCGGGAATGTCTTCGATCAGGATTCGCGATTGCTCCAGCAACGACTGGTAGTCGCGCTGAGCGGCAATCTTTTCCAGAGCTTCGCGGGCAGTGTAGGTATGGCGATCGCGATGATCGAAGTACAACATTCCGCCGGCCTCGACGCGGCCACGGTGAATCACCGTCTCGGGTGCGAACGCGATCTGTCCGGCTTCGGAGAATGCGCACACGTAGTCGTGTGTCTCGATCGTGCGTAGTGGACGCAGACCGAGGCGATCCAGGCGCGCACCGATGATGGTGCCGTCGCCGAACACCAGCGCTGCCGGTCCGTCGTTCTTCTCCTCGTACAGCGAGAAGTACTCGAACATCGCACGCACTGCGGGGGAGAGAGTGGTGTCGTTTTCCCAGGCCGGCGGCATCATCGAGACCACAGCCGTCACCAGGTCGACACTGTCCTCGATGACGCGAGCTTCCAGGGTCTGATCGAGTCGGCAACTGTCGGACTGGCCGGGCGGACGGACGATCGCACGTCGTTTTGCACTGGCGACAGCAGCTTCGGAGAGCCGATTCTTCTTGTCCGTGTTCAGTTCTCCGTTGTGAGCCATGAACCGGAACGGCTGCGCCATCGTGGGATGCGGGTCCGTGTTGGTCGAGAACCGCGTATGGAAGTACATCGTGTGCACGGCGTGATCGGGGTCGACCAGGTCGCGGAAGTACGGGATCACTTCGTCGGAGTTCAAGCGACCTTTGAGAACCTGAGTTCGCGCGCTGAGCGAGAGTGGGTACAACCCGCGTAGTGCAGGGGTGTTGTACGCGATTGCCTCGATGGCGAGCAGAGCTTCGTGCACGAGGCGATCGACTACCGCAGGCTCGGGGCGAGGAGTGGGCACCTCGAAAATCCACTGCCTGACCGGAAGTTGATGCGCGATCGCGGCCGGCCGAATCGCCGAGTTGTCGACCGGGACGTCGCGCACTGCGAGAGTGGTGAAACCGCGATCGAGAAGTTCACGTTCGACCAGGGCGGCAGCGCGAGCGTGCTGGGCGTCGTCGTCCGGAAGGAAGAAGTTGCCGACGCAGAAGCGTCCGGCGCGAAGGTCGGAGCGCCCGGTTACCTTGCGGAAGAACCGGAGGGAGAGGTCCACCGAGACGCCGCCGCCGTCGCCGACGCCCTCGGAGGACATACCGCCGCGGTGCGGAACCGAGCAGAGCGCTTCGCGGCCCTTGATCAGGACATCGTGGGTCTGCACGCCGTCCTTGCGCGTGATGAACCCGACCCCGCAACTGCTCTTGTCATCTGCGGGGTCGTACAAACCGACGATGGACGTGCTCACTGCAGCAACCTTCTCCCTGTCCTGGTTGCCCGGAGATTGTTCGACCGGGCAGATACGACGGCATGTATTCCGTCAGGGCAGGGCGTCGCTGCTTCGATGAAGCGGCACCCGAATGGGTTCAGACTACTGAGTAGAGGCTTACCTTAGTCAAGTCTGCTTGGTGTGACTTGGATCTGAGCAGGTCAGAGGGTTGCTTTGTAGGCAAGTGCGTAGGCGATCTTGCCCGGCTTGTCGTCTGTGTACGGCTTGGACAGCTTTGCGAACTCGCCCTTGGACTCGGCTTTGCCGTCGTTCCAGGCCGACAGGACGCCAAGATCGGTGGCAGTGAATCCGCTGTCGACGACGGCATCGCCCGTCAACGCTGTCTGTGCTTTGGTCACCGACTTCACGGTGCCCAGGTAGCTGGAGAGATCATCGCGATTCCAGTTGGTGAGGTCGACGGGCGCGGTGTCGCGGACCCAGGCGCCCCAGTAGAACTCCTGGAACGGAATCGTGCCTGCGGCGAATCCGATGTCGCGGGAGAAGTACATCAAGCTGCGGTACTTGTCGTCGGCGAAGTTGGCCAGGCCGACGCTCTTCGGCAGAGCCTGGACCGGTACCTGGTTTCCGTCGACGTCACGCGACCAGACCCACTTGTTCTTTTCCATCTCGGTCCAGAAGGCGCCTTCACTCAGGCCACTGAGGTTGCCGAGAACCCGCAGTCGCACGTGCAGGTCGGGGCCTCCGTCGGCCGTCTCGATGAAGGACGTGAGGGTGTGGTGACCGTCGGTCAGGTAGAGATCGCCGCGGGGTCCGACGACCACGGTCTTCATGGGCGCGATGCTCTCCGCGGTTTCCTGACCCACCGGGAGCTGGCAGGTGAAGGACGACGGGTCCTTCAGCGTCGACGCCGCAGTAGCGGTCGCGGCCTGGATCTGGCCGTTCGCCTCACACCAGTCGTCGAACTTCTTGTTGATCGTGTCTTTTCCGAGCGTGTATCGCCCGAGCTTGTAGTACACCTCGTCGTAGCCGAGTGACGGTTGTGTCGCGTGAACGTCGCCGATGCGCACGTCCAGGAGATCACCTTCCTTGGCGCACAGGTACTCCGATCCGCCGGCGGAGCCTGAGAACGAACCGGTGGAGATTCCGCCACACGCGAGGGGAGCGGCGACAGCGGGAGTGCTGACCAATGTTCCGGCGCCGAGCAGTGCCAGTGTTGTGAGTGCCGAGATGGCGGAACGACGCATATGGGGATCTCTCCTGATGATGGGTTCGCACGTGAAGAAGCTTGCGTCACAATCGCTCAGGGTGGTTTCGGACTTACTGACAACAGACGTCCGCGCGGTGGCTACCACGTGAATTCACGTCGTAACCACCGCGCGGTGAGCCTGTTGGTTGATCAGCCCTGCAGTTGATCAGCCTTGCAATTGATCAGCCTTGCAATTGATCAGCCCTTGTAGTTGTAGAAGCCCTCGCCGACAGCAACGCCGAGCTTGCCCTCGTCGATGTAGTTCTTCTTGATGTAGTCGGCGAATTCGCGCTGCTTCTCGCCGCCCTGGGAGGAGATGTTGTAGACGGTGGTCAACCCGACGACGTCCATGATCTGGAAGGGGCCGAACGGGGCTCCGGTGCCGATACGCCACGTCTTGTCGACCATGTCGGGATCGGCGATGCCGTCGATCAGCAGGTCGGAGGCCGCGTTGAGGAGCGGGACCAGGAGCGAGTTGAGTACGTAGCCCGCCTTCTCCTTCTTGAGTTCGATCGGCACCATGCCGATGTTCTTCGCGAACTCGACGACCTCGCGGTACACGGCGGGGTCGGTGGACTCGGTGCCCATGACCTCGGCAGTGTTGTTGACCCACACGTGATTTGCGAAGTGCAGTGCGAGGAACTTCTCGGGGCGGCCGGTGAACTCCTTGAGATCGCTCGGCAGCAGCGTCGAGGAGTTGGTAGCGAACACCGTGTGCTCAGGAGCAACCGTGGCAAGCTTCTCGTAGGTGTCGCGCTTGATGGCGATGTCCTCGGGAATTGCCTCGATGACCAGGTCGGCCTTGGCGACGGCTTCGCCTAGATCGTACGAGTACGTAATACGTTGCAGCGCTTCGTCAGCCTTGCCTTCCTTGGCACCCTCGACGTTCTCGGCCTTGTAGGCCGCGGCCAACGAGTCGAACCGAGCCTTGGCCTTTTCGATGACCTCGGCGTTGATGTCGTACGCGACGACGTCGAAGCCGTGATAGGCGGCCTGATAGGCGATCTGTGAGCCGAGAACTCCGGTACCCAGAACGGTGATCTGCTTCAGTTCAGTCATTTTCGATCCTCAATCCTATTCGGTGGGTAGTCCGGCAAGCGTCAATCGGACCTGTGCGGCAACGATGTTCGTGAGTTCGTCAGCCGTGATCCGGTCCAATGCCGCGCGGGCTATTTCGAAGTGCAGCACGTTGGAAATCGTTCGCGCTGCAGTGGTGGTTCGGGTGGTGTGGTGGGGGTGTGCCTCGTGCAAGATTTGCGCAATCCGCGTTTGCAGGCGCTGCGAGAGTTCCAGGCCTTCGGCCCGGAAACACTCGCTGGGCTCACCGAACAACACCTCGCGTTGGTAGATGCCGGTGTTCTCGTCGCTTCGGCGACTTGCGATCAGCAGGGGTGAAACCAGCTCGAGCACACGATCTTCTGTGCCGGTCGACTTGGCTTCACACTCTTCTCCCAATTCGATCTGCTTGCGGTATTCCGCGTTGTACACCATGAGCAGCAACTCGGCTTTGCTTGCGGCGTAACGAAAGAGAGTGCCGCCGGCTACATCGGCGCGGTCGGCAATTTCTTGAGTTGTGACTGCGCTGTAGCCCTTTTCCGCGAACAGTTCGGCAGCGGCGTCGAAGATGCGTGTCTGCTTCTCGAGTTTGTTGCGTTCGCGACGGCCCAGCTCTTGGTCCGGCTTCGTCATCCCGCTCACCTCGTTCCATTTCGGATCACGCTCATAAATGAGTCTACTCCGAAATATCGGGAGGGTGGAGTCTCCTCCGTCACATCACCGCAGTCCGCTGACCCAACCGGCGAACACGTCTGAGAACACGTCCGCTTCGCACGCATGCGCCGATTCGGGATAGGCGCACTCTGGGTATCCGGCGACGACGGCGGCAAGTTCGACGTTGCAACACTGCGCCAAGAGGCCACGCAGGAGATCCGCAACCGACCAACCCGCGACGGATACCGCAGGGATTCCCTCTTCCTCGTACACCTTCACCAGATCGGCGTGCCTCCAGGACAATTCCTCGGCCACCAGTGCATCAGGGTTGAAAGACATGGCGCGGTCGAGTGATCCGCGCAGAAGTGAGTGCGGATCGTCCTCGCCGCGAAGCCTGGTCGCGAGGTCCGCCGGCGCCTTCTGCATGACGAACATCCAAGGTTTGCCGTCGGGAAAGACTCCACCGAAGCCTGCCACGTTGAACGGTAGGTGGCTACTGAGAAAATCGGTCTCCACGTCGACGTGTTGATCGTCGCCCAGATGAATGAAGTGGCCGGAGGCAATTTCCTCGCCCATTGCCGGCTCAGCCCATGTGTTGTTCCACAGATCGGTCATCCGACTGCCTTCGGGAAAATCGAGAACCTCGAAGAGAAAACCCATGTCTCTACAACTCCCCGTCGAAGTGGGTGGTTACTCCACCGGTCAGTCGAGAAACCGTCTGCGCCGAGGTCGCGAGGACGACTCGGCTTGTCTCGAAGGTCATCTCGTCGCGTTCGGTGTCCTCCGATTCGGGATCTTCGGCGAGTGAGAAGTCGAGTTCCACCTCTCGATCGGTGCTGGAACAGACCGAGATCATCAGCCCGAGTCGTTCGTCGGTGAACGCCGGAAGCGATTTCTCGGGATGGAAGTCTGCGGCCGCGTGAAAGAAGAACGCCGCCAGCCGTTCGACGAATCCGTCGTCCGTATGTCGGCTGAGATACTGATTGAAGCGGTCGGGGCTGAGCAGCCCGACGTCGAAAACGAGTGTGGGTACGTCGGATTCGAAGACAGTGGCGGGAACCGCATGACTGCGAAGGAAGACTGCGGCGCCGCCGTATCCCGGCAACCTGAACCCATCACGCATCTGGTGTACTCCCGTCGCAGTGGTGTCCTGTCCACGCTAGGCCATTGCTCGGCCGCGTGCTGCCTACTCGAGTAGGCAGCTTGATGGAAGAATCACCGCCTATGACTGCTGTCCTGTACCCGCCCGTCGAGCCGTACGAGTCGGGGCTGTTGGAAGTGGCGGACGGTCAGAGTCTCTACTGGGAGACAGTCGGCAATCCGGCGGGCATTCCGGTTCTCTACCTACACGGCGGTCCTGGTTCGGGATGCACTGTCGGCGCCAGGCGTTTCTTCGATCCCGAAGTCTTTCGCGCAGTTCTGTTCGATCAGCGAGGCTGTGGGCGCAGTCTTCCGCTAGCGAGCAGTCCGGACGTCGATCTGACCGTGAACACCACGGCGCACATTGTGGAAGACATCGAGCGTCTTCGTGAGCATCTCGGTATCGAGCGATGGATCGTCACGGGACTTTCCTGGGGCGTGAGTTTGGGTCTGGTGTACGCGCAGGCGTTTCCCGCGCGGGTGCAAGCGATGGCCCTGGGCGCGATCACCGGCGGGACGAGGGTCGAAATCGAGTGGATCACCCGTGCCATGGGCCGGGTATTTCCGCGTGAATGGGAGGAGTTCGTGGCGCCGTTGCCGGTGGACGAGCGTGACGGAAACCTCCCCGCGGCGTACGCGCGACTGCTTGCCGATCCGGATCCTGTTGTGCGCGAGAATGCCGCGTTGCAGTGGTGCCGTTGGGAAGACGTGCACGTGTCGCTGATGCCGGGGTGGACTCCGAGTGTTCGATACCAGAATCCGGACTTCCGCCGGGTGATGACCAGGCTGGTTACGCATTACTGGGGTAACGACTGCTTCCTGGCGCCGAATCAGATATTGGACGGAATGGACCGTCTCGCTGAGATTCCCGCGATTCTCGTGCACGGACGGTATGACATTTCCGGGCCACTCGACACTGCCTGGGCGATCCACCGGCGTTGGCGGGGTAGTGAGTTGGTGGTACTCGACGGCGCCGGGCATGGCGGCAGCGGATTCAACGAGGCAATCGTGGAAGCGCTGAATTCACTGGCTCATTCGGCCTGATCGAGTGCCCCGGCGCGGGCCGCAGCGAGCGCGCCGGCAGCAGCACGATCGGCAACCGACTGGTCGACCGGTAGATCGGCGACCAGCAGGCGATAGTAGATGGGTGCGGCGACGGCCGCCAGAAGATCAGCGGCCGAGACCTTCTCGGAGATCTCCCCGCGCTCGACTGCTCGGCGAACGACGATGTCTGCCAGTTCGTAACGTGCGGAATAGAACTCGCGCTTGAGTCTCGCGACCTCGGGCGTGCGGACCGCATCGGAGAACAGTGCAGCCACCAACGCGCCGCCTGACTCGCTGGTCACCAGTGCGACTATCGATCTGGCCATCTCGCGCAGATCGGATTCGATGGAACCGGTATCCGGGATGGGAACGGTGGTTGCCGATACCTCGACGGCCGCGTCGGCCACCAGTTGGGACAGCGTGCTCCATCGCCGGTAGATCGTGGTCTTGTGGACTCCGGAGCGGGTGGCTATGTCCTCGATGGTCATCGCGGCGAATCCGCGTTCGGACAATTCGGCCGCCGTGGCTGCCAGGACGGCCTCGCGCACCCTGGCACTACGCCCTCCGGGCCGTTGTGGTGTCGAAGTCATGAGTCAACCTTATCGCAACAAGGTGTTGTGTTAGCTGGAGGCACGTGGTTCACTGAGCTAATGCAACTGATCGTTGCATTAGAGATGAATTGAGGGGTGTTTTCCCATGTCATACGAATTTCCTGTCGATCACCGAGGCCTCTTCGAAGAGCGCACAGGACAGTTTCTGAGCTTCGGGCTCCCCGTCTCGGATCTCGAGGAACTGCGCGCGTCCATCCACTCGACCTGGGCCGACGCGCCGGGTGGTTGGTCGTACGAGTGGTCGGCGTTGGCAGCAAAGTACTCCGCGGCCGGCAATCATTCACTCGCGGCGATGATCTACGGAATCGCCAAGTTCCCCGTCCTGGCCAACGATTCGCGGCGCCGGGCCCTGCAGAATCAGGTGGACGAATACGTCAAGGCAGCACCGGGATTCGGGCTCGAGTTCGAGCGTCGAATCCTGTCCCTGCCCTACCGATCCGGCGAGATCGAGCTACCGGTGCACATTCTCTCCGTGGACGGGAGGTACGAGGATGCACCCGTCCTGTTGCTCAGCGGCGGCGTCGACGGCTGGAAGATGGACATGCATCCGTTGGTCAGTGCGTTCGCGAAGAACGCCGGAGTGACTGTTGTTGCCTTCGACCAGCCGGGAACTGGTGAATCACCGGTTCCTCTCGACGCTTTCGGTGACGAGGTGATCGACGGACTGGTGGCGACGGCTCGCGCCCTCGGCAATGGCCAGGTGGCACACCTGGGAGTCTCCTTCGGTGGCAACTTCGCCGTGCGGTCGGGGTTGACCGGCGCCGTCGATGCGGTGATCAACATCGGCGCCCCGGTCAAGGGCGCGTTCGAGACCGCGAACGCGGAGCGCCTGGTCTACGGCATGGGTGACATCGTCGGAAACGCACTGGGTTTCGATGCACCGGCAACCAAAGAGGCGCTGGTACAGGGTCTGCGTGCTTTCGATCGCAGTGTCTTGATGACCGCCGACGACGGCCGGACCCCGATGCTTGTGGTCAACGGGGCCGACGACGTTCACATCCCGCTCTCGGACACCACTCTCTTCGAGGAGCGCCCGAACACGCAGGTACACGTCATCCCGGATGCGGGGCACTGCGCAGTGACCAAGCTGCCCGAGTTGACGCCGATGATGATCGACTGGCTACGAGATGCCCTGTCAGGAACCGCTCCACGAACCGGTCGATGATCCGCCGCCGAAGCTGGCAAAACGATACGTCGCAAGAACGGCTTTGTGATCGGTCGGCCACGGCGTCGGCGAAGCGATGAAGTTGTCCTGGGAGTTCTCTTCCACTCTTTGGTTGTGCACGATCGTCTTTCGCGGGCCGATGATCCCGACGGATCCCAGCTTCAGGTCCGAAGCGCGATCGGCGAAGATGTAGTCGATCCGATCGCGTTCGTCTGCCTCGGGTGCCCAGGTGAGCTGTGAGGTGTCGACGTCGGGATTGTCGGACGGCCAGGTGAAGCCCGGGTGTGTGGCCGGGTTCGGGTACTTACTGCGGTAAGCGTCGACGAATCCGGCTTGGTCGAGCAGGCGGGTGGATTCCCAAGGAACGACTACACCGTTGTGGTCGAACAGATTTCGCGTGCCGTCGGTCCAATCCAGGGCCGACGGTTCGTTGAAATCGCCACCGAGGATGACGGATCTGCCCTTGGCCCGTTCTTTTGCCGCATCGTCGACGAACGTCGAAATTGCCTTGGGTCGTCCCGAATTGATGTTCACGCGCTGAACCGTCTCGGGGTCCGTGACCGGACCGGACGGCATCTTGTTCCAGCCGAACTCGGAGAACTCTCCGGGCTTGGGAACACCCGCGCCGTATCCGCGCGGTAGATACGTCGCGTAGGACGTGTAGGCCAGATGTGCCGAGTAGGCGGCGATTTGTTTGCCGTCGACCGTCACGACTGCCTTGATCATCGAGTTCAGGTCGGCTGTTTCCTCGATCGGAAACTTGGAGAGAATCCCCACGTCGGAGGACGCTGCTCCGTAGAAGGTGGTTCCTGATTTGGTCAGCATGTCCGCCAATGCAGTTGTCGCAGTGCCGGCTTCCGACAGGAGAACTATCGACGCCTGTGTCGAGATGATCATGTCGGCGATCAGCTGCAGGCCACCGTTGATCTTGGTTCCGCCGTGCCAGGTGTTGAGGGAGAGCGCTTTGATCTCCTGCGCGGGGCTCGCCCCCGCGACGGAGGTATTGGCACCCAATGTAAATGCGCTCGCGGTGACTGTGCCCGCGGCTACCGCCATCGCCTTGACCATCTGGCGGCGCGTCAATCCATTCATCAAATCCCGGCTCTCGTTGTCGTGTGCTCGAACCCCCGGAAGATGATTACCATCGCTACCTAAACGGACAGTTAACCAATTGTAAAATGGCAGATTTCCTCAGAACGCCGTGCGGGCAATAGTCTTCTGATCGTGGTACTCAGTGAGCGTTTCCCCGGTAACAAGACCTTCGCGAAGGTTCGTGTCCTGCCGCCGGTGGTGAAGCTGCTCCTCCTCTCGATGGTGCTGTTCAACATCGGGTTCTATCTGGTTGTCCCCTTTCTGGCGGTGCACCTTTCGGAGGACCTCGGATTTGCGGCCTGGATTGTCGGCCTCGTCCTCGGATTGCGGATGTTCAGTCAGCAGGGCATGTTCTTCATCGGTGGAAGCCTCGCCGACAGGTTCGGCAAGCGTCCGATCATCCTGCTGGGCATAGCCGTTCGTGTAGTCGGTTTTCTGATGCTCGGTCTGGCAGAAAGCATGAGCGCCGTGATCGTCGGCGTGCTCCTGGTCGGCTTTGCTGCCGCGCTCTTCGCGCCCGCAGTGGAGTCGGCCAACGCGGAGTACGGACGCGAACTCGAGTCCGCCGGAGTTATGCGTCGTACCGATTTGTTTGCAGTGGAACAGATGTGCAGCCGCCTGGGAACCGTGATCGGTCCGGCGCTGGGAGCTGCTCTGTTGATGTTTCCGTTCTCGTGGACGGCGTCGAGCGCCGCGTTGCTCTTTGCGATCATGTGGGTCGGGTTCTTCATCTGGTTCCCCCGACCGGGCGATGCCCACGACGGCCCGGTGTCGACCTATACGCTGCGCGACGTCTGGCGAAGTGTCCTGACCAACAACAACTTTCTGCTCTTCGCGACGCTCTGCAGTTTTCAGCTGGTTGCGTACAGCCAGCTGTACCTGATGCTTCCGGAACAGCTCGAGCGCGGAATCGGTTCGCAGTCGGCGCTGGGATGGTTCTACGTGGGCGCGGCGGTGTTGGTGATCGTCGGGCAGGGACCGACGGTCGCGGTTGCCCACCGCATCGGGCATCGGCGCGCGATCACCTTCGGGCTTGTGCTCATTTCGGTGTCGTTCCTGGTTCCGCTGGTCACCGGCGTCGACTCCGCAGCTTCGGCGTCGACGCAGATAGTCGGTCTGGCGGTGTGGATCGGGCTGCTGCACCTGGGACAGATGTTGATGGTGCCGCCGATGCGAGACACCATCGCGATCCTCGGTCGTGAAAGCAACCTCGGAGCGCACTTCGGCATGCTCAACACGATCGGCGGTCTGCTCGCGCTCCTGGGAACCGTGGGAGTCGGATTCGTGTACGACCTCGTCGACAACGGCCACGCAGCGCCGGCGTCACCATGGGTGATCGTTGCGCTCTGCGTGGCCGTGTCGGCTGTGGTGTTGTGGGTGTGGTCAGGCCGAACGAAAGTTATCGACCCGCGATCGTCTGATTGATCTTTGCGACGAAATCTTCCAGCACAAACGGAATGGTGAGCGGGTTCGGCATGGACACCGCGTCACTGACGATGGGGTCCAAGCTGATCAGGCCTCCGGTCTCGACCACGTTCAGATTGGTGAACGCCGGCTGCGACTCCATCTCGGCGCGAGCCTTCTCGTAGTTGTCGAAGAGCAGGTAGTCGCACTCGAGGAGGTCGTAGTTCTCGGCGGAGATCTCGTAGTTCAGCTTGCCCGCGAACCGATCCTTCAGTGCGGCAGGAGCCGTGAATCCCAGTTGCGTGAGCAGCTGAGCGCGCGCAGCCTCGGGGCTGAACGCTCGAAGATTTCCATCGCTCCAGCGAATGACGAGAGCTGCTGTCTTGCCTTCGAACTGGGGGTTCTCCGCGCGGGTGCGAACGATGAGGTCTTCGACTTCCTGAACCTCCTGCTTTGCCTGCGCGGGAACGCCCACAGCGGTGCCGATACGGGTCGTGACTTCCTGCCAGGGCAGAACCCAATCCGTCTGATCGGCGGCGTGCAGCACCGTCGGCGCGATGGCGCTGAGCTGCTTGTACAGATCCTCGTCGATCGCGTTGTTGACGGCGATGATCAAGTCAGGCGCTGCAGCCACGATCGTTTCGATGTCGAAATCGGTGGTGGCGTTGGCCAATGGCGTCGGCTCGGTGCCCTGGACTGCAGAGTCGGCCCAGACGCCGATTCCGTCGTCGGTCGATCCCTTCCACACCGGGACCAGGACGGGCGTCAGCCCGAGGGAAAGCAAAACGTCCGCGTCGCCGATACCGACCGCTGCGATGCGGCTGGGTGCCTGCTCGATGGTGGTGGAGCCGAACTTGTGGTCGATCGTCACCGGGAAGGCGTTGGCCTCGGCGTGAGCACCTTCGGTGCCGGGAGTGGATTCGTCCTTCGCGCTGTCGCCACAGGCAGCAAGGGCGAAACCGGCTGCTGTTGCGAAAGTGACGGACAGCATGGCACGGCGGCTCAACATAGGGTTCACGGCAACCTCGGGTTTCATGGTTATGGGACCCTAACCATAGTGGAGTTGCTGTGTCGGCAGTGTTTGTTAACCTCCGCCCATGACGGCGGTTCTCGACTACACATCAGCAGGACCGTTCACCCGCATCGACGGGGTGGACATGCTCGCCCTCGAGTCGCTCTCCACCGACCCCGTGAAAATATGCCGGGTAGTGCCGTACCTGGTGGTCCAACCCACCGATGCTCAGTCGCTGAATCTGCCTGCCGACCGATTCGACGAAAACCAGATCCGGCCGGCAAGCGTTCTGCTCCAACGCCTGCTTGCGCTCGATCCGGCACCGGTGACCTCCGCCCGTGAACCCGACAAGCGGCTCGTCGGAACCTGTCGGCACTTTGCAGTTTTGAGTTGTGCGTTTCTGCGCTACCGCGGTTTTGCCGCCCGGGTCCGTTGTGGTTTCGCCACCTACTTTCAACCGGGACAGGGCGTGGACCACTGGATCACCGAGTACTGGGACGACGCGGGCAAGCGGTGGATCCGCATCGATTCCGAGATCCTCGGACAGAACGTCCTTCCTCACGCCCATGATCTGCAGCCGGGAGAATTCCTCAGTGGTGGTGAGGCGTGGCTGGCATATCGACGCGGGGAGATCGACGCGTCCCAGTTCGGGGTGTACGGCACCGAGAACTGGGGGCCGGCCGAGATCCGAGGCAACGCTGTGAAGGATCTCGCCGCGATGAACAAGGTCGAAACTCTGCCGTGGGACGAGTGGGGTCGTATGACGGACGCCTACGACGGAAAGACAGGCGCCGACTACGACCTACTGTTGGACGATGTCGCCGCGGTGTGCGCCGCCGACGATCCCGTTGCCGTGCGAGCACTGTACGAGCACGATGACTTGCGCGTGCCGGACAAGCTGATTCGTTTCTGAGATGCTGGTGCGATGAATCCGGAGCATCGCCAACTCGATTACGGACTTCGATTCGACTGGGGGTTGCGCGGCGCCGAAGCGATTGCTGCCGGCGTCGACGTGGCAGTGGTGGTAGACGTTCTCTCGTTCACGACGACGCTGAGCGTTGCCGCCGACGCGGGAATCGACGTACTTCCCTTTTCCTGGAACGACGAGCGCGCGGTCGATTACGCGCGTGATGCCGATGCGGTCCTGGCGGTGAGGCGGAGCGTAGCCGCGGAGGGTCAGATCAGTCTGTCTCCCAAGACGATTCGCGAAGCCGAGGTGTCGAGTCGGCTGGTGCTGCCGTCGCCGAACGGGTCGACTATCGCGTTTGCGTTGGCGTCTCAGGTTGCGGTGTGTGTCGGCGCTTCGTTGAGGAACGCTTCCGCCGTCGCGGATTGGATTGTGCACGAACATGGTTCGAGATCGAGGGTTGCGATAGTCGCGTCCGGTGAAAAGTGGCCCGGTGGAGAGTTGCGTCCGGCGGTGGAGGATCTGTGGGGCGCCGGTGCGGTTGTCACGGCGTTGACCGCGACTGGTTGGGAAGGGTCCCCATCGCCCGAGGCGCAGATGGCGGCGACTGCCTGGACGGCGGTGTCGGATTCGTACGAGGAACGGTTACGGGACTGCGCCTCAGGGCGCGAGTTGATCGTCATGGGGTTTCCACACGACGTCGCCATCGCCTCGGAACTCGACGACAGCGACACCGTACCTGTTCTCGAAGATCGTGTGTTTCGAGGTCAGCGCACCGGGCGTCGGTTGAACAAACTCCGCGCCCAGAGGTAGGAGAGGAAGGTGATTGCGACGCACCATCCGATCGCGAGTATCGCGTTGTTCCCGATAGCTTCGCCGAGAAGAAGTCCTCGAAGAGTCTCGATGATCGGAGTGAACGGCTGATACTCGGCAAACCATCGCAACACGGTCGGCATCGAGTCGGTGGGGACAAAGCCGCTTCCCAGGAACGGCAAGAGGATCAACACCATTGGAAGGTTGCTGGCCGTCTCGACACTCTTGCTGACGAGGCCGAAGGCGACCGACAACCACATCATGGCGATGGAGACCAGGACGAGGAGTGCAAACGTCGCGGCCCACTCCACGAAGCCTGCAGTGGGCCGGAAGCCGACGGCTATCGCTACGGCGATGACGACAACGAGGCTCACGATCGTCTGAAGGAGGCTGCCGAGAACGTGACCGGTCAGGACGGACGTGCGCGTGATCGCCATCGTTCGGAATCGTGCAATGATCCCGGCGGTCATATCGGTTGCGACGGAGATGGCAGTACCTTGTGCCGCTGATGCCACGGTCATCAGAATGATCGCCGGTGCAACGTAATTGACGTACTCGGCTCGACCGCCACCGCCGGGGCCGAGGCCGTTCCCGAGCGTTCCGCCGAGCACGTAGACGAACAGCAGTAGGAAAACGACTGGCATTCCGACGAGCATCACCGTCATCGACGGATATCGAAGGATGTGTCGAATACTGCGACGCAGCATGGTTTTCGAGTCTTGATAGGCAAGCGTCATGGTGGTCATCGCGCGTCGGTCCTTTCGGTGGCGGTCAGAGTCAGGAACACGTCGTCCAGGTCGGGTGTGTGCACGGAGAGTTCCTTGACGTCGATCGAGTGAGCGTCGAGTTGGTCGAGAAGAGAGCGCAGCGAGCGGACACCCCCGTCGCTGGGGACCTGGAGGACATAGGCGGCATCGTCACGTGATGATTCGTCGAAAACAGCTGCAGCAGAATCGAGCTGATCTCGGTCGAAGAAGTGAAGACGAATGTGGCCGCCGGGGATGTGCCGTTTGAGTTCCGCTGCCGTACCTTGGGCGACGATCCGTCCCTGATCGAGGACGGCGATGTGGTCGGCCAGTTGATCAGCTTCCTCGAGGTACTGGGTCGTGAGGAAGATGGTGACACCGCCCTCGACCAACTCCCGGATGATCTGCCACATGGTGCGTCGACTCCGGGGGTCGAGACCGGTGGTGGGTTCGTCCAGGAAGATGATCTCCGGCCGCCCGATCAACGTCATTGCCAGGTCGAGCCGTCGACGCATGCCGCCCGAGTAGGTCGACGCCAGCTTGTCCGCGGAGTCGATCAGATCGAACTTCTTCAGGAGTTCTTCAGTGCGCGTTCGACGTTCGTCCTTGCCGAGATGGTGCAGGTCGGCCATGAGGAGAAGGTTTTCCTCACCGGACAGATAGTCGTCGACCGCTGAGAACTGCCCGGTGACGCCGATGCGCGAACGCACCGCGTCGGGATCGTCGGAAGGGTTGTACCCGGCGATGCGGATGTTGCCGCCGTCTGCCGGAACGAGGGTCGAGAGAATTTCCACGATGGTGGTCTTGCCGGCGCCGTTGGGGCCGAGGAGCGCAAAGACGGTTCCGCGGTCGACGGAGATGTCGATTCCGTCCAGTACCGTCTTGTCGTCGTAGGCCTTCTTCAGGCCCGTCGCGGTGATGGCTGGTTTACGGGACATCAGCGTTCCTTTCGCTAGATCTTCTTGTTGGATTCTTCTCGAGGCTCCGAACGTCGAATGACGATGTCGCCGTAGCTGGTGTGTGCCCGGACGTCTACCCGGCGTTCAGTGGAAGCCGGACCGTGCGTGGCATTCATCTGGTTGTCGACGCGGCCGAAGGACGTATGAGCGTCGAATCGTGCGGCGGTTCCGGATCGAACGCCGATATGGATTCGCCCGGCGGCCGTCTTGGCGGATACGACTCCACTCTCGATGGTCTCGAAACGGATGTCGCCGTTGGCGGTTGCGGCGCTCGCGTCGGATTCGGCGTGCTCGACGGCGACACTGCCGTTGGCGGTCTTCGCCTTCAGTGCGCCGGTGATCGTGCCGATGTTGATGTCGCCGTTGGAGTTCTTGACCTCCGCGTTGCCGTCGACGCGGCCGATGCGGATGCTTCCGGACCCGGTGCTCGTGTCGATGTCACCGGCCACGTGCTCGACGATGATCGCGCCGGCCCCGGTGCTGACGTTGAGCGGCCCGGTGGTTTCCAGTGTGCAATCGCCCGCGGAAACCTTCACCCGTGTTCGTCCGAGAGTGCCTTCGCTACGGAGGCTGGCAACTGCAGCAGTGCCTTCGAGTTCCGAGCCGGAGGGAAGCTGAACGGAGATGTCCACAGATCCTGTCTTCCCGAAGATGCCGAGGCCGCGCTGTTTCGGAGTCTTGATCTGCAGCCGGCCACCTGCGAATTCGACGCGCGTTTGTTCGGCGACTCGAACGTCGACCTCGCGAGACGAGTTGCTGGGCAACACTTCCACGACAGTGTCGTTGCGGCTGCTCGCCGTGATCCGGATGTGTGCGACTGCCACGTCGAAGTTCAAGGTGATGGGGTCAGGTGTGCTGAATGTAGGCATGGTGATACTCCCGATGAGGTTGTCTCGGTTGATGAAAGAGGGTGGTGCGAAAGATGAAGCCGGTGTCAGTGCACCCAGCCGCTGAAGCTTTCGGAACCTTGGGACGTGCGCTGTCTCGGAGTGCTTCTGTTCGCGCCGCCTTCCAGAGCCGTTGCAGCCGAGCGAACCAGCCACGCGTTGACGGAGATCCCGGCTTCCCGGGCCGCCGCCTCGATCCGGTCTTTGAGGTCTTGCCCCAGCCGCAAGTTGATTCGAGTCATCGAGGCGTCGTCGGACTCCGTGACGGGGCGCGGTGCCGGAGTCGGGTCCTCTTCGACGGGGGCTGGAACCGGTTCACTGATGGCTGGTGCCACCACGAATTCGGGTTCGCGTCCCCGCAGGCGCAGGTCCACCGAACCCGGGGCGAGGTCACGCGTGATCTCGGCGGCTGCCGCAGACAATGCGTCGAGAAGGGTGAGTCGCACTGCTGATTCCAGCGGTGCGGTCAAACGATCGGCGAGTGCCTTTGCGTCTTCTCCGCCTGCTTCGGCCGCCACCGCGAGTTCGTGGCGAAGGTTGTCTACGTACGGTGTCAAGTCCATGGCATCACTATGGCACCACTTTGGTGCCATCGCAATAGTTTGGTGGCACATTCGTGTGAATTTGGTGAGAATTGCCAGGTCATCGGGGTGGTTGGCGATTCGGTCCGCGGCAGGCTGGCACACTCGTAAGGGTGAGTCCTGCCGAATCGAACCGCCGACGCCGCATCGTGCTCTGGATTGCCGGGGTGCTCGGCGTCGTGATCGTGGTTGGGGTGGTGGTCGTCGCGATCGCACCATCGCGGTACCTGCCCTGGGACACGGCTGAGTTCCCGGCGGTGGACGCGAGTGCGCTCACGTCTGATCAAGGTCGGGTGCTCGAGCTACTGCAATCCGAGCATGAGCAGGACCGTCCGGGCACCTTCTATTCCGACGGCATCGACGAAGAGTGGTGCGCCGACTTTGTCAGCTGGATCATGAGGGAAGCGGGTCGACCGTTGTCCAACCCGAACTCCGGAAGTTGGCGCATCCCGGGGGTGTACACCTTGCAGGAGTATTACCAAGGGATCGGCGCGTACGCCGAGAACGGCAGCGGGTACACCCCGAATGTGGGTGATGTGGTGATCTACGACAGTTCGAGATGGGTCGGTCAGCACACCAACATCGTTGTGGCAGTGGACGGCAACTCTGCGATCACGGTTGGCGGCAACGAGTTCGGCAAGGTGCGGGTTCATGACCTGGACTGGCAATCCGACTCTGCCGTCGTGGGATTCGGAAAACTTCACCCCTGATCGTTGCTCTTCGGAGACAAGGCGAACCACCGCGCCGACGCACGTGCCTCGTCGCCTGCGTCGATGTGCAGCGTGTTCGTGCCGGTTCGCACGCTCACCTGCTCACCTCTCTTGATGGGCTGGGTGTACTCGAGGATCGCGCGAAAGGGCCCGCTTCGTAATCTGTCGGGCAGCGCATCTTCCACGGGCTGCCAGTAGATTGCGTTGTTCACGTGATCGAAGGGGTCGAAATCGCTCGAGCGCAACGGGAACGGCGTATCCGCTGACGGCGTCGTGTCCGGGGTCGGGTCGATCCACCGACGCCAGTGAAGATGCTGGTCCACGGCCGTCGATGCCAGGGCAGCGGTGAACTTCTCACTGATGGATGCCGGCATTCCCGTCTTCGGGTCGATGTTGATCCAGAACGCCTCGGTTTCGATCAACCCGCCGCCATCGGATCTGATGCGAACTCGCATCGAACACCACTTGTTCGACAGGCCTGAACACCAGCGCTGCAGGTGAACTCGATCCGGCCAGACGACCGGTTCGAGTACATCGATCACCGTTCTTCGTACCATCCACAGCGGGTGTGTATCCATGGCGCCGCGGTCGACGAGATTGTCGAAGCCCGCGTCTTGGAGGTAGCGCGCGATCGCGTCGAGGCGCAGTTGTTTGTCGGTGTGGATGTCACCCGTACGCACCGGCCACGAGGCCTGGAAGATGCTTCCGGTTGTCGGTAGTTCGGCCATCGCTACGTGGTCGTCGACTTTTGTACGGTTCATCGGATGTGGGCTCCCGGTGTTCGCTTGGTTGGGTGGCTTCACGCTTGCGTTACCCGATGGTGGGATCTTGAACCATCGGAGTTCATCGTTTTCTGAATCCAGTTTTCGATGTACTGTCGCACGTATGGATATCGAGGGCGTAGATGTGGTGACCAACGTGGCGGTGCTTGCGAGGTTCGGGCATGCACTGTCCGACGAGACTCGGACACGGATACTGCTCGAACTGAAGACCGCACCGCGGTATCCGTCCGACCTCGCTGAAACGCTGGCTGTGACCAGGCAGAAGCTGTCCAACCATCTGGCGTGCCTGCGCGGTTGTGGCTTGGTGGTGGCCGTCCCGGAAGGGCGCCGGACCAGATACGAACTCGCCGATGTACATATCGGTCGGGCCCTCGACGACCTGCTCGGGGTCGTACTCGCGGTGGATCCGTCGTACTGCCCGGACAGCGAATCAGAGGGGTGCTGCTGATGGTTGCGCCCGTTGACGGTGTCGGGCTCTCGACTGACCGGCGTGCGCTCTTGTCGAGAAGAATTCGCATCTTCGTGGCGATCACGATCAGCTACAACGTCGTCGAAGCGATCATCGCGCTGGCGGAGGGCACACGAGTGTCGTCCGCAGCACTGTTCGGTTTCGGCCTCGATTCGGTGATCGAAGTGTCCTCGGCGGCAGCTGTTGCCTGGCAGTTCTCGGCGCCGGATCCGACGAGCCGTGAGAAGGCGGCACTGCGAGTGATCGCATTCTCGTTCTTCGGGCTCGCTGCGTATGTCTCGTTCGACGCGATTCGGTCGCTGTTCGGTCTGGGGGAAGCTCGGCACACGAGCGTCGGAATACTCTTGGCTGCAGTGAGTTTGGCGATCATGCCGGCTCTGTCCTATGCGCAACGCCGAGCCGGTCGGGAGTTGGGTTCGCTGTCGGCGGTCGCGGATTCGAAGCAGACGCTCCTCTGTACCTACCTTTCTGCGGTCTTGCTGGTCGGTTTGCTGCTCAATTCGGTACTCGGCTGGTCGTGGGCAGATCCGATTGCTGCACTGGTCATCGCCGTCATCGCGGTGAAAGAAGGCATCAACGCGTGGAAGGGCGATCCGTGCTGCCCGGTTGTGGCTGTGCCCGAGAGCGGTGACGAGTGCGACTGCTGCTGAGTGAACACAGGTTTTGTCGAGTGAGCACTCGCTGCGGTGCGTCAGAGCGGGTGTTCACTCGATGAAAGGCGTGCCGACTTCTGCGCGGCCCTTGATGTGCGCGGCGCGTTGCTCGAGAAGGCGCCGCAGATACGGGCCGACAGCCAACCTCAGCGCCAGGTGTCCGAGCGCCCCGAAGGGGGCCGTAACCGTGAAGCGGTCATGCATCCGCGTCCACCCACCCGGCTGAACGTCGAAGACGTGCTCGTGCCGCATTGCGGCAAACGGGCCGCGGACCTGCTCGTCTGTGAACGAGTACGGACGGTTGTACTGCGTGATCCGGCTTGTCATCGAGAATCTCCACCCGAGATGCCGAGCAGTGAACGACACCTCGTCGCCCTCTCCCAGCGTCGATCTACCCGTACTCGTGACTGCCACCTCATCTGTTGCGCGGAGCGAGGCCGAGTGTTCGTCCATGTCGAGTTCGAGATCGAAGATCACCGCCGGTGGAGCATAGATATCGGTGATCACGACTACGGTGTGTTGCACAGTGCCAGTCTGCCAACATTGGTTTGCGATCCCGGCAAGCGGGTACGGGTCGGTGACCTGCGGTTCATCCGCGACGGGTGATGTTTTCGCCTTCCAGCCCCTCGAGACTGAGTAAGGGAAGTGCATTCTGTCGAAAGGAACGCTGATGACTGCTCCACCGCGGGAACCCGCGAATCACCCTGTCCGGCAGGGTTTCGCGGTAGGTACGACGTTTGCAGCAGCAATTCTGCTGCTCACCGCAGGCATTGTCGCTCTGCTTCAGGGCATCGCGGCCGTTGCCGACAACAATCTGTTTGTCGTGGGTATCAACTACACGTACAAGTTCGACATCACGACGTGGGGTTGGATCCACATCATCTTGGGCATCATCGGGATCGTGGTGGCCCTCGGCCTCTTCACCGGTGCAGTGTGGGCCAGGGCGGCGGCAATCGTCATTGCGTCGCTCTCGATCATCGCCAACTTCTTGTGGATGCCGTATTACCCACTGTGGTCGATCCTGGTCATCGCGCTCGATGTCGTTGTGATCTGGGCGGTCGCGACCTGGGACAGGGACAGAGTCTAGGCACCGAACAACCCGAGAGCAGTTGGTCCCGACCGAGTCGACTCGGTCGGGACCATCGCTCGTGCGTGGGACATTTCGACAGGGTGTGGCTCGGATCAGTCTGGGAGTCGACGCATTTCGGCGACGGTCAGGCCGAGGGAATCGAGACGGGCCATGATGCTCCGCATAGCCGTGTGGTCCGCGACGGGTCCGTACAAACTGGTGAACCCGCCGGCGGCACTGGCGACACTGAGTTCAGGAAATGCGGCCTTGACGCGGTCCGACACTTCGCCGTCGATGAGGAATTGATACCGAGTGGGAGCATTCATCAGTATCCGCTCCATTTCGTAGGGCCATGAGGTTCGAGAAGGCAGCGCTCCGAGCCTCGAAATCGCATGTCGTCAAGTGCAATCGGCGTCGCTGCCCGATCCAGGACTCCGCATCCGTGGGATCCAGTCTTACTCCCGTACGCGCTCGGGGCGTCATCCCCTACGGGTGAATGTCGTCGCGGGTCCGTTCATCCCTTTTGTGTGAGGCTCCGTAGAGTCGCCACCCCTAGTGTCGACCGGGAGAGAGAAGAGGTCGGCATGGGATCTGTCATCGGGGATCTGTTACCCCTCGCGGTCGGCGTTGCGGTATCGCCGATCCCGATCATCGCGGCAATCTTGATGTTGTTGTCCAAGCGTGCCGGCAGCACGAGCGTCGGGTTCGCGCTGGGCTGGATACTGGGAATCGTCGTCGCCACCGTGATCTTCGTGCTTCTGTCCAGCAAGCTCGGTGACTCCGAAGGTGATCCGTCAGCGACAGTGTCGTGGATCAAGCTGGCGTTGGGTGTATTGCTTCTTGCGTTCGGAGTCAAGCAATGGCGCGGACGCGGAGGCGAGCACGAAACCCCGAAGTGGATGCACGCCATCGATGACATGACCGCTGTCAAAGGCCTCGGCTTGGGCTTCGCTCTGGCTGCGATCAATCCGAAGAATCTGATGATGTGTATCGCGGCCGGAATCTCGATCGGATCCGCGTCATTGGGCTCCGGAGAAGTTGTTGTCGCGATTCTGGTTTTCACGATCATCGCGGCCTGCACAGTGTGCGTGCCCGTGATCGGCTACCTCGTTGCCGCGGAGCGACTGCGTGGTCCGCTGGCCAAGCTGAAGGTGTGGTTGCAGGAAAACAACGCCACGGTGATGAGTGTGTTGATCCTGGTTATCGGTGTTGTTCTCATCGGCAAGGGCATCGGCGGTCTCTGACAACTGGAGGTAGTTATGGGATCGCTGCTACTGCAACAGATCCCGCTGGCGCTCGGGATCATCATGAGCCCGCTGGCGGTTGTCGCCGTTGTGGCCGTACTGTTTTCCGAACGAGCGCGTATCAACAGCATTGCGTACCTGATCGGGTGGTATCTCGGAATAGTTGTCGCGCTGGCCGGTTCGTACGTCATCTTGACCGCACTCCAGGTTCATCAGCGCACACACCCTCCGCTGTGGGTGCCCATCATCCATCTCGTTCTCGGGGCAACTCTGCTGGCGGGTGCCTGGTTCGTCTACTCACGCAGTCGTCGCGGGGTTCAGGCGATGGCGGCTGCAGTTGCCCCTGGCGACGTTGTGGCTGCGGCCCCTCAGCTGCCGAAGATGCTGCAATCGGTTGAGCACTTCCAACCAATGCGATCCGGTGTGCTCGGTTTCGCGCTGTTCGTTCTCAACCCCATCGACATGTCGTGTGCCATCGCAGCAGCGATGAACCTTCGTCTCAGCACCGTGGCACCGACGTCGCAGATCGTCTCGGCCGTGATCTTCTCGTTGGTGTCCGTGACCTCGGTCGCGGTACCTGTTGCCCTCCTGCTGATCAAGAAGGACGAGGCAACCGAACCGCTGCTGAAGATCCGCACCTGGATAGCCACCAACACGCACTTGCTGAACGTCGGGCTCCTCGTCCTGATCGCGGCGATGCAGATCAGTAAAGGGGTGCAAGGACTATGAGTGCTCCGCACACGCGGACCTGGTGGGTCTTCGGATCGTTGTCCGACTATCAACGCGCTTGGCTTCGCCCCGACATCATTGCGGGCCTTACGGTGTGGGCTGTCCTTGTTCCGGAAGCGCTCGCGTACGCCACCATCGCCGGAGTTCCGCCGGTGGTCGGGCTTTATGCTGCGGTTCCGTCATTGATTCTGTATGCAGCAGCCGGCAGTTCGCGCCATCTGATCGTCGGGCCGATGTCGGCGACCGCAGCGTTGTCCGCGGCGATGATTGCGCCATTGGCTTCAGGAAACGACGGCCGATTCATCGCGCTGTCGGCGGCATTGGCGATCGTGACCGGGCTCGTCGGACTGCTCGCAGGATTCATGCGCCTCGGATTCATCGCGTCCTTCATCTCCGAGCCGGTTCTCAAGGGATTCATCGTCGGTCTGGCGCTCACGATCATCATCGGTCAAGTACCCAAACTCCTGGGCGTGGACAAGGGGGAGGGAAACTTCTTCGTCCAGACGTGGACAGTGGTGAAGGAACTGGGTGAGGTCGACCTACCGACCGTGATCATCGGATTGCTCAGCCTGGCAATGGTCCTGGGCGTCAAGCGATGGCTTCCGCTCGTACCGGGTTCGCTCCTCGTCGTGCTGCTGGGCATTACCGCAGTAGCGTTGTTCGGCCTCGACGATCGTGGCATCGACATTGTCGGACACATCGACTCGGGCCTGCCGTCGATGGGTCTGCCGAGTGGTGTGGGAGCTGAGGACTACCTCGACCTGGTCGGACCGGCGGTCGGCGTTCTGCTCATCGGTTTCGCCGAAGGTCTTGGCGCTGCAAAGACATACGCGGCCAAAGCCGGCTACACCATCGACGCCAATCGTGAACTGGCAGGACTGGGTGCGGCCAATCTCGGATCGGGTCTCTGCTCGGGAATGGTGGTCAACGGCAGCCTGTCGAAGACCGCCGTCAACGGAGGAGCGGGCGCCAAATCTCAGGTCAGCGGACTGGTGGTCGCGGCGCTGACGCTGGTGACACTGCTGTTTCTCACCGGCCTGTTCGAGAAGTTGCCAGAGGCGACGCTCTCGGCTGTGGTCATCGCAGCAGTGATCGAACTGGTCGATTTCTCCTCCCTCGCAGCGCTGTACCGGGTGTGGACGAAGAGGTTGGGCAGTATCTACGGGCACGCTGCCCGGGCCGATTTCGCGGCGGCGATCGCGGCGATGTTCGGGGTTCTCCTCTTCGACACGTTGCCCGGTCTGATCATCGGAATCGCCGTCTCGATGTTGCTGCTCCTGTATCGGGTCTCCAAACCGCACGTGGCCGCTCTGGCCAAGGACGGCACGCGCTGGGTCGACATCAGTGGGCATCCTGATCTGAAGACACTCGACGGCGTCGTAGTGGTCAGGGTCGAAGCGGGGATGTTCTTCGCCAATGCCGATCACGTGCGTGATCAGATCACCGGTCTGGTGACCGCCGGCACCACCATGGTCGTTCTCGACGCCGAGACGTCACCGTTCATCGACGTCAGCGCTGCGCAGATGTTGGCTCAGCTTCGAGATTCGTTGGCACGCAGAAATGTGAGCTTCCGAGTGGCACGCGACATCGGGCAGTTCCGCGACGTTCTGTCCGGTGCCGACCAGGGCGCGCTGAAGGTCGACGTCTATCCGACCGTCTCGAAAGCGCTTGCAGGTCGAGACAACACCTCAGCGTGATGTCCGTAGCCAGATTCCCAGGGGACCGGAATCTTTGGCCACTGATCCGACGATCGACGACGCGACAACCACGATGGCCGAGAAGATGAACAGCCAGCCGATGACGGTGAACATCACGCCCAGAAGACCGAACTCGTCCTGCGACGTCTTTGTCATTCGGGGGAGGAAAAGAGTGCCGGCCACGTGCAGTCCGGTCAGGCCCGTCGCGGTGAGCAATCCTGACCCGACGCACATTCGAGTGGTCATGCGATTGGCCGTCAGCAGCATGGGCACGGCTGTCCACACGAGTGCCCACACGACGTAGACCGCTGTGAACTCCAGGACTCTGCCTACTCCCGGAACACCATTCAGTTCACGGCACAGGGCCGCACCGACCACCGACGCGGCCACGACGCACACTACCGCGAACCACCGCCACGCCTGACGGAGTGTCGCCGTCGGCACGCTCCAGATCCGTCCGTACATCCGGCCGAGAGCGCGAGCGTAGGACGTGGAACTGATCAGCAGCATGAGCAAGCCGACAATCCCGAACGCTGCCGCGGTAGAGGTACTGGTCAATACGGTGTCGGGGAGTTGGACGCCGAGGTCGTCTTTGGCGGCATCAGCCAACGGCTTCAGCTTCTCCAAGGTCGACGCTGCAATCATGACCGGGAGCAATGACGTAAAGGCCTGGGCCGCCAAAGTCATGGCGCTGTCCACGAGCCCGACTTCGAAGACCCCGATGGTTGCATCAGTCGCCAACCGTCGACTGGGTGTACGTCTCGCCCACACGGTCAATCGATCGCGCGTATCGGAATACAGCTTCGGGGGCATGGAAGCAGTCTTGCTCAGATGAGTCCGCCGCGTCGCGCAGCCTTGAGCGCGTCGCGTCGGTTGCTCACTTCCAACTTGCGATAGATCCCGCGAAGATGCGTCTTGATGGTGTTGACGGAAAGGAACAGCGTGTCGGCAATGGACTCGGTGGTGTCTCCGGAAGCCAGTTCACGGAGCACGGTGTATTCGCCTGGCGTGAGGATCGGTGCACTCACCAATTCTTGTGGGCGAATGCGGCTACGTACCTGTTCGGCAAATGCTTCCTGATCGCCGAAATGTCCACTGAACTCGTCGAACACCGGCCGCAGGGATGCGCCGTAGTCGAGGAAGGGGCGTAGCAGGCTACCGGCTTCCGCGGCGCGCAGCGCTTTGTGGAGGGAGCGAAACGACTTGCGCTCGTGACCTGTTGCAGCGTGGATCCCGGCTTCGAGTGTCCAGGCGTAGACGTGATGTGCGAGCAACGGGATTTCGGAGGACCCGAGAGCTTCGGAAACTTCGACGAGTGCTTCCGCGAACTTGTTGGACGAGAAGGCGACGGCACCCCGTGCGAGATGTATCTCCGACGTTTCTCCGAATTGATCGGCTGCGTCACGCACGAGTCTCGCTGCCCATTCCACCTCGCCGACGGAAAGGCATGCGTGGACGACGGGTGGTAGAAGAGCCAAGGTCGCGAACGCGAAGGTACGTAATTCGATCGCGCTGAGCATCGCGTCGCGGACATCGGCGGCGGTCGAGCGTCGGTCGGTCGAGCCGTCGAGACTGTGAAGGCCGAAGGTTACGACGGAGTGCCACCCGAACACCGGCGCGCTGGCGCCGAGAACGTCTGTGCTCCGGTAGTTTCCGATTGTCGGGATGCGGTACGGGAGTTCGCTCGAAGCGCAGAGATATGTGGCAAAGGCGGCCACCGACGCGGACAACTCGTACTCCGCAGTCGTCGTGATGCGATGTTCGACCGCGTAGTCGAGAGCGTAGACGGAGTGAGCCCTCATCGCCCCGATGTCTCCGCTGAGAGAAGCTACGTAGCCCAGTCCGGTCAGCGACTTCAAGACGAATCGCGCCCTGCCCCGTATTGTCCCGAGTGCGACGGCTTGAGTGTATTCGACAGTCGCCCTGTCGAACTCACGTCGCAGTAAGTGTGCCGTCGCCAATTCCATGTGTGCGTAGGCTTCGATGTCGGAGTGGGTGCTTTTCTGACGCCGCTCCAGACGTGCCGCCAGCGGCTCGTTGTCGGAAGTCGCCGTAACGCAGGAGATTTCCAGGCTCATCGCCAGGAACAATGGATCTTCTGCAATCGGTGGATGAGTTGCCTCGAGAAGATCGAGGCACGTGGTCGCCGAGGTCACGTCACCGGAGTGGAGGGCGGCCGCCGCCAGCACCAGTCGGGTGATCGGGGATTCCGAAACCTGCGTCGACACCGATTCCAGGACTCGCACGACGTCCCCGCAGTGCCCGTCGAGTACGAGGCCCAGCCCGCAGCGTTCGAGAAACGCGAGAATGCGGTGTGGGTCTCCGATCGACACCTCGAGTTCGAGCGCCTCGAGTTCGAAGTGATTGCTTTCGAACCAGCTTGCTGCTCGCAGGTGTACGCGGTTTCTCTCGACGTGATCGACGCGACGGAACTCTGCCCGAAGGTGCTCGCGCAAGAGAGGGTGATAGCTGAACCACGTTGTGTGGTCGGCGGAATCGGTACGGGTCACGGGGAAGTTGAACTGAATCAGCGAGTCGATCTCGGATAGAGCGTTCGAGTCCGTCAGAGTTTCCGCCAGTTGGGCGGAGAAAGAATCGACCACCGATGTTCGCAACATGAACGAGGTGACATGTTCGGGCAAGGACGTCAGTACCTCGTCGACGAGAAAGTCGGCGATCGGGCGGGGTGTGTGCGTGAACTCGTTCAGTGCATCGCCGATGTCACTGCGGCCAGCCAGAAACGCGGCGGTCAGGCGAACGACGGCGCCCCACCCCTTGGTGAAGTTCTCGACGATTGCGAGTTCGTCGTCGCGCAGCGTGATGTCGTACTCGCCGAATATCGCGGTGATCTCGGAGCGATCGAAAGCGAGATCGGTGGATGCAAAGCGGGTGAGTCGGCCGTCGAGAGCCAGACGATGCCACGTGAGCGGTGGTTCGTAGCGGGCGGCAACGATAATCGACAGGTTGCCCGGGGTCTGTGTGAGTATCCGATCGAGGAGACCGATCGACATCGGATCGTGGAGGGTGTGAACGTCGTCGAGGATCAACGTTGTTCGGCGCTCGTGCGTTTCGAGGGTTTCCGCAAAGTGCGCGAGCCACTGCTCGACGGGCGGCCTGGATCCGGTCTGCACGGGGAGCCTCTGGCCGGCCGCATCGACGGAGGTCGCGATCGCCTCGGCGAGGGATTCACACAGTATCGACACGTTGTTGTCGCGCTCGGCCAACGTCAGCCAGGCCAGCGCAACATCAGGGGAGGCTCGAGAATATTCGCGAGCCCAATCGGCCAGAAGTAGGGTCTTCCCCGCACCGGCCGGAGCCGAGAGCAACCCGACAGGCCCGGGGCCTGAGCCTTTGGTGGCAGTGGATGCGGTGAGTTTGCGGTGCAGGCGCGGACGCGCGACCAGTCCTTTCACGGCAGTTGGCGGGTGAAAACGACCGTTGAGTGCGGCGCCTGGCACGTGCGCTTGCCCGACGCGGTGAGCCGCGTCGAGCGTTACTGCAGCGGCATCACGAAATGGGCTGCTCATCCGACTCCTGTTCGACTGGCTGCACTGGACGTGACCGCTGGATCGAAATTTTGAACGAGTTAGATGATGTGAAACTACCCAATTCGGACACCAAATAAGCGTCCAAGTCGAAAATTCGGACCAAAGTCCCTGATTTAGTGGAGTGAATTTCGAACAATGAATGGTGTCGCCAGTTCTACCGCCCGAACGGCGGGGTGCGAGCAAACCTCGAATAGCGGTCGAATACCTTTTCCAGGCCCACGAGATCCGGATCTGACAACAAGGCTGCCAGAAGTACACGTGCCTGCCCGGCTCGAAGATCGGTGGAAAATACAGCGCCTGCGGCGATCAAGTCGTGCCCGCCACCACCGCCACCGTAAACCGGGGAGATTGGCCCCGAGGGCACCCGAGTTGTCACGGCTACCGGAATGTGAGCGCCTACGCAGTCTCGTACGGCCTCGACTATCGTCGGATTGGCATTTCCCGAACCGAGTCCGTCGAGAACAAGTCCCTGCGCCCCGGCGTGCACGCAGGCGTCGATTTGTACGCGGTCTGCCCCGGGATACACGGCGATGATGTCAACGCGGGTGTCCGAAATCGGATGCCACGGCAATGGTTCGGGATTACGCAGCAGGAGCGGATCGATGTGCACGCGGCGGAAGGCATCGAGTGCCGTCGTATCGGACTTTCGCGTACCTGCGGCTGGATGGACCGAACCGCCGAAGGCGATGAGGACACCACGCCCGTGTGACGAGATGTCCAGTCCGGCTGAGATCGCCGCGGCGAGATTCGAACGAGCGTCGGATTCGGGATGGTCGAAAGTGCGCTGCGCGCCGGTGAAGACCACCGGGCGTTGGTCGTCGTGGTGCAGGTCCAACAAGAACGCAGTTTCCTCCATCGTGTCGGTGCCGTGAAGCACGACCACCGAGTCGAGTCCGGGATCTTTCAATTGATCGGCTACGGCGTCGCGAACACGATCCATGTCCGCGAAGGTCATGCTCGAGCTGTCCTTCGACATCACGTCGACGACTCGAAGCTCGATGTCGTTCTGCTCGTTGCCGACCAGATCTGCACCGGTGATTGCGGGCCGGCTGATTCCATGCGCATCCCGGGTGCTGGCGATGGTGCCACCGGTAGTGACAACTGCGACTTTCGACACTGTGGTCCTTTCACGTCAAGCTGCGGGGTGGTGGATGGCCAACTCGCGAATACGATTCCTGGCGGCGTACCAACCAATCATCAAGAGCGGTGCGATGATCGCGATGGATCCGACGGTCCACGTTCCAACAGGGTTGTCGAATGCCATCAACACGATAACGACCGCAAGAAAGACCAGTGTCGCGATCCCGGTGTACGGTGCGCCGAATATGCGGAAGGAAGGGCGAGTGACTTTGCCTTGTTTCGCAAGTTGCCAGAGCCTCAACTGGCACAGCACAATTACCGCCCATGCACTGATGATGCCCAGTGCCGCAAGATTGAGGACTATTTCGAAGGCTTGCGCTGGGACAACAGCATTGAGCCCGACGCCGAACAGGATGACCACGCCGGTGAGTGCGATTCCCCCGTACGGCACTCCGGCTTTGTTCATTCTGGCAGCGAAGGCAGGCGCCGAACCGGCCGTCGCCATCGAATGGAGTATTCGTCCGGTCGAATACAGTCCGGCATTGAGGGAAGACAACGCCGCCGTGAGAACGACCAGATTCATGATCGCATCTGCGCCTTGGATGTTGATCGAACCGAAGAATGTGACGAATGGACTTTCACCGGCGTGGTATTCGGTGTACGGGAGCAACAGCGAGAGCAGCAGGACCGACCCCACGTAGAAGACGAGGATCCGAATGATCACTGTGTTGATCGCCTTGGGTATCACCTTCCGGGGATTTTCGGTCTCTCCAGCCGTGGTCCCCACGAGTTCAATTGAAGCGTAAGCGAACACGACGCCCTGAATCACCACGACTGCCGGGAGTATTCCGTTGGGGAACAGCCCACCGTTGTCGGCGATCAGGCTGAATCCGGAGGAATGCCCTTCGATGGGCGTGCCGAAGAGTACGAAATAGACACCGAACCCGAGGAATGCGGTCAAGGCCACGACCTTGATCAACGCGAACCAGAACTCCAACTCTCCGAAGACTTTCACGGACACGAGATTCAGTCCGAGAACCAGCAACACCGCGATCAGAGCGAACATCCACTGATCGATGTGTCCCAGTGGCGCCCAGTACTTTTTGAAGAAGTTCATGTACAACGCCACAGCCGTGACGTCGACCACGGCAGTCATTGCCCAGTTCATCCAGTACAACCAGCCCGCAGCGAAAGCCATCTTTTCGCCGAAGAATTCGCGTGCGTAGGAAACGAAGGATCCGGAAGTCGGTCGGTGCATCACCAGTTCGCCGAGCGCCCTCAGGATCAGGAACGCGAAGAATCCGCACAGCGCGTACACGAGAACCAAGGCCGGGCCCGCCTGTTGTAGTCGCCCTCCCGCCCCCATGAAAAGGCCGGTTCCGATCGCGCCACCGATCGCGATCATCTGAATTTGTCTGGGGCCGAGCGCCTTCTGATATCCGAGATCCTCCTCAGTGGCAACTTCGGCGCGGCCTGTCTCTTCCCGTTCGACGGTCATCAAACCTCCTCCGCAACAGCGGTGGCATGAGGCTTCTCCCCCGAAACGCGGAGATTGGCGAGATGTTCGGGGCTGAGCAACCGATCGAGTTCCTCGCGGTCGAGCAGGCCGGCTTCGATTACGAGATCGGCGACGCGACGCCCGGAAATCAACGCCTCCTGGGCGATCCGAGTGGACGCGGTATATCCGATGTAGGGGTTGAGCGCGGTGACGAGGCCGATGGAGTCTTCGACTCGGGCGCGCAGCAGTTCGGTGTTAGCCGTGATGCCGAGTACGCACCGGTCCGCCAAAATGCGGCAAGCCGCACCGAGGTGTCGCATTCCTTCGGACAGTGAGTGCACGATGATCGGCTCGAAAGCGTTGAGTTGGAGCTGACCGGATTCCGCAGCCATCGTGATCGTCACGTCGTTGCCGATGACTTCGTACGCGACCTGATTGAGGACTTCGGGAATGACAGGATTGACCTTGCCCGGCATGATCGACGAACCTGCCTGCACCGGTGGAAGATTGATCTCGTTCAATCCGGCTCGCGGGCCCGAAGAGAGCAGTCGGAGATCGTTGCACACCTTGGACAACTTCACAGCGACCCGCTTGAGGACGCCGGAGAGGTGGACGAACTGGCCCACGTCTTGGGTCGCTTCGACCAGATCCGTTGCCAACACCAGCGGCAGTCCGGTCAGTGCGCCCAGGTCGGAACAGGCCACCTCGGCGTAGCCGGCGGGTGCGTTGAGGCCAGTGCCGATAGCAGTCGCGCCGAGGTTGATCTCGTGAACGAGAAGAGCGGCCTCAGCCAGACGCGCCCGATCCTCCTCGATCATGACCGCGTAGGTCCCGAACTCCTGACCCAGAGTCATCGGCACGGCGTCCTGCAGTTGGGTGCGTCCCATCTTCACTGTGTCGGCGAACTGAAGAGACTTGGTCGTGAATGCGTTCTGGAGTGTAAGAAGTGCATCCAGCAGGTCATCGATCGCGAAGATCGTCGAGATATTCACGGCCGTGGGGTAGACGTCGTTGGTCGATTGGCTCAGGTTCACGTGTTCATTGGGGTGAAGCCGTTCGTAGTCGCCGCGCTGGTGGCCGAGGATTTCCAACGCGCGATTGGCGATGACCTCGTTCGCATTCATGTTCGTCGACGTGCCGGCGCCCCCCTGGATGACGTCCACCACGAACTGTTCGTGCCACCGCCCGTCCACGATCTCCTTGCATGCCTGTGAGATGGCCTCCGCGCGCGGGCGGTCGAGGATGCCCAGCTTTTCGTTTGCGCTGGCTGCGGCCCACTTGACGTAAGCGATGCCGCGGATCAGATGCGGGTTCGTGGCGATTGTTCGACCAGTGATCGGGAAGTTCTCCATTGCGCGCAAGGTGTGGATACCCCAGTACGAATCGGCTGGAACCTCGCGATCGCCGAGCAGATCGTGTTCTGTTCGCGTTTCGAGCACTTGATCAATTCCTCGTGTCTCTTCGCGCAAGCATCACTCTGCGCGGTGGGTGTATTTCGGGATCGCAGCGCTGACGGTCGAGTAGTAGTCCCGCCCAGCTATCGGGCTATCAGGCTGTCTGACAGGTGTAATTGTTACCTCGCTCACTCCGGCACGTCAACCCTTCATCAAGTGCGATGTTTGACGCGGGTCTTCGGCAGTCGCAACAATGACGGCATGAACCTGTCAGACAGCTGGGCCACCAGGCGACCCGTCGCCTCGCGGGTGAGTGCTGCCGAGGCGGTTCTCGCCGACCTCCGTGCCGCAATAACCTCCGGCGAACTGGCAGTCGGAGAGCGTCTCCCGTCCGAGGCGTCCCTGGCCGAAAGACACGGGGTCAGTCGATCGGTCATCCGTGAAGCCCTGCGCTCGTGCCATGCCCTCGGGCTCACCGAGACAAAATCCGGGCTCGGCACCTTCGTCGTCAGTGATTCGATAGCGCGAGACCTCGATTTCGGCAGTTACGCGGCCAACGAATTGGTCGAAGCACGGCCTCATGTCGAAATTCCGGCCGCAGGATGGGCTGCGCAACGGCACACCGCGGAGGAACTGGCAGCCCTCCGCGGACTGGTACAGCAGATGCGTGACGAGGACGATCCGCTCGTATGGGTTGCACTCGACGCCCAATTTCACGGACTGATCGCGAAAGCCAGTAGGAATCGTGTCTTCGAGTCGGTAATCGTCGATATCCGTGAAGCGCTGACAAGGCAATCCGAGACACTCAATCTTGTTGCAGGTCGCCAGGAAAAGTCGAACGAGGAACACGAACGAATAGTCGAAGGAATTGCATCCGGGAGTTACGACCACGCCTCCAGGGCGATGGCCGAACACCTGGACGCCGTCAGGATGACGCTCGAAACACTTGTCCAAGAAAGTGATTCGTTGTGATGGCGCGGCCGCGCAAGTCTGTCCTCGCCTGCGCAATCTTCGCGGCATCGGTGACCGGAGCGTTGGCTGGCTGCAGTTCGTCCGACACCCCGCTGACGCCGACAACCGCGGCGTCAGCACCAACAACGGCAGCTGTACCGCCTACGGGTGTAAATCCACCATCGACGCCGGAATCCGAACGCGCGCTCTTCGATGCTGTGGACCGCAATGATCCCGCAGCTGTTACCGCTGCCCTGACTGCCGGCGCGAACATCGAAGCGCGCGGCGAGGGCGAACGGACTCCACTCGTCGAGGCCACCAAGAACAACGCCGTCGCTGCGGCTTCTACGTTGATTTTTGCCGGCGCTGACGTGAACGCGAAGGACTCCATGCAGGATTCGGCCTTCCTGTATTCCGGAGCCGAGGGTTTGAACGAGATTCTGGCGCTCACGCTCGCCCACGGCGCGGACGTCGACAGCGTGAACCGTTACGGCGGTACGGCGCTGATTCCGGCGAGTGAACACGCGCATGTCGAGACCGTCCGGATGCTGATCGCTGCCGGGGTTCCGGTCAATCACATCAACGATCCCGGGTGGACGGCGCTACTCGAAGCCGTTGTGTACGGCGATGGTTCGGCGCGCTATATCGACGTGATCACTCAGCTTCTCGACGCGGGGGCAGATCCCTCGATCCGCGATGCATCGGGGAAGACCGCGTTGGACAATGCCGAAAGTCGTGGTCAGTCGGACGTTGTGGCGCTGCTTCAATCGCGGAGCTGACGCCAACGAGTCGGGCTCAGCCCGTAGGCCTGTCGAAAGCGTCGGCTGAAGTGTCCGGCGTCGACAAACCCCGCCCGGTGCGCAACGGTCGCGATCGGCAGATCGACGGTAGCGGGTCGAGCCAGTTCGTCCCGAGCCTTCTGCAGGCGCTGGGTGATGATCCACTGTTCGATCCGAAAGCCGTTGTCCGAGCAGATCTTGTACAGCTGTCGCAGTGAGATGTTGTGGGCTTGAGCAATTCGTGCGGGATTCAGTGTCGGATCGTGAAGGTGTTCACGGATGTATCGACGGATCGAAGTCATGGCAAGGGCCGATCTCGGAGCGGATGCGTCAGGATTCGCATGTGCGATCGAAGCGACCAAAGCACGTGCGAGTTCGATCGAGGCCTCGCCCAATTGTTCGGCGGCAGGATCGGTCTCCAACAGAGCGGCGCTGCGGAACAATTCACGAACGTGCGCGATCATCACGGGGTACAGATTGCTGTGATGAGGCCGGGTAGCTGCGTCCCGCACGGTGTCGATCGGCAGTCCCAGCCGATCCATCGGAACGTAGAGGCACTGGGAAGCGCCCGTTCCCGGCCAGGAGAAATCGTAGGTCGACGTCAGGTCCGTCATCAACAGCTCACCGGCGGGCACTCTGCGTTGTTCGTCGTGCTGATCTAGATGGCCGATCCCGATCTCCTGCAGGGCAATCGCAAGGACGGGCATCGACGCGGACCGGACGTGACGTGGTGTTCGGGTCAACCGCATACCGGTCGACTCGGAGCGGAACAGTGATGCTGCACCGAGGTTCCACACGTTCATTCTCGCGCTCACCCGTTCCGGGTTCTCCAAGTGGATTGCACACGGGACCGAGGCACGACCCATCGCGTCGACAAAGGCGTCCGCGCGTTGGTCAGGCTCCAACACGGAAGTATCCAGGAGCAAAGCCATGCAGCCCTGATACCCCGCGATGCGGACGCTCAACCAGAAGTTGTGCAGTGTGAGCTCAAAAGTCTGCACGGACAGTCACGTCCGTCGCAGCAGGTATTTCTAGGATCGAAACGGGCGTGTCCCGGCCTACCGCAGTTTCTCGCTTTTCGACGAGAGTGAAGGAAACGCATGAAGATCTCACGTGTATTCACCGCAGTTCTGGCGTTACTCATGACAGTCGCGGCTGGAGTGATCTTCGGCTCCGGCGCTGCGGTGGCGAGCCCCAAGCCAACCGTCGTTCTCGTCCACGGCGCTTTTGCCGACGCGACCAGTTGGGACGGCGTTGCCGCCGATCTACGCTCGCGTGGCTATCGCGTCGTGACGCCGGACAATCCTCTACGCGGGCCCGCTTACGACGCGTCCGTGATCGAGAAGACGGTTGCGGACATCGACGGACCTGTCGTGCTCGTCGGACACTCGTACGGCGGCGCGGTGATCACCAATGTTCACGACCCGAAGGTGCAGTCGTTGGTGTACATCGCGGCGTTTGCTCCGGTTCAGGGTGAGCCGGTGCAGATCACGATCGATCCCATCAGGTTTCCTGGCAGCCAATTGCTTCCTCCGGCTCTGGGATTGAAGATCGTCGACGATCCTCACGCGATCGGCGGGAAGAACGCCGACGGCTACGTCACGGACGAGTATTTCCATTCCGTCTTCGCTCAGGATGTTTCCGACGAGACAGCGGCAACGATGTTGGCGCATCAGAAGTCTGCGGCTTTGTGGGCGAACCTCGAGCTCGGCGGGCCACCGTCGTGGGCGAACACACCGAGCTGGTATCTGGTTGCCGGTGAGGATCGCGTGATCCCAGCATCGGCGCAGCGGTTCATGGCAAATCGGATGGGCGCGAACACCAGCGAACTCCCGACCTCGCACGCATCGCTGGTTTCCCGGCCAGGGGCAGTGGCAGACGTGATCGTGGCGGCCGCTCACGGGTGAGTGTGCGACCGCCACGAAAGTAGAACAGGGTCAGGCGGAAACGATTACCGAGGAGCCGTGTCCGAACAGACCTTGGTTGGCGGTGATACCGATGCGGGCGCCTTCGACCTGACGGCCTTCGGCCTGTCCACGAAGCTGCCAAGTGAGCTCGCACACCTGCGCAAGTGCCTGTGCGGGAACGGCTTCGCCGAAGCACGCGAGACCGCCGGACGGATTGACCGGGATGCGGCCTCCGATACTGGTGTCACCCGCACGCAGGAGGTGCTCGGCCTCGCCCCGCTTGCAGAGGGCAAGGTCTTCGATCCAGTCCAGTTCCACGGAGGTAGCGAGGTCGTAGACTTCGGCGACGTCGACGTCCTCGGGAGAGATCCCGGCTTCTTCGTATGCGGCGTAGCCGATGGATTCCTTGAACGTGCGCTCCGGAGCGGGAACGGCGGAGCTGGAATCGGTGGAGAAGTTCGGCATGTCCATGATCGTCTGGGGGAACGTCGGCGTGACTGTCGAAATAGCCTTGATGCGAACAGGTTCCGCGATGCCCATCTTGCGGGCGTATTCCATCGACGTCAGCAAGATTGCGGCGCCGCCGTCGGACGTCGCGCAGATGTCGAGCAGGTGAAGGGGATTGGACACCACGGGGGAGGCCAACACGTTCTCGACGGTGACTTCCTTGCGGTAGCGCGCATTCGGATTGCTCAGCCCGTGCCTGGCGTTCTTGACCTTCACGTTGGCGAAATCCTCCGCGGTGGCGCCGTAGAGGTCGATGCGACGACGCGCGTTGAGCGCGAAGTACGCCGGGTTGGTCATACCCATGAGGCGGAAGCGCAGCCAGTCCGGGTCGTCCCAACGCTCACCGGCGACGGGAGCGAGGAAGCCCTTCGGCGTGGTGTCGGCGCCGACGACCAGGGCAACTTCGCTGAGGCCGGCCAGGATTCGTGCGCGAGCGGTGTCGAGTGCCTGGGCTCCCGTCGCACACGCGGCGTACGACGTGGCGACGCGAGCGCCGTTCCAGCCGAGTGCCTGCGCGAAGGTGGCTCCGGCGACGTATCCGCCGTACCCGTTGCGGACGGTCTCGCCGCCGACGATGAAGTCGACATCCTGCCAATTCACACCCGAATCGGCGAGCGCGGCGCGAGCGGCCGCAACGCCGTATTTCACGAACGACTGCCCCCACTTGCCCCAGGGGTGCATACCGACACCGAGTACTGCGACGTCCTTGCTCATGACTGCAACTCCTGATCAGCTGCGGCGACAGGCTTCCATCGCCACGTCGTACGTACTCCGGTTTCGTCGGTGTACAGCGGCTCGACAACCAATTCGACGGTATTGCCGACCTTGAGATCGTCGACGCCGAATCCGTCGGCCACCTGGCCGAGGATGACGATGCCCTCGGGCAGTTCGACTGCTGCGAGAGCAAAAGGCTCGTACGGATCCGAGCGCGGGATGTACGGCGGCGGGGGCTGGTACTGCGCGTCGGTGTACGACCAGACAGTGCCGCGGCGGGAGAGTTCCACGTCGTCGAACTCCTCGCTGAAGCAGCTCGGGTTCTTGCAGAACGTCGCCTCACGAGGGAAGGAAATGGTGCCGCAGGATTGGCACTTCGTGCCGATCAGAGCAGGTTCGTCGCCGGTGGTGAACCAACCCTCTACTGCAGGTGTCACACTCCCGTTCGGCGCCGGCGTTGCAGTCTCGCTCATGCAATCCTCATCTGGTTGGCGAGCGTGATCCGGGGATCGTGGCTCGCTGTGCCGCTTACTGGAACAGGTTGCAGTATTACACGATTTCGGCCGCTGACGGGCATAAATTTTCGCTGAGTGGGACGTTGCCGGAACGCAGACGGCCCCGCCGGGCAGACGAGTCTGCAGGCGGGGCGGTGTGCGTGAAAGTAGCTGTTTACCTGTAGTGGATCAGCGAACGCGTACGGGTCGACCGAATCGACGCGTCGGTTTCACTCGGGCCGCAGCGTCGAGGATGGAGGTGATCTCGACCTGATCCAGAACCTTTTCGCGGGCACGATCGTGCGCAGCGCCGCGTTCCAGTTCCGCCTTGTCGATGGCGTGCCAGCCCTCGCGGTCGACGACGTCGGACTGTCGCGCCCGGACCAGACGATCGACTGCGGAGTCGTCTGCGACCGGGTTGGTCAGGCGTCCGTCGTTGAAGTCGTCGACGAGCATCCTGATCGTTTCCTGCGCGCAGGACTTGTTGGTGCCGATGAACCCACTCGGTCCGCGCTTGATCCAACCGGTCGCGTAGACCCCGGTGGCGGGATCACCGTTCGGAGTTTCGAGGACTCGGCCGTTCTCGTTCGGAATGACCGACGCACGCTCGTCGAACGGGACGCCGGGGATGGGCACTCCGCGGTAGCCGATCGAGGTGAGGACCAAGCCGGTATCAATGGTCTCGGTATCGCCGGTTGCTTCGATCTGCACGGTTCCGTTGGCGTCGACAAGAGCGTTGCGAGCGAACTCGATTCCGCTGACCTGATCGTCGCCGGTGATCGAGGTCGGTGTGAGCAGGTAGCGCAACGTGATGCGCTTGTTGCCGACGTCGACGTGATCGCGGTTCTTCAGTGCTTCGAGGAGACGCAACTTCTGCTCGACGGCATGCGGAAGCTCGCCGCGTTTTGCCAGTTCTTCGGTGGCCGAGTCGAGAACCATGTCGTCGGGTCCGACAGAGAGTTCGATGTCCGGCAGTGCCATCAGGCCGGTGAACTCGGGGACTGTGAACGCGGACTGCGCGATTCCGCGTCGACCCACGATGACAACTTCTTCGACGCGACTCTTCCGCAGAGCGGCGAGTGCGTGAGCGGAGATGTCAGTGCCCGCCAACTTCTCGGGATCGGCCGTCAGAATGCGAGCGACGTCGAGCGCGACGTTTCCGTTTCCGATGATGACCGCGCGGCGATGCGAGAGATCGAAGACGTCGTCGGCGTGATCGGGGTGGCCGTTGTACCAGGCCACGAAGTCGGTGGCCGAGGCCGTGCCAGGCAGATCAGCGCCCGGAATGCCGAGACCACGGTCGGACGAAGCGCCGACTGCGTAGAGCACCGCATGGTGATTTTCGAGCAGTTCGCTGTGCGAGATGTGCTTGCCGATCTCGACGTTGAGGTAGAACTCGAAACCCTTTTGTGCGGCGATCTTGTCGAACAAGCGAGTGACCTGCTTGGTCTTCTGATGGTCCGGAGCAACGCCGGCGCGAACCAAGCCGTAAGGCACAGGAAGGCGATCGAAGACGTTGACCTGCACGTCAGGCTGAGTCAGCAACTCGTCCGCGGCGTACATCGCCGACGGTCCGGAACCGACGATGGCAACGCGCAACGGCGGTCGGCCCTTGTCGACGTGGGCTGCCGGGATGACCTTGGCGAGAAGCGGCCTGGGCCGCTCTTCCTTGTAGAAGTCCGAATTGATGGACAGGAAGACTCGCTGCGGGTCGGTCAGCTTCGACTCGGGGACGATGGCGTCGACCGGGCAGGCCGAGACGCATGCGCCGCAGTCGACGCAGGCCTGCGGATCGATGTGCAGCATCTCGGCGGTGAGGAAGTCCGGCTCGTCCGGCGTCGGATGGATGCAGTTGACCGGGCAGGCGTAGACGCACGAGGCGTCGCTGCAACAGGACTGCGTGACTACGTGTGGCATGGCGCTATGAGTCCGATCTCGACTGTCCGGGAGCTACGCGGCGGCGTTGTGCGAGCTGCGGTGAGGTTCGCTACGGAAGCGTGATGCGCGGCCGTCCATCTTGCAGGCCTTCCACACCAGGCGCGAGGCACGGTTCATCAGGCCGGTGTCGGTGGCCAGCATGCGGACGTCACCGAAGTAGTTGCGCAGGGTCTGTCGCGACTCGGGCAGATCCCAGAACAGGTCCTTCTTCACGGACTTCGGGATGTCGAACTGCTTCCAGAAGGACTTCGGCGGGATGACGATGGCGTCACAGAGAATGCGCATGACGATCGGGAACAGCAGCGAGAGGACAAACCGGTTCGGGCGTGACATCAGCGGGATGCGGCGGCTCAGAAGCTTGTGCGCGAACGAGATATGACGCGCTTCCTCGGCTACGTGGATGGCCATGACCGACTGCATGATCGGGTGGATCTGGCCGCCGGCGCGCAGGATGCTCTTCTGAATGTGGTCGATGGGCTCTTCACCGGCGAGGACACCGACGAAGAACAGTTCGGGGAACGGACCCGCAGCGAGGGGGATGAAGGGTGCAAGCATCTTCATCGGACGGCTCATCCCGGGAGCGTCGGCACCGATGCGGTTGACCATCTCCTGGAACATCATCGTGTGGTTGCACTCTTCGACCGACTCGTGCGTGCAGTAGCGCGCCTCGGCCGAATCGTTGGGCAGTGAGAAGACGTACTGCATCATGCCGCGGATCAGGATGTTCTCGAATTGGAGACCGACCTTCGCGACATTGGCCTGGCGCCACATGCCGATTTCGATCTGCCTGGCCTCGGACTGCGACTGGTACCACGGGTGTGCGCCCAGCGGGTCAGTCTCGGCCGGGAGGATCCAGCGGCGATCGTTCGGGACGACGGCAAACTCGGGGGAGTCCCAGTCGATGTCGAGGTACGGGTCGAAGTGCTTGTGCACCGAGCCCTCGGACAGGAGTCGAAGCGTCTCGTTGTACGAGTCGTCGGATGCTTCTCCGCGCTTGTCGAGCGGCGATGTGAGCGTCATGGCGTCTCCTCTTCGTTTCGGTCACCGCTGGTATTTCTCGCGGTGTTCGGTGGAATCGAGGGCCGGTTGTGTGATCGCTGGCACTCGGTCTGGATTTAATGTAACCCGAGGTATCAGGAAAAGCTAGTGGCAGATACTCCTGAATCCCGACGAATTCTTGACACGGCCGAAACGGCGCCATAACTTACTTTTGAGTAATTTCCGCGGTGCGTCCGAAGTGGGCTGTTCAGGGACGGGTTCGCACCGAATCGCACGCGAAGATCGAACCGAGGCCGACGTGATCAGATCGATTCTCAGCAATCTTGCATTGAGACCGCCGACGCGTCTGCGCTCCCTTGTTCCGTCTCGCGGCGTCACGCTTTCCGACAAGACCATCGTCCTGACGGGAGCCTCGTCGGGGATCGGTGAGGCGACAGCTCATCTTTTGGCTCGTCGGGGAGCCGAGATGATCCTGGTCGCGCGCGGTGAGGAAAACCTCGAACACGTACGGGACGAGATTCACCGCAGGGGAGGATGGGCACACATCGTGCCTGCGGACCTCTCCCGCGGTGAAGCCGTTGACGAACTCGCGGAGACGATCGCGGATCGATTCGGGTCGGTCGACATCCTCGTCAACAATGCGGGTCGCTCGATCCGGCGTACCGCGTTGGATTCGGTCGACCGATTCCATGACTACGAGCGCACCATGGCGCTGAACTACTTCGGGCCGACAAGACTGACGTTGCGGCTACTGCCCGCGATGCTCGAGGCGAAGTCCGGACACATCATCAACGTCGGAACCTGGGGAGTCACTGCGGGCGTGATGCCCAGGTTCAGCGCCTATCACGCGTCGAAGTCTGCTCTCAGTGCATTCGGCCGAAGCCTCGGCGCGGAATGTCACGGCACCGGTGTCGATGTCACCACAGTGCAATTCCCACTCATACGAACACCGATGATCGCGCCGACGGCGGATTACGTGAGCCAGCCAGCGCTGACGGCCGATCAAGCTGCATCGTGGATCTTGAGGGCGATCAATACGCGTCCCGTCGAGCTGTATCCGCGGTACGCGGGGCTGTTACGAGCGATTGACGTTGTATCCCCTTCTGCCACTGACGCTCTCGTGCGAAGGGCTGGGATCTGAGGGGCTGGGATTTGAGGGGTTGGGATTTGAGGGGTTGGGATCTGACCAGAAACGTGCACCAGCACCGGGGCATGGTTCGTCCCCGGTGCTGATGTATTCGATTGTCGCGATTCACGCCGCTGTGGGTGGGCTGTTCCCGCCGATCGGCTGTTGATACGGATCGATCGACATGGGTGGATAGAACACCGTCTTCCGATCCGGGCCGATCTCGACACGCCACTCGGTGTGGTGCATCGTCCGGTGGTGATGACCGCACAACAGAACCAGGTTGTCGAGATCTGTTGGGCCACCATCGTTCCAGTGAACAATATGATGGGCATCGCACCACCCCGACGAAGTCCCGCACCCCGGAAACGCGCACCCGCCATCCCGGACGGCCAGTGCTCGCCTTTGCGGAACCGTCGCTGTTCTCGCTTCCTTGCCGCAGTCGAGCGGAACACCGTTCTCATCCAACAAAATTCGCGTCACGGTGCAGTCGCACGCCAACATCCGCGCGGTATCGATACTGATGGGGCCCACCCAATCCGTCCACGCGAAACCCAGTTCCTGAGTCGACGGCAAGAGGTCTTTCAACGCCTGCAGGTCCGTCATGTCTTTCGCCGACGCAGTCACCGTGATGTGCGGTTTCACCCCGCCCTCGATCGGACCCAACCCCGCCCGCTCGTACCGCCGCAACAATTCGCAGAACCCGTCCGCCCGTCGTAATGCCGGCGTACGGGTGTCCTTCACGCCGTCCTTCTCCGGCGTCGGCGCAGACAGGCTCGACAACAACGTGATCAACCGGGCCCCGTTGATCGCATCCAGATCCCCCTTCACAGTGACCCGCCCGTACAAGCCTTTCGAGGCGTAGAACTCGTTACGTTCGGAATCCTCGCCGACCGGGATGCCGTCCTCGCGCTTGCCGTACTGCTTCTCGATTCGGCGGATCGCTGCCCGCACTGCATCACAATCGGCGATGTTCTGCGACGCCAGGCCAAGCAGGATCCTGCGGGCCTTGTCCACATCCGTCGGGGTCATGTTCTTCGGTGGATGCTGACAGAACGACGCGACCTGCCGGGCTTTCAACGCATCCACGTCACCACGGTGAAACGCATCGCCCACAACGGGTTCGAGCATCAACAACCGCGCCAACCCGACCAGCAGACTGCACTCACCGATCTCCAGATTCGTCGACCCGTGCAACCACTGCGCGATCGCCCGAAAACCCTTCCCGCCGAGAACGTCCCGGGAAAACATCTCCACGATCAGCAACACCATCCGCGACTGCAACTCGTGCCGGGCGCGCACCAGATCCAGAACCTCCCCCTTGAGGCCCTCGCCATCCAGCTGCCACGCATCCCGACTGTCCATGCCGAAAGCATAATCGAACAAAGTTTCGAACACAAGAGAATGTGGATCGAAAATTGCTGCTATCAAATCGATTTCGACATTTCGGACAGTCGATTATAGGCGGGTCGCCGACGTAGTCCACGTGCGCCGACGAGTGCGAGCGCCACCATCAACCCGGAGCGCAACAGCATCACGTCGGAATTGTCTGAGCCCCAGCACATTTTGCAATCGGCGTCGATCATGTTGCCGCCTGTCCCCGGCAAGCGCATGGGTCCAGCCGAGCACCAGGCCCAGGAGTGTCATCGCCAGCGTGATGGGAACGAAGACCACCAGGACCCGCAAGAAATGCCCTCGAACAAGGCTGGTGGATTCGCGAAGATCGACGAGTGGTGGAAGCGCCGGACACGACGGACACCGATTTATTACTCATCGGTCTGGTGTCGAGTGCGCATCTGCAGTCCCGAGCCAAAACCAATCTTCAGCGCTTCCGGCGGCCGAACAATACGCCGACAGTCGAGATCATGATCAGCGCCACAAGAACGACGACGATGTACGACCTGTCCGCGGCCGGTGCCACCGTTTCGCTTTCTTTGGTCACTGCATCAGTGAATGTACAGCTTATGCCTGGAGGGAACCATCCTCAGAAGTCTGTAATTCCTGCCGCTACCCTCTCCGCCCGGCCGGGAAGGAGATAATTGAATCGTGATGGGATTCCATAGTGATCAATGCACCAGCTGGGCTGATGTTGGAGGCGCAAAGAAAATGCGTCCAACAAATAGACCAAGGTTAGTGCGATCAGCGATATTGCTAAAGACGCTTGGCTTGCTCGTAATAATCGAATCTTCACGACTCGCCCGCAACAGTCACGTCATCATGGGGTGACGATGGTATTGGTTGCTGCGATCCACCGAATCCGGCCGTGCTCAAAATTGACCTGTCGACTTTGGGAGTCGCCGAGCTCTCCTGACATCGGTAGTTCAAATCGACCATCCTCGCAGCCCTGCTTCCCATAGCCAGCAAAGATAGCACCGTGGACACTTTCTCCGTGCCGAGAAACAATCGATCGTGAGATCGGGGAAGTGGTTACTGCTAGTCCGCGACAAACAGCTCGCTATTCTCATCGAATGGATCAGGCAGTGTCGAACTCGCAGGCAACGAGAAGGTCCGGTGCTCTTCGTTGGGTTGTTTTGGTAAACGCACTTATCGCAGCGTCGGCGTCGGCGATGTATGTCGCAGCGAAATGCCATCTCACCTGGCCCGAACCTGCGGATAGTGCACTCTCGATCGCCGGTGCGGTCGTTCTCTGGGTCCTCACGGCGAGTGTTGCAATCGTGCTGCTCGGAGTGTGCTGGTGGCAGCGACGCCGATGGTTGTGGTCCGATGTCGCTGTTCCGGTTCTCGTGGTGATCGCACTCGGGATCGCGGCCGCGGGGCAGCCACATTTCGATCAGTATCGGGCAGACTTCGAAACCGTTGCACAGCAACTACTTCAAGAACCTGACGATCCCTATTCCGATGGGTATCATCGTGATCTACGAATCGGCAGATTCGATATCTCCTATGCCAACGTCAGCAGTGAAGGCCACGTCTATTTCTATGACGCACGAGATGGATTGGACATCTTGGACAATCCCGGCTGGGTGTATGCACCCGATGGTGTGTCCGACAAGACCTTCAATCAGCTCCGGCTGGAAGACATCGGGGGCGGATGGTACCGATTCCCTCATCTTGTCGTTGACAGCTATTGAAACTCAAACCACCAGACCCTCCGCTCGAAGTCTCGGGCGAATGTGGTGACGCCGACCAGCATTCCTGAGGCGAAGGGAAGTAGGAGTACGAAAAGCGTCGTGAAGGTCAAGGCGGTGGCGGCGCGGCAACCGCCACCCCCGTCGTACCAGCGCGAGCAGATGTCCCCGAAGTCCCAACTCTCGCCCCAACGCTGAACGAACCAGCCCGAAAGTGCGGCTGTCAGGATCAGTAGGAATATCGTCGCCAGTGACCATGCGATCTACCCTCGGCATCGCCGCCAGGTCGCACACATCATCGGCGAATACAGCTCGGTGAAGTGCGGATGCGTCTCATGATGAAACAATATTGTTCGTCTGATGATCCGCACGGATTCCGAAAGCCGATACCCCGGACCTGCTCCGAGGTATCGGCCTGAGGTCAGAGGCAGAAGAAACTGAGCGAACTGATTGCCGCGTTCTGCTCGAGCTGGCCTGCATCTCCGACGTTGCCGGCGGCGACTGACAGATCTTGAAGGGAGAGAATAGCGTCCATTGTCATTTCCTTTGTTGATCGGCATGTTTACCGATGGATTTGATCGATCGAATTGTCTTGCGGTGCTGATTCCATTTCAGGTTTTTGGCCTGATGCTTCTGTGCTCCAATCTTCCGGGGTGATAACTTTCCGAACAACTAGGAGATGTGGCAGTTCGACGCGCACATCAGTGGAAACGACTGTCGGGCAGTTGCCGATCCGGTATATCGGAGCAACGCCAGTATTCCTGCAGATCCGGTTGCCCAGTCTGTCGAGAGTCTCAGGTTCTGTTCACCTGGAAAGTGCAGTCCTCCTGCGTGATTGAGGCTGTGCAAGCCCAGAAGCTGGAACTGCTGGGCAAGCGTCTGCTCACAATCGGCGCCGGCATATGGACTCTTGGAGAGTTCGCCGAGAAAGAGAATCAGCCCGGCTCGCCCGTTGAGTAGTCCGGCTTGGGCAGTGAATTCGACTGTGGCGGCGCGGGATATCGCACGCACCGCAGCTGCGTAACGCGGTTCGTCGATATGGCGCAGAAGTTGTAGAAGTACCAGGCCCACACCGACAGACCCGGATCCGAGATACGGCATCGTCCGGCGCTCCTCTCTCAGCTGCATCGACCCGTCAGGGCACATCGACATCACAGACAGATCGATGTCGACGAGCTCGCGTGCGTGTTCCAGCGATCGAGGATCACCACTCAGTTCGTAGTGGCGAGTCCAGAACAGTGCTTGTCCGCTCGGTCCCCGCATCAGCCCACCTCGGCCGGCCACTGCCCAAGGTGTTCCGCCGGCGTCGCGGACATGCAAGCGAGCAGCTGAAATTCGTTCGCGCAGAGTCTCGGTCACGACAGCGAGAGTGGGTGACACAGTCGGTCGTGAAACCGATTCCTCGAGTAGGAGGCAACCGATTCCGGAAAGGCCGCTGAAAAGGCTGGAGTCGATGTCGTCGAGTGGGGCTCGACGCAAAGTCTCGACCCACCTGTCGGCTGTCGAATGTCGCCCGTGATGCCGAAAGGTATGCACCGCACCCGCGAGCCCGTCGAAGAAGCCGAACTTTGGTTGAGTATCCGAATCAACTTGATGTTCAGTCCATTCCAGAACTGACTCCAAGGTGTCTGCGGGAAGTACATCGGCGAGCAGGTTTCCGCACGAGCCGTGAGCAATGCCGTAGCCGTTCACTTCGAACTGGGCGATGTCACCGGGAAAGAGTCGATCAGGGCGGGAGAGATCAAGCGAGGCGAGGATGCCGCAGCGCAATAGAGCGGCCGCCCGTTGCAGGTTTTCCCCGGGCGACGTGTCCCAACGATGCGGGCGATTCTCCGGTTCCGGCGCCTGTACGTCGAGCATCGAATAGAGCGAGGCACCGAAGGCACGAGGAAGATCGAATCGAGACACCGCATAGTCGATGAGTTCGGGAATCTTGTTGCAATCGAGAGGGAACAATGTAGTAAGTGGGACAAAGAGTCCCAGCTCGATGCATCCCAACGAGTATCGATCCGCCGCGATTCCTGTCAACTGTCGAGGTGCTGTGTATCCGGGGGCTCCGGTGGACCGGGGCGGATGCTCGTCGATGTTGTGGGCCATCTCGAAGTCGATGATCCGAATACCGGACGGTGAGCACATGACGTTGCCAGGGTGAAGATCGGCATGAACGATTCCGGCGTTGTGGAAGCTCTCGACTGCGGTAGTCAACTGTTGTGCAATGTCGAGTGCCCAGGTTCTGTATTCCGTTCGGGAACTGAGTGTCTGGTCCGCGCGTATCAGTGGGTGGCGGAGCGCAACTTCCTGATTCAGGGGAGTGCCGGCGGCGCGCTCGGTGACAAGGAAGTGGTGTCCCTCGCGCTCGAACAACCTGATCGCAGAAGGTGCGTACGGGTTGTCGGCAAGGTGAGTCAACTTGTCGTACTCGTTACGGATGCGGTCGATTGCGTACCGGCCGTTGGCGTCCGGGGCGGTAAAGGGACGGCCTTCTTTGATGACCAGATCGATGCCGGCGTCGTCGAACGCGGAGTAGATCCCCCCGCTGTTGCTGAAGTGCAGGGCTTCATTGATCGAATAGGGGAATTCGTCATGTGATTTCAGCTTGTCTTGCTGCGCGCGAACGAAGTCCGGGATTTGTACCCAGTCCGGAGTTCTGAAGGAAGTGCCGCGCACATCGGGTTCGAGCGATCCGTCAGGACGCCGAATTGCGGGGACGCGATCGCCGAATGAATCGTAGGTCTGCATGGGCAGATACGCGCCGTACCGTAAGTAGAGCGGTCCCCGGTTCCATCGCACATCGCTGAGGATGTACGGCCCGTCGGCACCGGCGACAAGCTTGTCCAGTTCGGTGATGACACGTTGTGTGGCAACACCATCCGCCGGATAGATCGTGATGAATTTTCCGCTGGAAGTTCGATTGGCCTGCTTGCTGTTGGACAACATGAGGTCTGCTGCCGTCCGAAGAAATTTGAACGGCACATGATTGTGACCGCAATACACGGAAACGGTATCGAGCAGCTCCTGCGCGTTGGCTCGGGTAGCGGAGCAGTGAATCTTCCATCCTTGTTCTGGCAGCAGACCGTCGGGCGGTTGGAAGTAGTTCCACGGTCCACTTTGGGGACCGCGCCGCCAGAGCGACCAATCCACCGACTTCGCGGGGATAAAGTGCTGGTCAGTTGATGTATCTGGTCGGGTGACCGTTCTGATTCGGTCGTAGAAATGCGGGTCGGCACGCGTGAAGGTAACGTATCGCAGGTCCACGCCAAACCTCCCGGTCAGTCCCCCTGCGGTTGTCATCGATTGGTGCCACGCCCCGAATCCCCTGTGGCTTGGATTGCTTGTGGCGGAAGGTTATCCGATTCCGGACATTTCGGGCGAAGATTGAAAACCTATCATTCGAAAGTACTAATGAATGGCGTGGGCCAGGCGAGGTCACTGATCGCCCAGCTTTTAGTCGGCCGCATTTGTTTCGAGTTCGGAGGCCCCCTCTTGACGAGAGGATCAAGTCGGTGGTAGTTCTTTAGCGAGCGCTAAGTCAGGGTGCTCCCTCGATCTCGGTCCGGTACCCGGCGCCACGAAACTCGGGTGCCGGACCGCCCCAGCAATGCACGTCCTCGAAGGGAACGAAGATGACCAAGGCAGTGATCGTCGATGTAGTCCGGATCGCGTCCGGCAAGGGAAAGCCGGGCGGAGCACTGTCCGGGACGCACCCTGTCGAACTGATGGCCCACGTTCTGCGTTCCATCACCTCGCGAAACGGCCTCGACCCCGCCCTGGTGGACGACGTGATCGGCGGTTGCGTCGGCCAGGCCGGTGAGCAGGCGCTCAACATCACCCGCAGCGCGGTCCTGTCGGCAGGGTTCCCCGAGTCGGTACCCGCCACCACGATTGATCGCCAGTGCGGATCAAGTCAGCAAGCTGCGCACTTTGCGGCGCAGGGCGTGATCGCCGGGGCCTACGACATCGTGATCGCGGCAGGCGTCGAATCCATGAGTCGTGTCCCGATGGGTACCACGACGATGGGGAAGGACGCTTCCGGTCCGGGCGTCGCGGCTCGCTACCCCGAAGGCCTGGTCAACCAGGGAATCTCTGCAGAATTGATCGCCGCCAAGTGGAAGCTTGACCGCGACGCTCTCGACTCATTCTCCGCGCAGTCCCACCAGCGGGCAGCAGAGGCAGCGGCGAAGGGGCTCTTCGACAAGGAGATTCTGCCGATCTCGGTGACCAACGCCGCCGGTGAGACCGTCTCGCATATCGTCGACGAGACGGTTCGCGCGTCTACTACCGCCGAGGGACTCGCCGGTTTGAAGCCGTCGTTCTACTCGGAGAAGTACGCGCAGCGCTTCCCCGAGGCACAGTGGTCGATCACTCCCGGTAACTCGTCGCCGCTCACCGACGGCGCGTCCGCAGCACTGATCATGAGCGAAGAAATGGCGTCGAAGCTGGGGCTGACGCCGCGAGCTCGTTTCCATTCCTTCTCCGTTGCGGGCGATGACCCGATCTTCATGCTCACCGCACCCATCCCAGCCACCCACAAGGTGCTCGCTCGCGCGGGTCTGAGCATCGACGACATCGACACCTACGAGGTCAACGAAGCCTTCGCTCCCGTACCGCTCGCCTGGGCTCACGAGTTCGGCGCCGACCCGGCAAAGCTCAACCCGTGGGGCGGCGCGATTGCACTCGGCCATGCCCTGGGGTCCTCGGGTACTCGCCTGCTGACCACGATGGTCAACCACCTCGAGGCCACCGGCGGACGCTACGGATTGCAGACCATGTGCGAGGGCGCCGGCATGGCCAACGCCACAATCATCGAACGCATCTGAAACACATAACCTTTCGAAAGGAACTCTCATGATCGTCAACGACAGCGTCGCCGTCGTCACCGGTGGAGCATCCGGCCTCGGCCTGGCCACCACCAAAGCCCTTCTTGCTGACGGCGCCAGCGTCGTCATCATCGACCTTCCGTCGTCCAACGGTGAAGCCATCGCCAAGGAACTTGGCGACCGGGTCCGCTTCGCGGCTGCAGACGTCACCGACGAGGCTGCGGTCACCGCGGCACTCGACGTGGCCGAATCCCTCGGACCCCTGCGCGTGGCAGTCAACTGCGCCGGAATCGGCAACGCAGTCAAGACGGTCAGCAAGAAGGGCGCTTTCCCGCTCGACGCGTTCAAGAAGGTCATCGACGTCAATCTGATCGGCACCTTCAACGTCCTTCGTCTTGCTGCGGAACGTATTTCGAAGACCGAGCCGATCGACGGTGAACGCGGCGTCATCATCAACACCGCTTCGGTCGCAGCGTATGACGGCCAGATCGGGCAGGCTGCGTACTCCGCGTCGAAGGGCGGCGTCGTCGGTATGACGCTTCCCATCGCCCGTGACCTCGCGTCGCTGCTGATCCGCGTCAACACCATTGCACCCGGCTTGTTCAAGACCCCGTTGCTGGCCGGACTGCCCGAAGCAGCCCAGGCGTCGTTGGGTCAGCAGGTGCCTCACCCCTCCCGCCTGGGTGATCCCAGCGAGTACGGCGCGCTTGCTGCGCACATCGTTTCCAACCCCATGCTCAATGGTGAGACGATACGCCTCGACGGTGCAATCCGTATGGCACCGCGGTAATTTCGGCTATCACATGACTGGCGAGGTGGAGTCGGTGAGCTCGGTGGCAGTGGACTGGAGGTCCTTCCCGCCGCTGGTGATGACCGACATCCTGACGGCTTCGCTCGAACTGTTCGACGAGAACGGTTACCACGGCACGACGGTGCGCCAGATTGCCAATCGTGTCGGGGTAACCGTTCCCGCGCTCTACTATCACCACGCGAACAAAGAGGCAGTTCTCGTCGCTTTGTTCGAGATCTCGATGAGTGAGCTGAATACCAGAACCGAAGCGGCAGAAGCGGAGGCCGGCGAAAATCCGGTACGACGCTTCGCCTTGGTGGTGGAGGCGATTGTTCTCTATATGACCCACCGGTCGCGGCACGCTGCGTTGGACACCGAGATCCGGCATGTCTCACCGGAAAGTCGAAGTCGGTACGCCGCCAGTCGTAAGCGGCTCGAGTTGCTGATGCGCAGGATCGTCGACGACGGTGTGGCATCGGGAGATTTCGCGGTCACGGATACCGAGGAGACCGTCCGGGCAATACTCGGTATGGCGCAGTCACTGCCGCGTTGGTTCCAGACCGGCGGTCCGATGTCACCGTCGCAATTGGCGCAGAAGTACGTCGACATCGCTTTTCACACGGTCGGCTATCGGCCGTAAAGTGCATCGCTCGTGAACGAAGGTGGGCAACAGGTCGAAAACCTGTTGCCCACCTTCAGTATTCATACTTCGGCATTCACTCCGTGTCAGAGTCTCGTGACTTCGAGTCCGCCCTCGTGGTAGTCGGCGCGAAGGCGTTTCTTGTCGAACTTGCCGACGCTCGTCTTCGGGACTTCCTGAACCACGGCCCAGTTCTCGGGCAGCTGCCACTTGGCAACCTTGTCCGAAAGGTACTGTTGCAGTTCGGACATGGTGGTTTCGGAACCGGCGCGAAGGACAACCGCAACCAACGGGCGCTCGTCCCACTTCTCGTCCGGCACGCCGATGACGGCAGCTTCGGTGACGTCGGGGTGACCCATGACGGCGTTCTCGAGGTCGACCGAGGAGATCCATTCGCCGCCGGACTTGATGATGTCCTTGGAGCGGTCGGACAGGCTCAGGAAGCCGTCGGCCGTGATGGATCCGACGTCGCCGGTCTTGAGCCAGCCGTCGTTGAACTTGTCTTCCGCATCGACGCCGTAGTACGACCCGGTGATCCAGGGGCCGCGCACTTCGAGCTCGCCGACGGAAACGCCGTCGTGTGCAACAACTTTGCCGTCGTCGTCGATGAGACGTGCCTCGACGGATGCCGGGAATCGCCCCTGGGAGTAGCGGTACTTCCACATTGCGTCGCCGGTGACACCGGCCGGCGGGCGGGCGACGGATCCGAGTGGGGAGGTTTCGGTCATGCCCCAGGCGTGCAGGACGGAGACGTTGTGGTCGGCTTCGAATGCGTGCATGAGGGCCGGCGGTACCGCGGACCCACCGATCAGAACCTCGCGCATCGAGGAGATGTCCTGCGGGTTCTGCTCGAGGTAGAGGTGCAGGCCCTGCCAGATGGTGGGGACGGCTGCGGCGAACGTCGGCTTCTCGCTGGCGATGATCGCAGCCAACGGGGCAGGCTGGAGGAAGCGGTCGGGCATGATCAGCGAAGCACCGATCATGAATGCGGCGTAGGGAAGTCCCCACGACATGGCGTGGAACTGAGGCACCACGGCGAGTGCACGATCGCCCTGCGCGAGGTTGGGGCCGTCGCTCATGCAGACCTGCATGGAGTGCAGGTAGATCGAACGGTGGGAGTAGACGACGCCCTTGGGGTCACCCGTGGTGCCGGACGTGTAACACATTGCGGCAGCGCTCAGTTCGTCGACCTCGGGCCAGTCGAACTCGGTGGGCTGATCGGCGATCAAGCCCTCGTAGGTGTGAACCTGCACTCCCTCGGGAGCTTCGAGTCCTGCAGTGGAGGAGCCGGTGACGACGATGTGTTTGACGGTGGTCAGCGACGGAAGCTGCGGAGAGAGAAGCGGAATCAGGGACGGGTCGACGATGATCACGCGGTCCTCGGCGTGATTGGCGACATGGATCAACTGCTCGGGGAACAGACGAATGTTCAGGGTGTGGAGCACAGCGCCCATCGAGGGGATCGCCAGGTACGCCTCGAGGTGCTCGGAGTTGTTCCACATGAACGTGGCGACTCGCTCGTCGCCCTCGACGCCGAGCCCGCGCAGGGCGTGCGCAAGCTGAGCACAGCGCTTGCCGACGTCAGCGTAGGACACACGGCGCGGGCCGGACTCGGTCCACGTGACAACCTCGGAGGCGCCGTGAACGGAGGCACCGTGGCGGAGAAGTTGAGCAATGGAGAGGGGGGCGTCTTGCATGGTGCTCAGCATGGGCTGCTCCTGTGTGGTGTGTGAGACCGGTGCTTTTGCCCACGGGTCGTCACAAACGATGTGCTGTGGCTGCCAGATTAGTCACAGCCCCGAAGTGCTCGCTAGTGACCCACTGCACTGGCGAAGAACCACGCTATGAGTAGCGCTCCCGGATCGACTACTCCGCGAGCGGCTTCGCCCACATAACTTGCACGTCCGCGGTTCGCGAGCATGGTTTCGGTCGACTCCGCCCCGGCCGCTGCGGCTTCCGCTGCGCTCGCCAGCGCAGCATCTCGATCGGCTTCCGAGCTCACGGATCGCTCCAACGACTCGACCGCCGGAACTATCGCGTCGACCATCGTCTTGTCGCCGACGCGTGCGCCGCCGAGCGAGGTGATGTTGTCGAGTCCCGCTCGCGCTGCAGCCGCGATCGCGCCGAGGTCGAGTTCGGAGTCCGCCGAGTCTGCGGCAACGCGGAAGAAATGCCGGAACCAGATGCCGAACAATGCGCCGGAGGTGCCACCGGCGTGGCCGAGGTACGCCTGTGAGACTGCATCGAATATCGTTGCGGTGGAGTACGTGTCACGGATCGCCGAGATGTCGAGTTGATCCAGTGCGGCCACCATGTTGGTCCCGAAATCGCCGTCGCCCGCTCGTCGGTCGAGATCGGTCAGTGCCGGTTCCTGATCCAGTACCTTCTCGGCCCAGTCCGCAATCCAGCTTCCGACGAAGCTGCTTTCGGCGGTGCGTGAGGTGTCGGGTGTGAATGTGGGACCGAAAGATTCGCGCGTGCCCATGCCGGTGTACTCACGCGCTATAGCATTCGGCCAGGCGGGCGCTTTTGTTGGTGCGTCCCATAATTCGAGGATTTCTTTGTCTGTGCGAACAAGGGTGATGGACGCGCCTGCCATGTTCAATGCAGTGACGAAGGTTCCGATCAGTGTCCGCTCGATGTGAATTCCCTGTTCGTCCAGATAATCTCCGAGTTCGGCGAACAGAAGTTGCAACTCCAGCGGGTGGGTGGCGCCGAGACCGTTGACGACGGCGATGACGCGGTCGCCTTCGGCGAGACTCAGGGACTTGATGATCGGGTCCGTCAGCCGCCGCACCAATTCCGGTGCGGGCAGGGCGTCCACGCGTTCTGTGCCGCGTTCGCCGTGGATGCCGATACCGAGTTCCATCTGACCCGCCGGCAAGTCGAACGACGGCTCGTCAGCCCCCGGCAAAGTGCATGGGCGAAGGGCGACGGCCATGCTCCGAGCGGAGTGCGCGACGTGTTGTCCGATCCGGGTCACCTCGGCCAGGTCGTCGCCGCGGGCGGCGGATGCGCCGCAGACCTTCTCCACCACGATGGTTGCCGCAGTACCGCGTCGCCCCGGGCCACTGCCGTCTGCGCGTTCGGTCGCGACGTCGTCGTCGACCAGGACGACGTCCGTATCGATCTTGTCCTCGCGTAGCAACTCTCGGGCGATACCGAAGTTCATCACGTCGCCGGTGTAGTTCTTCACGATGTGAAGGACGCCGCCGCCGGCGTCGGCAGCCTTGGACCCCTCGTGGATCTGAAGTGCATTGGGTGAGCTGAAGACCAATCCGGGGCAGACGGCTGTGAGCATTCCTTCGCCGATGAATCCGGCGTGCATGGGTTCGTGGCCTGATCCGCCGCCGGAGACGAGCGCGACCCGTCCGCGGGGAAGTGGCCTTGCGCGTGTGAGGTACCCAGGATCGGGATTCCACGCGATGTCGTCGGTGGATGCGATCAACCCACGGAGTGCGTCGGGAACAAATGTCTTTGCGCTGCGCATGAACATCACTTCAGAGTAGGTCTAACGTCGACTTCGGGCACGGATCACGATCGACGAGAGGTGGACGGCGTGAAATTGGGGTTGGTACTTGCCGGTGGCGGCGTTGCGGGAATCGCCTGGGAAACAGGTTTTCTGTTGGGCCTTCAGGACAAATCACCGGACACTGCCGCTGCGCTGCTGACGGCGGACGTGTTGATCGGCACTTCCGCAGGTTCCACGGTGAGCGCTCAGATAGCGAGCGGCGTGACACTGCAAGAACTTTTCGACGCACAAACAGCGGAGGCTACCGGCGAAATCGACCCGAAGGTCGATGTCGAGGTACTCGGTCAGATGTTCGTCGACGCGATTGCAGGATCGCAGGACCGGGCCGAGCAGCTCCGTTTGCTCGGCGAGGCAGCGATGAGAGCCGATACCGTCGAACCCGCCGTGCGTCGTGCGGTCATCGAGGCGCGGCTGCCCAATCGGTTGTGGCCCGACCGGGAGTTGCGCATCCCGGCGATCAACGCGCAGACCGGTGAGTTGAGGGTGTTCGGCAATGCCTCCGGCGTCGACCTGATCGACGCAGTCGGAGCGAGTTGCGCTGTCCCCGGGGTGTGGCCGGTAGTCACGATCGACGGTCACCGGTACATGGACGGCGGAATGGCGAGTGGCTCGAATGTTCATCTGGCTGCCGACTGCGATGTGGTCGTGGTTCTTTCACCTGCTGCCGATCCCGCCCCGAATCTGCTTGGCGGCAGCCTACGAGAGGAAATCGACGCGATGACGCCCTTGCCCGTGCTGCCTGTCTTCGCCGACGACGCCGTCGTCGAAGCGATCGGAACGAACTCGCTTTCACCGACAACCAGGCGCCCCGCAGCCGAACTCGGCCGCGAACAGGGCCGTCGAACCGCCGACGAGATCGCCGCGTTTCTGGTGACGGCATGAGCGCCGCACGGATTGCCGTCGTCGTGCGCCCGGAGCAATCTCCGGAAGATCTGGTTCGACATGCCAGGTATGCAGACGAAGTCGGTATCGACGAGGTCTGGTTGTGGGAAGACTGCTTCTTCGGCGGAGGAATAGCCACTGCTGCAACTGTATTGGCTGAGACCGATCGCGTGGGTGTGGCGATCGGTGTGCTGCCGACCCCGATGCGCAACACCGCGATCACGGCGATGGAGATTTCAGCGCTGGCCAGAGTTCATCCGGATCGACTACGGGTTGGCTTCGGTCACGGCGTTCAGAGTTGGATGCGGCAGATCGGGGCCAAAGCCGAATCGCCGTTGACCCTCCTGCGGGAGCAGTTCGGAGCAGTCGAGCGGCTACTGGGCGGTGAGTCGGTGACGGTGTCCGGTCGATACGTGAATCTCACGGACGTCACGCTGGCGTGGCCACCGGAGACGGTGCCGCAGTTGCTCGTCGGCGCCACGGGGCCAAAGACTTTGGCGCTCAGTGGCGAGTTGGCGCAGGGCACCGTGCTCTCGGGTGGGACGACCCCGGACGGCGTGCGTCGGGCGATCGCTCACATCGGGGCGTCGGATCACGAGGTCGTCGTCTACGTCATCTGTGCTTTCGGTTCCGGCGGTCGTGAGCGCGCCCTTGCCGAGGCCGCAGCGTCCGATAGCGAGTCGCCGGAGGATGCGATTGCCGTGGGCAACGCGGCCGAAGTCGCGGCAGCAACACGGCGATGGGTTGCAGCAGGTGCAACCACCGTGGCACTCCAACCGACTGTTGACGAGCCGGATGTCCGCGAGTTCATTCGCTTTGTCGCGCAGGAGGTTCAACCCCTGGTGGCGTAGTTCAGAAGGTTACTCTGGACAGAACCGCGTCGATGTCGGCAGTGCTCACGTCGCGATGTGTCACGAACCGAACCTTCCCGGCAACGGTGACCGCGCCGACATCGACAGCGGCGAGCTGAGCAACGGTGACCGACGGATCGGCTGTCGCGGCCAGAACGATGTTGGTGGCAGGTTCGTCGACGGCCCAACCGCGTTCACGAAGCCCCGACGCGAGGCGCTGCGCGTTGTCGTGATCGTCGGAGAGGCGAGCTTGTGAGCGCAACGCGACGATGCCGGCTGCGGCCAGCACTCCGCCCTGACGAACGCCGCCGCCGAGCATCTTGCGGATCCTTCGGGCTTCGGTGATCAATTCGGGTGATGCGGCGAGTATCGAGCCGACCGGCGCACCGAGTCCCTTACTCAGGCACACCTGAACGGTATCGGCGCCGGAAGTCAATTCGGTGGGCGAAACATCGAGTGCAACAGCGGCATTCCAGAGACGGGCGCCGTCGAGGTGAATCTTCAAGCCGCGTGATCGCGCTGCGTCGACCAGCTTCGTCCATTCGGTCGGATTCATGACGGCACCGCCGGCGAAGTTATGAGTGTTCTCGAGACAGAGCAGCGTGGTGTTCAACGCGAAGTACGGGCCGGGGGAGCCCGCCGCCTTCACGACAGTCTCGGGGGTGGGACGTCCGGGTCCGCCGTCGTGCGGCAACGCCATCGGCATTCCCTGGGCGAGCCAGGCAGCGGTGCCCAATTCGGAGCCCAAGACGTGAGAGTGTTCCGGTGCCAGGAACTGATCGCCGCGGTGAAGGTGCAGCATCAGCGCAATCAGGTTGCCCATCGATCCGCTCGGCACCCACAGTGCCGCCGGTAAACCCAGAGTGTGCGCCACCTCTTCCTCGAGCGCCGCCATGGTCGGGTCGTGATCGAGGACGTCGTCACCGACCTCGGCGTCGGCCATCGCCTTCCGCATCTCCGCATCAGGCTTGGTGACGGTGTCCGAGCGTAGGTCGATGTACGACGAAGTCATGGCTCATTCGATCAAGCCGCGTGTTCCGGCGTCAAACCGCGGTATTTCCAGGACGGCTCTTCCGGCCTGATAAATCGATATCGCTGAGGATGCCTTCCGTGTGATGATGAGCGCCGGCAATCGCCGGTGACGAGAACAAGAAGTGGAAGGGGACAGGCATGCGCGACTGGAAGCAAGCGTTGCACCTGCGCGGGCACTCACCCCGCGGTATTTCCCATCCCGCATTCGGGGAACAGAGCGGCGCTGGATATATGCCGTTCCCCATTTCTTGCATTTGCTCCTGACCCGTCTTCGTGTCCAGGAGTTTCACTCCTCGACACGAACTGAGAACTCTCATGCGGAACCCGAACCGCGCACTTGCTCACAGTTGGATGAACCGCCCCGTCCGGGTACTCAACGCCACGTACGAGTACCTCGGTGAAGTGAGCGCCGATCGTGCGGTCGTCCTGATCGCCACCGGCTCCGCGCAGTCCACCGAAGACGTGACCCCGATATTTCCGGTGCGCTCCAAGCACGTCGAAATCCCACTGCCGAGGACGATCCTGCTCGCCGAGTACGTGTACGTTGCTCACCGGGTGACGGTCACCGATTCCAGTCGGGCCACTTTTGCCGGTGTCTTCGACCGGGACGGTCGTCAATGTGCGTACTGCGCCGCCCGGGCAACGACCATCGACCATGTCCAGCCGCGGAGCCGTAACGGGCCCAACACGTGGGGAAATCTGGTGGCGTGCTGCAGTTCCTGCAATCAGCGCAAGGCGGATCGCACTCCGGCCGAGGCCGGTATGCGGCTGCTGTGGGAGCCGAAGGCACCTCGGCGCATCGAGAAAGTGCAGCAGAAGATCTGGCGCGAATTGAGTCGGACGTGACAGTCGAAGGGAGCCAGTGATGTGCGCTGACGAAATCTCCAATTTGGCTGAGCTTTTGCCGATCTCGGACGACCGGACGTGGTGGCAGGCGGAATGCCGAGGAGACCCCGAGCCGGACCGGTGGTTTCCCTTTCCGTCCGAGGGATACGACTACGCGACCGACGTGTGCAACAGGTGCCCGATTGTGGCTTCGTGTCGTGAATTCGCCTCTGCCACTGGTCAGACCGGAATCTGGGGTGGAGTGAAGTTCGAGCAGGGCAGGATTGTCGCGGCGTGAGGGATCAGATTCCCGGCTCCGCGGCGATCGTGCCGGCCGACACCGCCCGGCACAGAGCGTCGTGGTCACGTTCGGTCTGATCGGCGTAGAGCCGAGCAAACCGGGTGAGGGCGGTGTCGACCGTGTCCGAGGTTCCCAGGTAACCGGAAATCAGTGACGCGCCACTGGTTCGTGCGTGTCCCTTGGCCAGTAGGCGACCGCAGATCGCGACATAGTCGGTCAAGGCTGCTGCATCGATATTGTTCAGGTCCACAGAACCTTTCATGTTCCGGAACTGACGGACGTAGTACTGGCGGTCGTCCACGGTGCACCACCCGAGCAGTGGATCGCTGACTGTCTGGAGAGCCTGCTGGTATTCCGCGACGCGTCGTCCTTGGTGGTCGTGCCAGGCCGAGTCACCGTGCACGAAGGGTGCAACGACGGATCGGCGAGCCTGCTTGAGCTGCAAGAAGATGACGTCGTCCGGGATGCTCCCTTCGCACAGGGCCACATAGGCGCGCAGAGCGACACTCCCGACTCCGACAACCCGGTGCGCGACGTCGATGACGTTGTATCCCGAGACGACTCGGCGCCAGTGTGGTGCAAGGGTTTCGAGATACTCGTCCAGACCCTCCAGGAGGAAGTCGGTGTCCTGCGGCGTGAGTCGTGTTGTGAGCGGCGGGTTCTCGACCAACTGGCGCCGTCCGTGATCCTCGACGGTGAACCGCGGCACCGCATGGTCACTCGTACGCCGCCGGGCGCGCTCCGCGGCGCGCCTGATCTCGGCCAGCAACCCAGGATCGGTGACGTGGTCGGTGAGTCCGTCGAGATCGACCCGGTCGAAGGAGCGATCGAACAGTGGACGCTCGGACAGCTTCGCCAAGTGGAGGCGATACGCGGACACACACGAGGTTGTTGCTGTTTCGCATTGAGCTTCGGTGAGACCGTTCTGCCGACCGGCCACCCAGATGCTCGCAGCCAGCCTTCGTAGATCCCATTCCCAGGGGCCGGGATGTGCTTCGTCGAAATCGTTGAGGTCTATGACAAGTTCGCGTTCCGGAGATCCGTAGAACCCGAAGTTTCCGACGTGCGCATCTCCACAGATGACGGGAGTGATGCCGGTGGACGGCAGCTGCGCCATGTCCTCTGCCATCAATCCGGCGGTACCGCGCAGGAATCCGTATGGCGAAGCGACCATTCGCCCCACACGGATCGGAACCAACCAGTCGAGTCTTCCCTCGTGTGCCGTGTTGACCTGATCGACCGGGTCACGTCGATCGGATGGGGGCGTCCAGTCGCCGAGCGACGATCGCGCCACTCGCTTGCGCAGGCCTTTCCCGATCTTGCGACGCTCACTGCGGGGCGTCTGACGCGCCCGCAAAGTCGCCCTGCCGTCCGGTTCGTTCTCGAGAGCCAGCTGACCGGCAGGCCTGTTCAGCGGGTCCATGTCGGGCTCTCTTTCGTCGGGCGTGCGAAACTCGCGCTCGATCTTATGCCCGCCGGATTGTGCGCCGCGCGACGAGTTCCTTAACTACCCGCCTGGGCAATCAACTCGACAGCGCGGTCGGCGCACAGTTCAGGATCCGGCATTCTCCCGATACCGAGGCATTCGACAACGGCGAACGACGTATCCGGTGTCGTTTCCACGCCGAGCGCCCACCCGAAGTAGTGATTCCAGGCGAGTACGGCTCGGTGGCCACTGTGCTGCGGAATCTCGCTGCCCAGAACGAGTACTGCGTCGAACGCGGGGCCGTCGCACCAGATGACCGATTCGGCGAAGGTGGAGCTGGCGACGGCGACTACGTACCTGTGACAAGTCGATTCACTCGGAATGGCGATGTGTGCACGCATGGTCGCTCCTCCGACTCGGTTGCGATCGGAGGGTTCCCCGTTGCCGGCGCCGAAAAAACGCTTGTCAGATTACGTCCCGGCCACAGATCTACGACGCAGACGGTGCCTGAGATGTTTTTGTGCTGCCCGCGCGACCGAGCGAGTCGAGAGATACTGTTCGGCCGGTATCAACCGGGAACCGAACAAGTAGAACCTTCGGGCTTCGTCGTGGTCGTGGGTGGCCGCGGAGATGAGCAGACGTTCGATCGCGGTGAACTTTCGCCCACCGGCGTAACCGCTCATGTAGTCGATGTGATTCGTCATACTTGCTCTGGCGCTACGGTATTCGGTCAATGCAGCGGTCACGTTCCGATGTGAGTCGAGTGTGTCTGCCGGCGTCTCCGTCAGCATGTGCGCGGTCGCATCGACCAGCATCTGAGCGGTCTCGAGTGCCCACGAGCATCCGATACCCCACAACGGGTCGTTGGTTGCCGCAGCGTCGCCGATGAGTGCGAACCCGTTACCTACGGGTTCGGTGAGGGTTGTGGAGAAGTGTTTGGTACCAACGATCTTCCCGACGATGTGCTCTCGCCGAACAAGCGGAGCGCCGGGTAATGCGTTGGCGTACTCGAGGAAAGCAGTAGACAGGTCGTCAGCGAACGAGCCGAGCTTGTCGAGGGCAGGGAAGACCACCAGCACGCTGATTCCGCCGTCGTTGGGGAGCAGATAGGCGACGTCGGGATCCATGAACCACGACAATGACGTTTCTCCGCCGGGTCGTTCAAGTCCGGAGAGTTGGGCGAAATAGCTGAAACGCCCGTTGGATGCAGTCACGGAGTCGCAACGAGCGGATCGTGCGACGGTCGAATCCTTGCCGTCCGCTCCGACGGTCAATCGTGCTTCGACAGTGAAGACCGAACCCTGTTCGGTGCCGTAGACGCCTGCAGTAGTGCCGTTCTCGGTCAGCAGTCCGGAAACGCGATACCCGAGAAGAAGGTCGACGTTCGGGTAGTCGTTCGCGAGTTGGCGCAGTAGGGGGTCGAGAGTTTCCCTTCGGACGTTGAACCCAGGTGGCGGTGAGTTCTCTGCCGCGTCAGGGGTGATCACTCCCCACGGGGTCCAGAATGTCGGAACGGTTTCCACCATTCCCAGGGCGAGCAGTTTTTCCGTGGCGCCGAGTCGTTGCAAGATCGGGGCACCGCACGGTTGCAGGTGGTGAGTGCACAGGACTTTGTGCGCCCGGATGTCGGAGCGAGCGTCGAGAAGCGCTATCCGCAGACCTTGCTGGGCGTACATGATGGCGGCCGCGTATCCCGCGATGCTCGCGCCGACAATCACAACGTCATACTTTTCCCGTGCCTTCGAAGTCACTCGATCAGCTTAATGCATAAGGTTATAACTTAAATATGACTGGATTCAGTCATCGTGTTCGGGCGTTAAGTCCCGAACTGCGGCCCGGATGGACTGTTCACGAAGCTCGTTCTCTCTGCGCAGTTCACGACGCCGTCGCCCGGCCTCGAATCGCTGCCTGGCGATTGTTCCGGTCGGCCGGAGTTGGGGTACCTCAGCCGGTTTCCCGTCGCTTCCCATCGCCACCATCGTGAAATAGCAACTATTGGTGTGGCGAGATTTTCCGAGAAGAATGTCTTCGGTTTCGACTCGAATTCCGATTTCCATCGAGGTGCGCCCGGTGTAATTCACGGAAGCGCTGAACGTGACGAGTTCGCCGACATGCACCGGTTCGCGGAACACCACACGATCCACCGACAGAGTCACGACGTAGGTCTGGGCATATCGACTCGCGCACGCATAGGCAACCTGGTCGAGAAACTTCAGAATCGTTCCGCCGTGCACGTTGCCCGAGAAGTTTGACATGTCCGGCGTCATGAGGACGGACATGGACAAGGTTTGTTTCGATGCTTGCTGCGATGCTTGCTTCAATTCAGGTAGGGAGTTCGATTCAGACATCAAGCGGGCCTCTTCGGTTCGGTGGACGGTGAAGAGACCGTATCCGGCCAAGAGGGTTACCCGCGCGTTCGGAAGAGCGCGGTGTCAGAGTTCGGGACAGTGCCCGTGTGGAGGACGTATTCGCTGGTGGCGACGGGGCCGGCCGCGCTCGACCTGAGATAGGGCTCGAGCGTCGAGCGGAGGTGCGCTGACATCAAAGCCCAATTCCCTGTGCTTCGAACGGCCTCGCGAAAGTTCTTCAACGCCGGTGCCTGGTCGCACAGTTCCTCGACGGGATCCGATCCGGCTGGTAGTTGCCACTCGAGCAGGTGCGAGGCCGAGCTCACCGACTCCAATCCGGCTGCTGCCTTCTCGAATTCGCTCGAGCTCGACCATGTCGTCGGTAGTGGTGTGATGCCATTCCACGCCGAGGCGGCCTCCCGGCGGAGTGCTGCTGCCCACCCGTTCTCCGACCACGTTGCGACGCAGATCTTTCCGCCTGGCCGGGTCACCCGCATCATCTCTGCGAGGGCAATCGAGGGGTCGGGACAGAAGATGATCCCGAAGATGCTGACGCAGGCGTCGGCACTCGAATTCGGCCAGGGTAAAGACTGCGCATCGCCGATCGTGAAGTTGGGTTGGGTAGTGCCGGGGTGGGGAATCCAGCGTTCGCATGCGACCTCGAGCTGGCTGGCGGAGAGGTCGAGTGCGTGGACCGTCATGCCTGACTGAGCTGCCGGGAGCGCAAAGTTCCCGGTTCCGGCGCAGACGTCGTACACCGTGCTCACATGCCCGATCGAGCGCAGTGCCTCCGTCGATGCCGGTGAGAGTTGCTCGGCAAGAGGCGAATAGGTCGTACCGTTCCAGTTTCCCCGATTCACGCCAAGCTCCTTTCGACGGCGTCGATGACCGTGTCGAGCGCTGCGCCTGCCGCGTGCGCTGCTTCGTCGGGGTTGCGTTCCTCGATGGCTGCGATCAAGGGTCGGTGCTCGTCGACGTGGAAACCTGGACCGACACTGACTGCGGACAGCGAATCCGTCACGGCGGCAAGGACTCCCCGGTAGACGTCGATCAGTGCGGAATTGTGGGACGCCTCGACGATCGAAAGGTGCAGGGCCATGCCGGCTTCGACAGTGAAGCCGCCGACATGACCGGGGTGGGCATTCCAGGCTGCATGTATCCGCGCGAGATCTTCGGGGGTGTGGCGCTGCGCTGCAAGTCGCGCGGCTTCGACCTCGAGTCCGCGTCGCAGGCTCAGTACGTCGAGAACGTCACCTCTGGCGAGCCTGCGCCCGAGTAGTCCTTCGACCGGCGACGCCGCCATGACGTACACGCCGCCACCGTGACGAACGGACAGAACTCCGGCGTGTGCAAGCGCCCGTACCGCTTCGCGCATGGTGTTTCGGGCGACTCCCAATTCCTCGACCAGTGCGGTCTCCGGCGGGAGTTTTGATCCGACGGGCCATCGGCCGGTCGAGATCGCCTCCTCGATCGCCGCGGCGACGATGTCTACCTTGCGTCCGGAATCGGCCATGTATGTCACCTCGGATAAGTGGGTCAATGACTTGATCGAGGTTAGCGTGCCCGACCAAGTGGGTCAATGACTCGGAAATTACCCGCGTACGTCCAGGCTGCGGGCGTAGTGCTCCTTGAATACCTCGAGATGTGCCCAAGATTCCAAGCCGCTGACACCGTCGATCCCGCGGATTCGTTCGGACAGCGCATGCAGGTCGCTCGAGGAGTTGGCGGCAACCGTCGCGATCACGTCGTATCGTCCGAGGGTCCGGGCGAGGAATTCGATTCCGGGCAGCGACTCGATCTCCGATACCGCGTTGTCGTCCCGTGAGCCCAGATTGACGCCGATGCCCATCGCCAGCGTTCGGCCACCACCTCGCCGCTTGACGACAGCGCCGACGCGCAGTGCCGTGCTCGCGATCAGATGATTGACCCGGTTGCGCACGGCGCTCGGCGACAGTCCGGTGTGTTCGGCCAGCTCGAGAAAGGGCATTCGCCCGTTGCGCTCGAGCAGTTCGATCAACGCGACATCTGTCGAGTCGAGTCGGATATCGGCTTGTAAAGCGGTCTCGGGCATGAAGATTCCCTTGATGACGTCGACGTAGACCAGCGTGCTCACGGATCGAACGCCACGTTGTGAGCGGAGTTCGGCGATGGCACGGTACAGATCGTCGTGACTGGGCACCCGAAGTTCCGCAATCACGTTGTACTGCCCGCTGACTGCCGAGATGTAGACGGCGGCCTCGGATGCGATCAACGCGTCCAGCACCGGGGTCATCGGTCCGGACACTGCGATCGAGACGTGTGCAAGCGCCTTCAACCCGAGAAGTTCGGGGTGCGCGACGGCCACTACGGACACCGTTCCCGAGTCGAGTAGCGCCTGCACTCTGGTGGACACCGCCGCTCGTGGGGCGTCGACCGCCACGGACAGTTCGCGGTACGTCGCTCGCCCGTTGCGCTGAAGTGCGGCAATGAGCTTGGAATCGAGATCGACCGTCATGGTTGCCCCAACTTTTCCAGAGATTTTTCTGTATGAGCTTCCTATTAGAACAGTCGCATGTGGCCATGAATGATGTGGATAAGTGCAGAAATGCTCGAAAACTCATACAAAAAAGTTGTATACCGCCTGGTCTGAAACTTTGATGCATTGCATAGCTACAGGTCAGGGCGTAGTTTTCGCTCAACACGCAGTGACCTGCACCACCATCTCGACGAAGGACCACCATGCGCAAGTTGCACACGCACGAAGCCTCGCCTCTCGACGCCACCGGCACGATCTTCACCGGCGCCAAGATCCACACCGTTGACGACAGCACGGTGGGAGCCGAAGCGTTCCTGGTGTTCGGAAACCGCTTTGCAGCGGTGGGAACGCTCGAGGAATGCCGCACCGAGGCGCGTCGGCTGAGCACTCGCACAACCGCGGTGGTCGAACTCGACGGCGCCACCGTCGTCCCCGGCTTCGTCGATCCACATGCACACCCGTTGATGTACGGGCAGATGCTCAGCTGGGTGGACTGTGGGCCGGAGAAGGCACATTCCATCCCCGGAATCATTGCGCTACTTCAGGAAGCGGCGCTCACAGCACCTGCGGGCGTCCCGATTCGCGGATACGGCTACGAGCACCGCAACCTGATCGAAGGGCGTCACCCGCTCAAGGAAGAGCTCGATCAGGTGGCCACCGATCGCGAGGTCTATCTCATGAACGCGAGCGGTCACGGCGGCGTCGTCAACTCCTTCACTTTCGACAAGCACGGTATCGACGCGAGCACCGAGAATCCGGCCGGTGGCGAGTTCTTCCGAGATGAAGACGGCGAACTCACCGGTGAGCTCTCCGACGCCGCGTGCAACATTCTCACCGGCGTCAACGGAGTGAAGGTCGGCCATCACGGCCCCAACTTCCATCTCGAGGACGAGCCGGAAGAGCACCTTCGCCAGCTGTCGGTCGCTCAGGACAAGTTCCTGGCCGGTGGCGTCACCACCATCGGTGACTGCCAGGTGACCCGGCGTGAATTCGACATGTACCTGCGTCTGGCCGAGCAGGATCAGCTCAAGACCCGCGTCAGCATGTACATGCTCAGCCACCTCCTCGATCACGTCATCGACACGGGAATGCACGGAGCCTTCGGCAATTCGCGGCTCGCGTTCGGGGGCATCAAGTTCTACGCCGACGGCACACTCGGCGGCTGGACCGCATACTTCCCCGATGGCTACGTGGGCGACCCGTGCCGCACCGGGCAGCTCTACCACGAGCCGGCGGACTACTCGGAGCTGATTGCCAAGGCACATTCGGTGGGTCTGCAGACCGCCACGCACGCTCAGTCACCGACCGCCATCGACATGGTGCTCGATGCCATCGAAGCTGCGCAGAAGGCTCACCCCGACACCGACGCTCGTCACCGCATCGAGCATTGCGGACTCCCGACAGCCGAGCAGATCGCAAGGATGAACCTGGCCGGTGTCTATCCGGTAAACCAGCCACAGCACTACTACAACTGGGGCGAGGGCGTCACCGCTGCGATCGGCACTCCGGGCGAGCGGTTCAACCCGCTCGGCGAGTTCATCGCTGCCGAAGTTCCCGTGACCATCAGCTCCGACGCCCCCGTCGCAGAGCCGAAGCCGCTCGAAGCAATTCAGGCAGCCGTTACTCGTGTGACGCGTCAGGGCCATCAGCTCGGCTCCGATGCACTCCGCATCACCGCCGACCAGGCATTGCAGGCTCACACCCTCAACGGTGCGCGTGCGCTGGGCCGCGAAGCAGAGCTGGGCAGCATCTCGGTCGGCAAGCGGGCCGACTTCGTCATTCTGGGCGCGGATCCCCTCGAGGTTCCGGCCGACGCGATTGCGCAGATCGAGGTCCGAGAGACCTGGATCGACGGCGAACTCGCACATTCAGGTCATAACCACCTATTGTCGAGCACTTCGACCACCGAGGAAAAGTAATGAACCGAGAGCAACAGATCGTGAAGGCCCGCAAGGCGGGATTTGCAGCCTTCGTCGGTACAACTATCGAGTGGTACGACTTCTACGTGTATGCCACGGCAGCAGCCCTGGTGTTCGGTGACATCTTCTTCCCACCTGGAACCGACCGCCTGACCGGCGTTGCGGCGGCGTTCGCGACATACGCCGTCGGTTTCTTCGCTCGCCCGCTCGGCGGAATCGTGTTCGGCCATGTCGGTGACAAGATGGGCCGACGCACCGCATTGGTTGTGACTTTGACGCTGATGGGTGCAGGCACGTTCCTCATCGGCATGTTGCCCACTTACGCGTCGATCGGGTTCTGGGCGCCGTTACTGCTGGTACTGCTCCGCTTCGTCCAGGGCTTTGCCGTCGGCGGCGAATGGGGCGGCGCGGTCCTGATGGCCGTCGAGCATGCACCCGAGGACAAGAAGACCTTCTACGGCGGTTTCGCTCAGCTGGGCAACCCGGCCGGCGCGCTCCTGGCCACAGGTTTCTTCAGCATTCTCTCCACCTTCGGCGACGACGCTCTGCGCGAGTGGGCTTGGCGTCTGCCGTTCCTCTGCTCGGCGCTGCTGATTCTCGTCGGCTTGGTCGTTCGCCTGAAGGTCGAAGAGTCCCCGGTTTTCGAATCCGAGGTGAAGTCCGCGGACGTACCGGAAATGCTCCCGCTCAAGTACGCGCTGGTGACCAACTGGCGCCCGATCATCCTGGGCATCGGCATTCTGCCCGTCGCAGTCGGCGGCTACTACCTCGTGACGACCTTCATCACGGCATACGCAACCGACCCCGATGTCGGATTGTCGGAGACGTTGATTCTCAACGCGCTCAGTGTCGCTGCAGTGGTCGAGTTGATCGCGACTCTCGGCGTGGCGTGGCTCGGCGACAAGGTGGGACGCGTCCGCGTCGTCATCTGGGGCCTTGCGGCAGTCGCGATTCTCGCAGCGCCGCAGTTCCTGGTGCTGAAGTCCGGATCCGTGTTCCTGATCTTCCTGACCTTCGCTGTCATGCGACTGGTGCTGGCGGCCACGTACGGTCCGATCGCCGCCGTCCTGTCGCAGATGTTCAAGCCGCAGGCGCGCTACACGAGCATCTCGTTGGCGTACCAAGGTGCAGGCGCTATTTTCGGCGGACTGTCACCGCTGGTGTCGACGCTGATGTACAAGGCAACCGGCAGCATCTGGCCGGTCATCGCACTGCTGATCGGCATGTGCATCCTGAGCATCGTGTGCCTGCTCTTCGCTCCGCAGCACGTGGACGAGGCGACCGATACCGACAGTGCTCAGCAGGGCCTGAACAAGGAATCGGCTTCCGCCTGATTGCCGAGAGTCGGCTTCCGCCTGACAACTGAAAACACGACAGCCGGGGCAGTACACGATTTCCGTGTACTGCCCCAGCTGTCGTTTCAGGTCAGTTGTCGTTCAGCGCCGGTTACGCGCCGACGAGATGGCGATGAAAATGATCGCTGCGTCGGTGGGTCTGGCTGAGATTTCTGATCTCACGCAGCCAGAAGTGAGACGCCAGCGTGTTACTGCTTCCGTAACCAGTGCCGGACGTGTCTTCGTCGATCAGGGCGACAAGCGCTTTGATCAGGCTGGTGACCTTGAGGTTGTTGGTCTGAGAATGTCGGAGCAACAGCTCGGCGGCTTCGTCGGTGCTGCAACGGTAGAGGGTGCAGACGATTTCGATACCGCGCTCGCGGATCCGGCCCGAAGTAGTCGGGATCCGTAGACCGTTCGTCGAGTTGCTGTTCGTCTGGTTGTTCGTGTCGTCGGGGTGAATCATGGTGTTGATCAAGGTATTCCTTTGAACCGCAGGGTCTTTGGGCCCGTGCGGTGTGTAGCGCATGTTGATACTGGTGCAGTCGGTACGCGATTGGCGGCGGACTCCGTCGGAGCCTTCGGCCTGGTCAACAATCTGCGGGACTGATGAAAGTGCGTAGTGATCAAAGGCGCGGATTTGCACCGAACTGGAAGTCTGCCCCTGGAACGAATACTGGAACTGTTGTTCCGGGCGAAGCGACCGGCTGCCTGACTGACGGCTGCCCTCTGATAACCCCACCGTACGTCATCGATTGAGTTTCAGCTAATTCTATTTCGAGCGGCTGAGAGCACTGTGGCCCGTATTACCTGCTCAAGAGGCATTTATGTGGCCGATTATTGCTTGCTTGGTGGTAGCCCAGGCGTCGGTCGTCGGGTTGCCGAACTCGCCGTGGCCGACGCCGGGAAGTTCGATCAGATCGACCACGTCGCCTGCTGCTCGGGCGGCACGGGCATAGCGCCGACTCTGTTCGACCGACACGACCTTGTCTCCGAGTCCGTGGATCACCGTGACGGGGAGGCCGGTGGGGAGGTGCTCGATCGGTGATGCGATGCGGTAGCGATCGGGCTGATCGGTAGGCATGCCGCCCAGAAGATTTCGAACAAATCGATCTTTGCCCGCGGTTGCGGCGAGCGTCATGTCGAAGACGCCGGCCATGATCGTCGTCGAGCGAACCGGCACCGAGAGGTTTGGTTCCGGGGCGTCTGCACCCTGTTGGGATCGCGATGCGACCCAGGCGGCAAGTTGTCCACCCGCGGAGTAGCCGGCGATGTGTATACGGCTCAAATCCAGTCGCCCGGAAGCCTTTTCCTGAACGATGCCGGCCAGGGCGTTGGTGGCCGTAACGGTATCGGAGAGCGTGGTCGGCCAACCACCCTGACCGCCGACGCGTCTGTATTCGATGTTCCAGACCGCAATTCCGTACGGGGTCAGGGTTTTTGCCCACGCGCCCGCGTATTCGAGATTGCTCTTCTGGGCCCATCCACCGCCGTGAATGAGTACGACGACCGGCAGGTCACCGTCCGATCCTTCTGGAAGATACAGATCGCCGAAAGTGTCTGCGGCCGCGGCGTAGGCGATGCGGACCGGAGCGACGTCGCGGTCGAGGCCGGTCGCACTGCTGACAGATGCGAGGAGGGCGAGTGCACAGACCAGCACTACGGCGAGATACCCGGCCAAGCGGTCGCGGGAGCGGTGCGCGATGACCTGATTCCTCTCGGCAGGCGACGGACGATAATTCGGAAATCAGTCTATCGGTGCCAGGTGAATTTATGGTGTGAGCGAATGGGCCGTGCTCGCTCGCACGCGGAGTTCGCTAGGCGTATAGCTCTGAACTGCGGGTTCGTCACCGTTGACCAGAGCCAACAGCGCCCGCACGGCCGCTGCCGCCTGTTCTTGGGGGAAGAAGTCGAATGCGGTGATCGGGGGCTGGGAAACCAGCAGGGCGGGTTCGTCACTGTCCTGTGCAATCAAGACGTCACCGGGAATCGACAGCCCGAGATCGAGGGCCGCTCGCGCCGCTGCCGGGGCGCAACCGAGAATCAACGACAGGATCGCGTCCGGCGGAGTCGAGGAGTCGAGGGCCTCGCGGGTGGCCGCATACGCGGCGCCGATGAGGCCTTCGACGGTGCTGGCGCCCGGAAACGACGTCAATTCCTCGCTGGTGCGTGGTGCCACGCCTCGGGCGCGGCACCACTCGAAGTAAGCGAAAGTCGTTGCGCGGGTCCACTCCGAATGCATTCCGGGAGTGAGGACGAAAATGTCCCTTGCCCCACGTTCGGCGAGGTGGTTCAGAAGAGTCTCTGTGGTGGAGACGAGGTCCGGTGAGGTGGAGTATCCGAACTGCCCGGAGTGTCCAGGACCCACTGCGACAGAGGGGATTCCGATCTTCTGCAGAACCTCGACGCGCGGGTCGTCGACCATCGGGTCGACGACCAGTACGCCGTCCATCTCGATGCGCCGCAGTCCGTTCGGATCTTTCATCGACGGTAGTAGGAGGAGTGAGTGATCGGCGTGGAATGCAGCCTGGGTCGCGGCGGTCGCCACGCGCCCGTACCAGTCGAAATTGAGGTACTCGGCCGATGACAGTTGGTCGGGAGCGGGGAGCATCAGCCCGAGGGTGGCAGTCCGACCCGACCTGAGATTCTGGGCCGACCGATTGGCACGGTATCCAAGGCGGTCGGCAACCTCTCGAACCCGAGCGCGAGTGGCCGCGTCGACCCGGCCCTTGCCGTTGAGTGCATAGGAGACCGTGGACACCGCGACGCCGGCGGCGTTGGCGACATCACGAAGCGTCGGCGAAACAGGGGTAGCCACTGCGGATCGTTTCTACTCGTTGGTCGGTTTGTCTCCAGCCTATCGATCAATCGTTTCGGCATGTTGCGTGCACCGGTGAGGGGCACCTCAAAACAAAACGTCGAATCGTTTCAGCGCAGGTATTGACACTGATGAAACGATTCGGCACTCTCTTAGGAACACCGGGCGAACGTCGAGAGAAATTCGGGCGAACCTCGGGAAACCTGACCAGGCAGGCGCATACTTGCCTTAACTCGCGGAGCCTCCCCATGACCGAAAAAACCGACCCTCCCGGTGCAGGAACGCATTCTGAATCCGGTTCTCCCACGTCATCCTCGGGCCTGCGCGCCGGAACTATCAACAGCCGTCATCTGGTCTTCTTCGTCATCGCCGCAGCGGCGCCACTGACGATCCTGGTGGGATTCGCGCCACTGGGCCTGATGGTTTCCGGCGCTGCGCTTCCGGTGGGGTACGTCGTTCCCGGGATCGTCTATCTACTGTTCGCCGTCGGCTTCACGGCGATGAGCAGGCATATCCGCGGCGCGGGCGCGTTCTACGCCTACATCACCGAAGGGCTCGGAAAAACAGTCGGCGCAGGCGCCTCTGTGCTGGCTTACATCGGCTATCTCGGTGGCCAGATCGGATTCGTCGTCGCTTGCGGCATCTTTCTCTCGTCGACGATCGAGTTGTTCTTGGGAGTAACCGTTTCCGTCTACACCTGCGCATTGGCGGTCGCAGTTCTGGTCGTGGTGGTGGGATATCGCAGGGTCGATATCGGCGCGAAGGTGCTGGCCGTTTTGATGGCGCTCGAGCTCGGCGTCCTCGCAGTCTTCTGTGTGGCGGTTCTGTTGAAAGGCGGCCACGAAGGACTGTCGCTCGACAGTTTTTCGCCGTCGACCTTCATGACAGCCGGACTGGCGAGCGTCTTCGTGTTGACCTTCACCTCCTTCGTCGGTTTCGAGCAAACGGCGATCTACAGCGAGGAAGTTGTCGATTCCAAACGCACAGTGTCGCGTGCGACCTACACAGCAGTCACTGTTCTGGCTGTGGTCTACGCATTCTGTGCTTGGGTGATCGTGCAGGCCGTCGGCCCGAGTCGGATGGGCGACCTACTCGGCGGTGACCCGTCCGAGCTGATCTTCGATCTCAACAATGAATTTGCCGGCTCCATGATGACCGACATGATGCATCTGTTGATCGTCACGAGCTTCTTCGCGGGTTGCCTTGCCCTCCACAATGCTTGCAGTCGCTATCTGCTCACCATGGGGCGCGCGAGAGTCTTTCCTGCCGCGCTTGCACGGGTTTCGCCGACCACTGGAACGCCGAGCGTCGCCGGAATCACACAAGGCGCACTGGTATTCGCGGCAATCGCCGGCTTTGCGCTGACGCCCGCAGACCCGTACACCCAAGTAGTCGTGTGGACGAATACACCAACGATCATCGGTGTGCTGGTGTTGCAGGTTCTCACTTCCGTCGCCGTGCTCAGGTTCTTCTCGCAGGATTCTCGCGGTGAAGGTCTGTGGCAGAGGTTGATTGCACCCTCGCTCGCTGCAGTGGCGTTGATCGTCGCGCTCGGATACCTCTTGATGAACATGAGTGACCTGACCGGGTTGACCACCGCGCAAAACTTCTTGTTGGCAGCGCCATTGCTGTTGGCTTTCGCATTCGGCGTGGTCCGCGGGATGCGCGTACGTGAACACTCGGTCGAGGAGTTGTCGGCATGAGCGAATACGCATGGTCGGTCCCCGGAGGGTTGGTCGAACGTCCCGGAATTGTTCCGGGCGCTCCCGAGATATGGGTCTATGCGGACAGGTTCTCGTACTTCGGTGGTGACACCGTCTCGATCCGAGTGCATACCACCGCAGAAGAATACGACCTCGAAATTGTTCGAGACGGCGCCCGGCCGCAACAGGTCGCGCAATACGTCGGTCTGCCGGGCAAGCAGCAGCAGACGCCTGCCGACGCGTACGCAGTGGGCTGCGACTGGGCGGAATCCCTTGCCGTCGAGATAGATCCGAAATGGACGTCCGGCATGTACTTGGTTCTGGTCCGGATGCTCCACGAAGGGGTGACTATTGAGCGGGAGGGCTTCTTCGTCGTCAAGGCGCGCGAACCCGAGCATGCCGACTTCGTACTCATTCACACCACCAGCACGATGTTGGCCTACAACGACTGGGGTGGGGCAAACCACTACCGAGGTGTTCCGGACGGCTCCGGCGATGTGCCGACACCGATTTCCTCGACGCAGCGTCCCGTCGCGCGGGGGATGTTGCGCAAACCCGAGGGTGCAGCACGCAACATCCACACCGACACACCGGGAATCGGATGGATTCCCCGTCACCCGCCGTACGAATGGGCGTGGGTGAACGGTTACTCGCGTCACCATGCGGACGCCTTCTGGGCCACTTACGAGAGGCCGTTCACGGTCTGGGCGGAAGAGCAGGGGTTCCGCGTCCACCACGTGACACAACACGATCTGCATAACGATCCGTCGGCGCTGCAGGGATATTCATGCGCAGTTGTCGTCGGTCACGACGAGTACTGGTCCTGGGAGATGCGTGACCGCATAGATGATTTCGTCGAAGAGGGTGGTGGTCTGGCGCGATTCGGCGGGAACTTCCTGTGGCAGGTACGCCTCGAAAACGACGCACAAGTCTGTTACAAGAATCCGTTCGACGATCCGATGCGAGAAGTCGACCCGACCCGGGTGACGACGGCGTGGGATTCGCCCGAGGTTGCCCGACCGGGGGCGTGGACGATGGGATTGACCGGCATGGCCGGTGTCTACAATCGTTACGGTGCAACAACTCCCAGGTCTTCGGGCGGTTTCACGGTATACCGGCCGGATCATTGGGCGTTGAACGGAACCGACCTGTACTACGGAGACAACTTCGGGATCGCCCCGATCTGTGTTGCCGGATTCGAGATGGACGGCGTGGATTTCACGTTCCGGAAGGGCCAGCCGTATGCGACCGGCGTCGACGGCGCTCCCGAGGATCTGGAGATCATCGCGATGGCGCCGGCAGTTTCGGGTTCGCGGGACAAATGGAACGGGAAAGTTCCGATCGGTGCGCCTTTCGCCGAAGTGCAGGGAATCATCGAATGCTTCTATGGCAGTGAGCCTCCAGATCACCTTCGTGATCTCGAATACGGATCGGGAATGGTCGCCTGTCACAAGCGAGGTCTCGGCTCCGTGTTCAACGCAGGTTCCACCGAATGGGTGAACGGGCTGATCCATCACGATCCGTTCACCGAACGAATAACTGCAAACGTACTGAATCTGTTTGCTGCACGAATTTCCAGCTCCAACACGAAGGAAAAATGACATGAGTGTCAACGACATTCGAATGTTCGGGCCAGGGCAGGGGACGCGGTTCATCCCGGAGTGGGGTGACGACGCGAGCCCGAACTGGTCGGAATCCGAATGGAGGTCATTCGGAGATCCGAACGGGGAATACTTCGGCGGTGGTTGGGAAGGCGAGCCCGGCACGCTCTTGTGCGACCCGTATCCGTACGACGAGGTCTGCATCATGATCAGCGGCCGGGTGGCGCTGATCGACCTCGATGGAAACCGTCGCGAATTCTCCGCTGGGGAAGCATTTTTCGTGCCGCAGTCGTTTCGCGGTACCTGGGAGACGGTTGAGCCGTCGAAGAAGTTCTTCGTCGCGCTCCCCGGATCGCGCTCATGACGGTGGAAACTTCGATGACTGTCGCAGCGTTTGGTCACGTGATCAACGGAACGTGCGAGAGCCCGGCAGGTAGACTTTCCGTGCTGGTCGATCCGGTGACCGACAATGTATACGCCCGTGCTGCCGTCGGTTCCGCCGATGACGTCGACCGAGCCTGCCGTTCGTCCGAGAAGGCTGCGCGGTCCTGGCGCCGGTCCACCCCTGCGCGCCGTCAGGAGTTGCTGCTGGCCCTCGCGGACGCGCTGGAAGCAAACGCGAAATATTTCCTCGAGGTCGAATGCCGCAGTACCGGCAAGCCTCTCAGGCAGGTGCGAGACGACGAGATCCCGCAGTGTGTTGACTTTCTGCGGTACTTCGCGGGTATTGCCCGCTCTCTGCCGGGCGTTGCCGCAATGGAGTACACGGAGGGTGCTACGTCTTATGTCAGACGTGAACCCATTGGCGTGATCGGTGCGATCGCTCCTTGGAACTACCCGTTGATGATGGCGATCTGGAAGATCGCGCCGGCACTCGCGACGGGAAACACCCTCGTGCTCAAGCCGGCCGAGGAGACGCCGGAAACCGCGGTGATGCTGGGAGTGCTTGCAGCGCAGATCTATCCGCCGGGGGTGTTGAACGTTGTGTGCGGCGATCGCGATACCGGAGCCGCGCTCGTCGCTCATCCGGTTCCTCGGATGATTGCGCTGACGGGATCGACGAGAGCGGGTATTTCGGTCGCAAAGGCCGCGTCGGAAGACGTCAAGCTGTTGCATCTCGAACTCGGAGGCAAGGCACCCGCCGTTGTTTTCGCCGACGCGGACCTCGACGGCGCAGTCGCGGGGATTGTTGCCGGAGCCTTTTACAACAGCGGTCAAGATTGCACCGCTGCGACGAGGATTCTCGTTCAAGAGGAGGTTGCGGAGGAGTTCACCGAGAAGTTGACGGCTGCGGCCGCGGACTTGAGGTTGGGCGGACCGGAATCGGGCGATTGTCTCGGCCCCCTGGTCAGCCGCGCTCACCGTGATCGAGTGGCGGAGTTAGTAGAGAGACGCTCAGCAAATACGAACGTATGTATTGGCGGGGGAAAGCCAGCTGGACCAGGGTTTTTCTATCTGCCGACTGTTATTTCCGGGGTGCAGCAGGAAGATGAGCTGGTCCAGGAAGAGATATTCGGGCCGGTTGTCACCGTACAGTCGTTCTCCACCGAGGCTGAAGCGATCGAACTTGCGAACGGGACCAAGTACGCTCTCGCGTCGAGCGTGTGGACGTCCGACCACGGCACCGCGATGAGGATGACGGCCGAACTGGACTTCGGCTGCGTCTGGGTGGGAGCCCACGGAATGCTCGCCGCTGAGATGCCTCACGGTGGCTTCGCCGGGTCGGGTTACGGCAAGGATCTGTCGGAGCTCGCACTGGCGGAGTACACGAGGGCCAAGCACGTCATGCATGTGACGAGCGTCTGACTCCTCGGCAATATCCAACGACGGCCATCTGCCCGCGCTGCGGGCAGGTGGCCGTCGTCGTGCCTCGGTGGACCTGCAAGATGCTGTTTAAATATGTTGCAGTGCAACATATTTGGAGAGAATTTTCGTTGATCCGGGTCGCGAATGCCGGTAAAGTGACGTGTGCAACATTGCGCACTTCGGCGCACATTCAACCCCACTTTCAATTCTGACTCCAGGAGACTGCCATGGGTTCATCCGACACCGATCTCAAAGCGCTCGACAGCGTAATCACCGTCGCCGGTGCATTGGCGGCGATATTCGGCGGAATCGCCGGAGTTGCCGGGCTGGCCACTTTTCTCGGAACCGGCGGCGGTTCTTAGGTTTTCAGCTGACATCAGTGAGGCTCGGACCGATCGATTCTGACGATCAGATCCGCGCGTGGCCTGACTGCGCTGATCAACTCGGCGTTCGGCTGATCTACCCGTTTCACCCACTCTGCAGCCGCTTCGGAACTCTTTCCGAAGCGGCTGTGGCGTTTCACCAAGCGCTTCGTCCGAGTTTCCTCCGGAACGTCGAGATACCAGACCTCGTCGAGTGCTGCTCGCACTTCCTGCCATCCACGACTGGGTAGGAGGAGATAGTTCCCCTCGGTGACTATCAGCGGTGTACATGGATCGACAGCCGTTGTGCTGCCTATTGATTCGTCGAACTCGCGATCGAAGACCGGAGCATAGACCGTCGAGTTCGAGGCTCGGAGTCGGCGTAGTAGAGCCGCGTAGCCGTCGACGTCGAAGGTGTCCGGTGCGCCTTTGCGTTCATGCCTGCCGAGTCGGTCGAGTTCCCGATTGGCAAGATGAAAACCGTCCATCTCGACGATGGAGCAACGAGAACCTAATTTCCGCACAATTGCCTGTGACACCGTCGACTTTCCGGCTCCCGGTGCGCCCGTGATGCCGAGGATTCTCCGACCGTCGTCGGTGATCAGGGAAGCAGCGCGTGAAGCAAGTTGGTCGAGCGTCAGCGAGACGGTCGGCGGTGAGGTCGTCACGTGTTGCTCCGATCAGTCCGAAGGGCCGGTGCATCGAGAGTACGCCGGAGGCTTTCGGCCATTGACAGTCTGAATGGACTGTGAAACTGTGATCCATGCCACTCGAGAAGTTGGAGGTGAGACCGTGACCCTGCGCGATGCGCAGCGCGAAGCGACGCGCCACCGGATTCTCGATGCGGCAACGGATTTACTGATAGCGGACGGTTATTCATCTCTGACGGCGCAGTCGGTGCAAACCGCTGCCGGAGTCAGTCGGGGCGCTCTGCTGCACCACTTTCCGAACATGCAGGAGCTCACTGCGGCGTTAGTGTCGAACATCGTCGTACGGAACGAGGTGGCGGTAAGAGCTGCCATGTCTCGGCAGGATTCGTCGGTTGACACGATCGAGAACTCGATCTCCGCTCTGTATTCGGCGTTGACTCAGCCGCCATTTCAAGCGGAACTCGAACTGTGGTCCGCAGCGCGGACGGATCCGGTGTTGGCCGAGGTGCTCCGGGAATCGGAGCGAATCGCCGGACGGGATCTGCGGCGAGTTGTCCACGACGCTTTCGGTCCCGAAATTGTTGCTTCCGAGAACTATTCGCAGATTGCAGATCTGACGGTGCTGATGCTCCGTGGTTTGGCGCTGTCCCGGGCAGTGCAGAAGAGCGACGCGTCTGCGCGTCGTTCGATCAGTCAATGGGCAGGCGTCGTTCGCCTGCTCCTCACCCAGAACTAGCGCAACTCGTTCCGAGCGAGGCGCGCTCTGTCGACAGGACCGATGATGACGGATTTTGCGACCCTGAAGTACGAGACGTCCGGTGGTAAAGCGTATATCACGCTCAACCGTCCCGATCGGCTCAACGCGATCGACGACCGGATGCCGTCGGACATTCGAAACGCGGTGGCAGCAGCCAATGACGACGACGAGGTCCGTGTGATCGTCTTGCAAGGTGCGGGCAAGGCGTTTTGTGCCGGGTACGACCTCAAGAAGTTTGCCGAAGGCGACCTTGACGGAAAGTGGAACCAGGGCCCGGTCTGGGACCCCATCAAGGACTTTCGCGGGATGAAGCAGAACACCGACGACTTCTTCACGCTCTGGCGATCGCTCAAGCCGACGATCTGCAAGGTTCAGGGATATGCGATTGCCGGTGGGAGTGACATCGCGCTGTCCTGCGACATGCTGATCATGGCCGACGACGCTCGCATCGGATACCCGCCTGCGCGTGTGTGGGGTTGCCCGACGACGGCGATGTGGGTGTACCGGCTCGGCGCCCAGCGTGCCAAGCGAATGCTGTTGACGGGAGACACCATTGACGGTGTCACTGCGGCTGACTGGGGATTGGCGCTCGAAGCGGTGCCGGCCGACGAATTGGACTCGGCGGTGGAAGCGTTGGCGGATCGCATCGCCGGTGTTCCGCTCAATCAGTTGGCCATGCAGAAGATGATGATCAACCAGGCGTACGACAACATGGGATTGCAAGGCACCCAGGTACTGGCAACCCTGTTCGACGGAATTACGCGTCACTCCCCGGAGGGGCGCTGGTTCAAGGATTTTGCCGAGCGCGACGGATTCCATGCCGCGGTTCAGTACCGCGATTCCGGACGCAAGATTCCAGACGGAGGCGGGCCGCTCCCCGCGTCCGACACCCCTCCTCGATAGAAAGTGGATGTGAGATGAGCAGTGTTCTCGAAACGTCGTACTTCCCCGCTGACGTGTCTGACCCGATAGAGGAGCAAACGGTGGGTGGGCTGCTGCGAGAGTGCGCCGCGGACTCGCCGAATCTGATTGCAATCAGAGAAGTGGTTCCGACGCAATCGCATTCGCTTTCCGGGGCGGCTGAAACCGATCGCACGTGGACCTTCGCGGAGCTTCTCGACGAAGCAGAGGGGTGTGCGCACTACCTCTTGTCTCAGTTCGACTGCGGAGATCGGATCACTGTCTGGGCTCCGAACGTTCCGGAATGGATGATTCTGCAATACGGCGCCGCGCTCGCCGGGATGGTTCTGGTGACCGCCAATCCGGCGTTGGGTGCGGAGGAGCTGGCGTACGTCTTGTCGCAGTCCCAGTCTCGGGGGCTCTTCCACACCGGAAAGTTTCGCGGTGGCGATATGGCAGCGGTTGCATCCGAGGCGATTTCGATTTCGGGAGAAGAAGTTCTCGCAGTCAACTTCGAGGAGTGGGATCGCCAGGTTCGAGGTTGGGCGGGCGAACGGGGCGCTCTGCCGGAAGTCTCGCCTGACGACAATGCGCAGATCCAGTACACGTCGGGAACCACCGGAGTTCCCAAAGGTGCTCTGTTGCATCACCGCGGATTGGTCAACAATGCCGATTTTGTGAGTCGGAGAGGCCGATTCCCTGAGCGGGGTTCGGTTGTGTCGGCCATGCCGCTGTTCCACACCGCCGGGTGCGGCATCCTGGTTCTCGGCGCCGCGCAGCGAAGAATGTCCATCGGCCTGATCCAGTACTTCGATCCGACTGCGGTTCTCGATGCGGCGGAACGCTTTCACGCTGACGTGGTCAGTGGAGTGCCGACGATGCTGATCGCGATGATCAACGACGCCAGCTTCGCGAGTCGCGACTTTTCGGCCTGTTCGGTGGTCGTATCCGGCGGGTCGTCGGTCCCGCCCGAACTCGTCAGCACGGTGGAGTCGGCCTTCGGGGCGGGGTTCAGCATCGTCTACGGACAAACCGAGGCCAGCCCCGTCATCACACAGACCAGCCCGGCCGACACCCCCGAGGACAAGTCGGAGACGGTCGGACTCGCGTTGCCGCAGGTCGAAGTGAAGATCTCCGACGTCGTGACCGGGGACAGCGTGCCGCTCGGCGAACAAGGCGAGATCTGCGCGCGCGGGTACCTCGTCATGACCGAGTACTTCCGTAATCCGGAGGCTTCGGCCGACGCCGTGGACAAGGACGGTTGGTTGCATACCGGCGATTTGGGGACGATGGACGAACGTGGATACGTCCGGGTTACCGGCCGCCTCAAGGACATGATCATCCGCGGCGGTGAGAACATCTATCCGCGTGAGGTCGAGTCCGTGATCTTCACACATCCGAAGATTCTCGACGTGGCGGTCGTGGGTGTGCCCGACGAGGTGTGGGGTGAGCGAGTTGTCGCCGTCATCCGCTGGAAGGACGAGTCCGACCAACCGACCGCCGCCGAGCTGGTCGAGTTCTGCACCGAGCGACTGGCGCGCCACAAGGCGCCCAAGGAGTGGTTCAGCGCGGAGGCGTTCCCACTGACAGGGTCGGGCAAGATCCAGAAATATCGAATTGCGAGCCTGGTCGGCGAAGGCGTGTACGGCGTCGTCAACTGATCGGTGCTCATAGCACGTCGGAGCGATTCTGTCTGGGTTATCCCCGTAAATCGCTTCGACGTGCCCTGTTTATCCTGGTGCCGTGAGTTCAACCTTCGGTGAGACCGGACACAACGCCACCTCCAACCGTATTCGCGCCACAGCGTTTGCGTCTAAGGTGATGTCCGCGTCCGACGCCGTGAAGTTCATCAACCCGGGCGACACCGTCGCGATCAGCGGTTTCGCGAGCGCCGGTACACCCAAGGTTGTCATTCCGGCCCTGGCCGAGCGTATTCACCGGACCCGCGGCAACGGATCGAACTTCACGATCAATCTCCTGACCGGCGCTTCTGTGTCCACCGAGACCGAAAGGCTGCTCGCGGAGGTCGACGGAATCGCGCTGCGCATGCCGTATCAGTCCGAGGCCACCGCACGTCGCCGGATCAACGACGGTCGTATGGACTACGTGGACATCCATCTCTCCCACGTGGCTCAGCAGGTGTGGGAGGGCTACTACGGCAACGTAGACGTCGCGGTGGTCGAGGTCGCCGGTATCACCGAATCAGGGGAATTGATTCCCTCCGCGTCGATTGGCAACAACAAGACCTGGCTGGACGTCGCCGACAGGGTCATCCTCGAAGTCAACTCGTGGGTGCCCGAGGCGATGGAAGGTATTCACGACGTCTATTACGGCACCGCGCTGCCGCCGCATCGCAAGCCGCTCGAGATCATTCGTGTCGAGGACCGGATCGGCCAGACCACGTTCCGAGTGGATCCCACGAAGGTTGTGGCCGTTGTCGAGACCAACTGCCGTGACAGCGCGAGCCCTCTCACTGCACCCGACGCCGTCAGTGAGGCGATCGCCGGCCACGTCCTGGAATTCTTCGACTTCGAGGTGCGCGCCGGACGGATGCCGGCCGATACGTTGCTTCCGCTGCAGGCGGGCATCGGCAATGTCGCCAACGCGGTGCTCGGAGGGCTCGATCGGGGGTCGTATCGCGGCCTGACCTGCTACTCCGAGGTCATCCAGGACGGGATGCTGAAGCTGATCAAGGACGGAACCGTCGCGCATGCGTCGTCGACGGCTTTGGCGCTCACCGAAGAGGGCATCGAAGAACTGACCGCGAACATCGACTTCTACCGCCACCACATCACGCTCCGTCCGCAGGAGATCAGCAACCACCCGGAGGTGGTGCGCAGACTCGGAATCATCGCCATGAACGGCATGCTCGAGGCCGACATCTACGGCAACGTGAACTCGACGCACGTCATGGGGACGAAGATCATGAACGGAATCGGCGGCTCGGGGGACTTCGCCCGCAACGGCTACGTGTCCATGTTCCTGAGCCCGTCGACGGCCCGCGGCGGTGAGATCTCGGCGATCGTGCCGATGGTTCCGCACGTCGACCACACCGAGCACGACACTCAGGTGTTGGTGACCGAGCAGGGGTTGGCGGATCTGCGAGGTCTGTCGCCGCGGCGACGCGCGCGCCTGATCGTCGACAAGTGTGCTCACCCGGAATTCCGGCCACTGCTCCACGATTACATCGCTCGCGCCGACGCTCAACCGGGTGCGGGGCAGACGCCGCACATCCTGGGCGAGGCATTCTCGTTCCATCAGCGGTACATCGACACGGGTTCGATGCGCCTTTCGTGACGCCAGGCAATGCTGCCGGCAGTGAGAGAATGCGAGGGTGAGCCGAACCGGGGTACCTGACGACGCCATACGCCGGGTTGCCGCGGCGGGGGCCGATGACGCCGGTGGCCTGCCCGTCGAACTGCTGGGTGATTTCCTCGACGTGCTCAGCGACGCTGTCTGTGAAGGGAAACCGCTGCAGCGTCGCCAGCTGCACCGCTTCCGCGCTCGCGGGGAAGAAGCAGCGCAGCAGGGTGTCGCCTTGCGAGCCCTGCTCGATCTGTATCTCTCCTCGGCCTGGCGTCTGTGGCGTGAACTGCCTGCTGTTATTGCGGCACAATCGGATCCGAATGCCGTCGTCGCGGCCGGCGAAGTGATGCTGCGTGCCGTCGACGATGCCGTCGCCGAACTGGCCGAAGGGTTTCAGTTGGCCAGACGTTCTCTGGTCCGCTCGCAGGTATCGGCACGCCGCGAGTTCGTCGACGACTTGTTGACCGGCGGCGCTGACGTCGTCGGATTGTTGGATCGCGCTTCAGGATTCGGTCTCCACCTCAGTGGTCCGCATGCCGTGGCGGTAGTGACCGCCGCCCGTGAGTTCACCGACGACAACCCTTTGGTGCGCGCCGTCGAACGTGCCGTTCTGGGTAGCAAGGGTGACGCCGATGCGTTGGTCGCCAGCAAGAGCGGCAAACTGGTGGTCGTTTTCGCGGCGCCGGATCGCGATGCCGTCGACCACGTGCTGGCAGGGATTCGGTCGGCTCTCGGGCCGGGGACCGATGACGACGGGCGAGTGCAGTTGCAGCGGCGTCCTTTGGACGGCACGTGGCAGATCGCTGTCGGGCGCCCTCGAACCACCGCTTCGGGCGTGGTGGCGTCGTACCGGGAGGCGCTGGACGCACTGGACCTGGCGCAGCGCCTGTCGTTGACCGCACCGATCATCGATGCTCGTGACCTGCTGGTCTACCGGGTTCTGGTCAACGACAGACCGGCGGTCACCGACCTGATCCACACCCTTCTCACACCGCTGCTCGAGGCGCGTGGTGGCGCTGGACCGATGATCGACACACTGCTCGCGTACTTTTCCGCCGGCGGCAATACGGCTAAGACCGCCCGAGACCTGCATTTGTCCGTCCGCGCCGTGACGTACCGGTTGGACCGCATCCGTGAACTCACCGGTCAGAACGTCAACGATCCCAACGACAGCTTCGCGCTCCACGCTGCCGTACTGGGTGCGAAGCTGCTCGACTGGCCGGCCACCGAGCTGACCTGATCAGCTTGCGCGGGCGCGTTCTTCGTAGGCAGCACGTGCCGCGGTGTCGACGTCGCCGAGAAACTGCGTCTCGACGCCGAACAGTCGGCTCAATGCCTCGTACGGCCGCCGGGGGAAGAAGCCCTGTGCCTGCACGAGCAGCCCGGAAACCCGCGTAATACGTACGCGTGGACGCGGTTTGGTGATCAAGCCGACGACGGCTTCGGCGATTTCCTCCGGCTGAACCTCTCGGAATCCCTTCATTCCCGAAGTGCCCGAGGTGAGTTGGGTGTTGGTGAGCGTCGGCAGCACGGACGAGATGTGAACTCCGGTGCCACGAACTTCCTTGCGGACAGAATCGGTGAAGCCCAACACCGCATGCTTGGCGCCGCAGTACGTCGACAAACCGGGGCACGGGAGTTCGCCTGCAAGCGAAGCGATGTTGATGACGTGTCCACGTCCGCGCGGAAGCATCCGTCGCAATGCGAGCTTGGTTCCCGTGATCACGCCGAGGACGTCGATCTCGATGATGCGTCTGGTCACGGAGTCGTCCTCGTCGACGATCCGTCCGACCGGCATGATGCCCGCATTGTTGACCAGCACGTCGATCGGGCCGAGTTCACCTTCGACGGTGTCGAGGAAGTCGAAGAACGAGGCGGGGTCGGTGACGTCGAGGCGCCCGAACGTGCGGATGCCCAAATCCTTGGCTGCTCGCGCGAGAGTGGCTTCGTCGATGTCGCCGATCGCGACCGTCGCACCCAGGCTGATCAGCCGCTTCGCGGTGGCGTATCCGATGCCCCGGGCGCCGCCGGTGATGACCACTACCTGACCGTCGAAAGGTTTGTTCATTTACTCCAGCGTCTCCAAAGATAGGGGTTGGTTGCAGTGAGATGAATCTGCAGTGAGATGTGATTGTGGACCAGTCGAAACCGGGTTGCTAGGGCTTCTTGGCCGAAGTGAGACGATAGATTTGTGACTAAGTCACAATCAGGGTGACAAGTCGGGAGGCGCCATGGACACATCGGAGTTGGACGGCTGGATTGCAAATCTCGCGCCCATCTATCTCCAGCCGGAGGTGATCGACGGTTTCGTTCAACGCATCGACGACGCCATTGCGGTGGCCAATCCTGAAGTGGCGGGTGATCGGGAGCTACGACGCGATGTGGATGCGAGCACTGCGGCGCAGCTTCGCGTCATCGTGGCCGCGATCGCGGGCGGTTCCCAGGAGGTCACGCCGCCGCCGGAGTCGGTTGCGCTTGCACTCACCGTTGCCAGGCGCGGTATGGATCTTTGAGTCCTGCTCAAGATCTACGGTGCCGGACGCCTCGCGATGCTGGGCTTCGTCGACGAGTCGATAGAAGCACTTCCGATCGGTCCGGAACTCAAGCGCGCACTTCTGGTCCGAGTGTGGGGTTCGGCGATGAGATGGCTGGAAGTGACCACCGAATTGTTGGTGGCAACGTATGCGAAGGAGCGTGAGAGCTTGGCGCGCGGCGCTTTTGCGCGTCGGTCCGAGACGGTGCACGCGATTGTCGCAGGCGAAGCACTTCACTCCGATGAGGTGTCGCAGATTCTCGACTACCCGATGCGGCGGCGCCACACTGCGTTTGTTCTCTGGACGGACGACACCGATCCGGCCGCCGACGTATTGGCCCGATTGGACTCGTATGCGCGTTCCTTTGTGGACGAGTCGAACGCCGAGCGCGTGCTGACGCTGCCTTCGGGGGCGCGCGAGGTGTGGTCGTGGGTCGCGCATTTCGACGACCATGAGTGGGCGGCGCTCGATCGTGCTCGGAATTCGGATCTCCGTGTCGCGGTGGGGGCCAGCGGTTACGGAATGGAAGGATTCGCGCGCAGTCACCGCGAGGCTCTCGCCGCGCAGCGCATCGCGGTCCGTTCGACGGGTTCGCCGGGGGTCACCGTCTACGAAGATGTTCAGGTTCCCTGTCTGCTCACCGAAGATCTGGACGAACTGCGTGCGTTGGTGGCTCGGGAATTGAAAGGCCTCGCCGGCGCGGACGGTGTCACGACGCGTATCCGTGACACCGTTCGGGTCTATTACGAGAACAATTGCACTGCAGCCGCTACTGCCGTGGCGCTCGGTCTGCACAAGAACACCGTGCGGTATCGACTCGATCAGGCCGAAAAGCTGTTAGACCGCAGCGTGGACCAGCGTCGGCTGCCAACAGAGTTGGCGCTCATCGCGCTGGAGAGCTACGGAGCCGCCCTCCTGGCGAACCCGTGACTCGCTACTGCATGTCGTCGAGCCCGGGGAGCGAATAGCCGGAGCTGTCATCCCAATCGGCGGGGGTGTCGTCGAGTGAAACGTCCCAGTCTGCGTCGGGCACCGCTCGCCGGAGTTCGGTCAGAGCGTTGAACCAGTAGACGAGCGAAGGGATTACCTCGGTCGGGTCGCTCGAGATCTTTGTCGAACCGTTGAGCAGAGTGTTGGGGATATCCGACGGATAGAGGTCCAGGACCTCGTAGTCGAACGGAAATTCGTCGTTGTGGACGGCGATGAGTCGGTCGACTTCGGCCTTCTCGTCGTCGGTCAGCGGTGTGGTGCGGACGGCGGAGTAGTACAACGAGGTGCTCATGCTTGCCAGGCTAGAACAAGATGCCGTCCAGCGGCGGTTTCGGACGCAACACCCTCAGATTGCATGGTTTCGGCAACTTCAGGTGTGAAAGTCGTCGATATTTCGACCGGGATGGATAGAAGTCGGCAAGGAACACTGGAGAAGACGGCGAGACGGCCGTCCGAACCCAGTGAAGGAGCTCCCCGTGACCGCAGTCATCAGTGCCATTCGGGTAGGTGGTCAGCGATGAACGTTCCCATGTGGGCGTGGGCCGCGTTCGCCGCAGTCATCGTCGTCATGTTGCTCATCGACCTGCTCGCCCACCGCGGCGCGCACGTCATCGGCTTCAAGGAAGCGGCCTGGTGGAGTGCACTCTGGGTCGGTTTGTCTCTCGTATTCGCGGTGGTCGTCACCCTGACCTTGGGGGTGAACTCGGGCGTCGAATTCACCACGGCCTGGCTGTTGGAGAAGAGCCTCTCCGTCGACAACCTGTTCGTGTTCGCCCTGATCTTCGGTTACTTCAAGGTGCCCCGTGAATACCAGCACCGCGTGTTGTTCTTCGGTGTCATCGGCGCCCTGATCTTCCGCGGTATCTTCCTCGCCGCCGGCGTTGCCGTGGTCAGCAAGTTCACGGCCGTGCTGTTCGTCTTCGCCGCCATCCTGCTCTACAGCGCCTACAAGCTGCTCAAGGACGACGACGAGAACTTCGATCCGGGAACCTCGCTGGCGGTTCGCTTGCTGCGCAAGATCATGCCGGTCCGTGAGGAATACGCAGGAACCAAGTTCTTCGTCAAGGAAGCCGGAAAGCGCGTCGCAACACCACTGTTCGCCGTCGTCGTCGCCATCGAAGCTGCCGACCTCGTGTTCGCAGTCGACAGTGTCCCGGCAGTGCTGGCAGTGAGTGACGATCCATTCATCGTGTACTCCAGCAACGCGTTTGCGATCTTGGGTCTGCGTGCCCTGTACTTCCTGCTCTCGGGCCTGCTCGAGAAGTTCCACTACCTGTCCAAGGGTCTGTCGATCATCCTCGCCTTCATCGGCGTGAAGCTGATCATGCAGGCCAGCCACAAGGTGATCAGCACGTCGATCCCCGAGATTCCCTCACTGGTCAGCCTCGCGGTGATCATCGTGGTGTTGGCAGGCTCGATCATCCTGAGTCTCAAGAAGCCGCTACCGGAAGAGCCTGAGGCCGAAGAGGTTGCGACCGGTGATGCACCGATCGACCTCGAGAAGTCAGGTGCTGACGGCAGCATCGAGAAATCCGGCGTCCAGCTCGCAACCGGCGAGCGCGACGACGATGACGACAAGGTAGATGCTCGGCCCAGAGGCTGACGCCTGATCGGCTGAACGAATCGAAAAGGGAGACCACACAACGACGTGTGGTCTCCCTTTGTCAAATCCTCACCAACTGCTTCCCCCGGTTGTGCCCCGAAAGCTGCCCGATCAAGGCCGCTGGGGCATTTTCGATGCCCTCGGTGACATCGTTGCGGTAGCGCAGTCCACCTTCGGCGATTCGAGCGGACGCCCACGCCCGGTACTCCGGGTACCGGTCGTAGTGGTCGTAGCAGATGAACCCTTCGATGCGTAGACGTTTGCGTAGTACAGGGCGTAGGGGAGGCCCGACTTCGCTTTCATCCTGGTTGTATTCGCTGATCATTCCGCACACGACGACCCTTCCGAAATCGGCCATGCGATCGAAAACCGCTCGCGTGATCGAGCCTCCGACGTTGTCGAAATAGACGTCGACGCCCTTCGGACACAATTCGTCCAACTGCTCGCCGATGTTCGCCGTCTTCCTATCTATGCAGGCGTCGAACCCCAATTCCTCCACAACGTATTCGGTCTTCTCACCCCCGGCGATTCCGATCACCCGGGCGCCCGCCAGCTTCGCGATTTGGCCTGCAACCATGCCGACTGCTCCGCCGGCCGCCGAAACCACGACTGTGTCTCGCTCTCGGACGTCGGCGACCAACCGCATTCCGCAGTGTGCGACAAATCCTGGCTGTCCTAGAATTCCGAGTTCATCTCCTAGGGAAGCTCGATTCTCCCTCGGTATGCGGTCCAGGGCAGCGCCTTTGATTGTGTGATAAACCTGCCAGTGCGTGCCGCCTCGAACCAAATCACCTGCCGCAAAGTCAGGATGCCGCGAAGAAATCACTTCGCCGACTGCGATGCCGTCCAAACCGGAGTGCGCAGGCACTACTCCAGCCAAGACGACGTCGCCGATACCGGCAGTAGCTCCCAACGGCCCGGGGGCAGAGCTGGTGGACGGTAGGCGTCTTCGTATCGCCGGATCGATCGAAAGATAGTGGGCGCGGAACAGAACTTCGCCGTCCGCGGGCGGCCGGATCGGGACCTCGTCGATCCGAAAATCTTCTACGACAGGCAAGCCGCGGGGAGCTCGAACGACTCGCACAGCGCGGTTCACATATTCGGTCATGCGCAATTTCCAATCTGCTTCGACACCGGTTCGCATCACTTCTCGGGACGATTGCCCGGAATTGATCTCGCCGCCTTACTGATTCACGGCGAAGACGTCTGGGAATTCTGTCCTCGAGCAGCAAGGAGCGCACCTTCCCGCCCGCTCAGTGAGAATGTGGCAACCCGACGTCCGGAGCGCGACTTCATTTCCCATACAGCGGGCGGTTTGTTGGTTGCCTCGTAGTCCGACTGTGAAGCTCTGCGCAGTTCAGTTCAGCGCAGCGCTGACGCTCGTCACCAGTGGTATTCGGCTGTGGATTTTTACGAGGGCGTCAATGATCTGCCAGATCTTGTGTGAGTGATTTTGTCGAGGACGAGAGGTTGACTATGACTTCGCCGGTGGGTTCGGAGCGTGCGGTTCATGACACAACGGATTGGCTCAGAACGGGATTGGTCGATCCAACGGAGCCAGGCTTCCTGTCCGATCCGTACGCGCGGTACGCGATTGCGCGAGAAGTTGCTCCGGTACAACAGCATTCGAATGGCGTATACATGCTTTTCGCCTACGACGACGTGAAACGCGCACTGGCGGACAAGTCGCTGAGTTCGTCGGAACAGTATGCACTCGAGGCACCGCGCAATATGCGGATCAAGGCGGCCGGTGGCAGCGACGCCTACTTGTTGCGCCCATCGTTGTCGAAGCTGGATCCACCGGACCATCTGGCATTGCGCAAGCTACTGGCGCGCCCGTTCACGCCCAGGGCAATCAAGCGTTACGACGCGCGGGCGAAGGAAATCGTCGACGAGTTGCTTGCCGATCATGGACGGGGCTCCGAGATCGAGCTGGTGACGGAAGTTGCTCATCCGCTACCGATTCGCCTGGTCTGCGAAATTTTCGGTATCCCCGTACCTGCCGACACCGATACGATGTTCGAGTGGACCCGTAAGGGACTCAACCTACTCGATCCGTTTCTGACTGCCGAGCAGACCAGCGACTACATTTCCGCTCAGCGTGATTTCTCGGCACACCTTCAGGACGTTATCGCTTGGAAGCGCAACAATCTTGGCGACGACATCCTGTCGGACTTCATCTCCGCCGGCGACGAAGGCGAGATAATCGGGCCGGATCAAGTTGCCGCTACCGTGCAGACTTTGGTCATCGCCGGACTGGACACCACAGTCAATCAGGTCGGTCTCACCATGAATGCACTTATGGGCCATCGTGATCAGTGGGAACGACTCGTCGACGACAGGGCACTGCTCGATCACGCGGTAGAAGAAGTCCTGCGCTATGAGCCGACGGCGCAGTTGATGATTCGCATTGCTCCCGAGGATTACGCGGTGGGAGATGCGGTGATTCCGGCCGGAAATCACATTGTGACGTGGCTGGCGTCGGCAAATCGCGATGAAACTCGATTCGGTCCGAACGCGGACAGATTGGACTGGTCGAGGTCAAATGTCCGGGACCACATCACGTTCGGTCACGGTGCGCACGCTTGCCTCGGTGCGTGGTTGGCCCGGCTGGAGATCAAGACCATCCTGAAGGCGTTGATCGACAAAGCGCCGAAGACCGAGCTCGTCGACGGTGGAGTGACGTGGGGTGGCACGGCCTTTATCCGCGGTGTCTCCGAACTGCGATTGAACCTTTTCTGATTGCACGAATTCGTGAACAGACCACTCGGTGGGCAAGTCGGTGTCAGATGGTCGACGTCTTGTTAGTCTGGGCCGGTGCCTGATCCCGCAACTGCGTGTTACCCGGCATTGCCCGCGACAAGTTGGGCAGTGCTGGGAATGCTCACATTCGGAGAAGAACTCAGTGGCAGCGATCTGAAAAGCTGGGCCGACTGGAGCATCGGGTTCTATTACTGGAGCCCGTCGGTGAGCCAGGTCTATACCGAGCTCAAAAAGCTGGAAACGCTGGGATTCGTCAGTTCGCGGGAGGTTTCGGAGTCGGGTGGGCGTCGTCGACGAGTGTTCACGATAACCGAATCCGGTATCGAGGCTCTCAGATCATGGTCACGCCGATCGGAGATCGAAACCCCCGTTCTCAAACATGGAGTGATGTTGAGACTGTGGGTCGGCCACCTCAACGACCCCGATCAGCTCAAGTCGATAGTGCTCGATCACATCGACAATCTCGAGGCAAAGAAGCTCAAGGCAATCGAACACGCCGATAACTCGGAGAATGAACCCGCCTGGGCATTTACCGAGATGAGTCTGCGATGGATAGGCCGCCATTTTCAGATGGAGATCGACCTCGCCGCTCAGTTGCTCGATGACATCGATGAGGCCGCCGCTCGATTCGCGCAAGGCGACGCCAACGCTCTCGGCTTGCCGCAGCCCGTCAATGCCGGTAGTTGGAAGTTGATCTGAGCGTGCGGAGGTACAACTCTCCAGATTCTGCCCGACGCCAATAGAATTGTGCTGTCGAGGTTTTCGTGCCCAGTCTTCGTGCCCAGTCTTCGTGCCTAGTCTTCGTGCCTACTGAGCTCGCATGCTTTCGGTGGTCCGGACGCCCGCATTTCGCCACAGGGAAGCGGCTGTTTCCCGAAGAAGCCCGGTGAGAGGCGAGTTCCGCTCGTCGAGCGGCATTTGTCGGAGCGGTCCGCAGATCGACAGCGCGGAGGTCGCGACGCCGATCGGGCCGATCGGAGTGGCGATCGTGCCGAATCCGTCGATCGGCGTGTCACGGCCGTATCCCACGCCGGTTTTTCGGACCTCGTCGGCCGCCTCTCCTCGCTCGTTGTTGAAGGTGTGGAGGACCCTGCCGACGAGAGTTCCGTCTGCGCGCGTGCTGAAACCGATCCGATTCGGAATCATGCTGGCGAAACGACCTGCCATGTGGGCGCGGCACACCACATTTGAGCCGTCGAGAATCGTCATCTCGACGATCAGTCCGGTACGCCGGTGCAATTCGTACAGGTGCGGATGCGCAGCTGAGTGAAGTCTGTCCTGGTACACGGCCAACGAGCCGAGTTCCACGAGCCGCAACCCGAGCGTGTAATCGCGGCCGCTGCGGTGCAGCCACCGAAGTTGGACCAGATGGTCGAGTATGCGGTGGGCTGAAGACCTTGGAAGCCCGGTTCGTCGGACAATCTCGGCGAGGGTGAGACGATCTCGACCGCCGAACGCATCCAGTAGCAGAGAGACTCGGTCGAGGAAGGCGTTCGGCGTTGCGGGATCGACCTCGAGCTGGAGCGACATGTGTTCCCTCTGCTATCCCGTAGTCAAGTTGGACAACTGCCCTGGACAAGGCTATTTCGATTAGGAATGATGACATGTTTTTTCTGCTTTGTGAAGAAGGCCACCCTGTGGATCGGACGCCTCCGGTGCTCGTCGGCGGAAACGGACCACTGATCGGGAGAGCGGGTTCCTTGCTTGGTGGTGGGCGATCTACGTTGACGTGATCACACGCCAAGTGGACAAACGCGGATGCCGGCGCAGACGTAGCGCCACCCGCCGGGCTGAGAGACCAGGAGACGATATGACGATTCAAGCGGAAGTCACCACGATGCTTGCAACCCTCAACGCTGGATTCCCGGATGTCACCAGTGTCCCGCCGTCGGAGCTACGAACTCTGATTCGGAACCGACGTGCGCCGCTGACGGGTCTTCCCGACATGCTTTCAGTCGAGAATCACGTAATCGACGGTCCCGGTGGAGATCTGGCAATTCGCGTCTTTCGTCCGCATGGAACCTCGAACGACGTTCCTCTCGTGGTCTTCGCTCACGGGGGCGGTTTCGTGTTCTGCGATCTGGACAGTCACGACGAATTCTGTCGATCGATGGCGCAGGGAGTCGGCGCAGTAGTGGTTGCCGTCGACTATCGGTTGGCGCCGGAGCATCCGGCACCGGCAGCCCACGACGACGTCTACGCCGCGGTGGCGTGGGCCAGCGAGCATGCTGCCGAATACGGTTCCGACGCAGGTAAAATCGCACTTGTGGGCGACAGTGCGGGAGGGAACCTCGCGGCGACCGTGGCTATTGCCGCTCGGGATCGGGGTGGTCCGGAAATCGCCCTTCAGGTTCTCATCTACCCCGTGATCGACGACGACTTCGAAACCGAGTCGTATCGGCTCTACGGCACGGGTCACTACAACACCACCGCAGCGATGGAATGGTACTGGCAGCAGTACGCGCCTGAAGGTCGCGACGACGCCCGTGTGATTCCTACGCGTGCGGAGACGCTCGCCGGTCTTCCGTCTGCTGTCGTCGTGACAGCCGAACTCGATCCGCCGTGTTCGTCAGGTGACGCGTATGCGCAGATGCTCGCGACGGCTGGCGTTTCGGTGCGCCATCATCGCTTCGAAGGATTGTTCCACGGCTTCCTCACTATCCCGTCTTTGTCACTGACCGAGCCTGCGCGACAGAAGCTTTGGGCGATGACGCGCGAGGCGCTCGGTAGCGAGTAGGCAGATCACTTCACTGTCAGGAGTCTCTCGGTGAGATTGCCGAACGTGTGACAGATTCTGTCGTGGACCACGGCCTCGGGACATTCGGGGTCGAACCACCGGTCCACCACTGCCCAGTGAATCGGATGATCGAGGTACTGGGTCTGCAGTGAGCCGAGGTCGGTGAACTCCTGCTCCCAGACATGAGTCCATGGTGTGTGCCCGATCGCTGCGTCGACTCGGCTGAGACGCCAGGCGCAGATCGACGAGATATGGGTAGGCATCCTGAGCAGATCCCGTTCGAATTCCTCGAGTACGTCCTGGGGTGTGCTGGGGGATACCCGGATGAACAGCGCTCGGTACACCTGACCGGCGGCTTCGGCGCCGGAACGTCCCGTGGTCCCGGACGAGTACTCGGCACCGTGGAAGTGGTCGACGGCGGCGCAGCGCAGGCTGTCGTCGACCGCATCTCGGGCTGTCTGCCAAGCCATCTCGTCTTCGAACTGAAGATGGACGATCAGATCTCCGCCGTTGATGACGCCGGGAAGTGTCGTACAGACGAGACGACGCAGCGCGTTCGACGATTCGGCAACTGCGGCAATGTTCTTCACTGCAGCGGTCCACTCGTCGGCGCCCGCCCCGTTGGCGGCGTGCACGACTCTTGTCACGTTATACATTGCTCAGTCCTTCGATGTCCTTTGCTGCGGCGGCCATGGAGCGACTCCGTTCGATTATGAGCGGAGCCATTGCATCCCACCACTGCCTGAGGGTGGAGTCTCTGCGGCCCTGGCGCGTCATCGACCACCAGCCGGCCGTGCCGTCGACCGTCCAGGTGACGGTCAAGGTGTTCGGGTCTTGATCGCACCACAACGGAGGGCTGACGAGTACGTCGGCGAGTGTCATGCCGCGACGCTGTGCACTCGGCAAATACTGGTCGAGTAGCGCGTCGACGAACTGTCGACCGCATCCCGGTTTCGTGACTATCCGATCGATCACGTAGAGCGTTTCATCTGCCATTGGTGAAGATTACTTTCCCCTAACCCGTTGTGATGCTTTCGATCTCACACAGCGGGAGATAGCGAATTTGGTCATGTGCCCGGCATTTCGACACCTCCCGTCAGGCGGGAATCGTTGCTGTGCAACAGAATCGGATGATGCAACATGGCGGACAACGATTGCGTGAAATGCAGTCGAACTCAGGTCGAACACATACGTCATGTGTTCGATGTCGTGAAGTGGAAGAGCCTTGGAGGAGCAGTTGAATCACTCGCTGGTAGGGAAGACCGCGCTGGTGACCGGGAGCAGTCGAGGCATCGGCAGGGCGATCGCCAGGCGACTGGCGGCAGAGGGGGCAACCGTGGTCGTCACCGCACGGTCGACTCGGCCTACCGCGGCAGTCCGTGCCGACAGTAATGTCGTCATCGGCGGTACGTTGTCCGAGACCGTCGAGATGATCGAGTCGCAACACGGTCGTGCACTTGCCATTCCGGCCGATCTCGAGGATTCCGAGGCTCGCGACGGATTGATCGAGAAGGTCGTCTCGCGGACCGGAGGTATCGACATCCTCGTGAACAATGCCGGGTTTGCCGACTACGCGCCGATCGAGAAGATGTCGCTGGCGACGTTCGATCGGACCCTCGACCACTACATTCGCGCGCCGTTCGCCCTGTCGAAGGCAGCCATCCCCTACATGCGAGAGCGCGGCGCAGGCTGGATCGTGAACATCGGTTCCTCGACGGGACTGAATCCGATCAGGCCCTTCCGCGACTACAACAAGACGTCGGGTGACGTGATTTACGCGTCGATGAAGGCAGCACTGCACAGGTTCACACAGGGCCTCGCCGCGGAGGTGCTGGACGACAATATCGCGGTCAACTCGGTGGGGCCTTCCACTGCGATCTCGACTCCCGGCGCCGACGCACTCATTCCGGATGGATACGAAACCGAGCCCGTCGAGTATCTTGCCGAGACGGTACTGGCCATGTGTTCTCTTCCCGCGGCCGAGCGGACCGGCCTTGTAGCCTTCAGTCTTCATTTTCCCTGGTATCAGGATCTGGTCGTGAAGGCGCTCGACGGGCAAGGGCTGATGCCCAGACGTGAGCCACCGACGTGGTGCAATCCCAACATTCTGCCCGAAGGAATCTGAAGTCTTTGTCGAGCAATAGTTTCGGCGACACAACCCGAGGAGTGGAGATGTCCCACGCTGAACGCCGGTTCGGTACCGGTACGGCCGTCGTGACCGGTGCGGGGGCCGGTATCGGTGCAGGGTTCGCCCGTCACCTTGCGCGGCTGGGAATGACGGTGGTCGTTGCCGACATCGACGAGGAGCGTGCGTCGCTCGTCGCCGAGGACATTCGCGCGGCCGGTGGGAGAGCTGACGTCCATGGAGTGGACGTAGCGGATGCCGATGCCGTGAAGAGGATGGCGGACAATGTGTTCGATCGTCACGGCAGCGTCGAGTTGCTTGTCAACAATGCCGGAGTGGAGACGGCCGGGTTGCTGTGGGAAGTCAGTGGTGCGCGGTGGAGACGGTTGATGGAGATCAACGTCGACGGCGTCTTCTATTGCCTTCGTGCTTTCGTGCCATTGATGTTGAAGGTGGGTAGGCCGGCGTGTGTGGCCAATCTGTCTTCTGTCGGCGGGATCAACAGCGCCGCGGTGCAAGGACCGTACATCGTCAGTAAGTTCGCGGTGCTGGCGATGACCGAGAGCTTGCACCAAGATCTGTCGTTGGTCGACTCTCCGATTCAGGTCAGTGCTGTTGTTCCACACTCGATCCGGAGTGAGATCTTTCGTGCGGCCCAGCGTGACGCGCCGACTACGAACGTCACGGCAAACGCTGTCTTCGATGCAATGCAACAGGCGAACGTCGAATCCGGACTCGACCCGCTCGATGCCGCCGAGCACATGACCGAAGCAATAGCGCGTGGGGACTTCTGGGTGTTCTCCGACGACGACGCGTGTCGGCAGTTCACCGACCGCCGAGCCGCTCAGCTTCGAGACCTGCTACCTCCCGCCGATCCTCGCACAATGCTCACACGCATGGGCATCTCGTGAATGCGGAGCTGTTCGGAGCAGGCCTGTTCACGCGCTGCCGTTGACAGACGTCGACGCACTCTTGGGGAGGCCTGACCAACCCACCAGGCCGACCAGAGCGAAAGCTACGGCGGCAGTGACGAAGGTGACGGTGAAGGCGGATTCGCTGGGCAGAGCGGATACGCCCTCTGGCAGGTTCGCGATGGTCATCGAGGCGAGAATCGTAGTCACCACTGCACTGCCCATGGCGCTGCCGGTGGAACGGGAGATCGAGTTGATGCCGTTGGCTATTCCACTCTGGTGTCGCGGAACGCTCGACATGATGATCGCGGGCATGGCCGCGTAGCCCAGGCTCACGGCGGCGCCGATCACGATGCCGGCACCGATGACCGACGCGGTGTGCGTGTGGTCGTACGCGAGCCAGGCGAACGGCACCGCACCACAGATGGCGGTGAGTCCCAGGACGAAGCGTGGCCCACGCACTCTGATGAGCCGCCCACCGATCGGTGCTGCGATCAGCGAGGCAATCGCACCCGGCAGCAGGAATTCCACCGACGCACGCAGAATGCTGGCGTCGAATCCGTATCCCGTGAGGGCGTGGGGAAGCTGGACGAGATAGGAGATGCCCAGGAAGTTGGCGAACATTCCGAAGCCCAGCATGACCCCCGCCAGATTCGCCATCATCACGGGCCGGTGGACGAACATTCGCATGTCGACCAGTGGTTCGTCGACGATCTTCTCGATCCAGACCCAGACTGCGAACATCACGATCGAGCCCAGGAAAACACCGATGGTCACGGGTGAGAACCAACCCCATTGGTGGCCTTGCGAAATCGACAACAGGAGCAGAAGGAGTGCAGCACCCAGGCTCAGCGCGCCGATGACGTCGACGCGCCCGCCGCTCTTGTGCTTGGTTGCCGGAACCAGCGTGATGACGGCGACGAGGGCAAGCAACGCGAACCCGGTGGCCATCCAGAAGGCGTTGCGGTAGTCGGCATCCGGAGCCGATGTGAGAAGTCCGGTGGCTACGAGGGCGAGCCCGCTGCCGAATGCGAGAGTTCCGCTGACCAATGCCATCGCGCCGGGAAGCTTGTGTGGGCGGACCTCTTCGCGCAGGACCGACAGAGCCAGCGGGAAGATGGCGGTGGCGGTCCCCTGGAGGACGCGTCCGAGGATGAGAAGTGGCAGATTGTGTGCCAGTGCGGCGACGATCGAACCGATGACCATGACGACCAGAACGCCGACCAGCGTGCGCTTCTTGCCGTGCTGATCGCCGTAGCGGCCCAACAGGGGAGTGAAAACGGCGGCCGACAGCAACGTCGCCGTCGTCACCCAACTGATGCCGGCCGCGGATGCGCCCAGATCGGACTGAATACGCCCCAAAATCGGGACGGGCAGTGTCTGCATCATCGAGACGATCATCGCGGCCAGGCTGAGCGCCCCGATGATGACGGCCTCGCGGCGCGGCGATGTTACGACGGATACATCCGGGGTGTCGTGGACCGTTGGCTGCGCGGCGCTGTCGGTCGTCACTGAATTCGTCAAGTGGGTCCTTCTCGGGAATTACAAGAGAAATTGCTTAATGTGCCGAAGTAATTTTCTCTGGATGGTAAGTCCGCGAGATCGATCCCGTCAATGCTGGTCAGTGAGCCCCTGGGGCCAGCTCGGTGTATTCAGGACCAACTCGGCGTGTTCCGGACTAGAAGGGGTAGACCGGGAGTGCGCTCTGCGCAGTCACCCACTGCGTTTCGGTGAAGGCGTCGAGGTTTGCGCCGATACCGCCGACGCGGCCACCGTTACCCGAAGACGCCATGCCGCCGAACGGGATGACTGCTTCGTCGCCGACGGTCTGATCGTTGATGTGTACGAGGCCGGTGGGGATTTGTTGGGCGAGCTCGAGCCCGCGCATGGCGTCGGAGGTCAGAATGCCCAGCGACAACCCGTACTCGGAATCGTTGGCTATGGCGACGGCTTGTTCGACGGTGGCGAAGGAGGTGACCGGTGCGACTGGCCCGAAGACTTCGTCGGCGAATGCCGGCGCGGTGAGTGGGGTGTCGGCCAGCACGGTGGGCCGGTAGAAGAGATCCTCGTAGGTGCCGCCGGCCGCCAGTTTTGCTCCGGCCGCGATGCTTCCGGTGACCAGGGAGTGGATGTGGTCGCGTTGTTTGGCGTCGATGATGGGTCCGAGTGCGACCTGACCGGTGAACGGGTCGCCTACCGGAAGCTTGTCGGCGCGTTCGGCAAGGAGTGCGGTGTAATCGGCGGCGATGCTTTCGTGGACGAGCTGGCGGCCGGTGGTCATGCAGATCTGCCCCTGGTGCATGAACGAGCCGAAAGCGCCTACAGATGCAGCCTTTTCGAGGTCGACGTCGTCCATGACGATCAGTGCGTTGTTTCCTCCGAGTTCGAGGTGTGCTCGTTTGAGATGGCGGCCCGCCAGTTCACCGACAGCGCGTCCTGCCCGGGTCGACCCGGTGAATGCGATGACGCGAACGCTCGGATGAACCACGATTGCCTCACCGGCGTCAGCGCCACCCGGCAGCATGCCGAACACTCCGGCAGGCAAACCGGCTTCTTCGAAGATGCGGGCAAGAACCACACCGCCACAGATCGCCGTGCGCGGATCAGGCTTGAGGATCACCGAATTGCCCAGTGCCAGTGCGGGAGCGACTGCACGGATCGACAGAATGATCGGGAAGTTGAACGGTGCGATGACGCCGACGGTGCCGACGGGGACGCGACGAGAGAAGCTCAGCCGCGGTTGCTCCGAGCGCAGCACCTCGCCGACGGGGTGTGCGGCCAAAGCTGCTGCGTTGTAGCACTCTTCGGCAGCGGTGTGGGTTTCCAGTCCGGCTTTGGCGGGAATGCTGCCGGCCTCGCGGATTACCCATTCGCCGATTTCGTCGGCGTACCGCTCGAACAGTTGACCGGCGCGGCGTAGAACGGCGGCTCGTTCGGTGTACGGCCTTGCTGCCCAATCCTTCTGAGCGGCAGTAGCTTTTGTTGCAGCGGCTGCCACGTCGTCTGGTGTTGCCATGCCGACCGTCGTCAACTGCTTGCCGGTGGCCGGTTCGACGACAATACGATCGTCGGCGCTACCGAGAACCCATTCGCCGTCGAAGATCTTCGATTCCCACACAGGTTCGCTCAGCAAACGCGTCATGGCCGCTCCTCGGTAAAGGGATGCAACCGCGCGCCGCATCACATGGTTGTGGACCACGTTGCTCCGTGAGGGGAGTCGATCGCCATCGCACTTTCACTCAGTGAAAGACGGATTCATGGCGTCCTTGAGCGCTTGGATCAGATCGGCGAACTCGGTCGAGTGGGTGGCGCCGCTGCGGGTCACTCCCGAGACGGGAATTCGCAAGCGGCCGTGCGATTCTCGCATGAAGCTGATGCCGGCGCGTGGAGATTCGCCTGCGGTGATCGAATACAGCAGGGTCCAGGCGCGCGGGTTGGTGATCACGTCCAGCGTGGCTGTGTGATCGCTCGGAATTGCAGGGCCCAGTTGGACGCGTCGATCTATCTCGCGGAACGCGTCCTCGACCACCTTGTGAATGAGCACCTGGCTTTGGCGCGGCGGCAGGAGCAGGGGGTATGCGGCCAGATCATTGAGGTCGACGCTTTGCTGGCCGGCCAGGGGGTGCCGGCTCGACATGACGACCAGCAGATCTTCGACGCCGAGGTCCAAGGGTTCGAGTCCGGGGCGGTCGACGCCGCCGCGAATCAGCGCGATGTCGGCGTCACCGGAGGCCACGGCGTCCATGCGGTGGGCAAAACTCTTGATGACGAACTCGACGTCCAGGTCCGGATGAAGTTCGCGCACGTGTGCGATGGCGTCCAGCGTCTGAGCGGCGAAGCTCATGTTTCCGGTGATCCGGATCCGGGCTCGTGGGTCGCGTGCGACGGAGTAGGCCATCGTTTCGAGGCTGAGGACTTGCTGCGCGATGGGCACGAGTCGCGATCCTGCCGGGGCAAGGCGAACGGCTCGGGTCGAGCGTTCGAAGAGTGTCGCGCCAAGCTCCTTCTCCAGTCGGGCGACCTGATGGCTGATCGCCGACTGCGAGATGAAGCAGCGCTCGGCAGCGCGACTGAAGCTCAGTTCCTCGCTCACGACGAGGAAGTACTTGAGTTGGCGGAAGTCCATGAGGACAGCTTACTTATGAGCAATCGAGATAACAGTCTTGCGAATACTCCAGCTAGCTGGACCCGACCCATGATCAGTCCATACCGTAATAGTCATACTTTCAATTTGGTTGAGGAGATTTGTTGTGGATAGAACAGCTGCGGGTCGCGCTGACATCGACGCGACTGGACACGAGCAGACTCAGGTAGTCATCGTCGGTTCGGGATTCGGAGCCCTCGCCGCGGCCAAGACCCTCGCGAAGTCCAAGACGCCGTTCGTCCTCATCTCCGCCACCACCGAGCACCTCTTCCAGCCGCTGCTCTACCAGGTGGCGACGGGCGTTCTGTCGGCAGGCGAAGTTGCTCCGCCCATCCGCACGATCCTGCAGAAGTACCCCAACGCCGACGTGCGTCTCGGTCGCGTCGTCGAGGTCAACGCCGAAGAGAACACCGTCGTCTACGAGGCTTCGGGCACCCGCCACACTCTCGGATACCGCTCGCTCATCGCAGCCACCGGTGCCACCCAGGCGTACTTCGGTCATGACGAGTTCGAAAAGGTCACCTACAAGCTCAAGACCGTCGAGGATGCCGAGGTCCTGCGTAAGCAGATCCTGCGTTGCTTCGAAGAGGCTCACACCACCAACGACGCGCTGGTTCGCCGCAACCTGCTCAGCTTCGTTGTCGTCGGTGCAGGCGCGACCGGCGTCGAGCTCGCCGGACAGATCAAGGAACTGGCGCGTCGCTACTTCGCCAAGTCCATCAACAACATCAGCGCCGACGAGGTCACGGTCACCATGGTCGAGGGCGCGGGCGTTGCGCTTCCGGCCTTCGGCGGCAAGCTCAGTGAGTACACACAGGCCTCGCTCGAGAAGTCGGGTGTCGAGGTTGTTCTCAACACTATGGTCACCGCCATCGACGAGCACGGTGTCACCGTCTCTTCGGCAAAGACCAAGGAAGAGAAGCGCATCGACGCCGAGACCGTCATCTGGTCGGCCGGTGTTCGCGCCAACGACTTCGCAGCAGTGCTCGGCGAGGCGACCGGTTGTGAGAGTGACCGTGCAGGTCGTCTGCTCATCAATCCGGACTTGACCGTCGGCGGGTTCGCCAACGTCTTTGCCATCGGCGACATGACTTCGCTGAACGGTCTGCCTGGTCAGTCGCCCGTTGCAATGCAGGGTGGACGTCACGCAGCGAAGACTGTGAACGGAAAGGTCAAGGCCGGAACGCCTTTCAAATACTTCGACAAGGGCAGCATGTCGATCATCAGCCGATTCAGCGCTGTGTGTCGCGTCCGCAAGGTCGAGTTCAAGGGCACGATCGCCTGGTTCATGTGGCTGGCCGTGCACGTGATGTATCTGGTGGGCTTCCGCAACCGGTATGTCGCTGTGATGTCGTGGTTCGGTTCGTTCATCGGTCACCGTCGTCCGCACTTCCACTACGCGCAGGAGCCGATGAAGATCGAGGCCACGCCGCCGGTGACCGAACGCGAACCGGAATTGGCGCACTCCGCGTAGCTCCGCACCGCCTGAACACGTTTCGCCTGATGTCAGTCACACTGTGTGAATGGCATCAGGCGAGCGTTCGTTGATCGGCCGGGCATTTATCGTGCTCGGTGCCTTCGACGCGAAATCGCCGCGGTTGACGCAGTCGGAGATCAGTCGTCGCAGCGGTTTGCCTCTGCCCACCGTCCATAGACTGTGTGGGCAGTTGGTGGCTGAGGGCGCACTCGAGCGTCGGAGTGACGGCAAGTACCAGGTCGGAGTCCGGTTGTGGGAGATCGGCGCTCTCGCTCCCGGCGCTCACGGCCTACGGCAGGTGGCGTTGCCGTTCCTCGAGGACCTGTACGAGGTCACCCGAGAGAACGTGCAGTTGGTCGTTCGTGAGGGCACCGAGGCTCTGTACCTCGAGCGCTTGTCCTCGCGTAGCGCCGTCACCGTGGTCGGCCGTGCCGGCGGAAGATTGCCGTTGCACGCGTCCAGCGGTGGATTGATTCTCCTCGCGCACGGCGGAACCGAGCTTCTCGACGACGTCCTTCGCGCCGGCCTCGAGTCGTTCACTCCCAAAACCATTACTTCCGAGCGGATTTTGCGAGCAACTCTCGACGAGATCAGGCGCGCCGGATTCGTGGTCTGTCGCGAGTATCTGAACGTCGGAACCCTTGCCGTCGCCGCTCCTGTCCGCGAAGCCGGGGGCAGTGTCGTGGCAGCGGTCTCGACAGTTGTTCCGGTGGAGCAGGATCCGGCTCCTTTACTGCCGGCGTTGGTCGCGGCCGCCCGTGGAATATCACGCGGGCTTGGTAGCGGTGGGTTTCGATAGCTCGTTTCGGTCTTTCACTGAGTGAAATTGCAGCTGTTCAGAGGAGTGATCGTGGTCGAGGGTGGTCTCAATCGTCACTCACCTCAGGAGCTCTCTGTATGTCTTCTTCACGCACCCAGGTCGGAATCGTCGGTGGTGGTCCCGCCGGGTTGATGCTCTCGCATCTGTTGGATCTGAAGGGAATCGATTCGGTTGTCCTGGAATGCCGCACCCGCGAAGAGGTAGAAGGCACCATTCGTGCCGGCGTGCTCGAACAGAACACGGTTGATCTCATGGTCGAGACCGGACTCGGTGATCGACTGAAGCGGGAGGGCCTCGAACATCACGGAATCGAGTTGCGATTCGGTGGACGAGGGCACCGAATCGCGTTCGACGAACTGACCGACGGGCGAGCAGTCACGGTGTATCCGCAACACGAGGTGCTCAAGGATCTGATCGCGCGGCGTCTCGCTGACGGCGGGGACATTCGATTCGGAGTGTCCGACGCGCAAGTACACGATCACGAATCGGATCGCCCGAGTATCACTTTTGTCGACTCGGACGGAAATGATCAGAAGCTCGAGTGCGCCCTGGTGGCCGGTTGCGACGGTTCACGCACCGGAACGCGAAAGCTGATTCCCGAACCGTCGATCCGAACAGATCATTTCCGCCAGTATCCCTTCGCGTGGTTCGGCATCCTGGCCGAGGCGCCGCCGTCGTCCGAAGAACTGATCTATGCCAACCATGAGCGCGGGTTTGCACTGATCAGCACACGGACGCCCGAGGTACAGCGTCATTACCTTCAGGTCGATCCGGACGACTCCGTGGACAACTGGTCCGACGATCGAATCTGGGACGAGCTGCACATGCGCGTCGACGGTGAGGGGGCGGAGATCAAGGACGGCAGGATCTTTCAGAAGTCGATCCTCCAGTTCCGCAGCTTCGTGTGTGAGCCGATGCAGCACGGCAACCTGTTTCTTGCAGGGGATGCGGCGCACACCGTGCCGCCGACCGGCGCGAAGGGAATGAATCTCGCGATCGCCGACGTCTACGCACTGGCGAAGGCAATGGACGGTTTCTTCACCTCGTCCGACCGAAAGATGCTGGACGGGTACACCGAAACGGTGTTGCCGCGTGTGTGGCGGACGCAGCACTTCTCGTGGTGGATGTCGTCGATGCTCCATCGCTTGCCAGACGACAGCGGTTTCGGGCATCGCCGACAGTTGGCCGAGTTGGACATGGTCACGCGTTCGGTGGCCGGACGAACGCTGATCGCCGAGAACTACGTCGGAACTCCCTTGCATCAGTAGGCCGATTCGCAGGTTGCACGGTGCGAAATCAGGGGGAGTGGGGTGCCAGGTGTCACCAGGACCCCGAAGTTCTTGGTATGTGTCCGCCTGGCGGGAAGCCGCCGAGCCGAAGTAGCGGGAGCTTTGTAACCTCGAACACGTCCTTGTCCAACCGAGGGTGGCTGATGCTTCGACCGCACTGCGGGGGAGTTGTCGTATGACTGAGCGTTGCAAGAAGTGACTGTTCAGGATCCACTGTCTCCCAAGCCGATCGGTGCGAACCGACTTCGAGCTCATCGAGGCACTTCAGTCGCTCCGGTCAACTGAACAGAGGGATCTTCCGATGAAGTTCAGCCTCGCCGTGGCGATGATTCCCCTCTCTCAACTCGTTGCACTTGCGAAAGTGGCCGAAGAATGCGGCTTTTCTTCGATCACGATGCCCGACTCACTGTTCTTTCCCGAGCGGGGCGCTACCGGGTATCCGTATACCGCTGACGGTGTGCGGATGTGGGACGTGAAGAAACCATTTGTAGACCCCATGATTGCCGCGGCCTTCATGGGACCCGGAACGTCGAAGATTCGCTTTTATCCGCAGGTGCTCGAGCTCAGCTCACGCAATCCTCTGCTGCTGGCAAGCCAGGTGGGGTCGGTCGCGAATCTGACAGGAGGCCGCTTCGGTCTCGGGGTCGGTGTGGGCTGGGCGCCAGAGGAATTCGAGTGGTGCGGCGCTTCCCCCAAGGATCGAGGCCCGCGAGTCGACGAGATGCTCGAGGTACTGCGACTGGTTCTAGGCGGCGGTATGGTCGAACATCACGGCAAGTTCTTCGACTTCGACAGGCTGCAGATGAGCCCGGCGCCGGTCGATCCCGTCCCCATCTACATCGGAGGACATTCCGCGGCCGCATTGCGCCGTGCAGCGCGAGTGGGTGACGGTTGGACCTCGGCTACAGTCTCTTTCGCTGATCTGCAAGCTCTCATCGCGAGGATCGGCGTCCTGCGGGTCGAGTACGGGCGCGCCGAGTCCCCGTTCGAAATTCAGGCCGTCTGCGCCGATCGCTTCGGTCTCGACGGCTCCCTGGAACTGGCCGATAGCGGAGTGACGGAATCGATCGTCATTCCTTGGGCCATGTACGGCCTCGGGTTCGACTGCGACCTGGAAGCGAAGAAAGATGCGGTACGCAGGTTCTCCGAGGAAGTCATCTGCAAATTCTGAATTCACGTAGCGCACCTGTGCTGCAATGACCCGTGTGCGGGGATCAATCCGTATGCGGGCGTTGCGGCTCCAACATCCGTTCGCGCAGACTGTCGTAGATAGGTGCCGACCCTGCCGACGTGGTGACGAATACCGCTGCCGCAGTGGCAGCGAGCATCGGGACCAGCGTCGACGTCACCGCGGTCATTTCGACCACGATCACGATGCCGGTGAACGGTGCGCGTACTACGGCGCCGAAGAAGGCCGCCATACCGACGGTGGCCATGGTGACCGTGAGCCCGGCGTCCACTCCGGGCACGAAGCTCGACAGTCCGGTGAAGATCGACCCCCAGAGCGCGCCGAGAGCGAGTAAGGGAGCGAACAGTCCGCCGGGAGTTCCAGCGGCATACGAGAGCGGGCCGGTGAAGAACCGAACCACCAAGTACAGCAGCAGGATCGGCAGTACGAAGGTCCTTCCGCCGACGATCATCTGTGCAAGAACGTCGCCGCCCTCACTGGCCAACGGGTCGAGGAACAGCGTCAGGCCGATGACGGCGCCGATCGTTGCGCCGATGACAGTCGGTGGGATCTTGTCGAGCCGTGCCACGATGTCGAGTAGTCCTAGAATCAGGCGGTTGTACGCAATACCCAGTAGCCCCGTGAGGATTCCGAAGACGACGAACAGTGGCAAGAATGCGAGTTGAGGTGTCGGGACGGTGCCGACTTCGAAATCGGGTTGATCACCGATGACGATCCGTGCACAGCCCACCGCCACTGAAACACCGAAAAGGGTTGGCAGCACGGTGCGCAGCCGGAACGAGCGCGTCACCTCCTCGCAGACGAACAGTGCCCCCGCGATCGGCGCGTTGAATGCGACAGCGAGTCCTGCTCCGGCCGTGGATGTTTGCAGCATGGCGACGTCGGGTTCGGTGAGGCGGGCTCGCCGTCCCGCTTCTGCTCCGATCGCCGCACCCATGTGTACGGTGGGGCCTTCACGACCGAGAACCAGACCGGAGCCGATCGCCAAGAGGCCGCCGATGAATCTGGCGGGCACGAGATTGATTCCCGGCGGTTTCGCTTCACCGCGGGACACCGCCTCGACGTGCTGGATGCCGCTTCCCTTTGCGAGGGGCACTCGTCTGACGATCAGTACGGCAAGTACGGTACACAGGGCCACCAGGAGGACCGGCACGAGCCACCCGACGTACGGAACGTGATGCGCCCAGTTCACGATCGCCTGACGAAGTTCGTCGGCCCTGATCAGACACCAACGGAACGCGCCGCCGACAAATCCGACCCCGACGCCGGCGACCGCAGCGAGTAGACACAGCAAACCCAGTCCGCGGTTGGAGTCACGCGGTTCGGTGCCGCCATCGTCCTCGGTCATCGTGATCAGCCCTACCTGATGGTCACAACTCGCGACAGGTGAATTGAGCTTCCTCACCTTGGACGGTAACCCATCGCGCTACCCGCAGGGTCGGATCGAGGTTGTGCAGCCTGGTCACAATTCGACAAGCAGGCTGATTCCGAGAACCGCCATCATCACGGCGATCAGAGCATCGAGAACCCGCCAGGCGTTGGGTTTCGCAAAAAGCGGCGTCAGCAGACGTGCGCCGTAACCGAGGGCGCCGAACCAGACCACACTTGCCGTGATGGCACCGGCGGCAAACCACCAACGTCCGATCTCGCCGCGACCGTTGGCGATGGAACCCATGAGCACGACGGTGTCGAGGTACACGTGTGGATTGAGCCAGGTGAGAGCCAATGCCATCGTGACGGCGGCAAGCCTCGACCCGTTGCCATGTCGATCCGGCGCCAACGTCTGGGGGTGAAGTGCCCGCTTGGCGGCGAAGAGCGCATAGCTGAGGAGGAAAACGGCGCCGGCGATACGAACGAACGTGATCATCGACGGTGCGTGTTCGAGGAGGGTCCCGATTCCGCTGACGCCCGCGAGGATGAGAATTGCGTCTGACAACGCGCACACTGCGACGATCGGGAGTACGTGTGATCGCGTCAGGCCTTGACGAAGAACAAACGCATTCTGGGCGCCGATTGCGACGATCAAAGACAGTCCGACCCCGAAACCGACGAGGGCCGACGCAGGGTCGTTGGTGCTGAGCATGTCGTCGAGCCTGCCGCTCGGATTTCAGTCAGTCCAGCTAATGATTCTTAGGATGCATCAGAGTAGCTTCAGATTATGTTGGATTTCGAGCAACTGAGGGCATTGCACGCCGCGGTCGACGAGGGAACCTTCGAGGCGGCGGCGCGGAAGTTACACATCACGCCTTCGGCGGTCAGCCAACGAATCAAAGGTCTCGAGACCTCGGTTGGCCGGATCCTGGTGCAGCGCACCAAACCCATCCGGGTCACCGATTCGGGGAGAGAAGTCCTGCGTCTTGCCCGTCAGATAGACGCACTGTCGCGTGACACCGTGCGAGAACTCGGCCTTGAAAATGGTTCAGGGATGTTTGCACGCGTCTCGATCGCGGTCAATGCCGATTCGCTGTCCACCTGGGTTCTCGGGGCCCTCGCGGAGTTCACGCAAGAAGTCGGTTTCGATTTTCATCTCGACGATCAAGACCACACCACCGAACTACTGCGCGACGGTTCGGTCATGGCTGCCGTCACCTCTGTTGCGTCACCGATTCAAGGGTGTACCTCCAGCCGTTTGGGCATCATGCGGTATCGGCCGATGGCGAGTGCAGAGTTCTGCCGTCGTTGGTTCGCAGACGGTGTCACGGCCGAATCCCTTTCGGAGGCGCCGCTGGTTGTGTTCAATCGCAAGGATCTACTGCAGGATCGCTACCTCGATCAAAAGGTCGGCCACCCCGCCGATCCGCCCCGTCATCTTGTTCCTTCATCGGCAGACTTCGCGGACGCCGTCAGGCGGGGATACGGCTGGGGATTGATACCGGACCTGCAGCGCGGCGACGACGATCGCTCCGGCGTGCTGATCGGATTCGATCCGGACTTCGTGGACGACGTTCCGCTGTACTGGCAGCAGTGGAAACTGTCGTCACCTGTCTTGCGCCGGATCTCCGAGGTGGTGACCAGACGCGCCCACGAGGTGTTGCATCAGCCGTCGAGCTGATGTGCACCGCACGTGCGGTGTTGTGCTCGGGCGGTGTTGTGCTCAGGGAACAAAGAACCTGGACAAGTTGATCCCCTGGGACCGTTTCTTCGGCCGCAGGACGCCGATAGTGTTTTGAGTCACACACGAATGAAAGGTGCTGACTCTCGTGGCGAACATCGGATATCTGGCTTGGGATCTTGCAGAGAAGTACGGGCAGAAGCCGTGCTTGCGGGACGACCACGTCGAACTCACGTATGAAGAGTTCGCAGATCGCACGGAAGCTGTTGCCGCGCAATTGGCCGGACTCGGAATCGGCCTCGGTGACGTGGTGGCGATCATGCTGCCCAATCGCGTCGAGTTGCTGATCGCGATCATGGCTGCCTGGCGCATCGGTGCTGCCGCTACACCCATCAATCCGATGTTCACCGCGAACGAAGCGGACTACCAGATCGCGGACTCCGGGGCCGAGTTGGTCATCACCGCCACTGCCGACGCACCCTCGGGCGGCCGCGCAGTGTTGGCCGTCGAGGATCTGGCGACAGTGCCGCCGACCGATCCCCGACCCGGAATCGATGTTGCAGCAGACGATCTGGCGTTGCTCATCTACACCAGCGGCTCCACCGGACGGCCCAAGGGAGTGATGCTGACTCATGCCAACCTGCAGTTCATGGCTTCGTCGATGGGCAAGAACATCGGTGTTACCGGCGCGGATCACTGCCTGCTGATTCTGCCGCTGTTCCATGTCAACGCGATCTGCGTCAGCGTCTTGACGCCCTTACTTGTCGGCGGACAGGTGAGTGTCACCGGGAAGTTCTCGGTTTCGAGATTCTTCGACGACGTCGCGCGGCTTCGCCCCACGTATTTCTCGGCGGTGCCGGCAATCTACGCGATGCTGACCTCACAGCCGGAAGACCCTTCGATCGACACGTCGTCCTTGAGGTTTGCCGTGTGCGGTGCGGCGCCGATCAGCAAGGAACTCCTCGAACGCGCTGAGCAGCGTTTCGGTTTCGTGATCGTGGAAGGTTACGGACTCACCGAGGGGACCTGTGCGTCGGCCTGCAATCCTGTGGACGGCGTGCGCAAACTCGGTACGGTCGGCCCGGCGTTGCCCGGCCAGCAGATTGCCATTCTTGCCGAGGACGGAACCTTTGCGCCCGCCGGGACTGCCGGAGAGGTGGTCATCAAGGGTGACAACGTGATGCGTGGCTATCTGGGTAAGCCGGAGGAAACTGCGAAGACCGTCAAGGATGGTTGGTTGCATACCGGTGACGTCGGAGTCCTCGACGAGGACGGCTACCTGACCCTGGTCGATCGCATCAAGGACATGATCATCCGTGGGGGAGAGAACATCTACCCCAAGGAGATCGAAAACTCGCTCGCTACACACCCTTCCGTGCTCGAGGCAGCCGTCATCGGCGCTCCGCACCAGGTCTACGGAGAGGTGCCAGTTGCCTATGTTGTCGCCTACCCCGATGCGCCCGTCACCGAAGACGAACTGCTCGAACATGTCACGGCCTTGCTCACCCGAGTAAAGGTGCCAGTGGCGATCTACGTCGTCGATGCGCTTCCCCGAAACCCGGTGGGCAAGATCGACAAACCTGGAATGAGACGAGCTTTGAGCGCAACTCCCGCTCACTAGTCACTTCCCCGTAGTACCAGCACAACTCGACGACGTCCGTCGAGTTGATCCGTCATGCCCACATTCCGTATTTCAGGAGCACATCATGGGATTCAAAGAAGGAAACTTCCCTCCCGTCGATCCGGCAACGTTCATGGACAAGCCGTTTCTCGAGCGTCTGCGTGACATGTCCACGCACTGGGTGGATTACGGCTTCGGTACGCCGAAGATGGTCCACACCGTCTACATCATGAAACTGTTGTTCCTCTACCTGGCAGCTGGAACAGCCGTTGCCACTTTGACTTCCGGTCTCTCGTGGTTCGACATCGGATCGTGGTGGAACCAGCCGATCGTCTACCAGAAACTCATCATCTGGACGATGATGCTCGAGATGCTGGGCTTGGCAGGATCCTGGGGGCCGCTCGCCGGCCACTTCAAGCCGATGACCGGTGGAGTTCTCTACTGGCTCCGCCCCGGCACCATACGTCTGCCACCGTGGCCGGGCAAAGTGCCGCTCACCTCGGGTGACACCCGCACGGTGTTCGACGTCTTCATCTATGTCGCCGCAGTCGCCAATCTCCTTGTTGCCGCTGTTCTCCCCGGTGTTCACACCACAGGAATCGACTCGGCAATCGCTGACAATGCCGGACTGGTGCGCCCGACGGTCTTGTACTCCTTCCTGGTACTCATGGTGATTCTCGGGTTGCGGGACAAGGTGCCCTTCATCGCTGCCCGTAGTGAGCAGTACCTGCCGGCGATCTTCTTCTTCACATTCCTGCCGTTCGTCGACATGATCCTGGCGCTCAAACTGCTGATCGTCATGGTGTGGATCGGTGCCGGTGTCTCGAAGTTCGGTCGCCATTTCTCGCTGGTGGTTCCTCCGATGCTCAGCAATACCCCGTGGATCCCGTCGAAGAAGATCAAGCGCGCCCACTACCGGAATTTCCCGGAGGATCTGCGGCCTTCACACCTGGGCGGCGGCGTCGCACACGTGGCCGGAACGATGGTCGAAATCGTCACCCCGTTGATACTGCTGTTCTCGACGAACAAGACCCTCACGATCCTCGCCGTGATCCTCATGGTCGGATTCCATCTGTTCATCGCGTCGACCTTCCCGCTTGCCGTCCCACTCGAATGGAATCTTCTGTTCGCCTACGCCTCGGTCTTCCTGTTCCTGGGATTCCCGGCATGGGACGGCTACGGACTCGGCGCCATGTCCTCACCGTGGATTACCGCGGGAATTGTTGCAGCCCTTGCCTTCTTCCCCATTCTCGGAAACCTTCGACCCGATCTGGTGTCCTTCCTGCCGTCGATGCGTCAGTACGCCGGCAACTGGGCATCCGCGACGTGGGCATTCGCGCCGGGCGCTGAAGCCAAGATCGACCAGTTCATCAAGCGTCCGTCGCCGGATACGCGCAATCAGTTGATGACGATGTACCCCGAAGATGTGTCCGATGTCGTTCTGCATCAGCTGTTGGGCTGGCGTTCCATGCACAGCCAGGGGCGTGCGCTGTTCTCTCTGATGATCAGGCACCTCGGCGACGACATCAACACGTACTCACTGCGGGAAGCAGAGTTCATGTGCAACTCCATCGTCGCCTTCAACTTCGGTGACGGGCACCTGCACGACGCGAAGTTGATCGCAGCCATTCAGCGTCGCTGCAATTTCGCACCCGGTGAGTTCCTGGTGACCTGGATCGAATCGCAGCCCATCCACAAGGGAACGCAGGAGTACCAGGTGATCGATGCCGCTCTCGGTGTCATCGAACGAGGTACTTTCAAGGTCGCCGACGCAGTCGCCGAACAGCCGTGGTTGCCGAACGGGCCCATTCCGTTCGACGTTCAGTGGACACTGGACGTACGGGCCGACCGCGCGGCAACGGATCCGCAGGTTGTCTCCGAACCGAAGATGCGTACGAGGGTCAGCGGTAGCGAGCAAGAGGTGAGTAAGTGACAAAGGCCGTAGTCGTCGGCAGCGGGCCCAATGGGCTCGCTGCCGCGGTACACCTCGCACGTAGCGGTGTGGACGTGCAGGTGCTCGAGGCTGCCGACCAGATCGGCGGAGGCACCCGCTCCGGTCCGATCGACGTGCCGGGGTTGATCCATGATCACTGCTCGGCGTTTCACCCGATGGGTATCGGCTCGCCGTACCTGTCCAAGCTGGACCTCGAGCGATACGGGCTGATCTGGAGATGGGCAGAGGTGGACTGCGCGCATCCGCTCGACAACGGGGACGCCGGGGTTCTGTACCGCTCGCTGGAGCAGACGGCTGCGGGACTCGGCGCTGACGGGCCTCGATGGCAACGCATGTTCGGTGACTTGTCGACTGGGTTCGATGCGCTGGCGTCCGATCTGATGCGCCCGATCGTCAATGTTCCGCACCATCCGCTGCGGCTCGCAGCTTTCGGTCCGCGAGCGCTGCTTCCGGCAACGGTGACCGCCAAACTGTGGAAGACGGACAAGGGGAAGGCGCTGTTCGGCGGGGTTGCCGCACACGCCTTCTATCCACTCAACCGTCCGGCCACCTCGGCGGTGGGATTGATGATCACTGCTGCTGGTCACCGCTACGGTTGGCCGGTTGCCGAGGGAGGTTCGCGGTCGATCACCGACGCGATGGCTGCGATGCTCCTCGATCACGGCGGCAAGATCGACACCGGCGTTCGGGTTCGTACGGCCTCCGAGATTCCGGACGCCGATGTTGTTCTGCTGGATGTCAATCCGGGGGGTGCGCTCGAAATTCTGGGCGATCGACTCCCTGGCCGAGTGGCGAGGGCCTATCGAAAGTTCAAGCAGGCTCCCGGAGCATTCAAGGTCGATTTTGCGATCGAAGGTCATGTGCCGTGGACCAATCCGGACTGTGCTCGGGCCGGAACTGTCCATCTGGCAGGTGGTTTCGACGAAATCGTGGCCGCTGAGCGTGAGACGAATTCAGGCCGCATGCCGGACCGGCCGTTCGTGCTGCTAGGTCAGCAATACCTGGCTGATCCCACCCGATCTGCCGGGAACGTTCATCCGCTGTATGCCTATGCGCACGTGCCTCACGGTTACGCCGGCGACGCTACGGAGGCGATCATCCGTCAGATCGAGAGGTTTGCGCCAGGATTCCGGGAGCAGATTGTCGCGACGTCGAGCAGTGGTACAGCTGACCTGGCAGAGGACAATCCGAATCAGGTAGGCGGCGACATCATCGGAGGTGCCAACACCGAACTGCAGGTTGTCTTGCGTCCGCGCGTCGCAGTCGATCCGTACAGCACGGGGATCGCGGGCACTTACCTGTGCTCGGCCTCGACCCCGCCGGGTGCCGGAGCACATGGAATGTGCGGGTACAACGCAGCCGAATCGGCTCTGAAGTACCTGCGACGAAAGGGTGCGGAAGTTCTGTGAGTAGTCCATCGCACAAGGAGCGAGGCGCCGGTGCGATGCGGCGCCTCGCCCGAGTGCCTGCAGCCGCGGAGCCGGAAGTGCTTGCGGTGGTTGCCGAGTTGGCACGACGACTCGACGAGCGCAGCGCCGACATCGCGCGTGAGATGGCCTTCATGATGGCTCACGAAATCGACCAATTGGATGCAGACGCCAAATTGCTCGAAATGCTCGAGGCCAGCGTGCAGGGAAACATCACGACGATCATCCACGTATTGGCCAACGACATTCCGATCGATCATCTCCAACCCACCACTGCTGCAGTGGAATACGCGCTGCGTCTGGCGCAGCGGGATGTCCCGTCCAACTCCCTTGTCCGGGCCTATCACATGGGCCAAGGCGATCTGATGCGGATCTGCCACGACGAGATCAGCACACTGGATATTCCGGCGCGACTCACTTTGGCTGTCCTGAAACACACTTCGGACGTGGTCTACAGCTACATCGACTGGATCACGCTCTACGTCTTCGACGCGTACGAGCGGGAACGCAGTCGATGGATGGCAGCGCAGGGAAACCTCCATTCGGCCGCAATCCACGCCCTCCTGTCCGGCGCCAACGCAGATACCGCTGCTTTCGAAGCGGAGACCGGGTACCGCCTCGGTCAGAACCACGTCGCCCTGGTGGTCTGGTCGACGTGGGATGCCGACGTCATGGGCATCAATACGCTGGACCGACTCGTACGTGATCTCGGCGCAGCGGCGGGAGCGGACAAGCCGCCGATCATCACCGCCATCGATCGGCGCACGGTGTGGGCGTGGCTGCCGTTCGGTCGCCGGGTGCCTGCGCCGGATCCGGAGGTTCTCGCGGCGGCAGTGCCGTTGGACGGCGGGGCGCGGGTGGCAATCGGACTGCCGGGGTCAGGGGTCGACGGTTTCAAACGGTCCCACGAACAGGCAACCGCCGCCTATTCGGTTGCTGCCGTCCCGGATACACCGCAGCGACCTGTGGTGAGCTTCGGAGACCGCGGCGTCGCTGTGGTTTCACTTCTGTCCGAGAACATCGATTCGACGAAGTCATGGGTCTGGGAGGTGCTTGGCCCGTTGGCGGAAGATACGCCCTCTGCTGCATCCTTGCGGACGACGTTGAGTGTGTACTTTGCACATGGTGAAAGTCATCTGCACACTGCCAATCACATGAATCTGCACCGGAATACGGTGAAGTATCGCATCAACAAGGCGCTCGGCGATCCAGTTGCTGCCGGCCGAGACAAGTTGGATCTTGCTCTGGCCCTGCAGGTTTGTGAGTTGTTGGGCAGATCGGTCTTGCGCCCGGCCAAATCGTCGTGAGTCGTGGATGCGACACGGCCTGTGGGCTCCGTATCGGGGTTTGATGTCCGATGCGGAGCCTGGCCGTGTTCTGTTGTGCCTGAGGTTCTTCTCAGGTTTTGAAGGTGGTGTTCGCCGGCCGCGGGTGCTGCTGCGGGTCGATCGAGGGTGGCGGGATGAACCAGGGTTTGTTGTCGGCGCCGATGCGGATCGCCCATTTCCCGACGAACCCGGATTTGCGGTGCATCAGTCGGTGGTGTGAACGGCACAGCAGGACCAGGTTGTTCATCACCGTCGAGCCGCCGTTCGCCCAGTGCCGGATATGGTGCGCATCCGTCCAGGCAGGCACACATGAACACCCCGGGAACGCGCAGCCCCTGTCTCGGGCGATCAACGCCACTCGCTGTTCGGGGGTGACCAATCGTTTTCCGGGTTTCGCATCGAGCGGTGCGCCGTGATCGTCGAGCAGCACGGTGGAGAGGAAACAATCGCACCCGAGGAGTCTGGTCTGCGATACGGACAGTGGTCCGAGCCAGGCATGTGCCCGACATCAAGATCCGACAGAGACTCTTCACCATCAGCCATGGAGGGTGTTGCGGCGCAGTCCCGGTGCTCCGCCAGATCCCGACAATTGATGTGCACGTTCACATGCGGACGCTGCCCACCATCGGTACCGGTTTTCGCGCAGTCCAGATACCGGCGGATCAGTTCGGTGAACCCGTCCGCGGTGCGTTTCGCCGCCGACCGGGCATCCGGCGTCCCGTCCGGTGCTGGGGTCGGCATTGTCAGATTCGACAACGCGGAGAGCAGCATTTCGCCGGTGAGGGCGTCGAAATCGCCGCGCACCACCACCCGACCGTTCAATGTCGAGGCGATCCGCAACTCGTTCCGGTCGACATCTTCGGCGGGCGGAATCTCATCGGATTCGAACAACCGCTCCAAGGTCGCGATCACGTTCCGCACTTTCGTCGTCGTCGCTTCCACCCCCGACGCAGCTGCGAGCAACAGGTCGATGCACTTCGGTAGTGCTTCCTCCGGCATCCCCTTCGGAGGTGACTCGCAGAACGCCACGATCAACACGGCATGATCGAACGAGCAATCCCCGCCATCGAACCGAGCCGCCACAGCCGGAAACGGCCGCAAAGCCGCACCCAACGCGGCGATCTTCTTCCCGTCCCGAACCTGCAACATCGTGTTCGCCGCCAACCAGGACCCCACACCGCGGCTGGCAATCACCTGATCATCCGGGCGCGTCGACAGTTCGTCGACCACCGCCACTCGAACGGCTTCCAGGCGCAGAATCTCCGCACTCGCCTCGACAGCAGCAGCGCGCAACTCGGCAGCAGTCAACTGCCACAGGCGTCCGCGTAACCCCACCGCAGAACCCGACACCACATCCGACAACAAGACGCTCATTGAATCCCCCGATCCCCTCCCCAAATCATATTCGAATATGTGTTCGAGTCAAGGGGTCATTCACCACCGAATCGGCCTGGCTCTGTGATGTCAGCGGGTTGTCATACTGTGGTCGAGTGACTTCGCCGTGGACAGCTGGGCAGGTGGCGTCGGTAGCTCCGGACGCCGCATCGCTGGCCGCTGCGCGCAAGTTGGCTGGTTCGTGGAGCCATGCCGGCAACATAGGTCTCGCGCTCTGGGGGCTGTGTCAGGGCAGCGGCTCGAAGCCGTATCAAGCAGTGGTCGACCTGCGGGGCCCTGCATACAAGTGCTCGTGCCCCAGTCGAAAGTTTCCGTGCAAACATGCTCTGGGGCTGTTGGTGGAATGGTCGGAAGGGCGTGTGCCGTCGGCGGACGAGCCCGCCGACTTCGCGGCAGAGTGGTTGTTGCGCCGCGAGGAGAAGGCCGAGACCCGCGGCGAAAGGGCTGAGACCGGCGACGAGGCTCCCAAGAGGGCTCCCGACCCGGCGACAGCGCAGAAGCGCGCCGACCGCGTTGCGAGCGGGCTCGTCGAATTGGACCTGTGGATCACCGATCAGATTCGCAGTGGTCTGGCAGCGATGGACACATCCTGGGCGGGCTTCGACGCAGTAGCTGCTCGAATGGTGGATGCTCAGGCGCCTGGTGTCGCAGGCACACTTCGAGCCTTGGCGGGCACCGTTGCGTCTACCGAGAACTGGCCCGAGAAAGTCCTCGACGAGTTGGCTCGGTTGCACCTGCTGGTTGCTGCGCATCAGAAGCTGTCCGAGTTGCCGGAAGATCTTGCCTATTCGGTGAAAGCACACGTCGGCTATCCGGTCTCAACCGAGAGTGTGATGGAATCGATTCCGGTGAAAGAGAACTGGATGATTCTCGGTTCCGGGATCACCGAGGAGAAGCGACTGTTCACCCGAACGGTGTGGATGCTCGGCAGGAATTCGAAGCGGTGGGCCATGCTGCTCGACTTCTCCCACGGGTCGGCCAATTTTGCCACCGAAACGCCGCCAGTCGGGTTTCTGCTCAACGCCGATGTTCATTTCTATCCCGGTGCCGCGGCATTGCGGGCGCGGATAGGGGTCACGCACGGAGAACCGGAGCCCTTCACAACCATGCCGTTCGGAAGCATCGACACTGCGTTGCAGCAGTTTACCGATGCCCTCGCCGCGGATCCATGGTTGCGCTCGTGGCCGGCAGTGATCAGTTCGGTGGTCCCGTCGTTCGTCGACGGATCATGGTTTGTCGTCGACGAATCGGGCACAGCGCTTCGGGCAGAGGGTGATTCGGATCTTCTGTGGAAGTTGCTCGGCATTTCCGGCGGTTACCCGGTCACAGTCTGCGGAACGTGGAACGCGCTGGCTCTTACTCCGATCTCGGTTTTCACGGGAGGGCAGGTGATCGTGCTGTGAGTACATTGATCTCAGCGGCGCTCCTTGGGACAGCCAGAACAGCAACAACATTCGAGGAGCTGCCGGCTGAAGTGCGTGGCTACGCTCGCGAACTCGACGGCGATCCTGCCGAGATGCTTCTCGCAGGAGCAGCGTTGGAGAGGGCGTACCGCCGTGGCGGTGCGGGCTCCACCACGGCGGCGGTGCCGACACCTGCGCCAGACGATGTTCGATTCACGCTGCCGGAATCCTCATCGGCGCATCTGCTGTCGATGCTCGCGGCCAAGGCGACCTTGCTCGACGAATGGTTCGCAGTCGCGTTGGAGCACAATTACCGTGCGCCTGATCATCTGGTCGCCGAGTTGCTTTCTTTTGCACGTGCAAGTGAAGCTCACCGGGAGAGCATCCTGCAGATTGTCGGCGAGCGTGGTCGATGGCTTGCCGCGCAAAACCCCGAGTGGAGCAAACTCGTCCGAACCAGGGATGCCAACCCGGACGTGTGGCGTCACGGAAGTTCGTCGCAGCGCACACAGTGGCTGATAGACACTCGTCGAACAGATCCCGCGCTGGCGCTGGCCGAACTCCGAAAGTCCTGGGCCACCGAGCGGGGCGAACAGAAGGCTGCCTTCGTCGCGGCGCTGGCAAACGGACTGAGCGCGGATGATCAACCATTGTTGGAGGAAGCCCTCGACGACCGTCGCAAGGACGTGCGACGCGCGGCAGTGGAAGTACTCGGACAACTCCCCGAATCGGAGTTCGGGGAGAGAATGGCTGCTCGGGTTCGGAAATGGGTGCGGGTGGAACGGAAACTCGTTCGGTCCACGCTCGTCATCGTCCCGCCTGAGGAAGTCGATTCAGCGGCGAGGCGAGACGGCATCGAAGACCGGCCGAATCCACACACCGACTATCGTGCCGAGTATGTGCGTCAGGCGATCAGTTCTGCGCCGTTGTCTCTGTGGAACAACATGATCGGTGGACCAGGCAAGGTCTTGGGGATGGGCGTTGACGAAAGCTGGGAGCCGATCCTTCACGACGCGTGGTCCACCGCCGCAGTCGCGCAGAACAATACGGAATGGGCGCTGGAACTCTTTCGTATGCGCGGCACCGCAACCGATCGACGCGTGCTCCCGTTGGTGCAGGCCAAGGCGCTGGCTGATCTGTTGAGGTCCGGAAACGGCGACGCCAATGTTCTGCACCCGGGCCGGGCAGCGATCTACGACGCTCTGCGAGGTCCATGGCCCGAGGACATCACCCGGGCAGTGGTAGCCCAGTGGGAACGAGTTGCGGCCAGACGTGCCGACGGAGGCGCCAAGGCCGGCGAATTCTCACGCTACAAGTACGTCGCATCGCTGCGCCTGGCCGAGACTCGATTTCCTTACAGCGCAGTAACTTTGCTGGAGCGTGCGGCGGAGCGTGCTCGTGACCCCGACTGGCGGCAAACCTTCGCCAGAACTGCCAGTGCCATCACCCACCGCAAGACTCTGCTCGAGGAGCTCAAGTGACTGACAGCGTAACCGTGCCCACCACGGAACCGGAAAAGCTCGCGCAACCGGGAAAGCTGATGCGGCCCCACGCAGAGCAGGAGTACGCGCTCGAACTCGAAGCACTGGCCGCGCAGGATGCTCGTCCGCGTCCACCGTCGTGGAACTTGTCGCCCTGGGCCGTCGTGACGTATCTGTTGGGTGGCACTCTCGACGACGGAACCGTCATTTCACCGAAGTACGTCGGTCCACGGAGGTTGATGGAAGTGGCCGTCGCAACTCTTGCCACCGACCGGGCGCTACTGCTGTTGGGGGTTCCCGGTACGGCCAAGACCTGGGTCTCCGAACACCTTTCGGCCGCAATCTCGGGTGCGTCGACGCTCCTGGTTCAAGGCACGTCGGGTACGCCCGAGGAAGCTATCCGCTACGGCTGGAACTACGCACGTCTTCTCTCCGAGGGGCCGACCGCCGGTGCGCTGGTGCCTTCTCCCGTGATGACGGCGATGGAAACCGGGAAGATCGCCCGCGTCGAAGAGTTGACGCGTATCCCGGCCGACGTGCAGGACGCTCTCATCACCATTCTCTCCGAGAAGACGTTGCCGGTGCCGGAACTGGGCATCGAGGTGCAGGCCGCCAAGGGCTTCAATCTGATCGCTACCGCCAACGATCGCGATCGCGGTGTCAACGATCTGTCGTCCGCACTGCGTCGACGGTTCAATACCGTAGTCCTCCCGTTGCCGGCCAGCGAGGAAGACGAGGTGGCCATCGTGGCACGTCGAGTCGAACAGCTGGGCGCAGCACTGGAATTGCCGACAACCCCCGCAGCAGCCGAGGAAATTCGCCGGGTCGTCACCGTGTTCCGGGAACTGCGATCAGGCGCGACCACCGACGGCCGCACCAAGTTGAAGTCCCCGTCCGGAACTCTGTCGACGGCGGAGGCGATCTCGGTGGTCACCAACGGTTTGGCGTTGTCTGCGCATTTCGGGGACGGCGTACTGCGGGCATCCGACGTCGCTGCCGGAATCCTGGGTTCGGTGATCAAGGATCCGGTCGCAGACAAGGTGGTGTGGAACGAGTACCTCGAGGCAGTAGTGCGTGAACGCGGCGAGTGGTCCGACTTCTACCGGGCGTGCCGCGAGGTCACCGGGTGACCATCGTGATTCCGGACCTGCGTGTCCGGGTCTTCGGTATCCGTCACCACGGCCCGGGATCTGCTCGTTCGGTTCGGCAGGGTCTGGAAGAGTTCTCGCCTGACGTCGTCCTGATCGAAGGGCCTTCGGACGCAGACCCGTTGGTGATGCTGGCAGCGTCGGAATCGATGGAACCACCGATTGCGTTGCTCGCGTACGCCACTGGCGAGCCGTCGAAGGCGGCCTTCTGGCCGTTTGCGGTGTTCTCACCCGAATGGCAAGCGCTGCAGTGGGCTGCGAAGAACGGTGTGCAGGCACGGTTCTGCGATCTGCCCGCCTTCAACGTGTTGGCGGATCAGGGGATTCGTACTGTCCGCGAGGGCGATCCTCTGTCGGAACTGGCCGCGGCCGCGGGTTTCGACGACACCGAGCGCTGGTGGGATTCGGTGATCGAATCGAGCTCGGGCGCAGATTCTTTCGATGCGATCACCGAGGCGATGGAGGCGCTGCGTGAGACAGTGCCGATCGACGAGGAGACAGCGCATCGCGAAGCGTACATGCGTCAGGTGCTGCGAAAGACGTTGAAAGATGGCGCTGAGCGGGTAGCGGTCGTCTGCGGAGCCTGGCACGCGCCGGCGTTGGTCGGAGCCTTGGGGCCGGCGGCACCCGATGCTCGCATCCTCAAAGGAATGTCCAAGGTCAAGACCTCGCTGACCTGGGTTCCCTGGACACATTCACGCCTGGCGTCGGCATCGGGTTACGGCGCCGGAATCACCTCGCCGGGCTGGTATCACCACCTGTTCACCGCGAACGACAAGACGATCACGCGGTGGCTCACCAAAGTTGCGCGGGTGCTCAGGGACGAGGACCTTCCGATCTCGAGTGCTCACGTCATCGAAGCTGTCCGGTTGGCAGATACGTTGGCGGCACTGCGTTCTCGACCCTTGGCGGGATTGTCGGAGGTCACCGAGGCAACGAGGTCGGTGATGTGCGACGGGAACGACGTTCTTCTGGATCTGATCACGCGAAGATTGGTTGTGGGCGAAGCGCTGGGCGCGGTGCCCGAGGAAACTCCGACAGTCCCACTCGAAGCAGACCGGCGCGCACGCTCGAAGACCTTGCGGCTCAAACAACAAGCGGGAGCAAAGACTCTCGATCTGGACCTGCGACGCGACATCGACGTCGAGCGTTCCCAGTTCCTGCACCGACTGGGGATACTCGAGATCGATTGGGGAACCCCGGCCGACAGTGAGGTCCGTTCCACCGGAACGTTCCGGGAGACTTGGGCGCTGCAATGGAAGCCCGAATTCTCGGTCTCGGTGATCGAGGCGTCGCTGTGGGGCACGACGGTGGCTGCAGCGGCAACATCACGTGTCGTCTCGAAGATCAACGAGCCGGACATCACTCTCGCGTCACTGATCGGACTACTGGAGAACTCGCTCCTGGCAAACCTGCCGGCAGCGTTGTCCGCTGTGCTGGAAAGTGTGAAAACGGTGGCGGCACTAGATCATGACGTGTCGCACCTGATGGCGGCGCTGCCCACGCTGACGCGAACGCTGCGGTACGGCGATGTGCGCGGAACCGACGTGTCTGCCTTGGTCGACGTCGCCGACAGCCTGTTGATCCGCATTTGCACCGGCCTCGCAGTCGCCGTCACGGGCCTGGACGATCCCAGTGCCGAGGAGTTTCGCGAACACCTCGACAAGGTTCACTCGGCAGTCATGGTTCGTGACGATCGCGATGCGAGCGCACGGTGGCTGCAGGCCATGGCCGGCGTGATCGACCGTGACGACGTCAACGGATTACTCGTCGGACGGTTGGTGCGGCTACTGCGCGACAGCGGTTCGATCACGGAAACCGCTGCAGCCCAGCGCTTGTCTCGGGCCCTGTCCGTGGGAAGCACGCCGACCGCCAAAGCCGGGTGGGTCGACGGGTTTCTCGGTGGAGGAGGGCTTGTGCTCGTTCACGATCGAGCGTTGCTCACGCTGATCGACACGTGGGTTCGCCAACTTCGTGAGCAGGACTTCATCGACACGCTTCCACTGCTTCGACGTACGTTCGGAGCGTTCGAGGCGGGGGAGCGTCGAGCGATCGGTCAGGCGGTCAGAGGTGGACGACGCGTCGAAACGACAGTGGAGACCGATGCTCGACGCGGCAGAGCGGCAATGGCGGTCGTTGCGGACATCTTGGGGGTGGGCGCATGAGCGACGACGATCAGCGCCTTCGACGCTGGAGACTGATGCTCGGGGAATCCGCCGAAGAATCGACGGGTGGGCTGGGCCAACCGGGCGAGCGTCGAATGGATGCAGCTCTTGCCGCACTCTACGATTCGTCCGGCCCGACCAAGGGGCGACGCCGCTCAGCAGGATTGGGGGCGTCGGCTCCGTCCGTCGCCAGATGGCTCGGCGATATCCGGACGTACTTTCCCAGCACGGTGGTGCAGGTGATGCAGAAGGACGCGATCGACCGACTGGGTTTGGCGCAGTTGCTGCTCGAACCGGAACTGCTCGATGCCGTCGAGCCCGATGTGCATCTGGTCGGGACGCTGCTGAGCCTCAACCAGGTCATGCCGGAGGCCAGCAAGGCCACTGCTCGAATGGTCGTCGGCAAGGTGGTTCGGGAAGTCGAAGAGCGAATCGCGCAGAAAACGAAGGCCGCGGTGACCGGGGCACTCAATCGTTCGGCCAGAACGTCGAATCCGAAGTTGCGTGACATCGACTGGGACCGAACCATCCGAGCAAATCTGTCGCACTACCTTCCGGAGTATCGAACCGTCGTCCCCGAGCGGCTCGTCGGATACGGCCGCAAGTCGAAATCCGTGCAGCGCGACGTAGTCCTGGCGATCGACCAATCGGGTTCGATGGCGTCCAGCGTCGTCTACGCATCCGTGTTCGGCGCGGTGTTGGCGTCGATGCAGGCGCTGAAGACTTCGCTCGTGGTTTTCGACACTGCCGTCGTCGACTTGACGGACAAACTGTCCGATCCAGTCGACGTCCTTTTCGGGACCCAACTTGGTGGGGGCACGGACATCAACCGCGCTATCGCGTACAGCCAGTCACTGATCTCGCGTCCTGCCGAGTCGATGTTCGTTCTGATCTCGGACCTCTACGAGGGCGGTATTCGCAACGAGATGTTGCGCCGGATGGCCGCCATGAAGAACTCCGGCGTTCAAGTCGTGGTTCTACTGGCACTCTCGGACGACGGGGCACCGTCGTTCGATCACGACAATGCAGCGTCGCTGAGTGCCCTCGGGATTCCCGCGTTTGCGTGCACGCCGGACAAGTTTCCGGAACTGCTGGCGGTGGCTCTGGAACGCGGGGACGTGTCGGCTTGGGCGGATCAGCTCAGCCTCGAACAGCACTGACCGGTCTGCTTCGAGAACCTGAACACCGGGTACACCCGCACGATGGGTGACGGACAGGTTGCTGGTTCGACGACGCAGGCGGGTTCAGGACTGGTTCTCACGGTGTTGGCATCCAGCCAATTCCTGATGACCTTGGACAGTTCGGTCATGAACGTTTCGATGGCAACCGTCGCCGAGGACGTCGGCACGAGCATCACCGGTATTCAAACCGCGATCACGCTGTACACCCTGGTCATGGCGACGCTGATGATCACGGGCAGCAAGCTGGGGTCGATGATGGGTCGTCGCCGGGCTTTCGCGCTCGGCTTGATCATCTACGGCGCAGGTTCTCTGACAACGGCGCTCGCTCCCAATCTTGCGGTCCTGCTGATCGGATGGTCGTTCCTCGAAGGCGTCGGTGCGGCACTCATCATGCCCGCGATCGTCGCGCTCGTCGCCACCAACTTTCCGGCGCAGAAGCGCCCGGCTGCCTACGGTCTGGTCGCTGCCGCCGGCGCGATGGCCGTGGCGGTCGGGCCGCTGATCGGCGGCGCCGCGACGACATTTGCGTCATGGCGTTACGTGTTCGTCGGCGAAGTCGTGATCGTTGTCCTGATCTTGCTGGTGCTGAGCAAGGTGGTCGACGTCCCACCGTCGAAGTCGCGCCTCGACTACGTCGGATCGATCTTGTCCGTGGTCGGGCTGGGCATGATCGTCTTCGGCGTACTGCGCTCGAGCGAGTGGGGTTGGGTGCAGGCCAAACCCGACGGACCGCAGTTGGTCGGGCTTTCCCCGGTGGTGTGGCTGCTGATCGCCGGGCTCCTGGTCGTGTACGGATTCCTGCGCTGGGAGGGACGCCTGGCCGCTGCGGGGAAGGAGCCGTTGCTTGATCCGGCGATGCTGCGAAACCGCGAGCTCAGTGGCGGGCTGTCGATGTTCTTCGCGCAGTTTCTGGTCCAGGCGGGCGTGTTCTTCGCGGTCCCGTTGTTCTTGTCCGTAGTTCTGGAGCTCAGTGCCCTGGAGACGGGAGTTCGCATCCTGCCGTTGTCGGCGGCGCTCGTCGTGGCGGCGATCGGTATTCCGAAGCTACGGCCTACCGCGAACCCGCGACGCGTGGTCCGAGTCGGATTGTTGGTCATGGTCGTCGGCATTCTGATGCTCGTTGCAGGCATGGACCCCGGCGCCAATGCGGCGATCGTGATGATTCCCATGCTGTTCATGGGTTTCGGCTTGGGGTGCCTGTCTTCGCAGCTCGGAGCCGTCACGGTGTCCTCGGTCCCGGACGAGCGCAGCACCGAGGTCGGCGGGTTGCAGAACACCGCCACCAACCTCGGCGCTTCCTTGGGAACTGCCCTGATCGGATCGGTTCTCATTGCCACTCTCACGACGTCGGCGATCGCCGGAATCGAAGACAATCCGGCGGTTCCGACTTCGGTGCAGCAGCAAGCGAGCACCGACATGGCCTCGGGCGTGCCGTTCCTGTCGACGACGCAACTCCGATCCGCTCTCGATGACGCCGGCGTCGCCGAGTCCACGGCGGATGCGATCGTGGACGTGAACGAAGAAGCCAGGCTGGACGCGTTGCGTGTCGCTTTTGCCGTGGCAGCGCTGCTCGCCATCGCCGCGTTGTTCCCGACCGCTCGAATCCCCCGCGTCGCGGTCGGCGACAAACGTGGTTCGAGCTAAGAATCAGCAATCGCGGATCGACCTGGACGATCGACGGAACGACCTCTGGATATAGTGATCTGCGCACAATCGATTCGTCAGATGGCTACCGTTGTGAAGGAAACAAGCAGCGAGTCTGAAACACTGACGTTTCACCGGATAAGGGTTCGGTGGGGAGCCAGGGGAGGTTCGGATGGCCAGGCGAGCGGATTCGACGCCCGCTGATGGCGCCTGCGCAGATGTCGGGATGCCTCGCTGATGAGCCGTCCGAGTCGATTGGGCAGGCAAGATCCTGCTTCGGAGGCCGACTGCAACAGCCTGTTTCGCCGTCAGATAGACGAAGCTGCAGCCGTCGCGCCGTTCGCCAATCTTGCGTACATGGCGAGTTTGGTCGTGATTCTGACCTACACCGTCCCGCCCGGACGTCAGACGCTCAGGTGGTTGGGTGGCGCCCTCATCTTTCTCGTCCTCGCGAATTCGATCCGAGTATGGATTCCCCTTCGCTGGCGGCCGTCGAAGCACACCCCGCGCTACGACTACGTGGGTCTGCTCGTCGAAGTGATCGTGGTCGCGACCCTCGACGTCACACTTTTCGCTCTGCTCTTTCACGACATGGACGTCTTCCGCGACTTGGTTCTGATCGCGACGATGGCCGGGATCATGGGCGCCGGGACCGTGACGTTCTCGAGTCTGAGATCGGTGAGCCTGACCTGGATCTACATTCACGGCCTCGGCGTCTTCACTGTTCTCGTCGTCCACGCCGAACCCCACTTTCGCATACTTGCGATTCAGTTGTGCATCTACATGTTTGCGCTCACCGTAGGGGCGGTCTATCTGTCGGCCTCTTTCCAGAGACGTTGTCTCGCAGAGTTTCAGGCGGAATCCGAGCGTCAGACTGTGGCGTTGTTGCTCGACGGTTTCGAGGGCGGTTCCCGCGACTGGCTGTGGGAGTGCGACACCAACGGCCGGTTCTCCCACACCTCGGCACGTCTCGCCGAGGTCGCAGGTATGACGGTGGACGAGTTGCAGCAACTCACCTTCGGACAACTCCTCACCAGACTCCAGATCGCATCGAGTCCGGAGGGGCGTGCGGCCGCGGCCCAGATGATCGACAAACTCGAATCGAGTGCTCCCTTCCGGGACACTGTCGTGCCGGTGCATGTCGACGGTAGGCGACGCTGGTGGTCTCTTTCCGGCAATCCACGGGTCCTCGAATCCGGCGTGATTCTGGGTTGGCGCGGTGTCGGTTCCGACATCACGGAGAGGTATGTCCACGAGCAGGAGATCCTTCGCCTTGCGGCCACCGACTCGTTGACCGGGTTACCGAACCGTCGTGCGTTCGGAGTGGCGCTCGAGGAAGCGATCGACTCCCGCGCGCCGGAGAAGCAGGTTCTCGTCGGGATTCTCGACCTCGACAACTTCAAATCGGTGAACGACACCCTTGGCCATCCGATCGGGGACCAATTACTTCTCGAAGTCACGAAACGCCTTCGCGACGTGATCGGTTCGGACATGTGCTCGCGGATGGGCGGTGACGAATTCGGGCTGATCGTCTGCACCTCTTCGCGCGACGATCCCGGTGTGATCTTCGATCGGTACCTGGAAGTGCTGCACGAACCATTGTTCGTCGAAGGCAATCGGATCGAAGTGCGGGCCACGATCGGTTACTCGAGCGCGCCCGAGGATTCGACGGACGCCGACGGATTGGTGATGCTGGCAGATCTGGCTCTGTACGAGGCGAAGTCGACGGGACGCAATCGAGTGGGCAAGTTCTCACCGCTGCTGCGGGCGAGGGCATCGGCGCGGGCAACGGCGTTGCACGAGCTGGACAGAGGGATCGAGGAAGGGCAGTTCGATCTCCACTACCAGCCTCAGGTCGACACTCAGACCGGTGAAGTGGTGGCCTTCGAAGCTCTTCTTCGGTGGAACCATCCCAGCCGCGGCCTCATCGGGCCCAGCCAGTTCATCTCGGTGGCGGAGGAAACCGGAATGATCATTCCCCTCGGCGCGCAGGCAATGGCGATGGCGACCGCCGCTGCTGCGGGGTGGCCGACCGGAATCGGCGTCTCGGTCAATGTTTCACCAGTGCAGTTGGTGTCGCGAGAGTTCGGTGCGATGGTGAAGAAAGCGCTGACGGATTCGGGCTTGCCTCCGCAACTGCTGCAGCTCGAAATCACCGAGACAGGTGTTGTGGACGATCGCGCGATCCGGGATCTCTACAAGCTGCGTGAGCTCGGGGTTACCGTCGCACTCGACGATTTCGGCACCGGCTATTCGTCCTTCGCCACGCTCCAGAGACTTCCAATCGACGTTCTCAAGATCGATCGCATGCTGGTCACCGACTCGGACGATCCGAAGATGTCCGTGGTGAAGTCCATTGTCGAATTGGCCGCGGCCCTCGGTATGAAATCGTTGGCCGAGGGCGTGGAGACCATCGAGCAGTTCCGCCGCGTCCAGTGGGTCGGGTGTGACCTGGTCCAGGGTTACCACATCAGCAAGGCTCTGACCGCTGAGCGCGTCGATGTGTATCTTGCCGCGACGGACACGGAAACCGGGCGCAGCGTCCACCCACTTACGTGGCTGTGAATCAGATCTGAGCCGAGCGGATCGTATTACCGCCTGCCGCTTTCGCTTGATACATCATCGAATCCGCGACATTTGTCGCCGCCAGGATTGCGGAAGCACCGCCGCTCCACGCCTTCGATTCGGCGGTCATCATCACCGCTCCGACGCTCACCGTTGTGGGGATCGCGTCGGAACAATCCGACAGCGCCGCGTTTATCCCTTCGATCAACAGGGTTGTCGATTCGGGATCGCCGGCGATGACGGCCAGGTATTCTTCCCCGCCGGTTCGAGCGATGACTCCGCGTTCGCCGAGATGTGTGCTCAATCGGTTCGCGGTTCTCCTGATGACATGATCGCCTTCGGCATGACCGTGAAGATCATTCACTGTTTTGAATTTGTCGATATCGACGACGATGAAGGCGAGAGATGAAGAATCGTCTCGGGCGCTCTCGAAGAGATCGCCGACTGCCCCTTCCAGTCCCCGACGGTTGAACAGTCCGGTGAGGGGATCCCGGTCCGAATACTGGGCATCGCGGTAGAGAGTGCGCCAAGTCAGGTGCGCAAAAATGGGAACGAGTGTGACAGCTCCGAAAAGAACGGTGCCGCGGGCCAGAAGCGTCGTGATATCGACGTCGCCTTCCATATATGCAAGAACGAAAACGGTAGTCGTGACGGTCGTCGACCAAACGACATGAGCGACAAGCCACTTTGCGCTGACAAAAAGCGTCGCAAAGGTTCCGGTGACCGCAAAGACGATGCAACCGAACGTCCCGGACGAGCGATCCGGCACCAGGAGGACGGCAGCCGCGATCCCGAGATCTGCGAATATTCCGAATGCAAGCAACCCCCGGCGTCCGGGAAACGGTTGTGTGAACCAGCATGCGGCGATTCCCACACACGTACAGATCATGAAAATCGAAAGAGCTTTGCCGGGTGTGGTCGGCGGCGTATCCGGACCGATCAATTTGTAGAAAGCGGACAGTCCGAAGATGATCGTCATCATTCCGAGCAAGGTTCGGAAGATCGGAATGATTGCCCGGCCGGATCTCTGGTGCTTTATCCACTCGTAGTCGTGTGGTTCGTTGAACCATTCGTGAAGTGTTCGCCAAGAACTGTGCCCCTCGGAGGCGATGACAGGGCTCGGCATGCTGTCCATTTTGCCTTGAATTTAGGTAAAGAGAAAATCTATGTTCGACCGCTTCCATCGGATCGGCTCTTTTCGGGGAAGAGGTTCAATTATCGAGTCGAGTGCTTACTCGATGCTTGTTTCAAGCCTTCTTCGAACTGCTGTGTGCGTTGTTCGAGCCGGTCGCGAACGATACGACTTTTCGCGTACGAGACTTTCTCACGCCGTAAGCGGCGAGGATGACCCCCAGCGCGACCAGGCTTTGGACGAATTCCGCGCGCGTGGGTTCGTTGAGCCCCATTCCCACCAGGATCACGAGAATCAGACCAGTGACCACTATCGGCAGGCCGGGATACAACCAGACACGGAATTTCAGAATCTCGGGGCTTTCGCGTTCCCATCGGCGTCGGAGGCGTAGTTCGGATACACAGATCAGGATGTAAACGAACAAGCAGATTGCGCCCGACGAATTCACGAGGAACAAGAAAATCGTATCCGGCCAGATGTAGCCGGCCGCGATACAGAAGTACCCGGCCACGGTGCAGGCGAGTACGCCCTTCACCGGCACGCCGCGGCTGTTGGTCCGTGTCATCCAGGCCGGCGCGTCGTTGTAGACGGAGAGTGCGAAGAGCATCCGTGACGCCGTGTACAGGCCGGAATTGAGGCAGGACAGCACCGCGACCAGAACCACGAGATTGAGAATGTCGGCGGCGCCGGGAATTCCGAGCAGGTCGAGTGCGGAGATGAACGGAGAATCGCCGACGACGAACGAATCCCACGGCAGCATCGTCACGAGGAGGAAGGTGGCGACAACGAAGAAGGCGAGAATGCGGAAGACGACCGTGTTCGTGGCCCGCCTGATCGCTCCGGCAGGTTCGGCGGATTCCGCTGCGGCGATCGTGACAAGCTCGGCTCCGGTCATGGAGAAGATCACGGCGACAACGCCCACCAGTACGGGGGTGAAGCCGTTCGGCAGAAATCCTCCGTGGCCGGTCAGATTGCTGAAATCGACTTCACTGCCGGGCCAGATGCCGAAGACGAACAGACTGCCGAGCACGATGAAGCCGATGATGACGGCGACCTTGATACCCGCAAACCAGTATTCAGCCTCGCCGAAGTTGCTGACGGAGAGAAGATTGACCCCGGTCATCACCAACAGGAGTACCGCTGACATGAGCCAGAGCGGGACACCATGGATCCACCGGGAGAGCAAGGTTGCTCCGACGACGGATTCGATGCCGACGACGATCACCCAGAAATACCAGTAGAGCCAGCCAGTGGTGAAACCCGCCCAGTCGCCCAACGCCATGCGGGCGTATTCGGTGAACGATCCCGTACACGGCTTGGCCACGGCCATTTCGCCGAGCATGCGCATCACCAGGAACACGATGATCCCGCAGATCGCGCACGTGATGACTGCGCCGGGGCCGGCCTGGTTGATGATTCCGCTCAGACCGACGAAGAAACCGGCGCCGATGACGCCGCCCATGGAAAGCATGGTCAGGTGGCGCTTCTTCAAGCCTGTTTTGAGTGTCGAATGAACGCTGGCGGCTTCGGCTGTTTCGGTGCTGCTGTCGGGCATCTGGGCTCAGCTCCTATTGCATGACGCGATCAGTTCTTTCGGAGAGACGCTAAGCTCATCGTGTGATCCAGAACATGGACTTGATGTACAAATCTGAACTGGAAACTGTCAGTTCTGTCCACTGCCTTTCTATTCACTGCCTTCGGAGGTTCCGGTAATGCCGATGACTGTCCGGCGCCTGGCGGCCACCACCTCGCTCGGCCTCACGATCGTTGCCGGTCACGACGACGTGGATCTGTCGATCAGCTGGGCGCACGCAATCGAATTGCAGGATCCGACCCGTTGGCTCGCCGGTGGAGAGCTTGTCATGACGACGGGGCTACACCTTCCGCGTTCGGCGACAAAGCAATACGAGTACGTCGAGCGCATCGCGCAGACCGGTGCGGTGGCACTGGCGTTCGACACCGGCACCGTGCACGAGAGGGTGCCGGACGCGATCATCAGGGCCGGCGACGAACTGGGTTTCGCCGTGCTTTCCGTCGCCAAGGAGACGCCGTTCATCGCCATTTCGCGGGCCGTGATCGACGAACTGACCGCCGACCAGATACGAACGGTGCAGGCGGTGGTCGACGCGCAGGAGAAGTTGGCGCGTGCCCTGCTCGACGGGGTGCCGGCTCTGATCACTGCCCTGGGTCGAGCCGTTCACGCAGCAGTCTGTGTTCTCGATCGGGACGGCGCGGTGCTGGCTCTGACGGAAGGTGCGAGTTCGTCTCTGCCCGAACGCATCAGGGAGCGATCAGGTAAGGAGCGCAGCCGGATCGTGGTGGACGACGACGGTCACCTGGCCATTCACCGCCTTGCTGTGAGCGGCACGCTGGCCGTGGCGTCCGAGGCCGCCTTGGATCAGTCCGAGCGATTGTTGGTGGGCCACACGGTGTCGCTGTTGACCATCGAGCTTGCCAAGCCGTTGCGGGTTGTCGATGCCGAACAGCGGCTGAGGTTGGCCGTTACGACGATGGTGCGCCAGGCCGGCGGTGACGTCGACGAAAGTCTGTTGCGGTACTTCGGATTCGAATCCGAAACCACGGTGGTGGCAACCGCCTTGACCGATGTCGGACCTTTGCTTGCGGCCACCGACATCACTTCAGCGGCCCTGGAAGAAGAGTCGGTGCCGTACCTGTTGGCCCCGCTGACTGACGGAACCGGTGTGTGGTTCGTCGTGAAAAGTGAAGTTGCGGAGAAGGTCACACGCAGTGTGTATGCGAGAGTACGGGAGAATTCACGCCGGAGTATCAACGGTGGAATCGGTGGCGTCCGGCCGATGAGCGGTGTTGCGGCCAGTCTGCGCGAGGCCGTCTCTGCTGCCAAAGTGGGGCAGGTCGAAGGACACACGCTCGTTCCGTTCTCAGAACTCGGGACTTTCAGTCTCTTGTTGAGTGTGCAGTCGAGCGATGTTCTGCAGTCGATCGCGGCCGGCGGTCTCGGTGTGCTGGAAGGCTACGACGCCGAGAACGGTTCCCGTCTGGTGGACTCGATCGAAGCGTTCCTGCACCACAATGGTCAATGGGAATCCGCTGCAGCGCAATTGGGTGTTCACCGGCACACGCTGCGTAATCGCATGGACAAGGCTGCCGAGTTGATCGGCCGAGATCTCGATTCCGCCCACACCCGGTCCGAGTTGTGGATCGCACTCAAAGCTCGTGAACTGCTGCAGGCGGAATCGAATTCAGATCATGCTCTGCCGCCCCTGAGATAGACGGTGGTGGTGTGAGTGAAGAACTCTCGTGCCGCGTCGCCTTGTTCCTTGGGCCCGTATCCACTCCTCTTCGCGCCGCCGAAAGGTACGTGGGGATCAGCGCCCGCCGATTCCGAATTGACGTGCAGGATCCCCACGTCCAGATCGTCGATACCGGCAAGTGCACTGGTCAGGTCTTGCGTGAACAGTGCTGCGGACAAACCGAATTCGCCCTCGTTCGCCAAGCGGAATGCGTCTGCGGTTGTTGCTGCCCGCTGCACCGCCAGTACCGGGCCGAAGAGTTCCTCGAACCACAGTTCGGTGCTCGACGGTAGTTCCAGCACTGTCGGCTGGACGTAGTAGCCCGACTGCGGCGCTTCGGCGGTGGCCACAACCCTGGCGCCGCCGTCGACGGCTCGATTGATCCCCTCGATGATCGACTGCTGCGCGTATGCGCTGACCACGGGACCTGTCGTGACGTCGGGATCGAGTGGATCTCCGACTCTCAGTTGCTTGACTTCAACGGTCAGCCTGGCCAGGAATTCCTCGGCGATGGATTCATGGAGCACCAGACGTGAAGTGGCCGTGCATTTCTGGCCGGTTGACCGGAATGCGCCCAGCATCACCTGCTCGACCGCAAGCTCGAGATCTGCGTCGGCAAGTACGACGGCTGCGTTCTTTCCACCCATTTCCGCCTGTACCGGAACTCCGCGCGCCGCAGCAGATCCCGCGACCTTTCGGCCGACTCCGGTGGAACCGGTGAAGGTGACGGCGTCGAGGTCCGGGTGATCGACCAGCGCTTCACCGGCCGCGCTGTCGGCGAGGATCATGTTCAGGACTCCGTCGGGTAGGCCCGCTTCGGTCAGTGCCTGCGCGAGACGGAAGGCCAGAAGGGGCACCGCGGCAGCCGGTTTCCAGACGACGGTGTTTCCGTACACCAAGGCAGGCGCAATCTTCCATGCCGGGATCGCGATCGGGAAGTTGAACGGCGTGACGACGCCTACCACGCCGAGAGGTTTGCGAGTGACGAGAATCTGCTCGCTGCTACGTGGGGAGGAATACACCGTTCCGGTCTCGCGGTCGGCGGCGTTGCCGTAGTAACGCAGAATCTGCGCTGCGCGGCGCACCTCTCCGATACCCTCGGCCAGCGTTTTCCCTTCTTCGCGGGTGAGTTCTTCGCCCCAGGCCTCAGCGTTGGATTCGATGATTTCCGCTGCGCGAGTGAGGTATGCGCCGCGTGCGGACATCGGCAGGCGGGCCCAGTCGTTCGCGGCGATGCGGGCGACGCGAACACCGGTCGCCATTTCGGAGGCACCGGCGCGGCCTCCGGTGGCGACAACCTCGTCGGGACGGGCCGGGTTGGTGTCCGTCAGTGTGCCGTCGCTGCCCGTGACCCAAGCTCCGCCGATCAAGCTGCGCACTGCGACGCTCATCGGACTGCGGCCACAGCGTCGCGAAGAATACCGAGTCCTTCGGTCAGCAACTCGTCGGAGATGCTCAGCGGCGGGAGGAAGCGGACGACGTTTCCATAGGTGCCGGCGGTGAGCAGAAGGAGACCGTGCGTGTGGGCGTAGCTGACGATCTGGGCGACGGCCTCGCGATTCGGAGCCTTGTCCTCGTCGTGGACGAGTTCGATTGCAATCATGGCGCCGCGTCCACGAATGTCGCCGATTATGTCTGTGTCCGAAGCGATTTCGGACAAACCTGTGGTCAGAATGTCGCCGATGTCCTTGGCGCGGTCGAGGAGCCCTTCCATCTCGATCGTCTCGAAAACTGCCAGGGCGGCCTCGCAGGCAACGGGATTGCCGCTGTACGTACCGCCGATACCACCGGGATTCGCGGCGTCCATGACGTCGGCACGGCCGGTCACGGCGGCGAGTGGCATTCCGCCGGCGAGACCTTTTGCGGTTGTGATGATGTCGGGGACGAAGTCCTCACTCTCGCTGGCGAACCAGGCTCCGGTTCGTGCGATACCGGTCTGGACCTCGTCCGCGACGACGAGAATGCCGCGCTCACGGCAGAATTCCGAGATTCGCTTCAGGAATCCCGGAGCGGGAACGATGAAACCGCCCTCACCCTGAATCGGTTCCACGACCACAGCGGCTACCGATTCGGCGCCGATCTGAGTGTCGATCGCAAGACGGAACTGGGCGAATGCTTCGTCGGCCGCGTTTTCGGGGCCGCTCGGCCAACGGTAGGGGTATGCCATCGGAACCCGGTAGACCTCTGGTGCGAACGGGCCGAATGTGGCCTTGTACGGCTGGTTCTTGGCTGTCATCGTCATGGTCATCAACGTGCGACCGTGGAATGCGTGGTCGAAGACGACAACTGCCGGGCGACCGGTGGCGGCACGTGCGTATTTCACGGCGTTCTCGAGCGCCTCGCTGCCGGTGTTGAACAGCGCTGTTCGCTTCTCGTGATCTCCCGGGGTCAGGCGGTTGAGCGCTTCGCAGACCTCGAGGTACCCCTCGTAGGGGTTTGCGAGGAAACACGTATGGGTGAACTGACCGAGCTGGCGCGTGGTGCGTTCGACCACGCGCGGCGCACTGTTTCCGACGGTGGTCACGGCGATGCCGCTGCCGAAGTCGATGAACGAGTTGTCGTCGACGTCGACGACAACTCCTCCGCCCGCTGCGGCAACGTAAATGCTGGATCCGCTGGTCAGCCCGGCCGGCAGTGCGGCGCTCCGGCGCTTTGCCAAAGCGCGCGAGTTGGGGCCGGGCACTTCGGTGACGAGGCGTCGTATCTGGGGAAGGGTCGGTCCACCGATGCACGTTTCCGTGCCGTGCTTGAGAATGGTCATCGCAGTGCCTCCAGTCGTTTTCCGAACTGTAGGACGGCGATGAATGATCCGGACATGGCCGGATTGTCGAGTGGCTTCTATCTCATAGGACGCCGCGTCCAGCAGGTTGTCCAGCAGGTTACTGTGCGAAACTGCCGAGGAATCGTTGCAACAGTGGGTTGTACACCTCAGGGGCTTCCCAGAACGCTGCATGCCCCACACCGGGAATCACGTGATACGTGCCCTCCCAGAGATTCGCGAAGGTCAACGACGCGACATACGACGTGTTCACGAACGGGTCCTCGGCGCCGTCGATCACCGCGAGAGGCACAGACGCCGTTGCAACCAGAGCCTTCTGATCCGATTCGCGGCCGGCGCCGAATGCGTCGAACATGATCTTGCGAGCGCGTCCGTCCGTGCGTATCGCGGCGTCGAGGGCAGCCTGCTCGAAGGGAACGGCGGTCATTCGTGCGTAGAGTTCGGCTTCTTGCGCGGTGATGACCTCGGTGCCGCCGATGGACAATCCGTCGCCGGCATTGAAGGCGTCGCCGAGCGTCTCGGGATTTGCCGGCGGCGTACCGGTGATGACGATTCCGGTGAGCCCGGGGAATTTCGCGATCAACTCGAGAGCGATGTGTCCGCCGAGCGACCAGCCGACGACAACGGCTCTTTCGACGCCGAGTTCGGTCAGAACATCGACGATGGCGTCGGCGTAACCGTTCTGCGTGTATGCGGCTTCGGGATCGCTCGCGTCCTCGGAGTCGCCGTGGCCGAGTAGGTCCAGAGTGATCATGCGGTAGTCGCCGGCCCAGTCGGCGTCGACCTGATGACGGAAGATGGAGCGGCTGGCCGAGTTCCCGTGGATGAAGACAACCGGAAAACCGTCGGTGGCACTGTCGTCGACTGCCATGACGCCATGCCGGGTTTCGATCTTGGTGGTTGTCATCGGAATCCTCATCGTTCGAAGTGCACGGTCAGCGGGTATCCACGGTACCGGGCATATGCGGCATAGAGTTCACCCGTGGACTTCGCATTGCGCTCGTGCAGTTGGCACGGTCACGAGACCTACGCTCCGGACGAACCTGAGCTGCGGGATCGACTACATGTGGATACTGCGGTGGGTCAGGCGTGGCGGTGCCTACGTTGCGGCAACTTCGTCCTGGGAGCGCCCCGAGCATCGGGACCGGCGGACGCCGCCCCCGAGGTTCCGCGGGGGAGGCTGCTTCGCGACCGGTTGATCATGCGACTTCTCGCCACCGAGAGAATGTTCCGCGCTCTGGGTTTGGTTCTTCTGGCGATCGGTGTGTTCGAACTGAGATCGTCGAAGGGTCGCGCCGAGGACGCCTTCGAGAACGAATTGCCGTTGATCAGGCCACTTGCCCGTCAATTGGGCTGGAACATCGACGATTCCAAACTGGTCCATCACATCGAGCAGGCGTTTTCGTTGTCCGCTACGACGCTCACCTGGATCGCAGTCGGGCTGTTGGTCTACGCCGGCCTTCAAGTGATCGAGGCAGTCGGCCTGTGGATGGTCGAACGCTGGGGCGAGTACTTCGCGGTGGTGGCGACCAGCTTGTTCCTGCCCCTCGAAATCTACGAATTGACCGAGAAGATCACGTGGTTGAGGGCCGGGTTGCTGCTGGTGAACATCGCTGCCGTCGTATGGCTGATCTGGAGCAAGCGACTCTTCGGTGTCCGCGGCGGCGGCGCGGCGTATCACGCCGAACATTCGGAGGAGAGCTTGCTGACGGTGGAGAGGGCCGCGGTCAAGCAGGCTTCGTGAGACCAGCTTTCGACGCGGCAGCACCCGCCAGCGTTGCTGCACCGATCGTGATCATGGCGGCGAGGAGGATGGCTGCGGGTTCACCGTCGCCCATCACCCCCAATTGAGTGCCCACCGTAACTGCGGCAACCGGTACTCCCAGTTGTGCGGCGGACAGCACGCCGAGAGGGAGCGGGAGACCGAGGGCGCGTATCGCGGCGTGAACCACGAGAGTTGCTCCGCCCAAGACCAATCCGAGCCAGATGGCGGACGGATGGGTGACGAGGTCGCGCAGATTGATCGCCGCTCCCAACCAGACGAAGAAGAGGGGGGCGAAGAAGCCGTCGGTGATGGCGAAGAGCTGTTTGGCGAGGCGGCGGGGTTCACCGATCGCGGCAAGAACGAGCCCGAAGGCGAAGCCCGCGAGCATGATAGACACGTGCGTGCTCGACGCCAGCGCTGCCAGAGAAAAGAGGATCACCAGATTGATCCGGAGTTCGAGTGCAAACTTTCTTTTCTCCGAGAATTTGTGGAGCCTTCGCCAATGGCCGGACCGGTGGAAGGCTCGCAGTACGAAGAACAAGGCAACCGCACACGCCGCCACAGCCAGTGCGCCGACACCGGCACGAGGGGCATTGTCCGGATCGATCACCAAAGGCAGCGCGACAATGCAGACGGTGTCCGCGATCGCGACCTGGGCAGTCATCTGCAGAACCGAGGTTCCACCGAGCCCCAGCGAATCGACGATGGGGAGAATCAACGCCGCGGACGACGACGCGATCAGGACCGCGTACAGCGCGGCGTGACCGGTGCCGAATGCCGTCGCCGCACCGTAGCCGGCAACAACCGACAGGAGCCCGACGACAACCGAGCGAACGGCACCCTTGCCGATTGCCGCACGAACTGCCGGATCGCGGACCGGGACGTGTGAGCCGGCCACCATCATCGTGAGCGCGAACCCGATATCGGCCAGGAAGGTGAAAGTCCGGTCGGAAGAGTCCAGCAGCCCGAAACCTGTGACACCGAAGACGACGCCCGCGGCAAGTTCGCCGACCACCACGGGGACATGCCAGCTGACGCGAGCGCCGAGCAGCGGGCCGAGAATGCCGGCCAGCGCGACGAGGGCAAGGATGCCGAAGGTCATCGACGACCTACGAGTTAACTGTCGAGGGTGCGATCTTCGCGGGGATGGCGGTGTTCTGGTCCACGTGGTAGCTCGCACAGACACGGTGGTAGCCGTCGGCGATCTGCGCCGGTACTCCGGCGCGGAAGTCTCCCTGCACCAGCAGGATCGGCGACAGCGCGATCCCCTTGCGGATCTTCAACAGGTCGGCAGCAACGTGTGGGTTGTCGACCGGAAGCAGAGGGAGCCCAGCAGCCCGCAGGATGTCTTTGGCCTTCTTCGAGACCAGCGTCGCCGTCTTGAGGGCGTACACGAGAGCTTGGACCTGAACCGGCGTCGCGCCCAACTGGAGGTAATCGCGGGCTGCCGGGTAGTCGTGCTCGTCCGGCAGGTCCTTCCAGAGAACGGCGGGAGCCTTCTCGGCTACCTTCGGCTCTGCTGTCTTGGGAGCCTTCGGCTGCGCTGCCTTCGACGCCTTCGGCTGGGCTGCCTTCGACGTTTTGCTCTTGGCCATCTGTGCTGTTTCCTTCAGTGTCGGTCCGCGAGTGGAGCTGGTGCAGAAATCGTGCACTATCAGCGCCGCAGGCACCACATCGGAGCTGTTTGGCCCCCTAGGCGGCGGGTAATCAGCAGACTGCGGGGGAACGAGCAGGAGGCGAAGCAATGAAGCGGATTCTCGCAGTGCTCGCAGCGCTGATCCTGGCGGTGTTCGCACTGACCGCGTGCAGTGACAACAACGATTCGTCGGACAACGATTCGGCCGATCACGACGGCATGGCGATGACCAGTATGCCGATGACCAGCATGCCGACCAGTATGTCGATGCCGAGCATGCCTCTGGGTATGTCGACGCCGGGAGCGTCGTCGATGGGAATCGTGATCAGCGGCTTCGAGTATTCGACACCGGAGTCGGTGATGCCTGGTCAGGTACTGACCATTCAGAACAACGACACCGTCGAACACTCGGTCACGTCCGATACGGCAGGACTGTTCAGTGAGGACATCGAGGCCGGCGAGACGGAAACCATCACGGTGCCGAACGAGCCGGGAACGTACACGTTCCACTGCACCTATCATCCGAGCATGCGCGGCACCTTGACGGTCAAGTAGAGGTCGGCTCGGTCTGGCGTGACTTTCGCGAGAAAACGTTGGCGGCACGCGCCGGATTGAGCTGGTGGAGAACAGATCCGGGTGTACGGTTTTCAGGTGCGCCGGAGAATTGCGATCAGTGTCGTCACGCTCGTGGTTTGCGCCCTCGGCTTTTCGCCGCCGGCGCTCGCGGATTCACCGAACGGCTCGTATTCGTCACAGCTGCTGTACTTCTCGGTCGATGTCGGGCCTGAACTCTCGACGCCGTGCACCGTCGTCGGTGAACTCTTTGTTCCCGATGGTGTCGACGCTGACAACCCAGCTCCCGCGATCCTGACCACCAACGGGTTCGGCGGTTCGTACAAGGACCAGATTCCTGCCCTGCAGAACTTCGCCGAGAACGGGTACGTCGGACTGACGTATTCGGGATTGGGTTTCGGCGGCACGAGTTGCAAGATCACACTCGACTCTCCCGCATACGACGGTATCGCCGCTTCCCAGTTGGTCAGCTTCCTCGGCGGCCAAGAAGGGATTGCCTTCACGGATCAGGCTCTGACGCAGCCCTATCCGGCGCTCACCACGGTCGTTCAGGACTCCGTCGATCACACCGGTGCACCGTCGACGAACGACCCGCGGGTCGGAATGACGGGTGGCTCTTACGGCGGCGGCATTCAATTCGCCGCCGCGAGTGTCGATCCCCGCATCGACACCATCATCCCCATGATCACCTGGAACGATCTCTCGTATTCTCTGGCGCCCAACAGCACCGGGACCATCTCCGGAGTGTCGACTGCGGAGCCGGGAGCAGCGAAGGTGCTCTTTGCATCGCTGCTCTTCGGCGCGGGCATCGCGAATCCCGGTGTGGACGGTTACATCGCAGATCCCGCACGGCTACCCGGCTGCCCGAACTACGTCCCTTACATGTGCAACGCGATCGCCGAGGCAGTGGTGACCGGCGATATCGGACCGCAAGTAGTGAGTGAGCTCCGAGCGTCGTCGGTCTCGTCGTTCGTCGACCGGATCAACATTCCGGTACTGCTTGCTCAGGGGCAACAGGACACCCTGTTCGATCTGAACGAGGCAACCGCGACTTACGACGCGCTGAAGGATCGTGGCGTCGATGCCAAGATGATCTGGCATTCGTGGGGGCACAGCCACTTGGCCGCTGCGCCGGGCGAGTTCAGCTTCTCCGCACCCGACGAGGATACCCAGTACGAGACCGGTCGCTTCATGGACTGGTTCGATCACTACCTCAAGGACGAGAACACGGAGACCGGCCCGGAATTCGCGTATTTCCGCAACTGGATCGACTACGAGGGAAACGCGGCACCGGCCTACGCGACGTCCGACACCGTCGATGTCGGGACCGCTCGCGCCTTCCATCTGTCCGCTGACGGGGGACTGCTACCGGACGGCACGCCGGTGATACCGGGTTCGAAGACGATCGTCACCGCACCGGCTGGGCTGCCGACGGGCGTAGAGCCACTCAATATCAATCCGGCCGGAAACATTCCGAATGCACAGATTCCGGGAACCGAGGCGCTCTGGACCACTGCGCCGATGACCGAGGCGATGGACGTGGTGGGAGCCCCCACTGTGACGCTGCGTGTTGCGGCGCCCGGACAGCCGGTGGTGTTCGCGAAACTCTACGACGTGGCTCCGGACGGAACTTCCTCGCTGATCAACGGACTCATCGCACCCATACGCATCAGTGATCCGTCGCAGCCGGTGCCGGTGACGATGCCGGCGATAGTGCATCGATTCGAGCCAGGGCATTCCGTGCGTCTCGCGATCACCGGTGGCGACATCAGTTTCCGTGGGGGACTGCAAGGTATGCCGGTGACGATCTTTGCCGACGGTTCCGGCCCCCTCGAACTTCCCGTCGTGGGCTGATACACCGTGGGCTGAATTTCAGCGGGTGATGGTTCGACTGTCGCCGCGGAACTCGGCCACGACGGCGTCGCCATTGCGAACGGTCACGTCGTAGATCCCACATCGGCCGCCTCGAGCCTTCTCGGTGGCGACCGCGGTCAAGGTGTCGCCCAGACGGGTCGGACGCAGAAATCTGATGTCCGCGCGCGCTGCAACGGCTGAATCCTCGTAGCCGTTGCAGGCGAGCGCAAACGCGGTGTCCGCGAGCAGGAAAACATAACCGCCGTGTGTGATTCCGTGACCGTTCACCATGGTTTCGCCCACGGTGACGGTCACGGTTGCGCTACCGGGCGCCAGCTCGGAAATCTCGATACCGAGTGCCTGCGATGCCTGGTCCGCGTCGAACATCTCTCTGGCGGTGATGCTTCCTGTACTCACGAGACAACTCCTGTGTGATCGGGAAATTGCAGGGGTCTAGAGGACCGAGACAACTTCCTGGACATACATGTCGACCGTGCCGGTGGCAAAGTTTGCGACATCTTTTCCAGCGGCGCCCATCTCCGGGGACTTCAGGCCGCTCTGCATAGTCTCGAGATCGGGAAACTCGAGGTTGGCGACGGCATAGAAGACTGGATCGGAGCCGTCCAGCGTCGAGCACTTGCTGAACGTGAAGTCCGAGAGCCCTGGCACTGCGCTGGCGAGCGGGACGTGGATCTCGTTGTAGTACTTGTCGAAAGCCTCCGGATCGGTGGGGCGTCCGTAACACACTGCTACTCGATAGGTCATGTGCTTTCAATTCCCTTCGGGGCGAGTCTTGGCTACCAGAGTCAGGACGTCGTATGTCGCGACCGGATCGTTGTCCTGGTTCGTCACCACGGCGTCCCAACGAACCTCACCGTAGTCGGCGCTGCTGCGAGGTGTGATGGTCTTGGCTGTGAGGGTGACCGTCAGGCTGTCTTCGGCTTTGACCGGAGTCAGGAACCTGAGGCTGTCCACGCCGAAGTTCGCGAGAACCGGGCCGGGAGCCGGGTCGACGAACAGGCCCGCAGCGAGTGAGACAACAAGATAGCCGTGCGCGACGATGCCGCCGAAGAGTGGATTCGCCGCAGCGGCCACCGGATCGGTGTGAGCGTAGAAGGTGTCACCGGTGAACTCTGCAAAATGATCGATGTCTGCGAGTGTGACCTGGCGCGGACCGCCGACAACAGTGTCACCGATCTTCAACTCGGCGAGACTCTTTCGGAATGGATGTTCGGATCCGGTCGTGCGCTGCGATCCGGTGAACCAGCGCTCGCCGACTGCGGTGAGGACGTCGGGTGTGCCCTGTACGGCGGTCCGCTGCATGTGGTGCAGAACTCCGCGGATGCCACCCAGCTCCTCACCGCCGCCGGCACGGCCGGGACCGCCGTGTACGAGGACTGGAAGGGGAGAGCCGTGGCCGGTGGATTCCTTGGCGTCGTCGCGGTTCAGCACGAGCACTCTGCCGTGAAAAGCTGCGAGACCCAGCACCAGTCGACGTGCGATGTCGGTGTCGGCAGTGACCACCGAGGCGACGAGGCTTCCCTCGCCACGGGCCGCGAGTTCGATCGCATGATCGATGCCGTCGTATCCGATGACGGTGCTGACGGGTCCGAAGGCCTCCAGTTCGTGTACCTCGTGCGCATTCTCTTCCGCCCGGAGAAGGACTGGGGAAAGGAAGGCTCCTGACTGGCCGTCGGCACCGACCACGTCGACGTTGTCCGGGTCTCCGAATACGATGGTTGCCGACTTCGTCAGACCGCGAATGGATTTCAAGACCTCGTCACGCTGTTCGATGCTGGCGAGAGCTCCCATAGTGACGCCATCAGCATCGGGGTGTCCCACGACCACTTTGTTCAGTCGCTCGGATGCGGCATCGACAACGGCGTCGACCAGCGAGAGCGGGACCAGGGCGCGCCGGATCGCCGTGCACTTCTGGCCCGCCTTGACCGTCATCTCGGTGACGAGTTGTTTGACGTACAAATCGAATTCGGGCGTTCCTGGTACGGCGTCCTCGCCGAGGATCGACGCGTTGAGTGAATCGGCTTCGGCATTGAAATGGACGCCCTTGCCGACGACGTTCGGGTGAGCACGCAGCGTTGCCGCGGTGTCGGCGGATCCGGTGAATGCCACTGAGTCCTGCCCGCCGAGGTGATCGAGGAGGCCGCGTGCACTACCGGAGAGCAGTTGGACGGAACCCTCTGGGAGCAAGCCTGACTCGATGATGCGCCGGAAGACGAGTTCGGTGAGATATGCCGTGGAACTGGCAGGTTTGACGATGGACGGCACCCCCGCGATGAATGCCGGTGCCAGCTTCTCCAGGAACCCCCACACCGGGAAATTGAAGGCGTTGATCTGCACGGCGACGCCGCGACGTGATGTATAGATGTGTTGCCCGAGGAAGGTTCCGCCTTTGCCGAGAGGCTCGACGTTTCCGTCCAGAAAGACTGTGCTGTCGGGCAATTCGCGCCGAGCCTTGCTCGCGTAGCTCAGCAGGGTCCCGAATCCGCCGTCGATGTCCACCCCGGAATCTCGCGTCGTCGCACCGGTGGCAGTGGAGAGTGTGTAGAACTCGGCTTTTCCTGCCATCAACGTGAGGGCGAGAGCCTTGAGCGCGCCGGCACGTTCGTGGAAGGTCATCGCGGACAGTGCAGGCCCGCCGACCTCGCGGGCGTACGTAACCATCTCGGCGAGGTCGATGCCGGTTGCGGAGATCCGGGCCACCTCCGATCCGTCCACTGCGCTCGGCAACGGGGTACCTGCGTCCGGTGCGGCGTACCACTGACCGGCCACATAGCTTTCCAACAGTCTGCTCACGACAACTCCATATCACCGTACGTTCGGTCGGTAATTACGATCGCCCGGTAACGCCGCGTTGTCAAGGATTCGGCAGAACTGCCTGGAGTCAGGCCTTGCGAAGTCCGTCGAAAGTGACGGCGACGACCGCGTCGGCGATGTCGGAGACGGACTCACCCGCTCGGGGTTTGTACCACTCGATCAGTGAGTTGACGGTGCCGAACATCAGCTTGCTGGCGAGGGCTGGTTCGATGTCCGGGCGCAAGTCTCCCTCCGCTGCGGCGGACGCGACGAGACCTCCGACGAAGTTGTCGAATTCGCGTCGACGAGCTAGCGCGGCGCGCTCGACCGTCGTGTTGCCGCGGACGCGCAGGAGCAGGGTGACGTATGGAAGCTCTGCGACCAGCACCTCTACGCTGCGCCGGACCAGGTATTCGAGCCGGTCGATGTACGGACCGGTGGTGGCGCCCTCTTCGGTCGTGACCGCAAACAGGGCGTTGAGTGCACGCGAAAGGGCGAGTTCGAGAAGTTCTGACTTTCCGGACACATGGTGGTAGATCGAGGACTTCGTGATGCCGAGTTTCTTGGCGAGCACCTCCATGCTGGCGCCGTCGTAGCCCTTGTCGTTGAACACCTTCACGGCCACGGCCAGGAGCGAATCGAGGTCGTAGCCGGGACGTCCGGGGAGGCCGGTGCGTCGAGTGGGGCGTGCCGTAGTCATGTCCCCATCTTCTCAGTTCGGGCAAAGCTGTGCACCATCCTCGTTCTCACCCTTGCCAAACGACCGAATGTTCGGTTACTAATGGAGAAGAGCGAGAAGGAGCGAATGTGAACACCCTGCACGTGGACGAGCGCGAGGATCGCGTCGTGGTCACCCTCGACAGGCCCGCGCAACGCAATGCGATCAACGCGGAAATGATCGACGAACTGCATCAGGTTTGTGGACGCCTCGAACGGGATCCGAAGCTGCTCCTGCTTGCGGGGCGCGGCGACCACTTCGCAGGCGGCGCTGACATCGCGGAGCTCCGAGAGCGCGGACGAGAGGAAGCGTTTGCGGGTATCAACCGCACGCTGTTCGACCGAATCGGAAAGCTCCCGCTTCCCACCGTGGCCGCCGTGAGCGGCTACGCGCTCGGCGGTGGGGCAGAGTTGACCTACGCCTGCGACATTCGCATCGCGACAACGACGGCGGTCTTCGGGAATCCGGAGCCCAATCTCGGCATAATGGCAGCCGCCGGCGCCAGCTATCGATTGCCGAAGCTCGTCGGCGTCTCGATCGCGAAGCAGGTGCTCCTCGGTGCCAGGAACCTCGACGCCGAGCAGGCGCTACGAGCGGGCCTGGTTGTCGAGGTAACCGAACCGAACTGCCACGTCGACGCAGCGCATCGGCTGCTCGACCGCATTTCCCGACTGTCCCCGCTGGCACTGCGATTGACCAAGATCATCGTCGATGCGCCGGGATCGCATCCGTTTGCCGACGACATCGCCCAGGCCGTCCTGTTCGAGAGTTCGGACAAGCGCGATCGCATGACGGCCTTCCTGGAGAAGAAATCATGACTGAAGCAGTTGCACCGAAGACCGTCGGAGTCATCGGCGGTGGACGCATGGGTGCGGGTATCGCCCAGGTGTTCGCCAGTCTCGGCGGGGCGGTCACCATCGCGGAGAGTGGCGACACCGCGGCCGCGTTGCAGCGTGTTTCCGCCGGCCTCGACAGAGCTCACGAGCGAGGGAAACTCGACGACCAGGACCCCGCGACGGTGCTGGCGCGCGTGAGCACCGTGGACGCAGTGACCTCGTTGCCGCCGTCGCTCGACCTGATCGTCGAGGCGGTCCCGGAAATTGCGGCCCTCAAGGTCGAGGTGCTCGCCGCTGCGGAAACCGTTGCCGGAGAAAGCACCGTGATCGCCAGCAACACCAGTTCCATGTCGATCGCCGAACTCGGCGCAGCGCTGACGGATCCGGGCCGGTTCATCGGTATGCACTTCTTCAATCCAGTCCCGGCGTCGCTGTTGGTCGAGATCGTCCGGGCGCCTCAGACCCGCCCCGAGGTTGTCGACTCGGTACGAGCATGGGTGTCGATGCTCGGCAAAGCCGAGGTGCTCGTCAACGACTCACCTGGTTTTGCAACCAGCCGGCTTGGTGTCGGTCTCGGGCTCGAAGCCATCCGCATGCTCGAAGAGGGTGTGGCGGACGCGGAATCGATCGACCGAGCAATGGAATTGGGGTATCGGCATCCGATGGGCCCGCTGCGTTCGACAGATCTGGTCGGGTTGGATGTGCGCCTGGCGATCGCCGAACACCTCGCGAGCACGCTCGGTGATCGATTTGCACCTCCAGCACTGCTGCGAGAGAAGGTGGCTCGCGGCGAGTTGGGGCGCAAGACGGGACAGGGTTTTCACACATGGAGCTGAACCGAACTGCCTGCGAAAGGAACATCGATGACTGACGTGATTCGCTTGGAGATCGAGCGAGGTTTGGCGACAATCACTCTCGACCGACCCAAGGCCGCCAATGCCGTCAACGGCGAAATGAAGTCTCAGCTGCTCGAAGCGTTGCTGCAGGTCCACGCGGACGCAGAGGTTCGAGCGGTGTTGATTCTCGCCGAAGGCAAGAACTTCTGCGTCGGTCAGGATCTGGGCGAGCACGCCGCAGCGTTGGATGCTGATCCGGCGCACGCGATGGATACCGTCGAGGCGCACTACAACCCCATCGTCACGGCACTGTCGACGCTCTCTGTCCCGGTGGTGGTGGGTATCGGCGGAGCCTGCGTCGGGGCCGGGTTGGGAATCGCGTTGGCCGGAGACATCCGTGTCGTGGGGGCTCGCGCGAGCTTTGCGACGGCATTCACCGGCATCGGTCTGGCCAGTGACTCCGGGCTCAGTCATGCGCTCGTGCACGCGCTCGGACCTAGCCGCGCCAGTGGCCTGATGTTGCTCGGCGACAAGTTCGACGCGCAGAGCGCGCTGGAGTGGGGCTTGGTTCATCGCGTGGTGGCCGACGAGGACGTCGCAGCTGAGGCTCGGGTACTCGCGCGTCGGCTTGCCGACGGACCCACCGCGGCCTTCGCCCACGTGAAATCGCTGATCCGTGCCGTTGCTCCTGGGCTTTCCCAGACGCTGGCGGCCGAGGCGAACGCACAGGTGGAGCTGGGTTCCACGGCAGATCATCGAGGCGCAGTCACGGCTTTCCTGTCGAAGCAGAAGCCGGTTTTCGAGGGCCGCTGATTTCTGGTGCGGCGAAAGATTCTCTTGTGTGCTGGGACACCTCGGTGCATACTAGTTACCAACCGATCATTCGGTAATAAAAGGTAGGTACGATGACCAACGTGGAAGCTCCACAAGACCTGCAGAACCTGTTCGACGAGACGATCGCGGCAGACCAGCGCATCGAGCCTCGCGACTGGATGCCGGACGGCTACCGCAAGACTCTGATCCGTCAGGTTGCCCAGCATGCGCACTCCGAAATCATCGGAATGCAGCCCGAGGGAAACTGGCTCACCCGTGCGCCTTCGTTGCGACGCAAGGCGATCCTGATGGCGAAGGTCCAGGACGAAGCCGGGCACGGTCTGTATCTCTACTCCGCGGCCGAGACGCTCGGTGCCGATCGTGGCGATCTGACCACCAAACTGATCGAGGGAAAGCAGAAGTACTCCTCGATCTTCAACTATCCGACGCTGACATACGCCGACGTGGGTGTGATCGGCTGGCTGGTCGACGGAGCTGCTATCTGCAATCAGGTTCCGCTGTGCCGCAGCTCCTTCGGGCCGTATGCGCGCGCGATGATCCGTGTGTGCAAGGAGGAATCGTTCCATCAGCGGCAAGGCTTCGAGCTGTTGGCGACGATGATGCGCGGCACGGACGCTCAACGGGCAATGGTGCAGGAAGCCGTCGACCGATGGTGGTGGCCCGCTCTGATGATGTTCGGACCGCCGGACGACGAATCGCCGAACACCGAGCAGTCGATGAAGTGGCGCATCAAGCGGCACACGAACGACGAACTGCGGCAACGATTCGTGGACATGTCGATACCGCAGGCCGAGATACTCGGTGTGACCTTCCCTGATCCCGACCTGCGCTGGAACCCCGAGCGTGGCGCACACGATTTCGGCGAGCCGGACTGGAGCGAATTCATGGACGTGGTCCGCGGCAACGGAGCGGCGAGCGTCGAGCGGATCACCAATCGGAAAGCCGCACACGACAACGGGGCCTGGGTTCGCGACGCCGCGTACGCCTTTGCACAGCGCGAGAGACTCGCGCACGATCGCACGACTGGGGAAACATCATGAGCGAGAACGATCAGGTACAGCGCGATCAGGTGCGGGGCGAATGGCCTTTGTACGAGGTATTTCTGAGGGGAAAGCGCGGACTGAACCACGTGCATGTCGGATCCCTGCGCGCGGCAGACGATCAGATGGCCCTACGCCACGCGCGCGACGTCTACACCAGACGTAACGAAGGCGTGAGCATCTGGGTCGTGCCGTCAGCGAACATCGTGGCTTCGAGTCCGGCAGAAAAGGATCCGTTCTTCGCGCCGAGCGGCGACAAGGTCTACCGGCACCCGACTTTCTACGACATCCCGGACTCCGTTCCGCACATGTGAGAATCACTTCGACTTCGAGGACCAACAGATGAACGATCACGACAGTGCCTACGACGGCCTGGTCGACGGCGACGGCCACGGTCAGTGGGCGTTCGGAACCAGCTTCGACGACCCCCTCGCCGGAGTCGACACCACGGTGCCGGATGACGTCGATCTCGGTGCGCTGGCGCGCTACTGCCTCATGCTCGGCGACGACGCGCTCGTCAGTTCGCAGCGCCTCGCCGAATGGTCGACGCGGGCACCGGAACTCGAAGAAGAGGTAGCTCTCGCGAATGTCGGTCTGGATCTGATCGGGCAGGCCAGGCTGCTGCTGGCTCGCGCGGCAGCAGCCGATTCCACTGTGGTTCCGTTCATCTCCGATACGTCACCGGTGCCGGCCGAAGATGCGCTCGCCTTCTTTCGTGATCAGTTCGGTTTCCGCAACGTGAGACTGGTGGAGCTCGCCAACGGCGACTTCGCGCACACGGTCGTTCGGCTACTCGTGTTCTCGACCTGGCGGCTGGCGCTGTTCGATCGGCTGCGCATGTCGCGCGATCCGGTTCTCGCAGCTGTGGCGAACAAGGGCATCAAAGAACTGACCTACCACCGCGACTACGCGGCAAGATGGGTCGTCACGTTGGGCGCCGGCACGGCAGAATCCAAGCGTCGGACTGCCGCGGCCCTGCTCGAGATCTTCCCGTTCGTGGACGAACTCTTTGTTCCCACCCAGGACGAACTCGTTTTGGCAGAAGTTGGCGTCGGAGTGGATCCGCGTACTGTTCGGCCGGAGTTCGACGCTGTTCTTGCCCAGGTCCTCCATGCAGCCGAAATGGAAGAGCCCCCTTCGCGTTTCTCCGGTTTCGTCGGCGGCCGCGGCGGGCGTGCCGGACTGCACACCGGGGCACTGGGGCTACTTCTCGCCGAAATGCAGAGCGTCGCTCGGGAGCATCCGGAAGGGGTGTGGTGACCGTGACTGCCGCTACCGTCTCTTCCGCTACTGTCTCTTCGGCGCAGGAGATCGTCGCCTCGGTGATGGATCCGGAGATGCCACTGTTGACCTTGGCCGATCTCGGCGTCATCCGATCGGTCGACGTCGAAGCGAACTTGGTCTGTGTGACAATCACTCCCACCTATTCCGGGTGTCCGGCGATGGCGACGATGCGAGACGACATCGAGCACAAGCTGACCGACGCGGGGTACGGCAGCGTCCAGATCAAGACTCAACTGTCGCCGCCTTGGAGTTCGGATTGGATCAGCGAAGAGGGGCTCGCGAAACTTCGGACGGCCGGGTACTCGGTGCCGGGGGCCGCGCCGCGTCGCACCTCCGGCCCGATCGCCTTGACCTTGACGGCCAAGCCGCGCGACATCCTGTGCCCCCAGTGCGGTTCGGCAAACACCAGACTGAGTTCGGAATTCGGTGCGACCCTGTGCAAAGCGCTCTATCGCTGCCTCGACTGCCTCGAGCCGTTCGATCACGTGAAGGAGATCTGAACAGATGAGTACTGCAACGACGAACCGGAACAAACCATTTCACCCGTTGACGGTCGCCGGTGTCGAATCACTGTGCGACGACGCAGTTGCCGTCACCTTCGACGTGCCTGCCGATATCGCCGATCAATTCGACTTCGGCGCCGGGCAGTCACTGACACTGCGGCGGATGATCGACGGCGTCGAACACCGTCGCTCCTACTCGATCTGTGCACCGGTAGGGGCGTCTCCACGGGTGGGGGTTCGCGAAGTGGCAGACGGACTCTTCTCCTCCTGGTTGGTGCGAGACGTCAAGGCCGGGGATCGAATCGACGTCCAGGGCCCTTCGGGCAATTTTGTCGCCGATCCGGCATTGGGTGGACGGCACGTTCTGATCGCGGCGGGCTCCGGAATCACGCCCATGTTGTCCATCGCTGCAACACTGCTGGTGAACCCCGAGGCCGATGTCACCCTGCTGTACGGGAACAGGCGCACCCGTTCGGTCATGTTTGCCGAAGAAATCGCCGACCTGAAGGACCGGTACGGTGCACGCCTGGACGTTATTCATGTTCTCTCTCGCGAGCCGCGCGAGGTCGAGTTGTTCTCGGGCCGTCTCGACGCCGACCGGTTGCGCGAGATCTTCATCTCTCTCGTTCCGTGCGACCAGGTCGACGGCTTCTGGTTGTGTGGTCCGTTCGGGATGGTCGACGACGCCCAGGAAGTACTGGCCGGCTTGGGAATTGCCAAGGATCGCATCCATCACGAGCTGTTCTACGTCGACGACGTCGCGCCGCCGGTCGCGGTGCATCGTGAGCCCGGAATTGTGGGACCAGGCAGCGAGGTCACCATCACGCTCGACGGTCGATCGACCACCGCGACACTTCCGCGAGACCAGTCGATTCTCGATGCAGCGGAACAGTACCGATCGGATCTGCCCTTCGCGTGCAAGGGCGGGGTCTGTGGAACGTGTCGCGCCAAGGTCACCTGCGGTGACGTCGAGATGCGCAGGAACTACGCACTCGAAGACTACGAAGTCGACGCGGGTTTCGTATTGACCTGCCAGACCTTCCCTGTCGGTGAACAGATAACAGTCGATTTCGACGCCTGACCGCCCGCACAGCGCCCTCACTGAGCCCACCGGAGACAATCATGACCGAACTCGTCACTGCTACTTCGCAAGAAATCGAATTTGCCAGTCGGGACCGCATTTCGACGCTCCAACTCGAGCGGATGCAATGGTCCCTGATGCACGCGTACACCAATGTTCCGCACTACCGCAAAGCTTTCGACGACGCCGGCGTCCACCCGAGCGACTTGAAGGATCTGAGCGATCTCGCGAAGTTTCCCTTCACCACCAAAGCGGATCTACGTGAGAACTATCCGTTCAAGATGTTTGCGGTGCCACAGGACCGGGTCTCGCGAATTCACGCGTCTTCGGGGACCACCGGTCGCCCGACGGTGGTGGGGTACACGAGCAACGACCTGAACAACTGGGCCGATCTCATCGCGCGCAGTCTCTCGGCCGGCGGCGTGCGGTCTTCGGACAAGGTTCACGTGGCTTACGGGTACGGTCTGTTCACCGGTGGGTTGGGAGCACACTACGGTGCGGAGCGCTTGGGCTGCCTGGTCATTCCCATGTCCGGTGGCATGACCGAGCGGCAGATTCAACTGATCGAGGACTTCGAGCCCGACGCCATCATGGTGACTCCGTCGTACATGTTGACCATCGTGGATGCGATGATCAAGAAAGGCATCGATCCCTCGAAGACCTCACTGAGGGTGGGAGTTTTCGGAGCGGAGCCGTGGACCGAACAGATGCGTACCGAGCTGGAACAGCAACTCGACATGCATGCGGTCGACATCTACGGGCTCTCCGAGATCATGGGCCCGGGTGTGGCAATGGAATGTGTGGAAACCAAAGACGGGCTCCATATCTGGGAAGACCACTTCTACCCGGAGATCATCGATCCGGTCACGGGCGAAGTGCTGCCGGACGGTGAAGAAGGTGAGCTGGTTTTCACCTCTCTCACCAAGGAAGCGCTGCCCATCATTCGCTACCGAACCAGGGACCTGACCCGACTGTTGCCGGGTACGGCGCGCTCGATGCGTCGGATGCAGAAGGTCACCGGCCGGACCGACGACATGATCATCCTGCGTGGGGTCAATCTGTTCCCCACACAGATCGAAGAGCTGATCCTGACCGTCCCCGCCCTGGCACCCCAATTCCAGTGTGTGCTGGAGCGTCCGGGCCGGATGGATACTCTGACAGTGCGCGTCGAGGCTCGTCCTGACGCGGCAATTTCCGATCATGCGGCAGCGTCTTCGGCGTTGCAGAAGCTGGTGAAGAACAAGATCGGTGTCACGGTCGAGGTGAGCGTTCTCGAACCCGGCGGACTCGAACGCTCGATCGGCAAAGCGCGTCGTCTGATCGACCAACGTCCGAAGGACTGAAACTACTCCAGGGCCATGCGGGTGGCGAAGATTCCGAGAATGCCACCAGCTAGCCATTTCTGAGCCCGCATCCACACCGGACGCGCCATGAGGAAGGTCGACACGGCTGCCGCACAGCACACGATCAACGCGTTGACGGTGACTGCGACCAGGATCTGCACGCCGCCGAGTACGAGTGCCTGTTGCCAGACCGGACCCGCAGTGGGATCGACGAACTGGGGGATCAGGGCCGCGTACATCAGCGCAATCTTGGGATTGAGCAGATTGGTGGTCAACCCCATCCCGAACAGACGGCCGCTACCGTGGCGGTCGACCTCGCCCACCTCGAAAGCGGACTTCCCACCTGGTCGGAGTGTCGACCAGGCGAGATAGGCCAGGTACAGGGCACCACCGATTTTCACCGCGGTGAACACCGTTGGTACGGCGAAGAGAACCGCCGTCAGCCCTGCACACGTGGCGGTGAGGTAGACCAGGAAACCGGTTGCGACTCCGCCGAGCGAGATCAAACCCGCCCGGCGGCCCTGGCTGATGCTGCGGGACACCAGATAGATCATGTTGGGGCCCGGTGTCAGAACCATCGCCAGGGCGATCAGCGCGACTCCCGTCATCGACGCTGACGTGATCATGTCGGTCTCCCACTACTCGATGCGTATGTTTCGTCGAGTACACAAGGGTTTGCAGTCGCGCGCCAAGGTCCAGTTCGCAGGCAGTGGTCCGCTCAGGTGTTGGCCCAGCTGTCGGGCCCGAAGACCTCGTAGTGGATATTCTGTGCCGGGACGTCCCTTTCGAGCAACGATGCGCGCATCGCCAACATGAACGGCATCGGCCCGCAAAGGAAGGCTTGGGTATCGGGCTCCACTGCAATACCTTGCAAATCCGCCCGTCCTTCGTGAACCGATCCGAACGCAACGTGCGTGCCGAGATCCTCGTACCAACGGTGCAGGGTTGCGGCGGGAATCTGGTCGACGAGTGTGCTGAGTTCTGCGCGGTGCGCGTGATCCGCAATGGATCGATCCGCATGGATGACAGATACCGAACGGTCAGCGCCGGTGTCCACGAGATGATTGAGCATCCCGATCATCGGTGTGCAACCGATTCCGGCCGACGCGAGCAGGAGCGGCGAGTTGTCGTCCGGCATGGTGAGATCACCGAAAGGTGTGGTGACGGAGAGTTCTTGACCTTCGAATACGTTGTTGTAGAGGAAGTTCGACACTTCGCCATCGGCAGTTCCGGAGATTCGCTTGACGCTGATCCGCCAGTCTGCGCTGCTCGGTATCGAACACAGGCTGTATTGGCGGATCTGGCGGGCGCCGTCGGGCAGCGTAACCCCGACCGAAAGATACTGTCCGGGAGCGAAGGTGGGGAGTGCACTGCCGTCGAGCGACGTGAGCGTCAGTGAGACGGTGTCGGCGGACTGAAGAACTCGTTCACTGATCCTGACTGTGCGCCAGACGTCACCGGCGTCCACGCCGGCGAGTTGGTAGAGGCCACGCTCCATCGTGATGAGGGTTTCCGCCATCAGCCAGTAGACCTCGTCCCAGGCTGCTGCGACGTCGGGAGTGACTGCATCGCCGAGTATTTCGACGATCGCGGCAAAGAGGTGTTCGTGCACGATTGCGTACTGGTCGGGCGTGATTCCCAGCGACGCATGCTTGTGGGCGATACGTGAAAGTATGAGATCGACCTTGGCGCTGTCCGGCTCGAGCTGAAGCGTCGCGAATGCCGCGATGGCGCCGGCGAGAGCCTTCTGCTGTTCGCCCTGCTTCTGATTGCCGCGATTGAACAAATCGCGTTCGAGTTCAGGATGCGCGTCGAACATCCTGCGGTAGAACAGGGTTGTGATATCGCCGATGGCAGCGCCGACCACGGGAAGGGTGGCGCGAATGACCTCGGTTGACTGTGGGGAAAGCATGAGCTGCTCCGTTCGGTCGAAATTCGATTGATCAGCCTGCTTCGTCGCTCCGGGTGGTGAGGCGTAGCAGGACAGTTTTGGACGGCTGCCGGATGACGTCTTCGATCGTGACCGCGTCGAGTGAAACGAAAAACGCTTCCTGAGCGTCGCGCAACGCACTTCGAAGGAGGCAACCTCCGCGCAATGGGCACGGTTTGTCGCCTTCGCAGTCGACGACTTCACCCGGGCCTTCGAGGCGTCTGGCCAGCCAGCCGATGGTGGCGGTGCGGCCGAGTTCGGTGATGGAAAGCCCACCGCCGCGGCCGCGCCTGGTTGTCACGATGCCGAGCTCACCGAGCCGTGTAACCACCTTGGTGGCATGGGAGTACGACACGTTGAGCTGCTGCGCAACATCCCGAGTGCTGGGGGAGGCATCCGCGTCGAGTACGGCCAACCGCATGACGACGCGCAATCCCAGATCGGTGAACTGCGTCAGTTGCATGATCTGAACCTACATAATTCGCATCTGAGATGACTATTTATGTGAGGGGGATCTCGAGGTGCCCCAACCAGGGCGAACGGTACGTTCGGCACCTCCAGTGCGCTGAACGTGCCGTTCGCTCAGAGACGGGCGGCCGAACCCCCGGCAACGACGCCGAGAAAGTGTGGTGCTCGCCAACCTCGCGCCGCAAAGTCGCGGCTCACCGATGCGATGACCTCCGCTCCGCTTCCTTCCGGAACCAGCGCGATGGCTGAGCCTCCGAATCCGCCGCCGGTCATCCGCGCACCGATCGCGCCGCCGCGTCGTGCTGCGGCAACGGCGACGTCGAGTTCATCGCACGAGACCTCGAAGTCGTCGCGCAACGAGGCGTGCGAGTTGTCGAACAGCTCGCCGACGTCACTGAATCTGCTGCTGCGCAGAAGTTCTGCGGTCTTCCGCGTCCTCTCGATCTCGGTCACGACGTGCCGTGCCCGCGCCCGGAGGATCGGGTCTCGCACTGTCTCGGCCTGGTCTGCTGTAGCCTCTCGCAAGCTGCCGACGCCGAGAGCTGCTGCTGCAGCGACGCATTGAGAGCGCCGCATTCCGTACTGTCCGTCTGCGAGCGAGTGTTTGACCCGGGTGTCGATGGCGATCAGTTCGTACCCTGCACCGTGGAGTTCGAAAGGTATGGGTTCGGTGGATCCGTCCTGGCAGTCCAGCAGGAGCGCAGTCGAGGGCTGAGCAAAGAGGGCAATGGTTTGATCCATCCCTCCGGTCGGTGCGCCGACGCCGTCGTTCTCCGCCTGGATGCACACCTGTACCAGCTCATCGCGGGCGAAAGGTGAATCATGAAGTTCGTTGACGGCCAACGCAACCGAACAGGTGAGGGCAGCGGAGCTCGACAGCCCGGCCCCGACCGGTACCGACGAGTCGACGGCAAGATCGATTCCTTCGATCGGGAGGCCTCTGCGCGCAAGAGACCACAGAACGGCTGTGGGGTAGGCGGCCCACCCTGTGGCGATGTCGCCGAGGGGCCCGGTGTACGTCTCGGCGGATTGCCGACTGTGCACGCGGACGACCCCGTCGCTGCGCAGTGCGACGGCAACCAGTGTTCGCTGCTCGAGAGCGACCGGTAGGCACAATCCACCGTTGTAGTCCGTGTGTTCACCGATCAGGTTGACTCGACCGGGTGCCGCCCACACTCCGGTTGCCGGATAGCCGTAGGTGGCGTGAAACTGGTGGAGCACAGAATTGTTCGAGGCGGTATCCACTATTTCAACTCCCGTAGACGGGCCGCGACTGCCTCGGGAACGGTGTCGTTCACCCAGGCACCCATGGCGGACTCGGACCCGGCGAGGTATTTGAGTTTGCCCGGTGCGCGCAAGATCGAGAACAGCTGAAGATGCAGTCGGCCCAGAGGTCGGTTGATGCGGACGGGAGCTTGGTGCCAAGCCGCGATGTACGGTACCCGGTCGACGCCCGGATAGAAGCGATCGATACGGCGTAGGAGATCTTGGTAGACGACCGCAAGCTCTTCGCGCTCTTGGTCGTTCAGCGAGGGAAGGTCCGGGACGTCTCGGTGCGGTGCCAGGTGAATCTCGATGGGCCATCGTGCGGCGGTCGGGACGTAGGCGCTCCAGTGATCGCCGTCGTAGATCAACCGGGCCTTGTCCTCGCGCTCGAACGCCAGAACATCGGCGAGTAGTGAGCGACCGGTGCGCTCGAAGTGTTTGTGCGCCTGCGTCAGCATCGATCGGGTGCGTGGCGTGACATACGGGTATGCGTAGATCTGTCCGTGTGGATGGGTGAGTGTCACCCCGATTTCTTCGCCGCGGTTCTCGAAGCAGAACACTTGTTCCACAAGCGGATCCGCCGACAACTCTTCGGTCCGAGAAATCCAGGCGCCCACAATCGTGCGCATGCGTTCGAGTGGAAGCTCGGCGACGGACGCCGTGTGATCGCTCGAGAAGCACATCACTTCGCAGTGACCGGCCGCTGGGCGATCGCCCGCACCGTCTCCGGGACTGTCAATGGCTTCCTCAGGCGCCGCGGCAAAGCTCGGAAACCGATTCTCGAACACCGCGACGTCGTAGTCTCCGTCGGGTATCTCTGTGGGCGTGCGTGTTTCGTCGGTCGGGCACAATGGACATTCGGCGGCGGAGGGGAGATGTGTCCGTGTCATGCGATGCGAAGCCATGGTGATCCACTCCCCGGTGAGAACGTCGAATCTCATCCGAGACGAGTGGTCGAGAGCCGGCAATTCGCGGGAATCTCGCGCAGAGTGGGCGCGGGCACTGCCGGCATCGTCGAAGTAGAAGATCTGACGCCCGTCGGCGAGGGTGCGACGGGTCGGATCCTGCTTGGGTGTCATGCGTCGACTTCCCATTCCAGAACACCCTTGCTGACAACGGGTTTCCACACTCCGATCGTTGATCCTGTTTCCAGCGCTACGGCATGGGCGGCCAGCATTACCGAGATGGACGCCCAGATCGGACCGCCGTTGTCAGTGGCGTCCGAGGCATACTCGGTCACACAATGGTGGAGTGCGCCGCTACGGGTGTCCACGAAGTAGTGGTACTCGTCCAGTCCGGCAAAGGGAACGAACGAGGGGATGAACATGGTTGCGGCAGTGCCTGCGTCGCGTTGATCGTGTCGATCCATCTCGTCCTCGGCGTAGAGGTCTGGATTCTCGTAGATCGTCTCGTCCCACGTTTCGAGCAGAGTGAGACGAACTTCGGTTGCGACGTCTATGGGGTAGAAGAACTTGTCCGGGAGCACGCTGCCGAGAAAGAGGCCGGTCCGGTCGTCGTGGGTCAGGCTGCCGTTGTGGACCCGATACAGGTCGCGAAGTTCCTGGGGCCACGTGACGCCGGTCGAGGCTTCGAATTCCTCGATAACGGCGTCACCGAGTCCTGGTTGAAACGCTGCAGCCGTCACCGGTGCGTTTGTACGGCACCACGCTTCGATTCGGCTCCATTCGTTTGCAACGCTCATGGGCTTTACGATACGTCCGAGTCAGGACCCGTGAATCAGGTACTGCAGTGTGTCCACGAGCTTTCGGTCCGAAGCCTCGGACTTTCGGCCGGTGATTCCCGATCGGAGAATTGCGGAACCCTCGAGCAGGCTCACGATGGTCTGCGCTGTCGCGCCAAGTTCCGCCGCATCCAGCTCCGGTTGTGCACACGCGACTGCGCGCTCTACGTGTGCGATGTACTGGGCGTAGAAGTCTCGAAGCACGACCGCGACTTCTTGGTCCGCCGCTGCAATGGCCCATACTTCGACGTACAGACGCACCGTGGCCTGGTCGTCCTGTTCTCCGAGCAGGACTCCGATGAAGTGTTCGGATTCCTCGCGGGAAAGGCTCTGATCCGTATCGGGGACGACGGCAAGGCGATCCAGTGAGCGGGTCAATGCACGTGACATCACTGCGCGTATCAGATCTGCACGGGTGGGGTAGTAGTGCTGCAGATGTCCTACCCGCACTCCGGCCGCGGCTGCGAAATCGCGCATTGCCGAGTTGGCATTGCCCTGAGTAGTGAGGACCTGTTCTGCTGCGTCGAGAAGTGCTGCCGCACGGGCGGCGCCCTTGGAGAGGGTCATGGTCGCAATACTGCCACCCCGAAGCTCTCCAACTCGGAGACGGTGCGGCGAGGGTTCGGAAGCGATTCGGGGAAAGTGACTCCAGGCCGGGCATCGTCGGCCAAAGCTCGTCTGACGGCCAGCGCGCCGCCCACCGCGGTGAGGTGAGCCTGGCCCTGCCGGTCGACGATTGTCGCGCTTGTCGTGCCGCTCGGGCCGGTGACATCGATGCGTACTTGCGCGCTCCCGCCCTTGCCCGGCGAGTACAGGAGTCCGCGTCGTAGCGGTGTGAAGCGGTCGCCGCGACCCCAACGGAACAGACCCACCTTCTTGGCGGCGAGCAGCGCAGTTGTGGATGCATCCGAACTGAAACCTATTCGAGTGCTGGCAGTTTCGGCGCCCAAGGTCATGGGGAACGTGAATTGTTCCGGAGTGTCGATTCTTCCGACCTTGGTGCGCGATCCGGGGAAGTCGACCCAGCGTGTATCCGTCAACGGGCTGACGGTGATCGGGTTTCCTTGCTGCATCACCTCGAAATCCTGCCCGAGCCGATCGATGAAGTCGACGGAGTCCAGCCCGGCAATGTCGTTGACGTCGTAGCGAATCGAGACGTCGATCGTGCTCGCGCCACCCAGTTCCTCGGCCAGCGCTGCGGCGACGATATTGGTGACTCCGCCCATCCATCCGGACGACAGGTACACCGGTGCGCTCGGCGACTTCTGACCCGCCAGAGTGGCGGCGCGAGCGACGCGGGTTGTCCAGCGGGTGATGTCCACGTACGGAATGCCCGCCTCGACGGCGGCGGACAGGACACGATCGTGGGGATCGTTGACCGTCGACACGACCGCGCGTACGGACGCGCCGAAGGGTGTCGGGTCGAGGAGGTCCCAGCGGCGGACGGAAGCGCCGTGACGGCCGGCCAGTTCGTCGCCTCGCTCGGGGGTGCGTCCGGTGAGGAGTAGTGGGAAGTCGGGGGCGAGCAACGCTGTCAGGGCGCTGCCCACGGTTCCGTATCCGCCGGCCACGAGGATCGGGCCGTCGGCTGAATACTGCAATGAATCGGTCATGCACCTAACTCTAGGTCAAATGACCTAAAACGTCGAATGGGGTTCTTTCCGCTGCTCAGTCCCGGTGTCGCACGATGTTGACGACGTTGCCATCGGGTGCCCGGACGAGGAATCGGCGAACACCCCACTCTTCGGTCGTTATGGGGTGCACGATTTCGTAGCCGAGCCTGCGGGCCTCTTCGTAGGCGCCGTCGACGTCGTCCGTGTGGACTGAGATGACCGAGTCCTCGGCTGCAGTGGCGTCGTGCGTGACGAGCTGTACGTTCGCGCCGGTGTCGGGAGAGGTGTAGCGAGCGACCCACCCCATGTTGAACTCTTCGGTGCTCAGGCCGAGAAAGTCGGAGTAGAAGCTCTTGGCGGTTCCGACATCGGCGACTTTGAGATTGGCGGTGATGCGTCGAGCGCGCATGTGGTTCTCCTACCCTCGGTAACAGATGCGCTCGATGATCGTCCGAAAGCGGAGCCATGTCGACTGTGCCGTCCGAAGATGCGGGCCGCCTGGTTGATTCGATCTGTCACTACGGATCGAACGAGCTCACAGTTCCCCACCGTGAGAAGGGAAGGACGATCAATTGAACCTTGCCGATGACATTGTCGATCGGCACCGTTCCACTGTGTTCGTCATCGAGATGGAAACGTGAATCCTTCGAATGGGCGCGGTTGTCGCCCATCACCCACAGGTTCCCGTCGGGAACCGTGACCGGCCCGAAATACTTTCCTTGACAAGAGGTATCGTTGCCCGGAATGCGCTTGTCGAGGTACGGTTCGGTCAGCGGCTTGCCGTTCACCCGAAGCCCCTCTTCCTCGGACAGGCACTGTACGGTTTGGCCACCGACCGCGACTACCCGCTTCACGAGGTCGTTTTCGTCCGGCGGGACCAAGCCGACGATGGACCCGAGTCCCTGAAACGCGCGAACAATCGAATTGTCGGATCGAATGGATTTGTACTCGTCGTTCCAGGACTCGGGTCCCTTGAACACGACCACATCCCCAGGTTGCGGATCCCCGAATCGATAGCTGATTCTGTCGACGAAGATCTTGTCTCCCGTGCAGCCGGTGCAGCCGTGAAGTGTCGGTTCCATGGACTCCGACGGGATCAGAAAAATGCGTCCGACGAAGTTCTGAATGACAACACTCAGGACAAGTGCGACGACAACGAGGATCAGAATCTCACGCCACAGCGGACGTTTCCTCGGGTGATCGGCCACTGCCGATTCAGTGGAGTCGGTCGAGTCCTCGTGGGCGTCGGATTCCGTCACACTCCCGACAATAGATGGCGCAACCACTCGTCGGCCCGATACGAATCTTCTCGGTTCGTGGGTCTGTCTGTCGGCTGACATGCTTCGGAATTGGATCACATCACGCGCGAAGATCCGGTCGAGATCGGCAATCCGCGCAGTCCTGACCCAAACATCGTGCCGACGAATACCTTTCGCAGAAGCAGGTTGAACAACTCTCCGAGATTCAAGCGTGCAGCACGCCGGCGCCTCTGTTGATCGATTGGCACAATCTTTTGCGAGAGATGGGCATTCTCCCACTGAAGCGTCGGTGCGAGACAGCGCCTCGTAAGGACGACTGTACTTCCGGGCAATTTCTCTCGAACCTGGATTGACCGCACGAAAACCTGATGTTTGGGGGACAATCATCTGGGGCGATCACCTGGGGCGACAAGTCGAGGAGATGCAAATGTCCGAGGCCAAATCCGAAAGCACTGAGTCTTTTTCTGAGACGACACCGCCGGCGGAGCCGTCGAAACAATCGGTGCTCAGGCGGTACTACCCGGCTGCGGTGCCCGTCATCCTCGGCCTGATCATCTATTTCATGCCTGTTCCGGACGGTGTGGATCCCAAGGGCATGCACATGCTCGGAATCTTCGTCGGCACCATCGTGGCGTTGATCTTGCAGCCTCTGCCGACGGGTTCTGTGGCGCTGGTAGGCCTGTCGATCGCCATGATCACCCAGACCGAGACGCCGACGGAAGCGTTGTCCGGCTTCAGCAATACCACGATCTGGCTGATCGTCGCGTCGTTCTTCATTGCCGAAGGCTTCCTGGTCACCGGACTCGGGAAACGGGTTGCACTCATGTTCGTGACCAAGCTCGGCAAGTCGAGCCTCGGTTTGTCCTACGGAATGGCGTTGACGGACTTGATACTTGCTCCGGCGACACCGTCGAACACCGCCCGCGCTGGTGGCGTCGTCTATCCGATCATCGTCTCACTGAGCAAGTTGGAGGACTCCAATCCCGAGCCCGAGGACTCTCGCAAGAAGCTCGGAGCATATCTGCTGCTCACGTCGCTGCAAGTCAACGTCGTGACCTCCGCGATGTTCATCACCGCCATGGCGGGTAACCCCGTCGCCGTCGATGCGGCTGCCAAGATCGGCATCGACATCTCGTGGGGCAAATGGGCGCTGGCAGCATCGGTTCCGGGAATTGCGAGTCTCATCGCGATCCCGTGGGTGATGTCGAAGATCTTCCCGCCCACGATGTTGAAGACTCCGAAAGCACCCGAGCAAGCCAGGGAGGAACTGCGCAAGGCAGGTCCGATCAGCCGCAACGAGAAGATCATGGCCGCCACCTTCGTTCTGCTGCTGGTGCTCTGGTGCCTAGGCTCGCAGCTCAACGTCAATGCCACTACAACAGCATTCGTCGGAATCGGCATCCTGTTGGTGACCAAGGTGCTGACGTGGAACAACCTGGTCCACGACACCGGGGCGTGGCAGACGCTCGTGTTCTTTGCCGTTCTGGTCGGTATGGCAAGCCATCTCGAAGAACTCGGCGTGATCTCGTGGATCGGAACCCAGGTCTCCTCGAGCGTCGACGGTTTGCCGTGGATCTGGGCTTTTGCGATCCTGACCTTGGTGTACTTCTACGCGCACTATCTGTTTGCGTCGAACACCGCGCAGATCGTCGCGATGTACGCGGTGTTTCTCGGCGCGGCGGTGGCAACCGGTGCACCGCCGCTGTTCTCGGCCCTGGTGTTCGGCTTCATCGGCAGCCTGTTCGGCGGTATCTCGCACTACGCGTCCGGTCCGGCCGGAGTGATCTACGGTTCCGGATACATCAAGACCTCGGAATGGTTCCGAATCGGTTTCGTGATGAGCGTCGTGATCATCCTGATCTGGACGATCATCGGCGGCGCGTGGATGAAGCTGATCGGCGCCTGGTGACGATCAGTTGTCCTTGCGCCGCAATCCGAATCGCATCGATTCCTTGTTGACAGCGGCAATCGCGGTCAGCGGTATCTCCGCGGGACACACCTGCGCACATTCACCGTAGGTCGAGCACGGCCCGAAATCGGCCTCCATCTGGTGCGACATCGCTCGGGCCCGCTTGCCACGTTCGTTGCGGCCCTGCGTGACGAGAGACAGGTGGGTCAGTTTGGACCCGGTGAAGAGGTGCGCGGCACCGTTCGGGCAGGCTGCCACGCAAGCGCCGCAGCCGATGCACGCGGCGAAGTCCAGTGCAGCTTCGGCACTTTGATGCGAGAGCGGCTGACTGTCTGCGTCCGGCGCGGTTCCTGCATTGACCGAAACGTATCCACCGGCTTCGAGCACCCGGTCGAGCGCAGAGCGATCGACGACGAGGTCGCGGACCACTGGAAAGGCTGCGGAGCGGAACGGCTCCAGTTTGATTCGGTCACCGTCGGAGAAGCTACGCAGGTGCTGACGGCACGTGGGAGTGTTCGCAACCGGTCCATGGGGAACATTGTCGACCGTGATGCCGCAGGACCCGCAGATCCCTTCTCGGCAGTCGGAATCGAAGGCGATGGGTTCGTTGCCGCTCTCCACGAGTTGGTCGTTGAGTCGGTCGAGGAGCTCCAGCAGCGACATCTCCACCGTCGCGTCGTCTATTTGGTAGGTGTCGAATGCGCCGGACGACTCAGGTCCGGATTGGCGCCACACGTCCACGGTGATTTTCATACGTAGTTCCTCGTCTGCAGTGGAACAGCGGTGAAGGACAACGGCTCGTCGTGTCGAACGTGTCTGCCGTCCTGGGCGGTTTCCCACGCGGAGACGAAGCACCAGTCCTGATCGTTTCGCTGCGCTTCGCCGTCGGGAGTCTGATGTTCGGCACGAAAGTGCGCTCCACAGGACTCGTCACGATCGAGAGCATCGACGCACATCAGTTCGGCGAGCTCGAGGAAATCGGCTACCCTGCCGGCCCTTTCCAACTCCTGGTTGAACTGGTTTCCGCTGCCGGCAACTCGCAGGTTCGACCAGAAATCGGTTCGCAGTGCGCGGATTTCGGCGATCGCCTTGGTCAAGCCCTCGGCCGTTCGGGTGACACCGCAACCCGCATAGAGGATCTCGCCCAGTTGTCGATGGAACCTGTCGGGGCCGTGTGTTCCGCCGACCGAGAGCAGCAGGTCCACCCGACCCCTCACGTCAGTGAGCGTCGACGTCACAGCGGGATCGGACAGTTCGAGTGGAGTGGATCCGAGCAGCGGCGCAAGATAATTCGGAATCGCGTACGGGAGGGTGAACCAGCCGTCGACGCATGCCGAGAGCAACGAATTGGCGCCGAGGCGGTTGGCCCCGTGGTATCCCCAGCCTGCCTCACCACCGACGAACAAGCCGGGGATGGAGGTCATCTGGTCGTAGTCGTTCCACAGTCCTCCCATGGTGAAGTGGGCTCCGGGGGCGATGCGCATCGGCACCGTATAGGGGTCTTCGCTGGTGGCGTCGCGATACATCGAGAACAGATTTCCGTATCGCTCCTCGATGGTCTTGCGGCCGAGCCGTGCCAACGCATCGCGGAAATCCAGGTACACACTGTTTTTCAGAGGGCCGACGCCGTGACCGGAGTCGATTTGCTCGCGGGCGGCCCGTGAAGAGACGTCGCGGGGAGAGAGGTTCCCGAACGCCGGATATTTGCGCTCGAGGTAGTAGTCGCGTTCGTTTTCGGGAATGTCGCCGGGCTCACGATCGTCTCCGGGCTTGGCCGGTACCCAGATCCGGCCGTCGTTGCGCAGGGATTCGCTCATCAGAATGGTTTTCGACTGCCACTCGGAGTTGACGGGAAGTGCCGTCGGATGGAATTGGATGAACGAGGGTGAAGCCATCAACGCACCGCGTCGGTGCGCTCGCCAGGCGGCCGTGGCGTTGGAATTCTTCGCAAGTGTGGACTTGTGGAATACGGTTCCGTAGCCGCCGGATGCCAGTACGACGGCATGGCCTGTGGTGGCGCCGATCTCACCGGTCACGAGATCGCGTGTGACTATCCCTTGTGCTCGCCCGTCCGAAACGATGAGATCGAGCATCTCGGTTCGGGTGTGTAGGTTGACCGTTCCGGCTGCGATCTGACGCTGCAGTGCCTGCGACGACGCTATCTGCAACTGCTGGCCTGTCTGCCCGCGCGTGTAGTACGTGCGCGACACCTGAACGCCGCCGAAGGATCGGGTGGCCAGAGTGCCGCCGTACTCGCGAGCAAACGGTGCCCCGATGGCATTCATGTGATCGATGACGCGTACGGATTCTTCGGCGAGACGGAAACAGTCGGCCTCACGGCCCCGGAAATCACCGCCCTTCACCGTGTCCTTCACGAAGCGGGCGAGACTGTCGTTGTCCACTTTTCGAGCGCGAGCAGCGTTGATGCCTCCTTGCGCGGCGACACTGTGTGCACGGCGGGGTGCATCGTGGAAGGTGAAGGACTCGACGTGGTAGCCCAGTTCACCGAGGGAGGCGGCGCAGGCCGCGCCGGCGAGGCCGGTACCGACGACGATGACCGTGAACTTGCGCCGGTTGAGTGGGCTGACGAGCTTGTAGTCGAGTTTGCGAGTGGGCCAGGCCGTCGCCGGATCGCCGGCCGGGACCTTACCGTCCACCGGTGTCCCGATGCTGCGCAGATCGTCGAGTTCGAAGCTGTTCACTTATGACGCTCCTGTCTTCGAGATGGCGCCGGTCATGACCGCGATGGGGATCGACATGTTTCCGACCATCACGACGAGCGCAAAGATTCCGGAGAGTGCAACGCCAATCTGGCGCAGTCGTTGGCCGGTCACGCCGAGATCGTTGACCGCGCTCCAGAGTCCGTGTGCGAGGTGCATTGCCAGCAGAGCCATCGCGACGATGTAGAACGCTGCCACCAGCGGACGCTCGAAGCTGGCAATCAGATTGTCGTATGCGTAACTCTGTGTGCGCGTGGCCGCTTCGTACTCGCTGCTGCCGATGGGTCGGGTTCCGGTCGTGAGGTCGAGTATGTGGAAAATGACGAATAGCAGCAGCACAGCTCCGGTGACGGGCATCGTGCGCGCTGTAAAGGACTTGATTCCCAGACCTTTACGTCGAAATTTTCCTCGAGCTCGGCGTCCGCGGACGGTGAGCAGCCAGGCACACCAGACGTGTGCGACCAATGACGCGAGCAAGACGATGCGAAGAATCCACAGAAGTCCCTCGTAAGGCAGGAAGGGTTCGAACACCGTTCGTAGCCAGTGTGCGTAGTCGTCGAAGTGATCGGCACCGGTGTAGACCTTCAGGTTTCCGATCATGTGGACGAGAACGAAAGCGGCGAAGATCAGTCCTGTCACGGCCATCAGAATCTTGCACGTGATGTTGGACGGCCGCGGTCGAGCTTGGAGTGAATCGCCGGTAGCTCGCGATACACGGGTCGGAGCACTCACAGACAAACCTCCCACGCCAGACTTGCCGGACAGGTGCCGTCAGCCTAAGCCCGATCGGGGTTTTCGGCCAACGGATGGGTGCCCGACTTGTCTGTTAATGCAGGTGAATGGGAGTGTAGGGGTGCTCATTACCCGAAAGTAAGGAACTCGTGAACGATGTTTGACTCGACGTGGCGACGGTGGTCATGGCGCGCCGGAACGGCATCGGCCCTGGCAGTGGCCTTGTTTGCGGTGGGGTCGCCGGCTGGTGCGCAGGAGACCGTCGACCTGGCCGACGTGTTCAATCCGTTGGTCGTGAAGGCACTCCAAGGCGCTGACATTTCCACCGAATTGACTCCACTCGGGCTCTCGTCCGATGATCCGTGGTTCGACGAACCCGAAATCGAGCCGGGTACCGCCCCCGGCACACTTCTCAAAGCGCGTCCGGTCAGCGTGCAGGTCTACCAGGTCCGCCCCGACGTGGTCTCGGCTCATCAACTGATGTACACCACCACTGATCACTTCGGTCGGCAGGTGATCAGCACCGGAATTCTGATGATTCCCGAGGACGGAACTGCGCCAGGTGATCGCAAGATCATCGGATACGCCGAGGCGAACGACAGCCTCGGCGCGAACTGCGCACCAAGTCACCAGTGGACCGGCGGCAATCAGAGCGACCCGGCGATGTTCTCGGCGCTCGGCCCGGTGGCTCAGATGTTCGGCCACGGCTGGGCAGTGATGATGAGCGACGTCGGCAACGACGGCGACACTGCTCCCCATCCGTTCTCGATCGGACAGTTCTCAGGGAAGGCAACGCTCGACGGCGTTCGGGCAGCACTCGCGCTTCCGGAAGGCGGCCTCGAATCAGACACCCCTGTCGGCATCTACGGTGTCGCCGGAGGCGGTGTCGCAGCGGGCTTTGCCGCGGAACAGGCCCATGAATATGCGCCGGAACTGAACGTCCAGGCCAGTGCCATTCAGGCGATGATGATCGACCCGGCAACGTTCGAGGAAACAGCGGCCGGTGGGATCGGTTCCGGATTCGTCTTCTCGAGCATTCTCGGATTCGACGCGGGCTACCCCGACGTTCGGCTCGACGACCATCTGACTCCGATCGGTCACAACGTCGCCGCAGCCTTCCGCGCGTCCTGCCAGGCGCTCTACCTCGGACTCCCATTCGTTCCGTTCGACGTCCTACTCACCAACCCTTCGCCCCGAACGATCCCTGCGCTGGCCGCGGCGTACGCGGACAACACGTTGGGAAAGCAGGCGCCGGCTTCCAAGCTTCTGATTTCTTCCTGTGAGGACGACTTTCTCGTTCCCTTCAGTGAGGCAGAGCAATTGGCGCAGACATATCGAGCAGACGGCGGCAACGTGGACCTGCTCCCGTCGCATTGCGGGCCGCTCGATTACGTGACCAACCTGTACAAGACGGTGACCGATCAGCTGGGTATGCAGGACATCGCCTGGCTGGCAAAGACGTTCGACGAAGCCGAGGGACGATGAGCTTGCGGAAGTCTCTGACGCGCAGGGATTTTGCGCGCACGGTTCTCGTTGCTTCGGCAGGTATCGGCGGTGCCGTCGTACTGGGAGGCAGGGCGTCCGCGGGTGCTGGTGAGCTCGACAGGTACCTCGACCTGGAAGCAGTGAACGCAAACGCCGAAGCCACGGGCGGCCTGCATCCTTCTCTGCCATCGGATTCCGCGACGCTGCGGTCTTTGGTGGATACCGCCCGAGCCTCGGGAGTGGATCCGCATCGCTATCAGACACTGCTCAAGCAGTACTGGCTCGCGGTCGGGACGGAGTCGGCAGGTATCGATCTCGCTTCGTGGACTCCGTTCGACGGTGTGCACGCGAATCTCGGAAACCTCACCAACACTTTCCAGTTCTACGAGCGACTCCAGCTTGAGCATCGAGAGCTGCAGTGGGCAGGTATGGGAGGAATGGTCGGGCCCGCTTTCGCCGGTGGACTCCTCGACTTGGACTACGGGCGGGTTGTGCTGGAAGTCCAAGCGATCAGCGAGGCGATGGCACTGGTCTGGCGAGAGATCGACCGCATCGGGTCGCCGGTTGCATCGTCGATGGGAGCACCCGAGGACATTGCGGCACTTCTCGAGGTCGGCCACGAGATTCGCCCCGAGGACGTGATGTGGTTCCAGGGGAAAGTGATTGCGATGAGCAAACACATCTTCTCGGACCTGATTCCCATGCACATGGCGTGGGTTCACGACGGTGTCGACGGCATCGCCGAACTCGATCGCGCAGGGCTGCTCGACGAGAACGCCCGTATCGCGTGGAACAACATTGCTTCGGGGACACCGGAATCGGTCTTCGACGGCAATGTGCGTCTGCTGCGAAGGGAGCAGTACCAGTCGGTGGGTGATCAGTGGGACGAGGCGAAGGCCTACCGCGGTAGCGTTGGTCGCTCGTTGACTTACTTGACCACCTTCGCCGCATCACCGTCGATGCCTGGCGTCGTGCCGCCACGCGAGTCGAACCCGCTCTCGTTCGCGGTGGGCAATGCTGTTGTGCAAACGCCGCTTCCGGACTTCAACTGGGCGGACCGGGATGGTCGTTGGACCTACATCAACGATCAGTTGCTCCCGGTCTACAACAACCTGATGAAGAATCAACCGGAACTGTGGCGAGCGACGCTGGCCGCGCCCGTCTCCGTTCGGATAACCGAGCAGCGAATGATCGCTCGCTTGCCGGACATGTTGCGGTCCATGTTGTCGACTCTGGCGATTACGGTCAACTGAACTCGGCGGTGGCGGGGCCTCAGGGTCCCGCCACCGCCCGTGAACTTGTCGGTCAGGCCTGGCTCAGCTCTGCTTGCATGCGCGCGGAGTCCTTGCCGACAGTGCGGGTAGCCAGGTAGATGAATACCGCGGTGAGTGCCAACATGATCGGCACGAGATACATGGCCGAGTTCAACCCGTCGCCGGCGTACTGAGCCAACTTCCCGGTACCGGCATCTGCAAGTGCACGCTTGGCGAACCAGTCCGAGATCGCTCCAACGGCAACCGGTCCGGAGAATCCGCCGAGAAGGTACATGGCAGCGAAGAACAGCGCCGTCGCAGTGCCGCGGAGCCTGGGAACCACGACGTCGTGAATGGCAGGGTAGACGCTGATGTAGAAGCCGTAGGCCAGAAGCCACCCGGCCGAGAACAAGAGCGTGAACATCACGACGTTTCCGCCGTGTTGCAACAGTGCCAGCGCCGTCAAAGGTGCCGCCAATGCCGAGGTTCCGACACCGATCATCAACCGTGCGCGTGGTGAGCGTGCGCTGGCCTTGTCAGCGTAGCGAGCGCCGAGAAGCAATCCGATCAGGCCCGTGATTCCGACGATGATGCCCGTGACCGATGCCGCCGCAGTCAGTTTCAGGTGGTACTGGCGCATGAGCAGTGGGACGACAAACGAATTCACTGCGTAGGCGGCGAAGTTGAACGTCAGCCCGGCAAGGATGAGCCAACGAAGCGTGGGAATTGCGAGCAGACGACGGATCGGGCGGGTGATCGGTGCCTGTGAAACAGCGGCTGCGCGGGCCTCCGGACTTTCGGAACCACCACGAACCGGATCTGCCATGCGGTAGAGCACGACTGCCAGCAGGACACCGGGAATCGCCGCGAGGAAGAACGGTGCACGCCAGCTGTCGAATGCCTCGGCGATCTTGCCGACGGTGAAGTAGGCGAGCATGAGGCCAATTGGCAAACCGAGCATGAAGACACCAAGTGCGCGTGAGCGTCGTTCCGCCGGGTAGATATCGCCGATCATCGAGTTTGCTGCGGGTGTGAAGGTCGCTTCGCCCACACCGACGCCGAGACGCGCGAGGATGAACAGCACGTAGCTGCCGGCGGCACCGGTTGCTGCCGTCAGTCCGCTCCACACCAGGAGTCCGATCCCGATGATCTTGGGACGGTTCTTCGTGTCGGCCAACCGGCCCAGAGGCAGTCCTGCGACTGCGTAGACGAGGGTGAATGCAGAGGTGATCAATCCCAATTGCAAGTCACTGAGCGAAAACTCGTTCTTGATCGGCTCGGCAACGACCGAGGGGATCGCCCGGTCGAAGAAGTTGAGCATGTTCGCGAGAAACAGGGCGACGAGTGTGCCGCCGAGAAGTTTGTCACGTGTTCCGACAGGGGCGCCGTCGATGGACGGCAGCGGCGGAGCGTCTCGTTGAATTGACATGATTGTTCCACCCTTTTCGCGAGTGCTGAATGAATTGTGTTGGGGGAGAGGCTCAGGACAGAGCGTCGGCGACCGTTTTCCCGATCGCCTGCATCCCGGCCGCAGTGGGATGCAGTGGAACCGCCGGCTGGGTAGGGACGATTCCCGTGTAGTAAGCAGTGGCAGGGTCTGTGCAGATGTCATGCCCGGCAGTGGTTTCGGTGATGTCGATGTACTCGACGCCGTGACGGGCCGCAGTTGCTGCCATGACCGTGTTGCCGTAGTCGATCACACTCTGGAGATAGTCGGCGTCGCGCGGCCAGAACGGCTGAGTGCCGGGGCAGCCGCCACCACGGATGTATGTTCCGTATCCGACCACGACGATGCGCGCCGACGGTGCTCGATCCTGCGCGACTTCGATCATGGAACTCCAACCTGTGGACGCATTTTCGATCATTTGTCGCTGTTGATCGACGCCACCGGAGGTGAACTTGTCACGGCAGGACGTTCCGGCGGGTTCGGGGAGTGGATTGACGCAGCTCAGAACTGTCGGGAACAACGAGATGTCGTTGGCACCGATGGTGATGGTGACGAGGTCGGTATCAGGCCCCAATGCTGTTGCCTGCGGTGATACTTGACCGGAGAACGTCGATTGTGCGGTGTCCGTGACGTTGGCGGATCGCGCCGACGAGCAGGTCATATCCGTGAGTTCAGCGCCGAGTTCTCGCGCCACCACGGACGGGTAGTTGTCGAGTGATCGTAGACAGCCCGGTGACGACGAGTCCTGCGCGGTGACCAGTGGGCCGGCCGCCGCGGAATCGCCGAGTGCGACGTACTGGATAGTGCTGACCGGTGTCTCGGCACTCGACACACCGGTCCCGAGAGCCGCGATCGAACCGGCAGCCACGACGCCTGCCAGAATGGCTGCGCTGCGCGTTTTCCACGTCACTCGAGGCTCCTCTTGGTCGAAGGTGGGACTTCCAGTTACGCCGATGATTGTGAATTCGTGAGTGGCGTGGGTTACATAGTGATAGGAAAAAGGCAGGTCGGCCTTGTGGTGGCAATTCAATTCTGTGGAGGGTTTTGTGTCAGGAAACAAAGATCTGCCGTTCGAGCCGATCCTGGTTGGTGGCAGATCTCTGGCCGACCGACTGGCGCAACGCACCCATCCACTGGTCATTGAGACAGTCGATCTGGTCCACCGCGACGTCACCTTCTACCGGTTGCTCCCTGACGAGGCATTACGTAACGACGTCACCACCATCGTGAGGCGCAATCTGGAACTGTTCATTTCGATGCTGCGGACCGGCGCCGATCTGGCGCCCGAGTTGCTCGCCGACATCAGCGAATCGGCTCGCCAACGGGCTCAGGAATTGGTTCCGCTCGGTGAGGTGCTGCGGGCATATCACCTGGCTGCCGGGCTGTGGTGGGAGACCATCAGCGAATGGGCGGTCCCGGAAGACGGTGTCGCACTTGCCCGCACCGGACGACTCTTGAATGCATACACCGCGGCCTCCGCGTCGGCGGTTCTTGCCGGCTACGGTTCCGACCACGCCACCCAGACGGACGAGGATTCTGCGCGAAGGTCATTGTTCGTAGCACTTTCGACGGGTGTCGATGTTGATCGGGTCTCCGACGATGTGGGCATCAGGTTGGCGCGCCTGTACTGGGTGGTGGCGCTGCACGTCGAACGGAATGACGACGAGTCCTCGACCGAGGTGGACACTGCCGTCGCCGAGCGGAGAAAGGTGCGCCACCTGCAACGAGAGCTTGATCAGGTGGGGCGTGACAAAGCGCTCGGGGTGCTCGGGAGCAGTGGCGGAGCCGTACTGATTCCTATTGTGGAATCGGAACCCGCTGAGGGGAACTGGGCGTCGAGTCCGCAGTATCTTTCATTGTGTCGACGATTGGGTGATCTCGAGAAGGTCATCGGTGCATCGACGGTTGCCGCCGTACATGTCGCGGCACCGCCGGCAATTCCCGCAGCGGTGTCGCAGGCGCGCGAGGTGCTGAACGTTGCCCGAAAGTACGGCCGTACAAGTGGGGTCGTGCGTCTCGAGGATCTTGCAGTCGAGTATCAACTGACCCGCCCGAGCGCTGCGCTGCCGATCCTCGCAGATGTGTTGTCGCGGTTGGAGTCCGATCCTGCCGTGCTCGAGACGCTCGAATCTTTCATCGACTCCGGATTCGATCGAGCTACCACCGCTCGGCAGTTGCACGTACACCCGAACACGGTCGTGTACCGCCTGCGTAAAGCGAGTTCCCTGACGGGACTTGACCTGTCGTCACCGAAAGATCTTGTACAGGTCACCATGGCGCTGGGAGCGCGTCGCGCGCTCGGAATGGAGGCGGACTCTTCCCAAACGTGATGCGTCTGTGGTTCTCTGTGAACGTGTCTGATTCTCGGATTGGCAATCCGGCCGGGAGACATGGCCAGACTGGGTCAGCTGATGGTGCAACGAGGCGCGTGGCGTGATCAGACGTTGATCGACTCCGCCTACCTCGACGAGTTGTCCGCGCCCTCTCCGTCCAATGGGGGGTACGGCTTCTTGACCTGGGTGAACGCGGGCGAGGACTTCTACTCCGTGAATGCGCCGGTGAGCAAGTATGTTTCGCATCCGGTGTGGCAGAACGCGCCTCGGGATCTCTATCTCCAGGAGTTCTTGCGGCTTGTCGTCGCTTCGATCGTGGACGTTCCACCGCCGCCGTACGTCGGGCCTCCCGTGCATGGGTCGGGTGGTCCGCTCATCGACGATCCGTCACAGCTCGTCGGCTTCGCGAACCCCGAATTGATCTTCGACACGATGGTCGGGACGGGGAGAGCAGGAACACCCGGATGCAACATCGTGATCTGCAACAACGAATTGTTGCCGTTCAGTGTCGCCGGCCTGCTCGGGGATGCTGCAGCTCAGATCGGTAACGCGGCAGGCGCGTCGATTCGAGATGCTGGTAGATGACGGTTTCGAACCCGAATTGTTGCCCAATATTTATGTTTAATCTGTGTGACGGTCAGTGAACAGTAAATTTGAGTCAAATGATGCAATCGCGACGAAATGTTCGTTACCGTGGGCTGGACAATCGACAATCTGGGGGTTCGGCTACATGGCAAATGTTCGTAGGTCTCTGACGAAGGGATTGATTGCTGCTTCGGTAATCGCCGCAGCCGGAGTGGGATTGTCGCCGGCGACAGCGAGTGCCGACATCACTCCGACGACGGTCGTCAACGGCATCCTGTCGACGGTGGGCGGCTGCCAAACACCGGTGCGGTCTCTCATTCTTGCGTGCACGAGTGCTGAGACGCTGACACGCCAGTCGCCCGTGCTGCTCGACCTCAACCCCGTGGGCACGAACATCGTCGTCTTGGGTGCCGGCCTCTTCGACGACGGCACGATGCGTCCGATGTTGGTCGACCGGCTTCAGGCGGCGCTCCAGCTGGCCCGTCAGTACCCGCAGTCTCCGATCATCACAAGCGGTGGGGCTCCGAAGGCCGGAGTAACGGAAGCCAGGGCGATGCGCGAATGGCTCGTTGCCAACGGCGTCAACCCGGGCCGGATCACCGAAGAGGGAACTTCGTGGTCGACAGTCGAGAATGCGATCAACTCTGCGCGGATTCTCGCCGATCGAGGCGCGACCGGCGTGGTTGTGGTCTCGAGCGCCAATCACGTGGAGCGCGCGATGGTGGACTTCCGCGTAGCAGTTCTCGGCCGGATCCCGGTCGCAGGCGTAATCGCTGCGACCTGACGTCAGTGATTGTGGGAGTTGGACTTTCGCCAGTTCAACGGCGAGGCGTCGAATCGTCGACGGAAGGCGCGGCTGAACGCGGCATCGGATTCGTAGCCGACAGTTATCGCAATGGTTCCGACCGGCTCGGTGGTTTGCACGAGTAGTTCGGCGGCACGGTCGAGTCGGCGCTCGGTGATGTAAGCGCCGGGCGTCTGGCCGACCAGTCGCGAGAAGCGCTCCGCAAAAGACGATCTCGACAGGGTGGACAGCGTCGCCAGTTCGTCGATGGTCCAGTTGCGTGACGGGTCGTTGTGGACGGCCTCGAGGGCCTGCCCGATTCGTGGATCCATTGCTGCGGTCAACCATCCGCCGTTCGATCCGTCCGCTCGAGCCCACGCTCTGAGGATCTGGACGAAGAGAAGGTCGAGAATCCGGGAAACCATCACGGAGGAACCAGGTTTCGGATCGTCCACCTCGGCGCCCAACAGTCGGCTGCTCACATCGAGCCACTCGACCGGGGTCCCTTGTGTCGCGCGCAGTTCGACGAAGTCCGGCAGAACGGACAGCAGTCGCTGCGCTGCGACGTCGTCGAGTGTGAAAGTACCGAAAAGCCAACATGTTTCGTTTTTCGGGGGCATCAGCATCGCATTCTCGATCGTATGAGCATGCCCATGGGGTAACAGTACGAGTTCCCCGGGGCCGAGTTCGATCGGGGCTTTGCCCTGCGTTCTGATCACGATGTCACCGTGCTCGGCAATGTGAAGTGCTCGCACCCCCGTGGGTACCTCCACGGTGAAGTTCTCGCCGTGGACGCAGCGATGAATCTGATCACCGCGAAGGTGGACGACTTCGAGAACGTGCGAGAGGGTGTCCCGGGTTCGAGTCTCGTCGGTGGTGGGTACGTACCGCTGTGATGATGTTGTCCTCATGGATCGATCACTCCGATGTCTTGAGCATTCGGCGTTTCTGCACAAAAACTTGGCAATCTGGTCATGGTTATTGATCCAGGATCCCCTTAACGTGGGTAACAGGCAAGGTCTGGGTTTCGAAGGCTTGCCGATCGTCGGAGTATTCGTCGCACTGCGTATCTGGAGGAGTTGGTCATGACAGAGAAGGTAAACATCGTTCTGGTGCATGGAGCCTGGGGAGACGGTTCTCATTGGCGTCACGTCATACCCACCCTGCACAACGCCGGGCATCGAGTGGTTGCGGTCCAGAATCCGCTTACTTCGCTCGCCGACGACGTGGACCGGACCAGGAAGTTGGCCGAATCGATGGACGGCCCGACCCTGCTGGTCGGACACTCGTACGGCGGCGCGGTGATCACAGGCGCGGGTCATGCGGAAAACGTTGTGGGACTGGTATATATCGCTGCCTTCGCGCCGGACGAGGGTGACAGCCTGGGAAGTATCTTCGCCCGCACGGATCAGCCGGCGGGCGCGGCGAACATCGCGCCGGACGCCGAGGGCTTCTTGTGGATCGCCCCGGACAAGTTTCAGGAGAGTTTCAGTCAGGATCTCGACGACACGGAAGCATTGGTCATGGCACTGACGCAGAAACCCATTGCGGGTCAGTGCTTCTCGGACCCGTCAGGGCCGCCGGCATGGCGTGGGAAGCCCAGTTGGTATCAGGTTTCAGGGCAGGACCGAATGATTCCGCCGGAAACCGAGCGATGGATGGCAGAGCGTATCGGTGCCCGCGAGATCGAGGAACTCGACGCAGGCCATGCATCCTTGGCGTCCCACCCGCACGAGGTCACCCAGTTGATCCTGCGTGCTGCTGCAGAATTGTCGTGACGGCGTAAATCGTCCGGCTGTTCGAGTGGGCTGCCCATCACGACTAATTTGTCGTCAGTCCTCGGAACTGCCCAGTCGGTGAAGCAGCGCTGTCAGCGTGGTGATGTCGTCCGTATCCCATTTCGCGAGTCGGGCGCGCCAGCGATCTATCTGGTGATTGCGGATGGTCGTGAGCTTCGTTCGCGCCTCAGGGGTCAGAGCTACCAACTTGGCGCGAGCGTCGTCGGGATCGGGGATTCGTTCCACCAGGCCGAGTCGAGCTGCGGCGTCGATTTGCCTGGTCAAGGTGGACTTCTCGATATCGAGGGTGCAGATCAGGTCGGACATCCGCACCGCATCCGAACGGTTCAGGATGACCAGAACCGGGTAGAGCGCCGGATCGAGTTTGGGATGAATTGCGCGCGCATAGGTGCGCGCCTGGGCGCGTCCTCGTTGCCACATGTCGGCAAGTTCCATCTCCAGGCCCGTGATCGGATCTGAAACCACTGTCGTTTCCCCTTTGGTGCGATTCGTTCGGTGTTCATCAAACCAGAAGGGGGGCCGAAGTGATTTGGGTGAAGTCACGCTGAGCGAAAGGTACGTTCGGCGTACTGAAGGCGCCGGGCGTACCTTTCGCTCGCAAGGTGGGTGGGTCAAGCCACCGCATACGCCCGCACGCACGTGTTCAGGTCGCGGGTGAGATCGGCCGCGGTACTGGTCGGAGAACCGAATTTCACGACGGACCCGTCGCTCCCGTGGAACAACAGCGTCGGAAACGAAGTGGCGCCGAGCCTGCGTGCTCGGACGAAATCAGCGCGGGCGGCATCCTTCGAGGCGGCGGTGAACAGGGAAGACACCGCGGCAGATGGGTCGAGTTGGAGGGATTCCGCGATGGATCGGTACGTCTCGGGATCGGAAAGGCTGCGACCGTCTCGGTAGAACGCGATCTGCATGGCCTCCGCGATGTCGAGGGCGCGTGTCGGATCTTGCGCGCGCAGTGCGGCGAGTCCGATCGCTGCATCCGTCGAATCCATGACGAACCGCCCATCAGTCACCAGTTGTGAATATCCGTCACCGAAGACAGCGCCGGTCTGGGCGGCGATGGTCGCGTTGGCTGATTTCAGGTACGGAGCCGAAGACATGGGCGCGACGCGCTCACCGGTGAACAGTCCGCCGCTGACCACGGACAAGTCGATGGAATCGGCATTTTGACGGACGAACTCCGTCAACGCAGGGCCGAAGCCGAAACACCACCCGCAATAGGCGTCGAAGACGTAGGTGAGTTGCGTCTTGCCTGCTGTTTCCGAGCGTGATGTCTGCACTGGAAGATTCCTATCCGAGCGTGAACTGATTGATACCCTGACGATATGTCGCATTCGGGTATTCGGTCACGGTGAAGATGAGTCCCGAACTAGTGAAAAACAGACAAGTACCCGTCCGGGACGTCGGGTACGCATCGTCGGTGGCTGACGCGACCGAGATCGAAGTACTCAGCCTGGACACCATTCGCATCAACGGGGGAAGCGCAGAGTTCGTCGGCCCCCAACGTCCGCAATTTCACTTGCTCGCGCTGGTGACCGAGGGCTCGGCGCTACACACCATCGACTTCGTGAACTACGCGGTGAGCCCGGGGACCGTGTTCTGGGTCAGACCGGGGCAGGTGCAACAGTGGGGGCGAATCCAGGACTTCGAGGCGACGGTTGTTCTGTTCACGCCCTCGTCGCTCGATGCCGTCAGCCAGCAGTTGTTGGACGGGAACGCCCGCAGTCGGCAGGCAGCGTGGCAGTTGTCCGGCGAGAACCTCGAGACCATCAGCACGGGTATGAAACACCTGAACCTGAACTACGGCTGCCCGGATACTTCCGCGCCGGTCGTTCGCGCGGCCATTCTGCGGCACACGCTGACAGCAATTCTGTTGAAACTGACCCATCTCGGTGGACAGGAACAGAGTTCCGTGCTGGCGCACAATGACGTGTTCGAAAGGTTTCATGCCGTTGTCGAACGTGACTTCGCCACGGTCCGTTCGGTTTCGGAGTACGCCAACAAGATCGGGTACTCCGAGAAGACTGTGCTGCGGGCCACCCGAGCCGCTGCCGGGATGACGGCAAAGCAGTACATCGATCAGCGTGTGGTTCTCGAAGCGAAACGTCTGCTGTCTTTCGGCACGGACACGGTCACCCAGGTGGCGTCGAAGTTGGGGTTCGACGATTCTGCGAACTTCACGAAGTTCTTCGCCACCCGGGTGGGTGTTTCTCCGCTGACCTTCCGTCAGGACGTCAGAGCGCGCTGAATGCCGCCCATCGCGCGTCGGCGCTGTCGAGGGTTCCGATACTGTTCTGCCCCTTGCCATGTGCGATGCCGTCCAGATCCTGGATGATCCAGTAGATGGCAAAAGGATGGCTGCCGAACCAGAGATCACCGCTGACGTCCAGAGCGTGCGCCGGATCGGGTGTCAGGTTGTCGAACAGTGGAGTGTTTCGCACGATGGATGCGTCGTACTGCTGCCCGGAAAGTACGGCGACGGTCTGCGCCGCATGCTCGGGTAGGAGTTCCGGCGAGACGGGGGAAATCGTGCCGGTGTCTTGATTGTTGGTCGCGTTGACTTCCGATGCCGGCCTGGTGAATCCGGCCTCGGTGACCAGTGTGGAGATGGGAGTGGTCGGTGGCACGGTGAACAGGTTTCCGCTGTAGCCGAGAAGGATCGCAAGGCTCTGGCCGGCAGCCGCGGACTTGACGCCTTCGAGGCCGGATTCCAGCTTTCCGATCATGGCGGTAGCTTCGCTGCCTCGATCGAGCTGTGCCCCAGCGTGTTCGAGCACATCACGCCACGGCGCCGAGTACGGGAGGACCAAGGTTGGCGCCACGGAATTGATCTGCGCGAACAGGCTCGGTAGTGGACCGGCATTGCTCATCAAGATCTCGTCGGGTTCGACGGACGCGATCTCCTCGACGGCGGGGTTGGCGAAGAAAGTCGGCTTGTCGAGAACTTCGACGCCCTGCTCGCCCAGAATCGACTTGGCGACGTCCGATCGCAGGGTGCTGTAGACGACGGTGGGCTTCACGCCGAGTGCGAGTGCACTCAACCCCGCGTACTCGTCGAGCGCGAGAATGCGCTGCGGTGAGGCCGGAACTTCGACGGTGCCGAGTTCGTGGGTGACGGAGCGAGTTGCAGAGGCGGTGTCGGACTCGGCGGAGCTGCTGCACGCGCTTGCGCCGGCGACGGTCAGGAGAAGCGCCGAGACGATGCCGAATGCGGTTCGGGTGGTGAACATCTGAGGTCAACGATCCATTCGTGGGAAGAAGAAGGACAGGAGGGTACCGGCCAGCAGTAGGCCGGAGCAGACGAAGAGGGCCTGGGAGTATCCGGAAACCAGTGCTTCGGTCGGCGCGCTGTCCGAACGTGCCGTCGAGGAAGCGGCGACGCTCACGAGAACGGCTAGTCCGAGTGAACCGCCGATCTGACGCGATGTACTCAGTAGCCCGGATGCCATGCCGACTTCTTCGGGGGGAGCGTCGGCGGTGGCGACGTTACTGAGCGGCATGAACGACAGACCGATGCCGATGCTCGCCAGAAGCGAAGGCACCAGGATGACGGCCCAGAAGGGACTGTCGAGGTTCATGGTCGAAAACATGAAAGTTCCGATTGCGGCGACTGCTGTCCCGACTACGAGCAGCGGTCGAACTCCGTAGCGCGGAAGGAGTTTGGTGGACGCGAGGATGCCGATCACCAGGCCGAAGCAGAAGGGCAGGAAAGCCAGACCGGTGGTGGTCGGTGAATAGCCCAGCCCGCGTTGCAGGAAGAGTGAGACGAAGAAGAACGCGCTGAACTGTGCCGCGCACACCAGGCACATGATGGCGTTGGCCAGTCCGATTCGGGGTCGAAGCAGGGTGGACAGTCGTACCAGTGGTGTGGCGCAGCGGCTTTCGACCACAACGAAAGCAGTGAGCAGCGCGATCGTGAGCGCGAATCCACCCAGCACGTAACCTGAAGTCCAGGAATGTGATTCCGTGGCGATCACTGTGCCGACAAGGGCGGTGATTCCGGCCGTCGCCAAGATGGCTCCGGGGAGATCGAGAGAGCCGCCTCTGGCGGCTTGGCCGGCCGGCAGGCCGCGGGCACCGGCAACTGCGGCGATCAGGGCCACTGGTGCGCCGGCGAACATCACCCATCGCCAACTGAGCCCTTCGGTCAAAATGCCGCTCAGGACGACACCGAGTGCGCCGCCCAGTGCTGACGACATTGCGCCGATGCCGAATGCCTTGGCCCTGGCGCGTCCGGTGGGAAAGGCCTGACTGAGGGCGGCGAGCCCGGCCGGCGCGATCAGTGCAGCGCCGACGCCTTGAAGCGCCCGAGCTCCGACAAGCATTTCGGCGGACACGGAGAAGGTGCCGACGATGCTGACGAGGGCGAACAGCAGAAGCCCGGAAACCAGAACTCGACGAGTGCCCATCACGTCGCACAGACGACCGCCGAGAAGCAGCAGTCCGCCGAAGGCGAGGGCGTACGCGTTGACGACCCAGGACAACCCGGCGTCGGAAAAGTTCAGCGATTCCTGGATGTCGGGCAGCGCGACGTTGATGACCGACATGTCGAAGGCCACCAGGAACTGCGCTGCCGCGGCGGCTGTGAGGACCAGAGCCGGTGCGGCTACCGCTCGAGTTGTTGTTGTCATTGCAGGTACCTAATTTGTATACGCGTTCTCATAAGTAGTTAGGTTTACCTTGCTGGCGACTGAGATGCAAGGGGTTCCCCGGGCGAGAGCGTCGTAGCAGGGGCGCGCACAATCGACGGATGGCCGAAAAGATGGAACCGAGATCACCGCGGCTCGGACGTCCCCCGACGATCACGTCGGAGCAGATAGTCGACGAGGCGAAACGGCAGCTTCAGACCGGCGGCGCCGACGCGTTGAGCATGCGCGCGTTGGCGAAGTCGCTCGGCACCACGCCGATGGCGCTGTACCGGCACGTGGGCGACAAGGAACAGCTGATCAGCGCGGTGCTCGATGTGTACTCACAAGATCTCGGCGCGCTGGTCCTGCCGCAGGATCAGGTCGAACGGCTTCGCACGATCTTCACCGCGATCTTCGAAAAGCTGGCGTCGGAGCGCTGGATCATCGAGTTGCTTCAGCGCGGTGGCCGTGGTGGGAGCGGCGCTGTGGTCTTGGTCGATCGGGCGATGGCCGCGTGTGTCGAACTCGGTATGTCACCTCGTCGCGCACTGTTGATCTATCGAGCGCTGTGGAACTACACACTCGGCGCATTGCTCAACATCTACGACACCACTACGCGACCGGAAGGCAGCGTGTCACCTCTCGCGGTCAAGATCCGAGAAATCGGGCCCGAGAAACTGCCGGTGCTCAGTGAGGTGCTCGAGGACTGGCCGGGAGGGACGACGACTGAGAGCTACTTGGAAGGACTGGAAGTCTTGATCAGCGGATATATGAACTCCGACTGAGTGTGTTCACAGCAGTCCGTGCCGCGGTGGGATTGTCCCGGACAGTGTCCACCGGCCGATGTGCTGGACCTTCCACCTCGTCGGATCGTGCAGGGTGTGCGTGCGCGCGTCACGCCAGAATCGGGAGAGGTTCGCCGATTCGCCCGCGCTTCTGGTGCCACCGATCTCGAACAAAGTGCTCGTGGCCGCCAATGACGCCCTGGCGCCGACCACTTTGGCAGTTGCAGCGTCGATGGATGCTCGGGCCGTGGAGTCCTCGGTGGGATCACGACGCGCCACGTCGATCGATCGCGCTGCTTCCGCCAAGAGGGATCTGGCAGCGCGAACCTCGATTGCCGCTTCGCCGGCGAGTTGAACGAGCAGTGGATCCTCCACCGCTGTATCGACTTTCGCCTCGAAGAAGGGACGCGCCTTTGCCGCGAGTTTCACGGATTCACGCAGTGCAGCCGACGCGATGCCGGTGTCGATCGCGGCGTGCAGGATCTGGGCCTGTGCTCCGTAGGTGGTCGGGTGAGTGAAGAGCGACGTGAATGGTACGACATTGAACCGCGGCACCGAAACGGATTCCAGGGTCACAGTTCCGCTTGCAGTTGTCTTCTGTCCCATGCCGTCCCAGTCGTCGACGATCGACAGTCCGGGAGTATTCGGGGGTAGGTAGACCGCGGATTTCACCTGTGCGCCGGTCTCGGTGAATTGATCCGCATTGGCGGCACGCACCACGATCCAATCTGCGAAAAGTGCTCCTGTGCAATAGAATTTTCGACCTTCGAGCACAAAGTCTTCCCCGTCGGGGGTGAGAGTGGTGCGGTCGATGTCGATGGTCTTGTTGCCGCGCTCGCTCTGGGCGTTGGCGAACTGCTTGCCCGACAATGCTTCGGCGTAGAAGAACTGCTTCTGCTCGTTAGACCCCTGGTACCGGAGCGCTTCCAGGAAAGTGAAGTGGCTGTGCGGAATCTGCGCGATGCTGGGATCGCCCTCGGCGAGTAGGCGGAAGACCTCGGCCAACGTCTCGGTGCTTGCGTCGATGCCACCGAACTCCTTCGGCACCGAGAGTCCGAGCAAGCCGGACCGCGCCAGGGTGCGAACCTCGTCGTGGGGAAGGTGGCGCTGCGCATCGCGGACTCCGGCACCTGCCGCGAACTCGTCGGACAGCTGTGACGCCACCGAGAGCGCCTCGTCCTCGCTGGTGATGCGGTGCGCGATCTCCTGAATGTCCACAGCAGTCATGCTGCCACCGTTTCACAGTCGCAGCACCCACCCAACACTTACAACCTGTGTGATCGCTACCCTGGAAACCACTGGGAACTGCATGTTTGCTGGGTTTCATGTCTACTGAACGTATCGCCGACGAGATCAAGTTCGCCTACTGGGTGCCCAATGTCAGTGGTGGTCTGGTCACCTCCGACATCGAGCAGCGGACCAGCTGGGACTACGAGTACAACAAGAAGCTGGCGCAGACCGCCGAGAACAACGGCTTCGAGTACGCCCTGAGTCAGGTACGTTACGAGGCGAGCTACGGGGCCGAATTCCAGCACGAATCCACGAGCTTCAGCCTTGCGCTTCTCCTGGCCACTGAGAAGCTCAAGGTGATCGCCGCGGTGCATCCGGGACTCTGGCAGCCGGCCGTGTTGGCGAAACTGGGCGCTACCGCCGATCACTTGTCGAACGGTCGTTTTGCCGTCAACGTCGTCAGTGGTTGGTTCAAGGACGAGTTCACACATCTAGGCGAGCCGTGGCTCGAGCACGACGAGCGTTATCGGCGTAGCGCCGAGTTCCTTCAGGTTCTTCGGAAGATCTGGACGGAGGACGACGTCGATTTCCGCGGCGACTTCTACCGCATCCACGACTTCACGTTGAAGCCGAAGCCTCTCAACACTCCGGAGCGCCCCAATCCCGAACTGTTCCAAGGTGGTAACTCGGCGGCAGCCCGTGAGAACGCGGGCCGGTATTCGGATTGGTACTTCAGTAACGGCAAGGACTACGACGGCGTCACCGAACAGTTGGTCGACGTTCGCCGTGTTGCTCGTGAGAACGATCGGGAGGTCAAGTTCGGGCTCAACGGATTCATCATCGCCCGCGACACCGAGGCGGAAGCAAAGGACACACTGCGCGAGATCATCGCCAAGGCCAACCGCCCTGCGGTCGAGGGATTCAAGAATGCAGTCCAACAGGCCGGCGCATCGACCGCGTCCAAGGACGGGATGTGGGCGGATTCGACGTTCGAGGACTTGGTTCAGTACAACGACGGTTTCCGCTCGCAACTGATCGGCACGCCGGAACGAATCGCGCATCGGATCGTCGAATATCGCCGTCGCGGTGTCGATCTGATTCTCGGCGGATTCCTGCATTTCCAGGAGGAGATCGAATACTTCGGGGCCAAGGTGCTTCCGCTGGTTCGTGAACTCGAAGCAGCCGACAGCGACGAGCAGGTGCTCGTCACCGCCGGCTGATCGCCTGATCTCTCAGGACTTCGCGTGGCGTTTCGCCAGCATCCAACGTGAGATCTTCATGTCCCTGGCTTTTCGCTCGATGGTCAGCAGGTCCAGTGGAGCGCTGAACTTCTGAACGGCCAGTGATTTCACACTGCTGAACTCACGCAGCCCATCGGCTCCGTGGATACGGCCGAATCCGGAATCGCCGACCCCGCCGAACGGCAGGGCGGCGATTCCGGCGAAACCGAGAACCGAATTGACCGTGACGACACCGCAGTCGAGCTTCTCGGCAATTGCTCGGCCCTTCGACGAACTCTTGGTGAACACCGAGGCGCCCAAGCCGTACTTCGACGCATTGGCGCGTTCGATCCCCTCGTTCATGTCGGCGACCTTGTTCACCACGACGCTCGGGCCGAACGTCTCCTCGGTGATCGCCGTGGAATCCTCCGGAACATCCGTCAGGATGATCGGATCGATGAACGGACCGTTGAACGAATCAAGTCCGCCGAGTACAGCTTTCGCGCCGCGACTGAGAGCGTCTTCGATCTGGCCCCGGACTATCCCAGTCTGCTTTCCCAGCGTCATCGGCCCGTAGGTCGAGCTGTCGGTGGCGCCGGCGTGGGCGTCTCGTAGCGCGGCGGTGAGCTTGGACAGGAAGGCGTCGTACACGGGCGCTGCGACGTAGATTCGTTCGACGCCGGCACAGGTTTGTCCGCCGTTGCCCACTGCCCCGAATGCCGCGAAGCTCACGGCCGCATCGAGGTTGGCGTCGGAGTCCACCAGCATGGCGTCCTTGCCGCCGCATTCGGCGACCAGGGGGATGAGGGTGTCCGCGCAGGCGGCCATTACGCGCTTTGCGGTAGCGGTCGAACCGGTGAATGCGATCTTGTCGACACCGGACGAACACAGAAGTGCACCGGTTTTTCCGTCACCGGTAATGGTCTGCAGGACAGGGTGTCCGGGTGCGGCGATGTTCCACAGCCGGGCCAATTCGACGCCGACGCCTGGTGAGAGTTCGCTCGGTTTGAAGACTACGGCGTTGCCGGCGGCCAGTGCGTAGCCGATCGACCCCATCGGTGTGTACAGCGGATAGTTCCAGGGGCCGATCACGCCGACGACGCCCATCGGCCGGTAGCCAACGGATGCAGACTGGTTGGCGCTGATCAGTCCTGCACCGACGCGTCTGCGGCGCAACACTTTCTGTGCGTTGCGTGCCGCCCAGTCGAGATGTTCGACGGCCAGCATGACTTCGAGTAGTGCGTCGTCGCTGGGTTTTCCGGTCTCGGCGGAAATGATCGCCGCCATCGATTCGGCGTGAGTGGCGATCGCGGCGCGGAAATTGCCGAGCACCTTCCGGCGGCCTTGGAATCCGAGTTGATCCCACCACTTCGACGCCGTGCGTGCTGCGGCGACCGCTTTCTCGATCTCCTGCTGGTCTGCAATGGGGTGCTGCGCGACCACGGAATCATTGCGAGGGTCGAGGCTCGCGAAAGTGTGATCGTCCGATCTCGGATCTGTCGACGTGGACGTGCTCTGGCGGCCGAGCTGTTCTGTCATGTTCTTCAGATCCTCCACATGTCGGTGCATCACATATATGTGATGTGATTTACTGTGCTGGTAGTCACAGTATGCGTCGGACCGGGCTCCGACAAGCCTCCAGCCTCATCTCACTCGGGAGTTTTCGATGTACATGGATTTCACGCAGGAGCAGTCTGATTTCGCCAAGTCGGTAGCGTCGTTCTGCAAGAAGGAAAGTGGTACCCGTGAGCAGCGAGACCTGCTGACCGATCATGGCGCCCATAACCACAACCAGGCGTTCTACGAGAAGATGGCGGAATTGGGATGGCTCGGGCTGACTGTCCCGGAGGAATACGGCGGATCCGCCGGAAGCACGGTCGACCTGTGCATCTTCCTGGAGGAAGCCGCCAAGGGTATGGCGCCGATCGGTGGACTGGGCCCGACCGTCATCACCGGGGCTGCATACGAGAAGTTCGGCAGTCCGGCCCAGAAGGAGGCAGTGCTCGGCGGGATCGTCCGTGGCGCGTCTCAGTCGATCTCGATGTCCGAACCCGAAGCGGGCTCCGACGTGGGAAATCTGAGTTGCCGCGCCGAGAAGGTCGACGGTGGGTGGCTGATCAACGGCCAGAAGACGTGGTGCTCCAACGCGCACTTCGCCGAGAACATCCTTCTGGTGGCTCGCACATCCCGAGGTGAAGGCAAGCATGAGGGCCTGACGATGTTCCATGTCCCGGCCGACATCTCCGGATTGAAGATCAGTGGAATCGACACCATGGGCGGCAAGGAGGTCAACGATCTCTACTTCACCGACACATTCCTGCCCGAGGACGCGGTGGTTGGGGAAGTCGGCAACGGCTGGCGTCAACTCATGGCCGGACTCAACATCGAACGCCTCATCCTCGCGGCGATGATGCTCGGGACCGCGCAGCGCGCTTTCGACGACACCCTCGAATTCGTCACCACGCGTAAGCAGTTCGGCCGTCCGGTCGGATCGTTTCAGGCGCTTCGCCATCGGATCGCGGATCTCGCCACGGAGATCGAATGCGGCCGTCTGCTGGTCTACAGCGTGGCCAGGATGGTCGACGCCAACCCGACCAAGATGTTCCCGCGGGAAGCGTCGATGGCCAAGCTCAAGCTGACCGAGACCGCCAAGAAGGTCGCGCTCGAGGGGATGCAGATGATGGGTGGGTACGGTTACGCGACTGAGTTCGACATGGAGCACCATGTGCGAAAGACTCTTGTGTCCTCCATTTATGGTGGTACCAACGAGATTCAGCGAGACATCATCGGCAAAACGTACGGACTGTGAGGATCGGTTGTGGCAACGTCTGCACGCACTCGGAGAGCGACATCTGAGCTGAGGAGACGGCCACAGTTGTCGGAGGACGTGGCCAACCACGTTCGCAACCTGATCATGTCCGGCTCGGTCCGTCCGGGCGAGTTCGTCAGGCTGGACGAAACCGCGGCCGACCTCGGGGTCAGCGTCACGCCGGTGCGAGAAGCCCTCGTCGCATTACGCGGCGAGGGGATGGTCGAGTTGGTTCCGCATCGCGGCTATCTCGTCTCGCCCCTCAGTCGCCAGGACATCGAAGACATCTTCTGGTTGCAGGGGCAGATCGCGGTCAAGCTGGCGTTGCGGGCGATGGACAGCATCACCGCTGATCAACTCGCGGAACTCACGGAACTCAATGCCGATTTGCGAGCGGCGGTCGACGCTTCGGATGCAGCTGCGATCGAGCAGTGCGAATTCGAGTTCCATCGCCTGATCAATCGCGCTGCGGGTGGTGCGAAGTTGGCATGGTTCCTGTTCGGCGCGATTCGGTACACCCCTGCTCGTCTCTACGCGACGGATCCAGGCTGGGGTGAGCTTGCGGTATCGAGCCACGATGCTTTGATCGCGGCGTTCGAGAAGCACGATCGAGAACAGGTGGACGCGCAGATGAGTCTGCAGTTCTCCGACGGCGCTGCTCGACTTCTCGCTCACCTCGACAACATCGGGATCTGGGACTGAATCAGGAGCTCAAGACGGCGGCAGGGCGGGTGCGAGCAGGATCGCCGCACATTCGGCGACCAGTTCTTCTTCCGTCACGTCGATGTACCCGTCGAGCCATGCACTGAGGGTCTGCGCCAGGCCGCCGACCAGGAACGTGGCGGTCAGGGTCAGATGACCGCTGTCGTTCAATCGGTAGAAGGTCTTCGCGTTGGCGGCCAGGAGACCGATGAATATCGTCGTCGACGCTTGGCGTTTCTCGGCCAGGACAGGGCTCGTCAGGGCGCTGGAGAACAGTAGACGTCCGCGACGGGGATCGTTCGCGATAGTGCGGACGATGTTCGCGATTCCAGCGAGCGCCTTGCCGCGTTCGGTCTCGGCGGCGTCCACTGCAGCCTGGGTTGAAACGGCGATGTCCGTGATGACGGTGTCGTAGACGGCCGACATCAGAGCATCACGATCGGTGAAGCTCTCGTAGAAGTACCGCGCCGCGACACCGGCCTTCTTGCACACTCCGCGGACCGTCAGTTCGGGCTCGGCGGAGCCCATGAGTTCCAGACCGGCCTCGATCAGCGCCTCCCGTCGTTGGGCTACGCGGAGCGCGCCGTCGACGCCAGCGTACGAACGCGGTTGGTCATTCATGAAGACCATCTTTGCATCCAGAGATTGCTTGACATCTCGGCATTTCAGCGTTTCACTCATCTGAGAACATGCGTTCGCAGATATCGACTCGAAGGGGTTCTGCCATGACGGTGAGTAGGGATTCGACGGGCGGGCGCGGGGAAACCGAGGCAGTCGGCGGTATCGAAGCGGTCGACACCAAAGCGATCGACATCGATGCGGAAGTCGAAAAGGCGATGTCCGGTCTCGGGTTGTTGGCAGCCGGCGCGAATGTCATCATGCAGCTCGCGCGTCCGGCGGTGGGGTACGGCGTGTACGAGAGCAAGGTCGAGACGGGTCGGTTGGATCGGCATCCGGTGAAGCGAACCCGGACGACGCTGACGTATCTCGCCGTCGCAAGCCTGGCGACGGACGAAGAAAAGAAGCTGTACCGACGCGCAGTCAACGGCTCGCACAAGCATGTTCGTTCCGATGAGAACAGTGCAGTCGAGTACAACGCGTTCGATCCGGAACTGCAGTTGTGGGTGGCCGCCTGTCTGTACCGAGGCTTCGAGGACGTCTACAAAATCTTGTACGGGGATCTCGATCCGGTAACCCGGGATGCGTTTTATCAGCGCAGCGCCACGTTCGGTACAACCCTTCAGATGCGACGCGACATGTGGCCGGCGGACCGGGATGCGTTCGAGGTCTACTGGAACGAGAACCTCGACAAGGTGGCGATCGACGAGACGATTCGTGAGCATCTCTACGGGATCGCGTCGGCGACCTTCACGCCGAAGTTGTTGCATCCCGTGGTCGGTCCGCTCAATCGATTTGTCACCACCGGGTTCCTGCCCCAAGCCTTTCGTGACGAAATGCGGCTCCCGTGGTCAGTGCGTCAGCAGCGTAACTTCGACCGATCCATGCGCGTCGCCGCGCTGGTCAATCGGTTCAGTCCGAAGATTCTGCGGATGTTTCCCTACAACTTCTATCTCTGGGATCTGCGTCGGCGCATCGCCAAGGGAATCCCGTTGGTCTGAGCCGACTCTGGCACTTGAAGTGATTGACACCACAGGTGAATCGGACACATACTCAACGTAGTTGAAGTTGACGTCAAGTTTCATCATTCCTGTGGAGGCTGTCAGTGGCGAACATCGAAGGCGTATGTGACCAGCGATTCTCTGGCTTGAAGGAGGCGCTGGCACGCAATCTCGATTCCGGCGAGGACGTCGGGGCAGCGATCGCACTGACGATCGACGGCGAATCCGTCGTCGACATGTGGGGCGGTTGGGTCGACGTCGAGCACACTGCTCCTTGGTCTCGCGACACCGTTACCAATGTCTGGTCCTGCAGCAAGACCGTGACCGCACTGGCCGCGCTCATGCTCGTCGACCGCGGGTTGCTTGATCTCGACGCCCCGGTCGCGCAGTACTGGCCGGAATTCGCAGCAGCGGGCAAGGACCGAATTCGGGTCCGGCAACTGTTGTCGCACACCTCGGGTGTGTCGGGGTGGGATCAACCGTTCACCCTCGAGAACATTTGCGACGACGAATATGCCACCGCCCGGTTGGCGACGCAGGCTCCGTGGTGGGAACCGGGTACGGCATCCGGATACCACGCCCTCAACTACGGCCACCTGATCGGCGAGGTCGTCAGGCGCATCGACGGACGAACCCTCGGCCGCTTCATCGACGAGGAAATCGCCGGCCCACTCGATGCTGATTTCCGCCTGGGCTTGCCGAAGTCGGAATACGGGCGAGTCTCGAATGTGATTGCGCCACCGCCGTTGCCGATCGACATCGCGGCACTCGGGATGGACAACATCATGGTGAAGACATTCACCGCGCCGCCCGCTGACGCTACAGGTTCGTGGACCGACGGGTGGCGCGCCGCCGAGATCGGTGCGGCCAACGGTCATTCGAATGCGAGGGCACTCGCAAGGATCCAATCGGTGATCGCGTGCGGTGGCAAGGTCGGTGACGTTCGCCTGCTGTCGGAGGAAACGATCGACAAGATCTTCGAGGAGCAGTCGTACGGGGTCGACCTCGTCCTCGGCGTGCCGGTCCGCTTCGGCGTCGGATTCGGATTGCCGACGCCCGAGTCCGTCCCGTTCATTCCGGAGGGGCGAATCTGCTTCTGGGGAGGTTGGGGTGGCTCGCAGATCATCATCGACACCGAGAAGCGCATGACGTTCTCGTACGTGATGAACAAGATGGGGCCGGGTCTGCTCGGTTCCGAGAGATCGGCGCAGTACGTATCGGCGGCCTACGACGCTTTGAGTTGATCGACCGATTCAAATCCGGCAGAACGGTTTTTGTCTGTCGCCGCTGACTATGCTGCCGGATATGCCAGTGTGCTCCGGGGGGAAATCAGCGAGTCCGTTTCGTCGAAGTACGCCCAAAAGTTGCGGAGCTGCATCGGCTGATCGGCGATGAACGGTTTGGTCGACGTCGTCATGCGCTGGTGGCAGTTGCCGGACCAGTTCCACAGTTTCAGCAGGTACCTCCAGGACCGCGGGTTCTTGACTTCCTGCCGGGCGCTGGTCGGCGGAACAGCATTCTGGATGGGGCTGGTGTTGCTGTCGGCGCGATTCAGTGACGTCGGTCCGCAAGGTACGTTCTGGCGAGCGGTCAATCTGGCGGTCATCGCGCTGTGCCTCGGCGCGGCCCTGATCTGGTGGCTGTTTCCGCCTACGCCGCTGTGGTCGTACACCTTTGTCGTGGGTTCCGACGTCGCGATTGCGGCGGCGGCCGCAACCGACTCGGAACCGCTGGGACGACTCATCGCGTGCGTCGTTTTCGCGTCGATCGGCGGCTACATCGCGTTCTTCCACAATCCGAAACTCCAAGTCGGTCACTTGGTCTTCGCCTCGACCGTCACGGTGCTTTCGGGGTGGACTTTGTTGTTCGGGCCAGCAGCGGACGTCGGCTTGGGGCTGGCGAAGATCTCGGTTGTGCTGGCTACGATCATCGTGATTCCTGTTGTGTCACAGATTGTTCTGGCGGTCCTGGGTTCGGATGCCACTACCTCCGACATCGACCCGTTGACCGGACTGCTCAACCGTCGCGGATTGGCGCGTCGGGTGAATGACTTGATGGGCGCTCCGGTCACCGAAGCGGATGCACTGCTCGTAGTGGTGATCGACCTCGATCGCTTCAAGACGATCAACGACGTTCACGGCCATGACGTAGGAGACAGCACGATCATGCGAACTGCACTGCGCATCCGTTTGTGGACAACCCAGTCCGCCTTGACTGCTCGTATGGGCGGTGACGAGTTCGTCGTGGTCGAACGGGTACCGGTCAGCGTGATCTCCAGGCTGGAAGGACAGATCCGCTCCGCGATGGACGGAGCGAACGATGACCCTCCGACGAGCGCGAGCATCGGAATGGCGGTCCGCACCGCGCCCCGGAATCCGGGTGAGTCCGTCGACGCTGCTTTTGCCGAACTCTTCCGCGTCGCGGACTCGGTGATGTACGAAGCGAAGCGCGAAGGTGGCAACCAGGTGCGGGCGAGCCTGGTCTGATGTGAGAGCTCAGTCGGCGAAGCTCAGACCACGTTCGGCGAGTGCTTCGCGCAGAATCCTCAAGGCCTTCGGTCCCATCCCGTGCAAAGCGCCGAGTTCCTTCTCGGACACGGACGTCAGCTGCGCGAGATGGGTGTAACCCGCTGCGATCAGCGCGCGCTGTGCGGGAGCTCCCGTCTTCGGGAAGTCGGTTTCCACTGTGCCCGGATCCGGTTCTGTCACTGGCCAACTCCTCCGTGTGGGTTTCTCACAGTTTAGCGAGCGTCGTGAACGATTTCGGGGCTGCCGATTTTGTCGGGCGTTCGCGGAAGTGCGCGAGCTGCCACGGCAATGCCGATGATCGAGACAGCGGCGAAGGTGAAGAGAAGCAATTGCGCAGAACGAAGCGTCGACGGTTCGCCGATGTTGACCAGCACTCCGGCCAGGGCTGCACCGAAGGCATTGGCGATCAGCTGAACGGTGTTGATGGCAGCCGAGGCACGCGCACCTTCTCCGGGATCGGTGACCGAGGTCATCGCCCCGACTGCAAGATGAGGCCAGGCGATGCCGATTCCGACGCCGGCGAACAGCAGTCCGATCACCCACGCGACCATCGCACCGGCGCCGGCGTGTTCGGTGAGAAATGCTGCCATGATGCCCAACCCGATCGCGACGAGGATCGGACCGCTGACAACGATTCGTCGCACGATACGAGGGGTCGTGGCCGAGGCGCTCGGGATTTCGCCGAGAGTCCAGCCGAGAGCGAGTGCGGCCCCGAGGAATCCGGCCGCGAGAGGCGCCAGGCCGGCAAGTCGTTGCCCGAAGAGTGGAATGAACGTCTCGACGGTCGACGCGACGGCGAGGACGACGATGGTCAGGTACACCCATTTGAGAGATGACGAGTTGAACGTCGACGGCGGTAGTACGCCGTGGCGCGAGCGACGGTCAGCGGCGACAAAAGCGATCAGTAGCAGCACAGCGGCGAGAACCATTGCGGCGGTCACGGCGAGGTTGGACAGAATTCCGGCAACGCTGACCAGCAAAGCTGCCGCAGTCAGCAATGCCAGCGAGAGGACCGGCACCGGGCTACTGGTGGTGCTGCCCGGTTCATGTGCCGGTAGCGCGCTGGGGACGAGAGCGGCGACTGCGATCGTCGCGATGACCAGGACGCCGAAAGCCCATCGCCAGGCTCCGAACTGAGCAAAGACACCGCCGATTGCAGGGCCGGCGAAGGTGCCGACTCCCCACATCGCCGAAACCAGCGCGGCCCCGCGAGTCCACAGATGTCTGGGGAGCGCGGCATTGATGACGGCGTAACCGAGACCGGCCAGCAGGCCACCGCCCGAACCCTGGATCGTGCGGCCGACCAACAGCAATTCCATCGTCGGGCTGACCGCACAGACAACGGTGCCGAGCGCGAAGATCGCGAGGCCGATCAGGTAGGCCCCGCGCGGTCCCCTGGCGGCGAGGACGTTGGTGACCAACATCGAAGAGATGACGGAAGCAATGAGGAAGACCGTCGCGGTCCAGGCGTAGTACTGCTGACCGCCGATGTCGTCGATGGCAGTCGGAAGCAGGCTGGTCGTCAGGTAGACGTTGGTCGCGTAGAGCGCAACGCCGCCTGCGAGGACGGTAGCGGTGCCGAGGTATCGACCGCTCAGGAGTTGCCGCCAGGTTCCGGCGGGAGCATCGGTGGGGGAGTGCATGTTGTCGAAGGTAGAATCTCGAGTGCGCTTCAGGTCAATGTCGCGCAGCCATTGGGAGGCAGAATGATCCGTAAGAGTGACGAACTTCTCTCGATCGGCGAGGTATCGGAGCGCACTGGCGTCGCCGTGTCGGCTGTGCGCTACTACGAAACACTCGGTCTGGTTCCTGCGGAGCGGACGGCAGGAAATATGAGGAAGTTCCCGCGGCATTCGATCCGGCGGGTGTCGCTGATCCAGTTGGCAGTCAGATTCGGGATACCCCTGGCCGAAGTTGCCGAAGTATTCGGATCGTTGCCGCAGGGGCGAACTCCGACGAAGAAAGACTGGCGCAAGATTTCCACGGAGTGGAATCAGCGCCTCGAGGATCGCAAGCAGGCCATCAACCGGATGCAGGACGAACTGACGGGCTGTATCGGCTGCGGGTGTCTGTCACTGAAAACATGCAACCTGCTCAACCCTGGAGACGAACTGGGCCGGGAGGGACCCGGCGCCAGACGTCTCTGAAACTACTGTCGGTCACACTCTTTCGCGTGGCCGCGACTGAGCATTCCACCGACCACCACGACGCTCGATCTCGATGGGATGCGAGAAGCACTCGCTGATGTTCCGGGTGGTGATCACATCCTCGGCGAGGCCGCTGGCGGTCACGACGCCGTCCTTGATCAGAAGAGCATGTGTGGTGGTGCTGGGGATCTCCTCGATGTGGTGCGTCACGAGGATGCTGGCAAGTGACGGGTTCTGATTGCGGAGGTCGTCCAGTGCCGTCAAGAGTTGTTCGCGTGCAGCAAGATCGAGCCCGGTCGCCGGTTCGTCGAGCAGAAGCAGGCGCGGTTCGACCATGAGTGCGCGGGCGATCAGGGCTCGTCCCCGTTCGCCTTGGGACAAGTTGGGCCACAGCGCGTCCGAACGCGGACTCATTCCGAGTAGATCGATCAGTGCGTCGGCGTGAGCCTCTTGCTCCGGCGTCGGTGACCAGCGCGGCATCACCTCGGTGGTGTTGGTGAGGCCGGTGATCACGACGTTGCGGACGGTGATCGGAATTCCGATCGTGTGACGAGGGTTCACGTGCCCGATGTCCATCCGCAGTTCCCTCATGTCGACGCGGCCCAACTTGTGGCCGAGGACGTAAACGGAACCGCGAGTCGGGTGGGCGGTTGCTCCGAGCAGGCTCAGAAGCGTGCTCTTGCCCGCGCCGTTCGCGCCGAGGAGGACCCAGTGTTGTCCGGGTTCGATCGAAATGTTGATGTCTTTCAACAAGTATCGGCCGTCGCGGACGAGATCCACGTGTTCGGTAGACAGAACTGTGCCGGTGGGGTGTTGCACGAGAACTAACCTCTCTTAGGCGTCGAGCACACGCAGTCGTCGTAGGACGGTGTCGATGTTTGCTCGAGTTGCCGCTACCGCGGCTTCTGGGTCGGCGTCTTGAAGGGCCTCGACCAACTGATCATGGGCATGTGAGGTGTCGGGGACGCCGGCCTCGTGGGCCATCATCTCGACGAGGGATTCACGAAGGAGTGGACGCACCGACGTGAAAAGCGAGAGCAGAACTGCGTTTCCCGACAGTCGAACGACTTCGGTGTGGAAGTCGAGGTCGACGTCGACGAACTTCTCGACATCACCCTCGAAATGACTGTGTCGCATGGTCAGTCGACGCCGCAGGCCGTCGAGGTCCTCGGGTTGTACCCGCTCCGCGGCCAGTCTGGCGGCCTCGATCTCGAGTGCGCGACGGACTTCGAAGACCTCGAGGATCCTCGAGCGTCGAAGAAGTTTGGTGAATTCGTCGACGTGCTCGAGTTCGGACGCGGCAGCCACGAAGGTTCCGACGCCGTGTCGGACTTCGAGTAGTCCGTCGCGAGCGAGGAGGCGGATTGCCTCGCGAATCGAGGAACGCCCGACGCCGAGTTCGACGGCGAGGGCCGCCTCGCTCGGTATGCGCTCGGACGGCGCCCACGTTCCATGCATGATTCGCCCGCGCAGCAACTGTTCGAGTTGCGGTACCAGCGGACCACTGCGAAGTGTGAATCCTGTGTGGTCGTCGGACACGGCTCGCCTCTCGGGTGGGTACCGAAAGAGTAACAACTCATCAGACGTCTGAGGACTCGGGTGGCCGGTGTGTCGCCGTAGTGTTCACGCGGTCGAAGCGTGTCAGTTGCGGGTGACGCCGAGGAGCAGTGCGATCAGGTCGAGGGCAGTCTCGATCTCGGCCTTTTCTCGGCCGAGCAGGGGGGCGTAGAGGTGTACGTCGCAGATGCGAACGAGGGCTTCGCCCAGCACTTGCGGCGAGAGCGTGATCGTCAGTTGGCCGGCGTCGACCTGGGACTGCAAGATTTCGGCGGTGATGGAGGCGGAGATCGATTCGATGGAGCCGGGCATCATCGCGAGTTTGATGAACACCATCGGTTCGCGTTTGGTCAGCGCGCGCAGTTCTGTCGACGATTCCACCGATCGCATAACGCGGCCGAAGACGTCGAGAATGTACTCCGGACCTTGCCCCGACGCCTGTGACATCGCCTTTCGGTATGTCCGTTCGGTGGCCTCGGCCAGCACTGTTCCGAGCAGTTCGTCGCGGTTGCCGACCCAGCGGTACAGCGTCGCGCGGCCTACGCCGAGACGTTCGGCGAGCAGTGACATGTCGAGTGGTTCCTCCGCGAGGTACATGCTCGCGGCGGTGTCGATCGCGCGTCGGCGTTCGAGGTCGGTAGGCATCGGGACATTCTCTCCGGTTGTCCGGTACTGCACAATTTCGGCCGTTGAAAAATGGTGAGCCTCGGGGGATCGAGCCTATTGACGAACCTGGCCACGTGAGACACACTAGCTCATTGTCTCATGTTAGTGATGGCGATCACAGTCAGGGGTTCGATCGATGAGTTCAGTACAAACCGTTCGTGGGCCGGTGGATACAGCCGATCTGGGAAAGGTGTTGATGCACGAGCATGTCTTCGTTCTGGGTGAGGAGTTGCGCCAGAACTACCCCGACTACCCCGAACCCTGGGACGAGGAAGTACGGGTAGCGGACGCGGTGGCAAAGCTGACCGAGGTGAAGTCCCGCGGAATCAGCACGATCGTCGATCCCACGGTGATCGGCCTCGGCCGGTACATTCCGCGCATCGTCCGGATCAACGAGCAGGTCGATCTCAACATCATCGTTGCTACCGGCATCTACACCTACAACGACATTCCCTTCCAATTCCATTACACCGGACCGGGATTGCTGTTCGACGGCCCCGAGCCGATGGTCGAACTGTTCGTCAAGGACATCAGGGAAGGAATCGCCGGAACCGGTGTCCGAGCCTCCTTCCTGAAGTGCGCCATCGAGGAGCCGGGCCTTACCCCCGGCGTCGAGCGGGTCATGCGCGCGGTCGGACAGTCGCAGGTGGAAACGGGAGTGCCGATCACCGTGCACACCAATCCGCACACTGAATCCGGGCTGGTCGCGCAGAAGGTTCTGGCCGAAGAGGGTGCGGATCTGACCAAGGTGGTCATCGGTCACTCCGGCGACACCACCGATCTCGACTACTTGTGTGCGCTGGCCGATGCCGGTTCGCTATTGGGGATGGACCGTTTCGGTCTCGAACCGTTCCTGTCGTTCGAGGATCGTGTCAACACCGTGGTGGAGATGGCCCGTCGCGGTTACGCGGAGAAGATGGTTCTGGCGCATGACGCGTCGTGTTTCATCGACTACTTCCCCAGCGCGGCAAGAGAAGTGGCACTTCCGAACTGGAACTACACCCACATCAGTGATGATGTCATTCCGGCGCTGCTCGAACGTGGTGTCACCGAAGACCAGGTCAAGGCGATGCTGGTGGACAACCCACGTCGGTACTTCGAGAGCTGAGATATGACCAACGTGTACGAGAGCAAGCCCTGGCTCGCCAATTACGACGCCGACACTCCGCCGAACGTAGACATCGAGCACGTCGACGCCCTCGCGATGTTCCGTGCTTCGCTGGAGCGCGATCGCACCGCCCCGATCATCAGGTACTTCGACAGGACCGTCAGCTTTGCCGAGCTCGACGAGATGTCGGATGCGCTTGCCGTAGCCCTCGCCAAGGATGGAATCGGGTTCGCAGACAGAGTTTCCTTTGTCCTGCAGAATGTTCCGCAGTTCGTGATCGCGACAGTCGCGGTCTGGAAGCTCGGTGCCGTCGTCGTTCCGGTCAATCCGATGTACCGCGACCGTGAGCTGTCCACCGTACTGGCCGACAGCGGAGCGGTAGCAGTCATCTGTCTCGAGTCCTCGGCCGAGACCGTGGCGACTGCGTCCGAGGGCACCGAAGTGCGACGGGTCATCACTACGTCGGAACGGGATTTTCAGTCGCGCGACGATGAACGGATCTTCGGTTCGGCGTCCAGGATTCGGCACGATGGATTTCCGGATCTACTGGAATTGATCGAGGCTCATCGAGGGCAGAAGCCCGAGAAGGTCGATCTGTCCCCGGAAGACCTTGCCTACCTTCCCTATACGTCAGGGACAACCGGCCCGCCGAAGGGGTCGATGAACTCGCACGCAAATGTCGTGTTCGCAGCGCAGATCTATCGGGACTGGCTGGGGTTGCGCCCCGGCGGCGCGATGTTCGCGGTGGCGCCACTGTTCCATATCACCGGGTTGATCGGGCACGTCGCGGCTCCACTCCTGGCCGGCGCGCCCACGATTCTGACCTGCCGATTCCATCCCATCGTTGCAGCGGAGTCAATTTCGGAGCATCGGGCTACCGCGATCATCGGAGCGATCACGGTATTCATCGCGTGGACGGACAGCGCCGCAGTCTCGAAGGAATCTTTGAGCTCTCTCGAGTCGGTGTATTCAGGTGGCGCGCCGATCCCGCACGCGGCGTTGGAAGCGTTCCGGGCGAAGTTCGGTCACTACATTCACAACGGCTACGGGCTGACCGAGACGAACAGCCCGGCAATCGTGGTGCCGAATTCGCGTGAAGCGCCGGTAGATCCGGCGTCGGGGGCCGTTGCTGTCGGCGTACCGGTATCGAATACGTACGCCGAGGTGGTGGACGAGAACGACAAGCCGGTACAGGTCGGGGAGTACGGCGAGATCGTGGTCTCCGGTCCCCAGGTTGCACTCGGATACTGGAACAAGCCGGACGAGACCGCACATGCCATGCCGGACGGGCGTTTTCACACCGGCGACATCGGATTCATGGACGGCGACGGTTGGTTTTACATCGTCGACCGGATGAAGGATCAGATAAATGCCTCGGGCTTCAAAGTGTGGCCACGCGAAGTGGAAGATGTTCTCTACGAACACCCTGCCGTACGAGAGGCTGCTGTCGTCGGTGTCATGGATCCGTATCGCGGCGAAACCGTGAAGGCCTTCGTGTCCTTCAAGGACGGTGCCGAGGCGACCACCGAGGATCTGGTCGAGTTCTGCAAGGAAAGGCTTGCAGCATACAAGTATCCACGCATCGTCGAGGTCATGAATGACCTGCCGAAAACAGTGAGCGGCAAGATTCTTCGTCGTGAACTGCGGGTACCGAACTAGATCTACCTGACCAACGAATTGCCGGCCGCCGACAAGGTGAGCCGGCCATTCGTCGTGGTGGCTGACGAGCATCGGTAGGGGATTTAGTCCCCTATGCGGCAATGCATTTCAGTGATTGACATCACTCTTTTTGTATCGCAGACTGATCGCAACGCCACAGAGTTGAAGTTGGTGTCAGTTTCTACTTCTGGCCCGGCTCCGCTTCTCAACTCCCGGCGCGACGAGCGTCCGACCCATCGAGGAGTAACCCATGACGAGATCGGCAGTGGATTCGAGCACGCAGGCAGGGGGCCTGTCCGATCAGGAACGGAAGAAGAAGAAGGCGCACCGCAAACTTCTAGGCGCGGGACTGCTCGGCAGTTCCATCGAGTGGTACGACTTCTTCTTGTACGGAACGGCTGCGGCACTGGTCTTTCCGCATGTGTTCTTCCCCGATTCATCCGCACTGATGGGCACATTGCTCTCGTTCAGTACGTTCTGGGCCGGCTTCGTTGCCCGCCCCATCGGCGGTTTGGTCGCCGGACACTTCGGCGACAAGTATGGGCGTAAGCCCGCTGTCGTCACCTGCCTGTTGCTGATGGCCGTCGCGACGTTCCTGATCGGCGCGATCCCGAGTGCGTCGGCAATCGGCGTCGTCGCTCCGATTCTTCTGGTGACACTGCGATTCATCCAAGGTCTCGCCTGCGGTGGCCAGTGGGGCGGAATCGTCCTTCTCCTCACCGAATCCGCGAGTCCCAAGAAGCGCGGATTCTCAGGCACTTTCGGTCAGATGGGTGTCTCGTTCGGTGTAGTGCTGGGCAACCTGGTCTTCCTCGTTGCGACCGCGACCATTTCCAATGATGCATTCCTGAGCTGGGGTTGGCGAGTTCCGTTCTTCGCCAGCGCGCTGCTCTTCCCTGTGGTTCTGTACATCCAGACGAAGGTCGAGGACACGCCGGAATTCCTCGAGTTGCAGGAAGACGCCAAGAAGAACCAAAAGGACGTCGTCGTTCAGGCTCCACTGGCGCAGGCGCTCAAGGATCACTGGCGCAAGATTCTGCTCGGTTGCGGACTTCTGGCCGCCACCAATGCACTGTTCTACATCAGCATCGCCGGCGTGCTCAGCTACGGCACAACCGAACTGGGGTTGAAGCGGAACTCACTGCTCATCATCTCGCTCCTGAGCGCGTTGCTGACAGTCGGCGTGGTGCTGTGGTCCGGGAAGATGTCCGACAAGATCGGTCGTCGTCCGATGATCCTGATCGGCGCCGCGGCGATCGTGGTCTGGGCATTCCCGTACTTCTGGTTGATCAACACCAAGTCCCTGCCGCTGTTCTTCATCGCGGTGACAGTCGGCAGCGTGTTCCAGTCGATGACCTACGGGCCGATCGCTGCGTACATGGGTGAGCTGTTCGCGCCCAACGTGCGTTACTCGGCAGCATCGTTGGCGTACCAGCTGGCGGCGATCACGGTCAGCGGTGGTACTCCGTTCATCATGACGGCACTCATCGCGAAGACCGGGACCACTACATGGGTTGCCGTGTTCGTAGCCCTCATGGGTCTGGTGACCTTCTTCAGTGCCTGGGTGCTGAAAGAGACCAACCCGAAGGAAGTTCGGGATGATCCGAACGCAATTCCGGGCGCGCACCTGTACGCCAAGTAACTCTTTCGGTTTCGAGCAGACGCCCGCTATCGGTCACCGGTAGCGGGCGTCTGACGTATAACTGGAGCATGGCTGCAGCACGCACAGGCTCCGAAGATGCTTCGTCGACAGCGTCACGGGAACTCCCCTCCACTCAGCGTGGCTTGCGTACGCGTCGAGCGTTGATCGATGCGGCCCGCACCGTTTTCGAACGGTCCGGCTATCTGGACTCGCGGCTGATCGACATCACTGTGGAGGCGCAGTGCTCGGCCGGTACTTTCTACACCTACTTCGCGAGCAAGGAAGAGATCTTCGCGGCAGTGATGGAGTTGGCGCGCGAAGACATGATGCATCCGGGTATGCCGCACACTCCGAAAGGCGCGGATCCTGCTGAGGTCATCGCGGCGAGTAACCGCGCGTACCTCGAGGCATACCGACGGAACGCGAAGCTGATGGGACTGCTCGAGCAGGTAGCAAGCATCGATCCGGAGTTCCGGGTTCTCCGCCTCGAGCGTGCTGACGCGTTTGTTCGACGCAACGCGCGCAGTATCGAGAAGCTGCAGAAGGCCGGACTGGCGGACGCGAATCTGGATCCGCTACTGACGTCTCGGGCACTCTCCGGGATGATCAGTCGACTTGCGTTCGGGTACTTCGTATCCCGCGGCGGCGAGGACGGCGCCGCCGGAGTGACCTTCGATGGTCTGCTCGATACGGTCAACCGGTTGTGGATCAACACTTTGCAATTCTCGCTACGCCAAAATTGATGTTGACGCCGGGTTCATGTTTGGTGTCTGATGGAGCAATGACACCCACGCGTACGGCAGTGCTCGTCGATTTCGGTGGAGTTCTCACCTCCAGTGTGCTGCGGGCCTTCGAAGATTTCGGGGCCTCGCTTGGGGGCGACCCACGACTTCCGTTGACCCTGCTCTCCCGCGACGACGTCTCGAAGAAACTGCTCTCCGATCACGAATCCGGAAAGATCGACCAGGAGGCCTTCGAAGCAGGATTCGGGGAACGGCTACGAGCGCACGGCGCCGTCGTGGACAGCGAAGGATTGGTCGACCGTATGCAGGCCGGGCTTGTCCGAGACGAAGAGATGGTGCGACTGATTGCGGACGTCCGAGCGGCGGGTCACCCTGTTGCGCTCGTGTCCAATGCTTTCGGGCGTGATTGCTACGCGGGTTTTGTGCTCGAGGACCTCGCCGACGAAGTGGTGATCTCCTCGGAAGTAGGGATTCGTAAGCCCTCTCGTCAGATCTACACCATCGCGTGTGAGCGGCTGGGTGTAGCGCCCGAAGGCGCCGTGATGATCGACGACCTGCAACAGAACCTCGACGGCGCGGCACGATTGGGGATCGCCGGCATTCTCCACACCGATGCGGAAAGCACTCGCAGTCAGTTGGAATCGACGTTCGGACTACTGCCCATGCAGTGAAACTGTAGGTTCTCGGTAACACTCGAATACTGCTGGAACACTTTTGGAGGAATGAATGATTGCTGTCATCGCGGATATCACCGTCAAAGACGGAAGCGGCGAACAGTTCGAAGCCGTAGTCGCCGAACTTGCCGAGAAGGTGCGCACGGAAGAGCCCGGAACGGTTCTGTATCAACTGATCCGCTCGAAGACGGATACGAATTCGTACAAGTTCATGGAGCTGTATCAAGACAGTGCTGCGATCAAGGCCCATGGATCGTCCGAGCATTTCCAGGCCGCGGGAAAGGCGATGGCGCCCTTCCTCGCAGGCGCCCCGCAGATCGAGTACTTCGACGCACTCTGAGCGCATGGACAGGGCACTCTGAGCGCATGGACAGGTGAACCCCGGCGAAATCTCGCCGGGGTTCACCTGTGTTTTCAGTTCTGCTTCTGGGCGAGGAGTTCGGTGCGGTCGATCGATCGCTTGAGGATCTTTCCCGTCGAACCCTTCGGGAGCGCGTCGATGAACTGGACCACCCGCGGAATCTTGTAGGCGGACAGACGTTCCCGAGCCCACGAGGTGACGTCATCTGCTTCGAGGTCGGAGCCTGGGCGAACGGCCACCACCGCCGCAACCTCCTCGCCGTAGTAGTCGTCGGGTATACCGATCACCGCGGCCTCGAGGATGTCGGGGTGCTGGTAGAGCACCTCTTCGACCTCGCCTGGATAGACGTTGTATCCACCGCGGATGATGAGGTCCTTGACGCGGTCGACGATGCGAAGGTCACCGTCGGCGTCGGTCTCGCCGAGGTCTCCGGTGCGGAACCATCCGTCGTCGGACAGGACGGCGGCCGTGTCTGCCGGGCGCTTCCAGTAGCCCTTCATGACCGTCGGTCCTTTGATGAATACCTCGCCCACTGTGCCTGCCTGGCAGACATTTCCGTCGTGATCACGGACCTCGACCTCGGTGCGCGGTACGGCGCGGCCGGTGTATCCGATCTTTGCGACGCGGTCGATGCTGTTGAAAGTTCCGAATGCGCTCGTCTCGGTCAGGCCGTAGCCCTCGAGGATTGTGCAGTTGAACCGTGCTTCGAAGGCGCGAGCGACTTCACCGGGAAGTGATGCGCCACCGGAGATTGCGATCCGCAGTTGTTCGAAGTCGGAGCTGTCCACGTCGGCTGCGGCGTGCAGCATGGCATTCCACATGGTGGGGACGCCGGCCATGATGGTGAGCTTGTCCAGACGCACCAGATCGAGCATGGCGGCCGGGTCGAACCGGGCGAGCAGGGACAGCGATCCGCCGCCGGTGAAGGTTGCCATCATGACCGAACCCTGGCCGAAGATGTGAAAGAGCGGCAGCCCGGTACCGGTGCGGTCCGAGGGATTTCCGCGGCTGCTCTCGGCGCCGATCTCACCGGCAGACAACAGATTCCCGACTGTCAGCTGAGCGCCCTTCGGACGTCCGGTGGTACCGGAGGTGTAGAGAATCGCCGTGGTGTCCGCTGCGTCGCGGTCGACCACCGTTGCCGGTGGATGGTCGGCCTTCGCCGATTCTTCGGTGAGCGTCCACACCGGGACGCCGCGCGCACTCCCTGCATCCTGAACTGCGGGACCGAGCTGGTGCCAGGCGATCGCCAGCGAAATCTCGGCGTCGTCCAGTACGTACTCGACTTCGGGTTGCGCCGACATCGTGTTGATGGGCACCACGACACAACCTGCAGCCTGAATCCCCATGTACGCCACGATGAATTCAGGCACCGACGGCGCCGCGAGCAGAACCCGGTCGCCGATGCTCAACCCTTCGTCGCGAATGCGGCCGGCAAACGCCAGAGACGCGTCGTGAAGCTGTCGGTATGTCCAATGACTATCCGTGCCGCGAATTGCAATATTTTCCGGAGTGGCTTCCGCGTGACGGGTCACCGGGTCGAGAACGCTAACCATGGTTCTGCCTTTCGGGAGGAATCGACCGATTGTGTGTCCTGGGTCTCACCAGAGCGTACACTTGAATCCGGCGTCAACATCGAGTCTGCTGGGATTGTCCCGAAAATGATGTTGATCGGAAGGATGAGGAGCGCACCGTGCTCGACGACGAATCGCGAATTGCCGCCTTACCGGTGGCTCCGCCCGCGCTGCTCCGGGATCGACCGACCACCGAGCGGGGGACACGCACGCGTGCGGCATTGGTTGCTGCTGCCCGTAAGGTTTTCGAGCGCAGTGGCTATCTCGATGCACGTTTGATCGACATCGCAAAAGAAGCCGGTTGCGCGACGGGATCGTTCTACACGTACTTCGCGAACAAGGAAGAGGTGTTCGCCGCCGTCCTCGAGGTCGCGCGAGACGACATGATGCACCCGGGCATGGGACGCGTTGCGAGCGCGGACGATCCGTACGCCGTGCTCGAGGCAAGTAATCGAGCGTATCTGGCCGCGTATCAACGCAATGCGAAGTTGATGGGGCTCATGGAGCAGGTTGCTCACATCGACCCGGAGTTCCGGAAGTTCCGCAGCGAGCGTGCCAATGCGTTCATACGCCGTAATGCCCGCGGGATCGCAGATCTGCAGTCCCGCGGCATCGCGGACACGGCGCTGGATCCGATGACGGCGTCGATTGCTCTGTCCGGCATGGTGAGTCGACTCGCCTACAGTCTGTTCACCCTTCGTGAGGGTGAGGTGGACGGGCGTTCACCGGAGTTCGATCAGATTGTCGCCACTGTGACCGATCTGTGGGCGAACGCTCTGAAGTTCCCCGACCGTCTCTGACGAGGTGGGCCGCCCCGGCTGCATCGATGTTCGAGCGGCCGGGCGTCCCAGTCTCGGTTCAGCTCTTTTCGGTTCAGCTCTTTTCGACGACGCGAGCGACGGATTCGGCGACCACGACGGGCTTGTCGGAACCCTCGCGCTCGACCACCTGGCTCATCTTCACTTGGATTCCGCCGGGCAACTGCTCCGCGGACACGACGGTTGCGCGCATCCGGACCCGGGATCCCACGGGAACGGGAGCGGGGAAGCGAACCTTGTCGTAGCCGTAATTGAGGCTGTGGGCGAAGCCGTCGAAGTGGATGAGTTGGTAGGAGAACTGGGGTCCCAGTGAGAGGCTGAAGAGTCCGTGCGCGATCGTGCTGCCGAGCGGGCTCGATGCGGCTCGTTCCGGGTCGACATGAATCCACTGATGATCGTTTGTGGCTTCGGCGAACGCGTTGATGCGCTCCTGGGTGATGTCGTACCACTCCGTCGGGCCAAGTTCCTGGCCGATGAGCTTCTCGAGCTCGGCGAAGGTGGACGGGCGGACGGGCAATTGGTTTTCAGTCATCGTTATCCCTTTACTCGCAGTTCAGGAGGACGGAACGGGCCGTTCGGGTGACCGTCGCGATTCGACGGTTGAAACTGACGCCGGATTCAACTATACATGAGGGGAGACGTGGATCACTGTCAGCGCGTAGGTATGACGCAAGCGAGAGGAATCGCTCATGAAGGTTGCCCAGAAGGTAGCAATTGTCACCGGTGGCGGCGGGGGAATCGGCGGTGCACTGGCCGAGCGACTGGCTGCCGAGGGGGCTCGCGTCGTAGTGGCTGACCTGGACGGGGCAGCAGCTTCGGCAGTAGCAGAGGCGATCAACGCGGAGCGTCCCGGAGCGGCCGTGTCTGCCGGTGGCGACGTCTCCGACGAGGCGGTCATTGCGGGCCTGATCGCGCAGGCGGAAAAGGAATTCGGCCCGGTCGACCTCTACTTCGCCAATGCCGGCGTTACCGGTGGCATGGGCCTCGACATCAGTGAAGACGTCTGGGACACGACGATCGACGTCAACGTTCGCGCCCACATTCGCGCTGCCAGGCTCCTCGTCCCCGGCTGGACGGAGCGCGGGGAGGGCTACTTCATCAGCACGGCCTCTGCGGCCGGCTTGCTCAGTCAGGTCGGGTCCGCCGCGTACTCGGTGACCAAACATGCCGCGGTCGCGTTTGCCGAGTGGCTCTCGATCACCTACGGAGATCAGGGTGTTCGCGTCAGTTGCCTGTGCCCGATGGGCGTCAACACCAAGCTTCTCTACGAAGGTGAGAACTCCGGCGATCCGGTCGGCAAGGCCGCAACCGGAGCCGTGCTTGCGGCAGGCAATGTTCTCGAGCCTGCCGAATGCGCCGAAATCGTTCTTGCGGCAGTGGATGCCGAAGAATTTCTCATCCTTCCGCACAAGAACGTGCTGGACATGTACCGGCAGAAGGGCGCCGACTACGACCGTTGGCTGCGCGGGATGCGCCGGTACCAGGCGTCGCTCCTCGCGGGAACACGATGACCGAGGAACTCGTCCTCTCCGAGCAGAGAGGAGCGGTGCTGGTTCTGACATTCAATCGGCCCCGCGTTCTCAACGCGTGGACCAACGAGCTCGAAGATCAGTACTACGACTTTCTGGCCGTGGCAGACGAAGATCCCAGTGTCCGAGCAATTGTTGTCACCGGCTCCGGCCGAGGATTCTGCTCGGGGGCTGACCTCGGCAATTTGAAGAACGTCGGCGAAGTCTCCGAAAGTGATCTTGTCCGGCCGCGAGACCGTCATTTCCCGACCACCATCCGCAAGCCGCTGATCGCCGCCGTCAACGGCGTCGCTGCCGGGCTCGGAATGGTCGAGGCTCTGTACTGCGACGTTCGTTTCGGTTCGAGCGCAACACGATTCACTACCGCGTTCGCGCGTCGAGGCCTGATTGCGGAGTACGGCATCTCCTGGATGTTGCCCCGCTTGGTCGGGCACAGTCGAGCAGTCGATCTTCTGCTTTCCAGCCGGATGGTGGACGCCGACGAGGCGTACCGCATCGGTCTGGTCGACCACCTGGTCACCGGCGGTGACGTTCTGGATGCGGCGATTGCTTACGCCGAGGACATCGCGGCGAACTGCTCGCCGACGTCCCTCTCCGTCATCAAATCTCAGATGAGTGCCGACGCGCACTCGACCTTCACTGATTCCGCCAGGCATGCGGAATCGCTGATGCTGAACGCATTTCACGGCCCGGATGTCGTCGAGGGTGTCAACAGCCATCTCGAACATCGAGCCCCCAATTTTCCTTCCCTCTCTGTCAGGAGTTCACATGTCAGTGTTTGAGTTCTCGGATCGCACCAAGAAGTACCAGGCCGAACTGCTCGATTTCATGGACAAGCACGTTTACCCGGCCGAAGCGGTCTACGAAGAGCAGATGCGTGAGTCCGGTAACCCGCACTTTCAGCCGCCGATCATCGACGACTTGAAGAAGGAAGCCAAGGCCCGCGGGCTGTGGAACCTCTTCCATCCCCATCCCGAATGGGGCCCCGGCCTGACCAATCTGGAATACGCACCGCTCGCGGAGATCATGGGCCGCAGCCACCTGGCCTCCGAGGCCACCAACTGCGCCGCTCCGGACACGGGAAACATGGAGGTGCTCACGCTCTTCGGCACCGACGAGCACAAGGAGAAGTACCTCAAGCCGCTTCTCGAAGGCGAAATTCGTTCCGCTTTCGCGATGACCGAGCCCGAGGTTGCCAGCTCCGACGCCACCAACATCCAGCTCCGTATGGACCGTGACGGCGACGAGTACGTGCTGAACGGCCGTAAGTGGTTCGCTTCCAACGCCTTGCACCAGAACTGCAAGGTTCTGATCGTCATGGGTAAGACCGACTTCAATGCCGCCACCCACCGTCAGCAGTCGATGATGGTCGTGCCGATCGATGCTCCCGGCGTCACGATCCTGCGCAACCTGCCGGTTTTCGGCTACCAGGACCGCGAAGGACACGGCGAGATCACTTTCGAGGACGTGCGCGTCCCGGCCAAGGACATTCTCGCCGGTGAGGGTGAAGGATTCGCGATCAGCCAGGCCCGCCTCGGCCCCGGCCGCATCCACCACTGCATGCGTGCAATCGGAATGGCCGAGCGCGCACTGGAACTGATGTGCAAGCGCGCATCCACCCGCATCACCTTCGGAAAGCCCGTCAGTGACAACGCGAATATCCAGGACTGGATCGCCGAGGCTCGTATCGACATCGAGATGGTTCGACTCCTCACGCTCAAGGCGGCACACATGATGGACACGGTGGGCAACAAGGAAGCGCGCACCGAGATCGCAGCCATCAAGGTTGCGGCACCGAACATCGCGCTCAAGATCATCGACCGCGCCATCCAGGTTCACGGCGGTGGCGGCGTCACCGACGACTTCCCGCTCGCGATGGCTTACGCCCACATGCGCACCCTTCGCCTGGCCGACGGCCCGGACGAGGTGCACAAGCGCGCCATCGCCAAGCAGGAACTGCGCAAGTACCGCGAAGTCAAGGCGAACTGACATGGCAGGACTGGATCTCACCGGTAAGACGGCAATCGTCACAGGCGCATCGCGGGGCATCGGCCTCGCGACCGCGCAGGCGATTGCGGCGGCGGGCGGAAACGTCGTACTGACTTCGCGCTCACAGGAATCCGCAGATGCGGCTGCCGCGCAGGTGAACGGCAACGCGATCGGCGTCGGCGCTCACGCGACGGACGAGGATGCTGCACGCAAGTGCGTCGAGCAGACGATCGAGCGTTTCGGCAGTCTCGACATCTTGGTGAACAACGCGGGCACCAACCCGTCGTTCGGGCCGATCATCAACCAGGATCACTCGCGCTTCGCCAAGACTTTCGACGTCAACGTGTGGGCTCCAGTCCTGTGGACCGGACTCGCAGCGCGGGCCTGGATGGGCGAGCACGGTGGTTCCGTGGTCAACACCGCTTCGATCGGCGGCATGGCGTTCGAGGCGGGAATCGGTACGTACAACGCGTCGAAGGCTGCTCTGATCCACATCACCAAGCAGTTGGCGCTCGAGTTGTCACCGAAGATTCGTGTCAACGCCGTTGCGCCGGGAGTGGTGAGAACCAAACTCGCCGAAGCTCTGTGGAAAGAACACGAAGAAGCGGTGTCCGCGTCGACTGCTCTCGGACGCATCGGTGAACCCGAGGACGTGGCCGCTGCCATTGCCTTCCTGGTTTCGGATGCAGCCCAGTGGATCACCGGCGAGATCATGACCATCGACGGTGGCCAGTTGTTGGGTGACGCACTCCCGTTCCGGCAGGGAGCGTCCGTCGGTGGCTAGCGTCGGAGTAGTGGGACTCGATACCGAAGCGGTCACCGGGTGGATCGCAGGCCTGGGGATCGACTTTTCCGGGCCGTTGTCCTTCGATCGAATCGGCTTGGGGCAGTCGAATCTCACGTACCTGGTTCGCGATCAGGACGGCAATCGCTGGGTGCTACGACGCCCACCGCTGGGGCATCTGCTGGCCTCGGCTCACGACGTGGCGCGTGAGGCTCGAATCCTGAGCGCTCTCGAATCCACCGACGTGCCTTCGCCGCGAGTATTCGGGTTGACCGAGGATCCTGCCGTCACCGAAGTTCCGCTGCTCCTCATGGAATTCGTGGACGGCGAAGTGGTGGACCGAATGCCTCTTGCGGAGGCGTTGTCGGAAGATCGTCGCCGGGCAATCGGAATCTCGCTCGCTCAGACGCTGGCGAAGATACACGCCGTCGACCTCGAGCAGGCCGGTCTCGACGACCTGGCAAGCCACAAGCCCTACGCTGCACGGCAGTTGAAGCGTTGGGGAGGTCAATGGGAACAGTCGAAGACGCGGGAATGCCCTGATCTCGACGATCTCACCCGACGCCTGATTGCAGCCCAGCCGGATCACACTGAAACCACGTTGGTGCACGGCGACTTTCACCTACGCAATGTGATCACCTCGGCGAGCAACGGCGAAGTTGTCGCGGCCCTCGACTGGGAACTGTGCACACTCGGTGATCCGTTGGCGGACGTCGGAAGCTTGTTGGCGTACTGGCCGGCGGCTGGTGAGAATACCGGCGGCGATTTCCCGGCGTCGGCACTCCCGGGATTCCCCTCGCGAGAGGAGATCTCCCGGATCTATCTCGAGGCCACCGGACGGGATCCTGCTGCGCTGAAGTTCTGGCACACGTTGGGACTGTGGAAGATTGCCGTGATCGCCGAGGGCGTGATGCGTCGCGCCCGCGACGAACCGCAGAATGCCGCCGAGAGCGGAACTCCCACCGTGGAACGTATTGACGCCTTGGTCGCCAAAGCCAGGGAAATTGCAGATCAGGCCGGGATCTGACGAGATCGTCCGGTGTCCGTCGAATCACGAAAGTATGGAGGGCCAGTGAGCCAGGAACGTAGAACCGCAATTGTCACGGGTGCAGCACGCGGAATCGGTGCGGCAGTAGCGAAGCGACTGTCGGAAGACGGTTTTGCCGTCGCCGTGCTCGACCTCGACGAAGCGGCGTGTGCCGGAACCGTCGACGCGATCAAGGCCGCAGGCGGACAGGCGCTGGCCGTCGGCGCTGACGTCTCCGACGAGGCTTCGGTCGCCGCAGCGGTGGATCGTGTGGCCGCAGACCTGGGTGCACCTACCGTGCTGATCAACAATGCCGGTATCACTCGCGACAACCTTCTGTTCAAGATGAGCGTTGCCGAGTGGGATTCGGTGATGAACGTCCACCTGCGCGGAGCGTTCCTCATGTCGCGTGCGGTGCAGAAGTACATGGTGGAAGCGAAGTTCGGCCGCATCGTGAACCTCTCGAGCACGTCGGCTCTCGGTAATCGTGGACAGGTCAACTACTCCGCTGCGAAGGCCGGAATGCAGGGCTTCACCAAGACATTGGCCTTCGAGCTGGGCAAGTTCGGCGTGACCGCGAACGCTATTGCCCCCGGATTCATCGAAACCGAGATGACCGCCGCAACGGCCGAGCGCATGGGCGTCGGCTTCGAGGACTTCAAGACCGCTGCCGCTTCGCAGATTCCGGTCAATCGCGTCGGACAGCCCGAGGACATCGCGCACACCGCGTCGTTCTTTGTCAGCGAAGGCGCAGGCTTTGTTTCCGGTCAGGTCGTCTACGTCGCCGGTGGACCGAAGGACTGACCGTCCGCTCACCGCTCGAACCGAAGGAATGGGCATGGCTTTCGACGAAGAGGCAGTATCGCGTGATCTCACCGAGAAGGTGAACACGCTTCTCGCGGAGAACGATCCGAACAGCGTGTCGGTATCGGACTTCCTCGGCGCACGATTCGACGCCGGACTGGCGTGGGTTCATTTCCCCGAAGGTCATGGGGGACTCGGTGTACCGCAGAGCTTTCAGCGTCAGGTGAACGCTCAGCTGGAGGCCGCCGGTGCACCGGGCCCGGCCACCGGCAAGAACGGGATCGGACTGGGCATGGCGGCACCGACCATCGCTGCCTTCGGCACCGAGGAGCAGAAGCAGAAGTTCCTGCGCCCGTTGTGGACTGCGGAGACGGTCTACTGCCAGCTGTTCAGTGAACCGGGCGCAGGGTCGGACCTCGCGGCCGTCGCTACCCGCGCCGTCCGCGACGGCGACGACTGGATAGTCAACGGGCAGAAGGTATGGACGTCGGGCGCGCAGAATGCGCAGCTGGCGATTCTCGTGGCCAGGACCGATCCGTCACGTTCCAAGCACGCGGGTCTGAGCTACTTCATCTGCGACATGACCGATCCGGGCGTCGATGTCCGGCCGCTGCGTCAGATCACCGGCGAGGCCGAATTCAACGAGGTATTCCTCACGGACGTCAGGATTCCGGACGCCAATCGCCTCGGAGCCGAAGGCCAGGGGTGGAAGGTTGCGACCACCACCCTGAACAACGAGCGTGTTGCCATCGGTTCGGGCGCACCGCGTGAGGGCGGCATGATCGGAAAGGTCGCTCAGGCCTGGCGTGACGAGCCCGAGCTGCGTAACCCGGCGATGCACGACGAGTTGATGCGACTCTGGACCGAATCCGAAGTTGCGCGTCTGACCGGGGAGCGACTGCGCCAGCAGCTCGCCGCCGGCCAGCCCGGCCCCGAAGGCTCGGGAATGAAGCTCGCGTTTGCCGGTTTGGCCCAGCAGATTTCTGGATTCGACCTCGAACTGCACGGCGAAGCCGGTCTGCGCTACGACGACTGGACACTGCGTCGACCGGATTCCGTCGACTTCACCGGGCGTGAACCCGGATACCGGTACCTGCGAGCCAAGGGCAATTCGATCGAGGGCGGAACGTCGGAGATCCTGCGCAACGTCATCGCAGAACGTGTACTCGGGTTGCCGCCCGAGCATCGCGTCGACAAGGACATCGCCTGGAAGGACCTACCCCGATGAGCGCCGATCTGCTGTACTCCGAGACCGAACAAGATCTGCGAGCCAGCGTCAGACGACTGCTGAGCGAGCGGGCCGGCGCCGACACCGTGGTCACGGCGTACGACGACGTGTCCGCCGACTTCACCGGGCTGTGGAAGTCGCTGGCGTCGGAACTCGGTTTGGCGGGACTGCTGGTACCCGAGGAACTGGGCGGGGCAGGTGCGTCGACGCGTGAGGCGGCGGTCGTGATGGAGGAGATCGGACGTGCGGTCGCTCCCGTTCCGTTCTTCACCAGCGCGGTGCTGGCGACGACGGCGTTGCTGAAGGCCGGCGAGACCGAGGTGCTCGGTCAATTGGCAGCGGGGGATTCGACGGCTGCTCTGGTCGTCCCGTTGTCCACTGCATCAGGAACTTTCACACCTACTGTCAAGGCAACGGCGAGTGGACTCGTCGGCAGCGTCACGACGGTTGCCGGCGTCGCCGAGTCCGATGTTCTTGTTGTTCCGGTTGCCGGTGAGAGCGGCCTGGAGCTGCATACCGTTCGGATCGCCGACGCCACCGTCACGCCGGTTCTGTCCCTGGACATGACGCGCCGATTGGCGGACGTCGAGTTCTCGGGTTCGTCGTCGGTCCGTGTCGACAGCGGCAATGCGGCGCAAGCGGTTGAGGAAGCGTTGCTCTGCGGAAGCGCACTTCTGGCGTCCGAACAGTTCGCTGTAGCTCAGTGGTGCCTCGAAACGACTCTCGCGTATGTGAAGGAGCGCAAGCAGTTCGGCCGGGCGATCGGTTCGTACCAGGCGATCAAGCACCGCCTCGCCGATCTCTGGCTCGAAGTCAGCTCTTCGGGCGCGGCAGCACGCTATGCGGCGGACACCTATGCACGCGGCGACGCCGATGCGGCGATCGCAGCGACGGTGGCCCAGGCATTCTGCAGCGGCGTCGCGGTTCATGCTGCGGAGGAGTGCGTCCAACTTCATGGTGGTATCGGAATGACGTGGGAGTATCCGGCGCACCTGTACCTCAAACGGGCGAAGAGCGATCAGCTGTCGCTGGGAACCGCGTATCAGCATCGGGCACGCCTCGCCGAGTTGGTCGACCTCCCGATCTCGTCCTGAAACTCACCCACTATCTGTCTGGAGAATTGCTGTGAAGGCTTGGCGCGTCAACGAACTCGGTCAACCCCGCGATGTGCTCGCGTTGGAGGAGACCGCGGATCCCACCCCGAATGCGACGGAGATGTTGGTCAAGGTGCTGGCGGCTCCGGCCAACTTCCCCGACGTCCTCATGTGCCGCGGTGAGTACCAGATCAAGCCGCCGCTGCCCTTCACACCCGGTGTCGAACTGTGTGGTGAAGTGGTCTCGGTCGGTGAATCGGTGACCAAATTCGCAGTGGGGGACCGGGTGATCGGTAATCCGAGTCTGCCGTCCGGCGGATTCGCCGAGTACTCGGTACTGGATCAGAACAACACGTTCCCGGCGCCGTCGGCTCTCGACGACGCGGAAGCATCCGCTCTGAGCATCGGCTATCAGACAGCGTGGTTCGCTCTGCATCGCCGCACCCAACTGCTCGAGGGTGAGACGTTGTTGGTCCACGCTGCTGCGGGTGGTGTCGGTAGTGCGGCAGTGCAACTCGGCAAGGCGGCAGGCGCCAAGGTGATCGGTGTCGTCGGCGGCCCGGACAAGGCCGAGTACGCGCGCAAGCTCGGCGCCGACCTCGTCGTAGACCGTCACAGTGAGGACTTCGTGGCAGCGGTCAAGGAGTTCACCGGCGGCAAGGGCGCCGACGTGGTCTTCGATCCGGTCGGCGGCGACGCATACGCGAAGTCCACCAAGTGCATCGCCTTCGAGGGACGGATCGTCATCATCGGCTTCGCCGGTGGCACGATCCCGCAGCCGGCACTCAATCACGCTCTCATCAAGAACTATTCGATCATCGGACTGCACTGGGGGCTGTACAAGGCCTACAACCAGCAGGCCATCGACGACTGCCACGTCGAGCTCACCAGGCTCGCCGATGCCGGCTTGGTCAAACCACTGATCAGTGAGCGGCTGTCGTTGACGGACGTTGCCGACGGTATCGGTCGCCTCGGCGACGGCACCACGGTCGGTCGCGTCGTGTTCCAGCCCTGATTCTTGCTGTGCGCCTTTATTAACCCCCGGCGGTTAATAAAGGCGCACAGCACTTCGTGTTCGACGAAAGGATTCCCCGATGAGGCAAGCTGTCATCGTTTCCACCGCCCGTACCCCGATCGGTAAGGCGTACCGCGGCGCGTTCAACAACACTCAGGCTCAAGAGCTTGCTGCACATGCTATTTCGAATGCAGTTCAGCGCGCGGGCCTCGAAGGTGGCGAGGTCGAGGACGTCATCCTCGGCGCCGCGCTGCAGCAGGGCTCTTCCGGCGGCAACGTCGCGCGGCAAGCGGTACTGCGGGCCGGGCTTCCGGACTCGGTGTCCGGAATGACGATCGATCGGCAGTGCTCGTCCGGGCTCATGGCCATCGCGACCGCAGCAAAGCAGATCGTGGACGACGGAATGCAGATCGCGGTCGGCGGCGGAGTCGAATCGATCTCGTTGGTCCAGAACGATCACATGAACAACTTCCGCGCGGCTGATCCGTGGCTGAAGGAAAACAAGCCGTCGATCTACATGCCGATGCTGCACACGGCCGAGATCGTCGCCGAGCGCTACGGAGTCACCCGCGAGCAGCAGGACGAGTTCGCGCTCGTCTCCCAGCAGCGGACCGCAGCGGCCCAGGACGCAGGTCGGTTCGATCTCGAGATCGTCCCGCTGCCCTCGATCAAGCAGGTGCAGGACAAGGAGACCGGTGAGATCCGCAGCGAGTCCGTGACGCTGACCCGCGACGAAGGCAACCGCGCTTCCACCACGTTGGAAGGGCTGTCGAGTCTGCGACCGGTTCTGGCCGACGGGACTGTCAGTGCTCATTCGTCCATTACTGCGGGCAACTCGTCTCAGCTCTCCGACGGCGCTTCGGCGTCGGTGCTGATGGAGGCAGGCGAGGCGGAACGCCGCGGGTTGGCTCCTCTCGGTATCTACCGTGGCATGGCTGTCGCGGGTTGCGCTCCCGACGAGATGGGCATCGGACCGGTGTTCGCGATTCCGCGTCTGCTGGATCTTCACGGGCTGAAGGTCGACGACATCGATCTCTGGGAACTCAACGAGGCCTTCGCCTCTCAGGCCCTGTACTGCCGCGACAAGCTCGGGATCGATCCCGAGAAGTACAACGTCGACGGCGGCGGTATCTCCGTCGGCCATCCGTACGGAATGACGGGGGCTCGTCTGGTCGGCCATGCTCTTCTTGAAGGAAAACGGCGCGGAGCCAAGCTCGTGGTGGTGACCATGTGCATCGGCGGCGGTATGGGTGCTGCCGGGCTTTTCGAGGTCGCATGAGCTTGATCGAGGGACTGTTCGACGTCAGTGGCAAGACCGTTGTGGTCACCGGTGGATCACGCGGCATCGGATACATGATCGCTCGCGGGTTTGTCGAAGGCGGAGCGACGGTCGTCATTTCGGCCCGAAAAGCCGAAGCCTGTGACGAAGCCGCGCGAGAGCTTTCGGAGTTCGGCACCTGCATTTCGCATCCGGCCGATCTGTCCACGGACGAGGGGGTCGAGAGCCTCGCTGCGAAGGTCGCCGAGATTTCGCCGACGCTCGACGTACTGGTCAACAACGCCGGTGCCACGTGGGGAGCTCCCGTCGACGATTTTCCGGCCGCAGGCTTCGACAAGATTTTCGACATCAATGTCAAGGCAATCTTCCTACTGACGCAGAAGCTGTTGCCGCAGTTGCGGTCTGCAGCCACGGCGGAAGATCCCGCGCGCGTGATCAATATCGGATCGATCGACGGACTCGTGGTGTCGGGTTCGGAGAACTTCTCGTACGGAGCCAGTAAGGCTGCGGTGCACATGTTGACGCGCAAGCTCGCGGCAACGCTTGCGGGGGAACAGATCACGGTCAATGCCATTGCGCCGGGCCCGTTCCCGTCGAAGATGATGGCATTCCTCCTCGAGGACGAACAGAGTGCAAAGGCTGTGGCGGACTCGGTCCCGTTGGGCCGGGTCGGAACTCCCCAGGATGCTGCAGGTCTTGCCATTTTCCTGGCTTCACGTGCCGGGGCTTATCTGACCGGCGCGGTGATTCCACTCGACGGCGGTGCGAGCGGAGCGCGCTGACCTACTGACTGATCTTCTCTGTCCGAAAAGGCCTGAAAGTCTGAACTACTATGACTTTCAGGCCTTTTCGCGTCTTTGTCTGATTGGGTTATCTGTGACTGCAGTTGCTAGATTGTCCGAGGTTCGGGGGGAACGACGACGACAACACCAACAATCCCGGCCATGGGGGAGTCATGTTTCGCGCGGGGAGATCGTTGGGGGTGTTCGGGGTAGTTGCTGCTCTGGCAGCTGCTGCCGTCACGGCGGTGGCTTCGCCGGCGATGGCTGCGCCGGGCTGCGTCGGAGTCAGTGGCGTCGGTAGTAGCGGTGGTCCGGCCAATGCGGCGCCGTGGCTCAACGGCAACACCGGAGGGTTGCCAGGTCTGTCCGGTCGTACTGCCGCGATCGAAAAGGTCACCGGGACATACAGTCCAAACAAGACCGTTGATCGCTTCAATGTCCTGGGTACCGACCTGGGCATCATGTGGGACAACGGTGCGGGGCAGATTCTGACCGCTTTCGGCGATACCACCGGGCTCAGTCGTAACCCCGGCTGCGACGGTTTGGTGGGCGAGTGGCGAAGCAATGTACTCTTCCGCAGCTCGGATCGGGTACTGGCCGACGGTATGCGCATCGACAGTGCGCCGATGGACGGCACAGCTCAGGCGCGTGAGATCATTTCCGGTCTGAAGATTCCGGGTGTCGAGGCCTCCAGCATCCCCACGAGCGGCATCGCAGTGAACGGTGTGCAGTATCTGAGCTACATGTCGGTGCGTAACTGGGGCGAGGCCGGGCAGTGGAGCACGAACTACTCGCAGATTGCCACCTCCTCGGACAACGGCGAGACGTGGACCACTCGTCCGGAAACTCTGCGCCCCAACATCGGTGGGGTTCTTCCCGCGGGTGTCGCCCCCGTCGCCGGTAGCGAGAACTTCCAGATGAGCTCGATGGTGAAGGACGGCGGGTTCGTCTACAACTACGGAACCCCCGCGGGACGATCCGGCGAGGTTCGACTTTCTCGCGTGCCCGAGGGGGCGATCCTCGATCTTTCCGCCTACGAGTACTGGAACGGAAACGGCTGGATCCTTGCCGATCCCGCTGCGGCCGTACCCGTCATGGACGGCCGCATCGGGGAGATCTCAGTTCAGTACAACGAGTTCCTCGGCAAGTTCGTGGCGATGTACGCCGATGCGTTCAGTTCGATCGTGATGCGAACCGCTCCCAGTCCGGTCGGTCCGTGGACGGCACCGGAAACATTGGTCAATCTGGTCGAGGTTCCCGGTATCTACGCCGCATACATCCACCCGTGGTCCAGTGGTTCGGATCTGTATTTCCTTGCCACCACGTGGGCCGACTACAACGTCATGTTGATGCGTACGACGCTCGTTCGCTGATCCGGCTCACGCTTGCGTTTGCTGGAGGTACACGATCTCCTCGGTGATCGGCGCGTCGTCATCGGCGTCGGTCGGCGGTTCTTGTCGGCGGCGCCACCAGATGGTGAACAGGACGGCTCCGATCACCAAGGCAGCCAGAGCGATTACCGCCACCCAGAATTTCGGGCCGTAGTATCCGACAAGGACCATGCGCATGGCGTTGCGCGCCCACGTGAGTGGCATCAGAGCGTGCAGCCACTGCAGAACCGTCGGCATCTGTTCGATGGGGTATACCGCGCCGAAGGCGAAGATCTGAATCATCAAGGCGCCCAGAGCGATGAAGGTTCCGTTGACGGCACCGAACACAACGGTGAAGAGCCTGCCCGAGCTGACCGCGGCGGCACCCACCAGGATCATCACTGCGATCATCGCCAGAACACTAGGTGGTTCGACGTTTGCCACGGTCAGTGACACCACCGACAACACGAGCGCCGCGACCAAGGTGACCAGGGCGGGAATGCGGTAGCGGCGCAGCCCCTCACGTACCACGCTGGTGTGCGAGTTCAGTGAACGTCCGCGTCGTGGGCGGACGACGAACCACGTGAGAATTCCGCACAGGAACAGTGCCACTGAGATCACGGCAGGGACGGCTCCCGGTCCGAAACCGGCTGCGGGATAGTTGTTCCGCGCGTCGACGGCAACCGGGGACGAGAGAAGATTGGCCGTGGTGGCGCGCTCGTCGTCCGTGAACTGCGGCACCTGGGCGGCACCGTCGGACAAACCGGTGGCGAGTTCCGCGCTGCCCGCGTCGAGCTCGCCGACGCCGGCCGATAGCTGCCCGAGACCGTCACGGAGCGCAATACTTCCAGTGTCCAACTGCCCCAGCCCGGTGGAGAGTTCCTGTGCACCGGTAGCGAGTTGGCCTGCGCCGTCGGACAGTTGGCCCAGGCCGGTGTTGAGTTCACCTGCACCGGCCGCGGCGGCAAGGAGCCCACCACGGTAGTCGCTGCTCGGATCAGTGAGCTGCCGCGAGATTTCCCGCGCTCCGTCGCGAAGCTGGCCGAGCTGACCGATCACGTCGTCGTCCGACGGTTGTGCAGTCAGGGAAGCCCGCAGTCCAGCCAGGGCTTCGACGAGTCCGGCGGAGACCGGATCGGCCGAGTTTCGAAGCATCGACGTGAGGGCGTCGATCTGACCGACGACGGCGTCCGAGGACCCCGCGAGGTCGAGTACCGGGGTGGTGACCATGTCGACCACTTCGCTGATCTGACGGGCGCCTGCGCCGAGTTCGTCGGTTCCCCCGACCAACTGGTTGAGTCCGCTGCTCAGCTCGCCCGAGCCTGCAGCAGCTTCGCCAGCTCCGGCAGCCAGCTCGCCGGCTCCGGCGGCCAGCTCCTTGCCGCCCTGATTTGCTTCGCCCATGCCGGTGGCGAGTTCCTTGCTTCCAGCGTAGAGCTCGTTGGTTCCGGCAAGCGCTTCGGAGGATCCGTCGGACAGCTGTTGCGCTCCTGCTGCTGCTTCACCGAATCCTGTTCCGAGTTCACCCAACCCGACCAGCACCTGGTCGATGGACTGCTCGCCGATCGACTCGGAGACCGCCGAGCGCACTTGAGCGATGATGCTTTCACCGACCGGGCCGGCGACCAGACTGTTGTAGTCGTTGTACAAGACGTCGAGTTCGGCCTTGCGGCCCGAACCTGATGCGGCACTGGCCACATCCGCGCTGAAAGTTTTCGGAATGACGACCGAGAAGTAATAGGTGCCGTCGTTGACGCCGTCGGCGGCTTCCTGTTCCGAGACGACCTTCCATGCAACGTCTCCGCTCTCGACGAGCGCGGCAACAACTTCATCGCCGGCTTGCAGACGTGTTCCGTCGAGTTCTGTGCCCGCATCGGCGTTGACGATGGCGACGGGCAAGCGGTTGACCGTGTCGCCCGGATCCCACAGTGCCCACATGTAGAACGCCGCAATCGACAGCGGTGCGATGACGAGGACAGCGAGAACTGTCCGGATGATGTGCGTTCGTCGCGTCGTGGCCGCGTTGTCGACTACGGGTTGTGGCGCCATGTGGAGCTCTCTTCTCGTGGACCGAAGCAGGTGTGGCACGAAAGGAAGCCACCAAAACTGCTGGACATACGTCCAGCTCGGTCACGATACAAAGCAAACGGCCATCCTGTGACCGTTTTCGAAGAATTGGGCGTTATCGGTCGCCGTGCTCTGCCTCGATCTTTGCCCACTCCCACCCTCGGAAGTTGGCCAGACGAAGCTCCTCTGCTTCGTCGAAGGTGTACCACTCGGTGCTCGGCGCATCAGGGAGAGTGCCGCGCAAGTATTCGCCCAGGTAGTGAAGTGGGCCTTCCCAACCGGTTCCGACGCCGTAGCAGCCGGTGTCCGGGTCGTTGCGGAAGACATCGGCGACGGAGGCGTGCTCCAACTCGAGCCAGGTGGCGTCGGGGCCGTCTGCAGTCAGCCGGATCTCGACCTGATCGCTGTATCCGCGATCGCCGGGCGGTGTCCACTGCAGTCGCAGCAGGTGTGGGGCGTCGCAGGCCAGGATCTCGCCACTTGCCTGGCCTTCGAAGGCGTACGAGCCGCCCACCTGGAAGTCTCCGCTCACCGGAAGGAAGAAACGGTTGATGCGGTCAGGGGTCGTGATGGCATCCCAGACGTCGTCGACCGACGCGTTGTAGCGGCGCTTGAGTACGGCAGTTCGAGCCGAACCTTCTGCGATGTCGCGTTTACCCATGCTCCGCTCCACCGCGGTGAGGCTGGTGTCCTGGTTCGCGATCTCGGTCATTGTGAGTCTCCTTCGTCGGAAGAATTCGATTGTGAAGATCTGCTCCGCTTCGAGTCGCGTCGTTTCCCGCGTGCGAGTTCTGTGGCCAATGCGTCGAGAGGGCCGCTCCAGAACTGCCGGAATCCGTCGAGCCATTGGTCCACTTCTTGCAATGGCGCGGGCTCGACGGCATAGAGACGCCTGGTGCCTTCGCTGCGGACGGTGGCGAATCCGTTTTCTCGGAGTACTCGCAGGTGTCCGGACGCGGTCGGTTGCGAGATTCCGAACTCCGCTGCCACGACTTCGGCGATCTGACCCGCCGAGCGCTCGCCGCCGGACAGGAGTTCCATGATTCGTCGCCGCACTGGGTCTCCGAGAACGTCGAATGCATGCACCAGTCATTTATATCGGCAATGGCCAATATAGGCAAGCGCCGAAACTTGTACCCGGACTCGGTCAGTCCGAGAGCGCGAACTCGTCGGCGTCGAAAAGTTCGCCGATCAGCCCGCCGAGATGGCGTCGATGTTCGGCTGACAGCGTCGCTGCCGCCTCGGCATCGTGGTCTGCGCACAGCTTGATCAGTCTGTTGTGATGATCGACGGAGTCCTGGCTCCCGAGGAGGCTCGAGAACTTGCGGTAGTAGATGCGGTGAATTTGTGGGTGAACCTGATGAATCAGCTTCTTCAACAGCGGATTCGCCGCAGCATCGATGATGACGCTGTGTAGGCGATCGTCAGCGGTCAGGGCTCGGCCTATGTCGTTTCGCTTGACGGCGGCAGCGAAGTCCTTGTTGGCCGAACGCATCGCCCCGATCATCTCGTCGGTGAGATTCGGTACAGCGGTGACGACGGCCAGTTGGTCGAGAGCTTCGATGACTGCGAGTGTTGCCTCGACGTCGCCGCGGTCGAGGGTGGTGATGCGCGTGTACGCACCGGGTTTCGCTTCCACGAGTCCGGTGTCGACCAGCCTTGCGAGCGCTTCGCGGACCGGAGTTCTGCTCAGTCCCAGATACTCGGCGAGTTCGCTGTCCTTGATCTTCGAGCCCGGCGCCAGTTCACCGGTGACGATCGCTTCGCGAATGCGTTCGAGAGCGATGTCGCTCATTCGTGCTCGCTCAACCGGTTTACCGCCACGCAACATACTGGATAGCGTACTCTGCAGCCTCCCTGCTGCAGGTCAGCCCGAAACGACCATCGAAGGGTGTCTCCGGGCATCTGCAACCCGCCGGAGCAGAGCGCGGGCGAGAATTGTTGCCGGATCGATGATCTGACAGGTTGTGGCGTCGGCGGGCAGTCCGAGCGGAATCTCGGTGCATCCGGCCACGACGACCTGCGCGCCCGATTCGACGAGAAGATCAGCGGCCCTGACGAGCTTGTCGGTGGTCTCGTCTCCGACGTTGCCGCTCTTGATTGCTCGGATCGCCGGCATCACCAGTTCGTCCTGGATCGCAGGTCCGGGCACCAGGACGTCAATCGAGTGTTCCGACAGCCATTGTTGATACAACCCGGTGCGGACCGTCCCCGTGGTGGCCAATAGTCCGACGGATGTGACGGCGGGTGAGAGCGTCCGGATGTGCCGAGCGACTTCGTCGATCATGTGGACGACGGGAAGTCCCAGTTGGGACGAGATGGCGGGCAGGAAGGCGTGGGCGGTATTGCATGGGATGGCGAGCGTCGTCGCGCCCGACTCTCGGAGAACGCGCGCACCGCGGATCAGCCACGGAGTGGGGTCAGGGCCGTTCTCGGTGAGTGCCAATGTCCGGTCGGGAACGGTGGGATCGGCCCAGATGACAACTTTGGGGTGCTCCTGATCCGTCGAACCTGGTGTCAGCGCAACGAGTTTGGAGTAGAAGTCGGCAGTAGCGGCGGGCCCCATGCCTCCGAGTATTCCGATGACGGGGTCGCTCATGGACGCCGGAGAGCTGGCGCTCTGCCGTATTCGTGGCACCTTCATGTTGCAATCCAACCTTTCGCATCCAATATATTGGATACTCGTAATGTTGACTACAGTGAAGGAGGTCGGAGGTAGTTGTCAAGTAAGGCGCAGTGCTCCCGGAATTGCGAAGTTCGAGAACTCAGCCGATCAGCAGGGGTTCGGTTCGCCGATCTTCACGGCCGAGAGCACGGCTTCGATTTCCCCGAAAGGACTTCCGGCAGAGGGTGTCTGATCGACGACAATCCAGTTGGAATCGACCAGTTGGCGTCGACCCGCGCCGGTTGCGTCAGCACTTCTGGAGAAGAAGACTCCGGCCGACTGAATGGTGTCCTGTGCGTCTTGAAGATTCATGCACACGACGTTGGGCATGACCGCGGGAGCTGCAGCGGGCGTCACTTCCGCGGCGACTGGGGTCGTGGCCAGTGGAGAATTCGTCGTACCGGTCACCGAGGTGGTCAATGGAGCCTGAGTCGTCGTGGGTTGAGTTGTCGAGGTTGCAGTGGTGGTCGCGGTGGATGTTGATTCGGCCTCGCTGTCGGTGCTTGTTCCTGAGCACGCGGCAAGTGACGCCAAGGCGAATGCGCTGAGTCCGATGCGAACGGCAGTTGAGGGCGGGCGAATCGATGTCGAAAAGAGGTGTGGTGCGCGCACAGACGTTCCTTGTCGGTAAAGGGGCGATGAAAGCGGAGATTCGAGCGCAGAGCACATCCGACGCCGTCGATGTGCCTTATGTCGAATAGAACCATAGGCTTTCGGCACCGGATTCGAGAGGAATTGCCTACATGCATTTTCTGGAACTACGACACGCGCAGTGTGAACCCCCAGCGGCGTATTCGCCTGTCCTGGAGAGCTACGGAGACGTGCAGACTGTTCTTCTGGGCACCGACCCGCTTCCGGCACATCGACGGTTCGACGCCGTGATCGTGATGGGCGGGCCGATGGGCGTCGGCGATCAGGGCGAGGTCGAGTGGTTGGCATCCGAGATCGAATACATTCGCGATCTGGTCGAGAGCGACGTCCCGGTGTGGGGAGTGTGTCTGGGTTCGCAGTTGCTCGCCGCGGCGCTGGGTGCTCGCGTCTACACGGGCGCTGTGCCTGAAGTCGGAGTTGAGGAGATCACCTTGACTGTCGAGGGCCGGCAAGATCCCGTGTGGGGAGATCTGCCCTCCACATTTCCTGCAATGCAATGGCATTCGGATACCTTCGACATTCCGAACGGCGCGGTGCGGCTCGCTGGTTCAGCCAAGTATCCGAATCAACTCTTCCGATACAAGCAGAGTTACGCCGTTCAGTTTCACCTCGAAGCGTCCTCCGCGGTGGCGCGCGAGTGGATGGAACTGGCCGAGTACCGCGATTCGCTGCATGCTTCGCTGGGAGCGGACGGTCCGCGCATCTTCATGCAGCAGTTGAGTGCAGCCGAGTCGCAGGGGCTCGAGATTGCCGCAGCCGTGATGGAGAAATGGTTGAAATCCATCTCCACCGAATAAGCCCGTTTTGTCCTGATTGACCGATTTACCTGTTACCTTGTGTTCTCGTGGGTGGATGAACCGATCCGGTCGAGCAACACACCTCGTAGAGTCCGGATCTCCCCCGCGAAAGGGGAGCGATGCGCCGGATGCGGAAGATATCGACAGCATCAGTGACGTGTGTACTCGCGTCGACCGCGGTCTTGGGGGCGACCCAGGCCAATGCATCCCCGTGGGATTGCAATGTCACCGGGAGCTTGGATCAATCAGGTGGGCCGACCAATCCGATTCCCTGGCTCAACGGCACGGATGGCAAACTGCCGGAATTGCAAGGCCGCACCTCGGCGGTCGAGTACATCACGGGCGCGCTGAGCCCCAACCAAACCGTCGAGCGGTTCAACGTTCTCGGCACGGATCTGGGCATCATGTGGGACAACGGCGCAGGTCAGGTCCTGACAGCTTTCGGTGACACCGTCGGTATCGGATCTGACCCTCTGTGCTCCGGGGTGGTCGGCGACTGGCGCAGCAACGTCCTGTTCCGTAGCTCGGACGGAAATCTGTCCGACGGCATGAACATCGACTCCTCACCGACCGACCGACCGAATCACTCGCGCGAGATCATCGGAAGTCTGAAAGTCACCGGCGTCGAAACCAGCAGCATTCCGACGACGGGTATCTCCGTGGGCGGCGTTCAGTACGTCAACTACATGTCGATACGTTCGTGGGGAGGGTCGGGCGAGTGGGTCACCAACTTCTCGCAGATCGCGTCCTCGCACGACAACGGTGAGACCTGGCAGATCGAACCGGCCTCGTCCCGGCCCAATCTGCCGTTGACAGGTAACGACAACTTCCAGATGGGGTCCTTCGTCAAAGACGGTGGTTACGTCTACAACTTCGGCACCCCCGCCGGACGCTTTGGCGAGGGGCGTCTCTCGCGAGTCAAGGAAGCCTCCATCGCGGACGTCGCGGCGTACGAATACTGGGACGGAAAGGCATGGGTCCCCAACAATCCTGCTGCCGCTGCAGTAGTTCTCGACGGGGATGTCAGCGAACTGTCGGTGCAGTACAACAACTATCTCGGAAAGTTCGTCGCGATGTACTCCAACGAGTGGGGAGCGCTGGTGCTGCGGACGGCCTCGGACCTGACCGGTCCGTGGAGCGCACCGGACGTCGTGATCGGCACCGACGAGGTTCCGGGACTCTACGGCGCGTACATGCACCCCTGGTCGCAGGGGCAGGACCTCTACTTTCTCGCCACCACGTGGTCCGACTACAACGTGATGCTCATGAAGACCACGCTGCACCAGTGAACCGGATGGTTATCGTTGAACAGTGAGCACCACCGACAATGCGCTACTGATCACCGCCCTTCGAGACGTGTTGGTGGGACCACTTCCCGAAATCGGCCGACGATTTTCGACGCTGATCGCGGACATGGCGCCGCACACCTCTCTGGTGATCTTCACCCGCGAGTGCACCGGTAGGCCGCGCAAGGTTGCCGGGGATCCAGCTGTCGTCGATCGTGTGACCATCGCCGAACTCGACCGTATCCGTACGGATCTCACTGTCGGACAGATATTTCGGGGAAAGTGCGCTATCGCCGGCCGAGACCGTGAAGTGCTCGCGATGCTCGATCGAACAGACACCCTCCTCGTGCTGACGCCGCACCCCGGACCGGTGAAGGCGGCATCCCTCGAATTGATCCAGGCACTGTTCGCGGTGACTGCAACCGGAATTCAGCTCCAGGTGCGGAACGCGAGTCCGGCATATCTCGCCGAGTCGCGGGCAGCGTCGTCCGAGCGTGCACGCACCGTGGCAGAGATGACGGAGGTGCATGCGGCCACCCTCGAGACGATGCTGGCGACGCTGCGCTCGGCGGATCTCGACGACACGCGTGCTCGAACCTCGGCCAGGGAGACTGCGGCTTCGGCCCTGATCGGCCTGCGTTCGGCCGTCGACGTGCACCGCGAGTTGGCCGAGGAGTCGACCACCACCGCTTTTGCGCGGATGCGTGGGGAATTGCGTTCGCTGCTCAAGCATCGGGAAATCGCGTTGGAGTTGGTGGAGCCACCCGTCGACGGGCGTGGGTTACCCGGTGAAGTGGCGCACGGCGCCCGCGCGGTCGTCCGCGGCGCGGTCTTGGCCTTGTCGGATCAGCAGACGCTCTCGCGAATCCGGGTGGCCTGGACCCTCGACGCGGCTTCGCTCTCGATCGACATCCGCGACGACGGTGGTGGTGAAGCCGACGTGATCGACGTGGAACGCCAATTACGTTCGAGGGTAGAGACTTTGGGTGGAACCGTCGAATCCGAGTCGACGCCCGGGTGGGGGAACCGGATCAGCGCAACCATCCCGCTCGACGCGCCCGTCGCCCTACCGAACCGCGACGTCCTGACGGAACTGGCTCCGCGGGAGTTCGAGGTACTCGAGCATCTGGTGGCCGGACGGCGCAACAAGGCAATCTCGGAGCGACTCGGCGTCAGTGAGAGCACAGTCAAGTTTCATGTTGCCGGGGTCCTGCGGAAATTGGGCGTCGAGAGTCGGGGTGCGGCGGCCGCCGCGGGCGCCGAGGCCGGCGTGAAGCCTGCACCCTAGTCCTTTCGGCCAGGTCGGTCAGTCAGTTCGACCAGGGTTGCGGGCACCTACTTCGGGCTAACCTTTCAACGAGTGCACATATCGCAATGTGAAAACACGGCGCCATGTGACGACACGTCCTCAATCGCACGAAGCCAGGAGCAAAGCCATGCCACAGCAGGTACGCGGCGTCATCGCCCGATCCAAGGGTGCCCCCGTCGAAATCGTCCCCATCACGATCCCCGATCCCGGCGCCAACGAGGTAGTGGTCGCCATTGCAGCGTGCGGTGTGTGCCACACCGACCTGACCTACCGCGACGGCGGAATCAACGACGAGTACCCGTTCCTGCTCGGGCACGAGGCGTCGGGCATCGTCGAGAGCGTCGGCCCCGGTGTCACTCACGTCGAGGTGGGCGACTTCGTCGTCCTCAACTGGCGTGCCGTATGCGGGCAGTGTCGTGCGTGTAAGCGTGGCCGCCCGCAGTACTGCTTCGACACGTTCAACGCCGAGCAGAAGATGACGCTCGAAGACGGCACCGAACTGACGCCGGCACTCGGCATCGGCGCATTCGCAGACAAGACGCTGGTTCACGAAGGCCAGTGCACCAAGGTCGACGCCTCGGCCGATCCGGCTGTCGTCGGACTGCTCGGTTGCGGCGTCATGGCCGGCATGGGTGCCGCGATGAACACCGGCAACGTCGGACGCGGTGATTCGGTGGCCGTGATCGGGTGTGGCGGCGTCGGCGACGCAGCGATCATGGGTTCACGCCTGGCCGGTGCCAATACCATCATCGCCATCGACCGGGATCCTCGAAAGCTGGAGTGGGCCACGGAACTTGGTGCCACGCACACGATCAATGCGACCGAGGTCGACGACGTCGTCGAAGCGGTCCAGGAGCTGACCGGAGGTTTCGGCGCCGACGTGGTTGTCGACGCAGTCGGCCGTCCCGAGACCTGGAAGCAGGCGTTCTACGCCCGCGACCTCGCGGGAACCGTAGTGCTGGTGGGAGTTCCGACGCCGGACATGAAGCTGGAAATGCCGCTGGTGGACTTCTTCTCGCGCGGCGGAGCCCTCAAGTCGTCGTGGTACGGCGATTGCCTGCCCGAGCGTGACTTCCCCGTTCTGGTCGACCTGTACCAGCAGGGGCGTCTGCCGCTCGAGAAGTTCGTCAGCGAGCGCATCAAGCTCGACGAGGTCGAGAAGGCATTCGAGACGATGCACCGCGGCGAGGTTCTCCGTTCGGTGGTGGTCCTGTGACATTGCGAGTCGATCGCGTCGTCACCTCGGGCACGTTCAGCCTCGACGGCGGAACATGGGACGTCGACAACAACATCTGGCTGATCGGTGACGACAACGAAGTGGTGATCGTCGACGCAGCTCACACCGCGCAGCCGATCATCGACGCTGTCGGTGGACGCAAGGTGATCGGAATCGTCTGCACCCACGGCCACAACGACCACGTCACCGTTGCGCCGGAGCTGGCCGAGAAACTCGACGCTCCGATCTACCTGAACCCGGCCGACGATGTCCTCTGGGAGATGACTCACCCCGGGGTGAAGCATCTGAGCTTGGAAGATGATCAGCGTATTGCTGTGGCGGGTACGGACATTCTGGCCCTCCACACACCGGGCCATTCCCCGGGGTCGACCTGCCTCTACCTGCCCGAGGCGGGGGAACTGTTCAGCGGCGACACCTTGTTCTCCGGTGGACCCGGCGCAACGGGGCGGTCGTACTCAGACTTCCCGACCATCATCGGGTCCATTCGCGACAAGCTGTTCGCGCTCCCCGCCGAGACCAAGGTTCACACCGGTCACGGCGACGGCACGACGATCGGTACCGAGGCGCCGCATCTCGAAGAATGGATCCGCGCCGGATCCTGATGTGATCAGAAGCGAAGTGGGGACGCCGGTACCGGCGTCCCCACTTTTGTCACAACGCTGATGCCCAACCGGCGGTGTCGTTCTCACCCGGGATCGCCATCAGGCCGTGCCACAGTTCGAGGATCTCGAACCATTCTGTCTCGGATCGGCTGAGGGGACGGACGGATTCGTAGCCGGCGCGCAGGCTCTGCCGTACCGCGATCGGTGTCGGTCGCCAATCGGTGAACAGGGTGCCCAGATAGACGCTTGCCTTGGCCAGGTCGCTCACCCGGTGGTCGATCACCACGTCGTCGAAGTCGAGTACTCCGGTGGTCCGAGAGTTTCGAGTCAAGATGTTGGCTGCACGGAAGTCGTTGTGTACCAGTTGTGTTTGGTCATCGAGCTCGGACGCACGCGCCAGGAGGCCCACGAGCCTACGCGTTGCCTCAGGCGCGAACCCGCGGTCGAAATTCTCGAGCCAACCACCGATGCGCTCCTTCAACCCGGTGCTGCGCGACGAGAAAACCGATCCGTCGACATGGGTGGCGCCGAGCGTTCGGTGTATTTCTGCCAGACATGCTCCTGCCGAACGGACCGCCGCGCGGTCTTGCACGTCCAACCAATCTCCCGCCAACTCCGGCAGTACGGTGAATGACACTGCGCACGAAGGCCCTTCCAGTGTTTCCCGGTCCAGCAGTGTTTCCCGGTCCAATCCGTTCAGGGACGTGATTGGTGACGGAACGGGCACGCCCTGCGCGGCGAGTGCGCTCAGCAGGCGCGTCGACGCCTCCAGGTTCGCGAAGCGCTCTGTGTCGCGCGACCACTTCACCACCAGCCCACCTCGGTCGCTCGCAACCCACACAATCGCGTTCTGGTCACTGATCGCCATTCGCGAGCACTCGAGGGCCGTCAATCCCCAAGTCTGCTCGAGTACCGCCGAGACCCAATGGGTGGCTGCGCCGAAGCTGTTGAATCCGAATCGCTGCTTCAGAGCGGCTTCCGACTCCACCGACTCCCAGAGCATGGACAACCCGAGTGGCAACATGCTGTTCGACTCTAGTGGGGAGAAGTTCGAATCGAGGTGCCGATCTCGGAAGCACTCGAAGACGCCTTGGCGACAGCTGCAGTTCAGCCGCCTTGACTCAGTTCGCTGAAGATCAGGTTGGTCTGGGTATTGGCGATGGCCGGATCGTTGAGGTGCGCGCTGACGAAATCGCGAAGCCGAGTGGGGGATTCACACGACACGTGTACCAGGAGATCACGGTCCCCACTCATCAGGAACACTCGCTGAACGGAATCCAATCCGCTCAGGTGCTCGGCAATTTCCGTCATCCGGCTCCTGGCGTGGGAGTGAATCAGAATCGACACCATCGCCGAGATCTCGAGGCCGAGTAGCTCGAGGTCTATGTCTGCGTGAAACCCTTTGATGACGCCCGATTCGCGTAGCGCACGCATCCGCGCCAGAGCGGTCGACGGCGCTATCCCGACCTTCTCGGCGAGTGCGTTGTTGGGGATGCGTGCATCCCGGACGAGTTCGCGGAGAATCGCTGTATCGACGTCGTCGAGCCGAACATGATTCGGCCGAGCTGCGGCAGCTGCCCGTTCGATCGCATTTATCATCCGATTTCTCCCTGCCGTCGCGAAAATATTCAGCATCTATTGACCGCGCCCGTCGATGATCCTAGCTTTTGCCAAACACATCGAATTATCAAACGGTCGAGATCGACACAGTCGACTGTTGCGACGAAGGGGTCTGGATGTTTCCGAGGATCGGCCGCCACACGGGCGACTGGAGGGCGCGGTTGATCGACATCAGCCCGCCGATCTCCGAATCGACGCCCGTGTGGCCAGGCGATACCGCCTTCACCCGCGCTGTCACGTCCGACCTCGGCGGCAGTGACGCCGTCACCATCAACCGAATCACCACCACTCCGCATATCGGTGCTCACGCCGATGCGCCGGCGCACACTCGCATCGACGGCGCGACCATTGGTTCCGTTCCCCTCGAGCCCTATCTCGGCGAAGCACTGGTGGTCGACATGACGGGGGTCGACGGTGCCGCCTGCATCAGGCCCGTCGAAGAGACGGTGGAGCGACTCGGCGGACATCTGCCGCAACGGCTGATTCTGAGGACGTACCCGAAGTACCCACGCAAGTGGGACAACGACTTCGCCGGTGTATCTCCGGAGCTGACCCACTGGTTCGCCGACCGCGGTGGAGTTCTGATCGGAATCGACGGCGCCTCGTTCGATCCGATGGACAGCAAGACCATGGACGGGCACCACGCGGCAAGCGATCGTAGCGTCGCGATCCTCGAAGGACTTTGCCTCGACGACGTCGACGAAGGCTACTACGAGTTGATCGCACTGCCGCTGAAGTTCCTCGACCTCGATGCCAGCCCGGTACGCGCCGTGCTCCGGACTCTGCCTTCATCACCCTCAACGCCGACACATGCAGGAGAAGAATCGTCATGACATCGACAACCACACTTTCGTTGGAAGACTGCGTCAAGGCCGACGCAGTGGATCCCCTGAGGGAGTTCCGCCGCGAGTTCGCGATTCCGGAGGGCGTTCTCTACTTCGACGGAAACTCGCTCGGCGCGCGTCCCATTGCCGCGCAGGAATGCGCCGCGAGAGTGATCGGCGACGAGTGGGGCAACGGCTTGGTTCGCAGTTGGAACGAGGCTGGATGGTTCGACCTCCCGGTCCGCCTCGGTGACAAACTTGCCCCGTTGCTGGGAGCAGGTGAAGGCGAAGTGGTAGTAACGGATTCGACGTCGATCAACCTGTTCAAGGCATTGGCCTCCGCGCTGTCCATCGCGGCTGCACAGGATCCCAGCCGGAAGGTGATCGTCTCCGAGCGCGACAATTTCCCCACTGACCTCTACATTGCGGAGGGCATCATCTCGCTGCTCGATCAGGGATACGAACTACGCCTGATCGACCAACCGGGCGACCTCACCGAAGCAGTAGGACCGGACACCGCCGTAGTGATGTTGTCGCACGTCAACTACCGCACCGGAAACCTGTATGCGATGACGGAAGTCACTGCAGCAGTGCAGGAACGTGGCGCCCTCATGATCTGGGATCTCGCACACTCGGCCGGCGCCGTCACTGTCGATCTGAGCGGTGCCGACGCCGACTTCGCGGTGGGGTGTACGTACAAGTACCTCAACGGTGGTCCGGGTTCACCTGCATTCATCTGGGTCAACCGTCGCCATCAGAACACCGGAATCCAGCCGCTGTCCGGGTGGTGGGGGCACGCGCGACCATTTGCGATGGAGTCGGCCTACGAACCCGGCGCAGGAATACGACGGTTTCTGAGTGGTACTCAACCCATCACGTCGTTGTCACTCGTCGAGTGTGGTCTCGACGTCATGCTCAAAGCTGACATGGCCGACATCCGCAGCAAGTCGCTCGCGCTGGCCGATCTCTTCATCAGCCTCGTCGAGGAGCGTTGCGCTGCTTACGGTTTGGAGTTGATCACGCCGCGCGAACACGAGAGTCGTGGATCGCACGTGAGTTTTGTTCATCCCGAGGGCTATTCCATCATGAAGGCTCTCATCGCGCGGGGCGTCATCGGCGACTACCGCGAACCAGGAGTGCTGAGGTTCGGTATCACTCCGCTCTATCTCGGATACGCCGACGTGTGGAACGCCGTCGACGTGTTGCGAGACATCCTCGAGAACAAGTCCTGGGATCGCCCCGAATTCCGCGAGCGCGACGCAGTCACCTGATTCTTCCAAGTTTCCGCGGACCGGGAGGTACCGCCTTTCGCAAGGAGCTTTCATGAGTGATTTCAAAAACATTCAGCAGCGAGAATCAGGTCTCAAACGCGAACTCGGCCCCAAGCAGATGAGCATGATCGCGCTCGGCGGTGCAATCGGCACCGGACTCTTCCTCGGCAGTAAGTTCGCCATCGGCTTTGCCGGCCCGAGCGTCATCATCAGTTACGCGATCGGCGGGTTGATCGCCCTCCTGCTGATGGGTGCCCTCGCCGAAATGACTGTTGCACATGCGACATCAGGTTCGTTCGGTGCGTACGCAGAGTTCTACGTCGGACCGTTGATCGGCTTCCTCGTTCGCTATCTCTACTGGTCGTGCATCGTCCTCGCGGTCGGTACCGAGGTCACCGCAATCGGTGAGTATATGCAGTTCTGGTTCGCCGACGTACCGTCATGGCTGTGGATCGTGTTGTTCTCCGGAGTGCTGATCGGCGTGAACATGTTCAACGTCAAGGCCTTCGGAACGATGGAGTACTGGTTCTCGACGATCAAGGTCTTCGCGATCGTGGCGTTCATCGTGATGGCAGCGTACGTAGTGTTCGGTAGCGGGAACCCGGACTACGGATTTCACAACTACACGGCCGGTGGCGGATTCTTCCCGAATGGTTTGTCCGGCATGTGGTTTGCCGTGATCGTATCGATCTTCAGCTACTTGAGCATCGAGATGATCGCCATTGCAGCCGGTGAGGCGGAAAACCCCGCGGTGGCGGTGAAGAAGGCGTTCCGTGTGACGATCGTCCGACTGTTCGTCTTCTACATCGCAACGCTTGCCCTGATTCTGGCAATCGCTCCGATGGACAAGATCTTGAGCGGCGGAAGTCCCTTCGTCACGGTGATGCAGGTTGTGAAGATTCCGGGCGCAGACAGTGTGCTGAACTTCGTGGTGATCATCGCCGCGCTGTCCGCGATGAACAGTCAGCTGTACGTGTCTTCGCGAATGATGTTCTCGCTCTCCCGTGCTGGTGACGCGCCGGCCATTCTCGGCAAGGTCAGGGCCAACGGCTCACCGGTCAATGCCTTGCTGCTGTCGACGTCGGGTATCGCCGTCGCAACCATCGTCTACGTGCTCTTTCCCGAGCAGGCATTCACCTTGATGATCTCGCTGTCGATGTTCGGGGCGATGGCGACGTGGCTGCTGATCTTCGTGACGCACTGGTTCTTTCGCAAGCGGATGGCGAGCGAAGGACGAACCCTCTCGTTCACGATTCCGTTCTTCCCGGTGGGGACGATACTGGGTGGTGTCCTCATGGTCGCGATCCTCGTCACGACATTGTGGGTCGAGGATTTCAAGATGACCTTGGTGTTCGGGGTGCCGTTTGTTCTTGCCGTGATCGGCATCTACTACTTCACCCGATCACGTCGGGCGCAGAGTCGAGCGGTAACGGCTGAACAGGTTCAGGACGAGATCACCGGCACGGTGGTCAAGCGGGTTCCCTGACTTACATTGGCAATCACAGGGTTTCGGCGAAAAACTCCATAGTGCGGGTCCAGGCGAGGGCAGCAGAATCCGGGGCGTAGTGGCTGGTCGAAGTGTCGTTGTTGAACGCGTGGCCGGCGTCGGCATAGCGGTACACCCGGGCGAGATCGGACGCGGTTGCGCGCAATTGCTCGACGCTCTCCGGCGGGATACTCGGATCGAGGTCGCCGTAGTGACCGAGCCACGGGACCTGCAGTTGCGCTGCAAGTTCGGTGCCTGCGGCAATCCCATCCCATCGGGCTTCTGCAACGCCGCCACCGTAGTACGTGACAGCGGAATCGACGAGGGGTACGGCGGCACACCACAGGGATGCGGTGCCGCCCATGCAGAATCCGAGGGAGCCGACTTTGTCTGCTCCCTCGGATCGGCTGTAGTCGACGGCGGCACGTACGTCGTGGCCGATGCTTGTGCTGTCGAGTGCCATGAGCGCATCCTTCGCGGACGGGAAGTCGGTGAAGGAGGTCTGTGCGCCGCGGTGGTAGAGATGCGGGGCGACGGCAAGGTAGCCGGCATCGGCGAGGCGTTCGAGGATGCTCTCGATGTGTTGGTTCACGCCCCACGCTTCTTGGAGAACTACTACCGCATGTCTCGGTTCACTCGGCGAATCCGGTCGGCTGACGGTCAGCGGTACATCACGTGTGGTCGTCGTGAAAGTTCCCATGTCCCGACTGTATGCGAGCCCAGCCTGTAGGTGCACGGTCGAACTAGACTCGTCAAATGTTGAGTTCCGCCGTTCCGCCGATCAGCTTGGGCAGTTGGCCGACGCCCGTCGAACCTCTGGCGCGTTGCGCGCAGGCACTCGGATTGGGGCCGGAAGATCTGTGGATCAAACGTGACGACGTCACCGGCCTGGGCGGCGGCGGCAACAAGATCCGAAAGCTGCAGTACACCTGCGCTCAGGCTTTGGCCGTCGGCGCGACGACTCTGATCACTACCGGTGCACCGCAAAGCAATCACGCTCGCTTGACTGCGTCGGCAGCAGCCCGTTTGGGATTGCGTTGTGTGCTGGTGCTCGGTGGTGCCGAGCCGGAATCCGCGCAGGGAAATCTCGTTCTGGATGCACTCGCGGGCGCTGAGATCGTCTGGGCCGGTGGGGACACGGCATCCGCGCTCGACGCCGCGGTGCAGGCCGTCGCGGACTCGGGCGGTGTACCTTTTGTCATTCCCTTCGGTGGTACCAGCGCGGTGGCTGCGCAGGGATACGTGGACTGCGCACGCGAGATCGAACAGCAACTCGCCGGCGTCGATCGCGTCGTGGTTGCACTCGGATCGGGTGGAACGATGGCAGGCCTTGTCGCGCATCTGGGCGTCGACAGAGTTGTGGGCGTCGACGTCGGGGCTGTTGCCGACCCGGTGTCGACTGTCGCTGGGTTGTTGGACGAGATGCCTGGTCCGACCGCGCGAGCCGCAGATCTTCAGATCCTGCGAAACCAAGTTGGACAAGGATATTCGACGCTCACGGAAGCATCAGCCGGCGCGATCCGATGTTTGGCTCGTACTGAGGGCATCTTCCTCGACCCGACGTACACCGGCCGAGCCTTTGCGGGATTGATCCAACTCGTGAAGGACGAAGCCATCACGGCGGGATCAAAAACGGTCTTCCTGCACACCGGTGGGTTGCCTGGCCTGTTCGGACATCCCGAACTGTCGACGCTGCGGTGAGCGAGCAGATCGACTACCCGCTCAGCAGTCCGCTCGACGAACTGTCCGAGTGGCAACGCGTCGTTCGACCGCTGCGCGTCAGTGCCGACGGGTACTTGCGGTTGGCGACCAATCGGCTGGCCGTCGATTCCGACTACACCTGGGAGATGCACCGCCACAGCGATCACGAATTGCTGTGGGCGATCGACGGTGTTCTCGAGGTCCGTACTCCGGAGACTGTGTACACGGTGCCGAGCGGAGTCAGTCTGTGGATCCCGTCCTTTGTTCCCCACGAGGTGACAGCGCGCAGCGGCACAGAATTGTCGTGCACGTGGTTGGTGGCATCCGATGTGACCGGGTTGGATCGTGTGGTGGCCTTGTCCACCCCTCCGCTGCTCGAACAAGTACTCGATCACCTCACCCGAGACGACTTGACCGACGCGGCTCGTCGACGAGCCGAGGCGTTTGCCATCGACCTCGTCGAACCCGTTCCGCGACTGATTTTCGATGTGCCGCTGCCGACGACGCCGTGGCTTCGGCAGATCGCAGATCAGTTGGTTGCCAGCCCGGCCGACACCCGATCGGTCGAGGAGTGGGCCACCGACGCGAAGGTCAGTACGAGGACTCTCACACAACGGTTTCCGGCCGAAACCGGATTGACCTTCTCGGAATGGCGTATGCGACTGCGGGCTCATCATGCGATGCAACTTCTGGCACTCGGTCGAAGCATCTCGTTTGTGGCGCGGAAGACGGGTTTTCGTTCCGAAAGCGCGTTCGGTGCGGCTTTTCGTCGAACGATGGGCGTGACGCCGGGGGAGTTTGCAAGCCTGATCGATCATCCGCGCGCGCCAATGACCGATTGGCTACAGGACTAGTCCGAACAGCGACTCTAAGTGCCTCGATCGGACTTGTGCCGTGCCGCAGAATGAACTTAGGGTTGGCTAAACAATCACCCTGTAGGAGTTCTGCGTGCGCGCAATTCGATCATTTTCTTTCGGTTCCAGAGTCATCGCAGCGGCGGCGGTTGCCGTCGTAGGTGCGATGGTGGTGACCGGCTGTTCCTCGTCGTCGGCCGACTCCGAGCAGACGGACGTCCGGACCGTCGCGTCGGCGTACGGGGACATCGAGGTGCCGGTTTCACCTGAGCGCGTCGTCGCCGCGTCGTACGACACTCCTTGGCAGCTCATGTCTCTCGGAGTGAAACCGGCTGCTGTGCAGGACTACGGCAAGTGGATCAGTGAATTCACGCCGGAGCAGCAGGCCTTCGTCGACGGGCTCCCGACCATCGGGCCTTTCGGGGAAATGAACTTCGAAGCGATCGCTGCGGCGGATCCCGACATCATTGTCGGCGACGCCGACGAGGTGGACCAAGCGGCGTTCGACCGTCTGTCCGGCATTGCACCCACCGTCATCGTCAAGGGAGAGAGCCGAGGCGACTGGAAGAAGATCACCACCGAGCTTGCTGAGGCAATTGGCAAAACCGACGTGCTCGAGTCGACGCGGACTGCTTACGAAGAGAATCTCGAACGTGTCCGTGGCGAGTACGCCGACGTGATCGCGACCAACAAGTGGATTCACATTTCACTCGGAGACGCGCCCGGCGCTTTCTCGGTTCAGCAGCCCACCGGTGCGATCGGCAATTTGGTGGTCAACGAACTCGGATTGGCGTACGGGCCCGGTGTTCCGACCAATTACACCGATGCCGGATACGCGTCCTATCCGATGGAGCAGTTGGCCGACATCCTGAACGGCGTGACGGTCGTGCTGTATCCGCTGAACGCGGACGGGTCGACCAGTGCGGCGGTTCAGGCGGTCCTCGACGACAACCTCTTCACGAGGCTGCCGGCGGCGCAGGCCGGGCACGTCTTCGGATTGCAGTCGAGCGTCACAGACTTCGTGACCGCGAACGGTTGGCTGAACGAAGTGAAAACGAAGGTGTTTGCAACGCTCTGACGCTTGCTCACCTTTTCACTGCGTGCCCGCAACTGACCAGTTGAGGGCGCGCAGTCTTTTTGGTCGCCACTACGAGCGGAAATCCTGTCCTCTGCTTATGATTTCTGTCACTGCCGGTTACCGTTACTTCGACGAGGGCGACGCGGTTCGATCTTGCCCTGGCAGGGATCATCGATCCTCGGCGACGTGCGGAGGTGGTCGCCATCCCCGCAGATCCGTGGGGTATTTTGTCCGTATCTACTGTCGGGGTGAGCAGTGATGTGCGGGGGAGTTTTTGGTGAGTACAAGCGCTCGTGCCGTCTTTCGAGCAGGGCGCTCTGGATTTCGGGACCATACCCGTCCGGACATTAGTTCTGGTTTGCTGAGCGTGAACGGTGCGTGGGGCGAATCGTTCGAGGGGACGAAAGGCGAGATCGGCGAATGACAGCGACTTCCGACGCACGGCGTACCGAATCGAACGCTGTCCAGAACACCGACTCGCCGTCCGGCGAAAATCCGCGCTGGCGCGACCGCAAGAGGTACCTGTGGCCGCTCGGATTGCTGATTCCACTCAGCCCGTTCCTCTCCTGGATTCTCGTCGACAACCTTCGTCTCGGATTGTTCTGGGCGACCGGCGCGTGGCTACTGGTCATCGTCATCCCGATCATCGACATGCTGGCCGGTGAAGACGGCGAAAGTCCGCCGGACGATGCGATCCCACGACTGCAGAAGGACCGCTACTACCGCTGGTGCACTTACGCGTTCCTCCCCTTGCAATACGCCGGTCTGGTCTTCGCCTGCTGGTGCTGGATCAACGCTCCGATGGGAATCGCGGAGAAGATCGCGATGTCGTTCACGGTGGGCGTCGTCGCCGGCGTCGGTATCAACGCGGCCCACGAGCTCGGCCACAAGAGCGAGAAGATCGAACAGTGGCTCGCGAAAGTGGCGCTTGCGCAATCTCTCTACGGGCACTTCTACGTGGAACATAATTTCGGCCACCATGTGCGTGTAGCGACTCCGCAGGACCCGGCCAGCTCGCGGTTCGGTGAGAGCTTCTGGAGGTTCTTGCCACGAAGTGTGTTCGGCGGCCTGCGTTCTGCCTGGCGGATCGAGAGCGCTCGACTCCAGCGGAAAGGCAAACGAACCTGGAGCTTCGAGAACAATATTCTCAACGCTTGGGCGATGAGCGTTGTCCTTTTCGCGACGCTGATCGGTATCTTCGGTTGGGAGGTCGCGCCCTGGCTCCTGCTGCAGGCAGTTGCCGGATTCACCTTCCTCGAAGCCGCGAACTACCTCGAGCATTACGGCCTGCTGCGTGGCAAGCGTGCCGACGGCTCGTACGTTCGCTGCAGCCCCGCTGACAGTTGGAACAGCGATCACGTCGTGAGCAATCTGTTTCTCTACCAACTGCAGCGGCACAGCGATCACCACGCCAACCCGAAGCTGCGGTACCAAAGTCTGCGTAGCGCGGCCGAAGCGCCGCAACTTCCGGCCGGCTACGCAGTGATGATCGTGATCGCGTGGATTCCACCGCTGTGGCGCCGGGTGATGGATCAGAGATTGTTGGACTACTACGACGGCGACACAGAACGAATCAACGTCGGCTGATCCGCATCCCTCTCTGAACTGTTCGGAGTTGTCGTCTCAGCGACCGTCGTCCCACACGGTGTTGCCGCTTGCAGTCGTCGACGGGTAGTCCTGGACGGCGTCCCAATGCTCGACGATTTTGCCGTTCTCGTCGAATCGGAAGATGTCCATCGAGCCGCTGCCGGCCGTTCCCTCACCGGACGAAGCGAAGGTCTGAACAAAGACGAAGTCGCCCTCGGCTACCGTCCGTGGAAACTTGGTGGCCTTGTCTTCGGTAACGGGTTCGATCCCGGCCAGTGCGGTGACAAATGCGTCCTTGCCGTCAGCGAACGAGGGGTTGTGCTGCGTGTAGGTCGGACCGACCAGCTGGTCGGCAGCCTCGGCGGCTTTGCCTTCGTTGAAGGCGAGCTGCAGGAACGTCAACGCGTTGGCCGTGTTGCGCTCCAAGACTTCTGACGACTTGGACGGCGACGAGGTGGGTCCGTCGAACATCGTGTTCGGATTCGCGGACGTTTCCGGCACGTCTTGAATGGCATCCCAGTGTTCGACGATCTTGCCGTTGTCGACGCGGAAGATGTCGAATACCGCCTGGCCGCGGTCGCCGGGTGCAGACGTGGTGTGGGACTGGAGGGCAACCAGATCGCCCTCGGCGAAAACGCGAGTGATCTCGGCATGCAATCCGGGTGTGGCCTCGACGTAACCGCCTATGCCGCTGACAAATCCGGCTGCCCCATCGGCGGCGGTGGGGTTGTGCTGGATGTAGACGTCGCCAAGGTACCGGTCGGCGGCTTGCTGAACCTGACGGCCGTTGAACGCCAGTTCGTAGAAGTCCGTGACGACGGTCTTGTTGGATTCGAGTTGATCGCCCTGTTCGGCAACAACGCTCGTGGACGTCGTAGAACTGCTGGGCGTTGCGGATTCCGCGTCGTTGGAGCACGCGGTGAGCAGGAGTGCGGCGGCAGCGGGAACAGTCATCCAGGCTGCGCGCCTACGAAGGTTGCTCATATTCAGTGTGCGACGGTGAAACGCTGGCGACGGTGGGCCGGAGTCTCGATCTCGTCGACAAAAGCGTGTGCGTAGTCTTCGCCCGCGATGGCGGAGTTGCCCTCGGCGTCCGTCAGGAGAATGTCGCCACCCAACTGGAACGATCCCTTCGGGGCGACGCCGGCATGGGCACCGAACGCAGCGGCCGGGCTCACGTAGAACCAGTCGACATTGCTGTCGGTCGCGCGGAGCGCATCGAGGACGTCGGCGTGAGCGAGTGCCTCACCCTTGTATGCGTCCGGGAAGTCGGGGGTGTCGACGACGCGTGGCCCACCCTCGGAGACCAACAGGCTGCCGGCGCCACCGACTACGGCAATGCGAGCACCGTTGCGAGCGGCGGCATCTGCGAGGGGAGTGACGGCGTCGAGCAGGCGCTTGCCGTCGATCTCGCGAGCGGGGATGGCAACGACAACGACGTCGTTGTCTGCCGTGATCTGCTCCACGATCGTGTTGTCGTGAACAGAACCCTGCACGACATTCGTGTCGGTTCCGGACTGCGCGCTGCGAGCGACGACGGTTACCTCGTGGCCGCGTGAAGCGGCTTCTTTCGCGATTGCGCTTCCTGCAAAACCGTTTCCACCGAATACTGCGATCTTCGACATGGGGTGTGCCTTTCCTTGATGTCGTCGTTGTGCTTGTAGTAGTAAATTTATTCACCCCGAGGTGCATTGTCTCGGTCAGATGCGGGCATTCCTTGGTGAAAAACAGACATCATGATGACGATGGGCCGACTGCTTCGGGTCGACGTTGCGAACCGTAGGGTTGGTACATGACTCTCACCGCCGACAACAATGCAGGTCCAGTGGCAATCGAGCGCTCGGACGTCGAAGCTGCGCGGACTCGTATCGCAGGACTGGCGCGGCGTACTCCGATCTTTCGCACTGCGCTACCGACGCCACAGGGTGAGGTACCGGTTCTGTTCAAGCTCGAGTACCTCCAGCACGGCGGTTCCTTCAAAGTGCGCGGCAGTCTCAATGCAGTGGAACGAGCGGTCGCCGACGGCACCATGCCCGATGCCGGCGTGGTGATCGCGTCTGGCGGCAACGCTGCAATCGGGGCCGCGTGGGCAGCGCGGCGACGAGGACTCACCTGCACAGTGGTGGTGCCGGAGACAGCGCCTGATGCCAAGGTGAAGGCTCTCGGAGAGTTGGGTGCAACCGTTCACAAGGTAGGCGACCGGTATGCACTCGCTGCTGCCGCTGCGGCGGACCTCGCACGCACCAGCGGTGCGCTCGAACTGCACGCCTACGACCTGCCCGACATCGTCAGTGGGGCCGGCACCATCGCTCTCGAGATCGAAGACGACGCATCCGGACCGATCACGTATTGCGTTGCAGTCGGCGGCGGCGGATTGGTCTCTGGAATCGTCGCGGCGGCTCGTCCCGAAGATCACGTGGTAGCCGTCGAGCCGACCGGGGCTGCCACCTTGCGCACCTCGCTCGATGCGGGGCGTCCGGTGGATATCGAAGTGAACAGCATCGCCGGAGACTCGTTGGGGGCTACACGAATTGGCGTCATTGCCTGGGAGACACTGCATGAGAGTTCGGTAGACAGTGTTGTGGTCGAAGATGATTCGATCCGGCAAGCGCGGGCATTCCTGTGGCGGGAGTTCCGGATTCTGGTGGAGTTGGGAACCGCAGCAGCATTGGCTCCGGTTCTGAACGGAACGGTGTCGCCGCCGTCCGACGGTGAACTGTGCGTGGTTCTATGCGGAGCCAACACACATCCGACCGACCTGTAATTTCAGCGTATTTGTTTGCCTGCGTGTGAGAAAGTCGCAGGTGGGTACCTCTCGCAGTATGAGTACCAGCAGCATTATCTGGATAATTGTTGCCGTGGTCGTGGTGATAGCGATCGTGGCCGCACTCCTGTGGGTGGCGCGAAACAGGCGTGACGAGCGTCGTCACATCGAGGCAGAACAGATCCGCGAAGACGTCGCAGACAAGTCACTGCAAGTAGGCGAGCGCGAGGCGCGGGCAGAAGAGACAGCAGCCAAAGCGCGCATGGTGCAGGCAGAGGCCGACGCCAAAGCGGCGGAAGCGTCTGCGCTGCAACATCATGCAGCGCAGCATCGGAAAGAGGCGACGAGTTCTCGCGACGAACTGAACCAGCAACGAGATCATGCAGACACGATCGACCCCAAGGTTCCCAACCCCGAAGAACCGCGGTCGACGCCGGATCAGAACCCTCGAAACCCTTGATCTCGAAACACTTGATGCAGGCGTTCGAGGGAAGCGTCTGCCCGTATATGGTTCGACGATCATGATGAATAACGAATCGTCACCGCACGACCAGAAGAGCGTTGCGTCCACGGCGGCTGACGTCGCACAGAACAATGTCTTCGAGCGCTTTGCCCGTGCCGGATTCGTCGTCAGCGGTGTGGTTCATCTGCTGATCGGATATATCGCGATCCGCCTTGCTCTCGGTGGATCCGGGTCTGCGGACCAATCGGGTGCGATGGCCGAGTTGGCAGGAAAGCCAGGGGGTGTCTTCGCTCTGTGGGTCGGCGTCGTGGCCTTCCTTGCCATGGCGTTGTGGAGATTGGCCGAAGCTGCGTTGGGAAGCTCGTCGTCGCCGTCCTCTGACGACAAGAAGAAAGAGTTCTTCAACCGCGCAAAGGCTCTGGGCATTTCGCTCGTCTATTTCGGTTTTGCGTTCACTGCATTCGGATTCGCCCGCGGTAGCGGGAAGTCCAGCAGCGGTCAGAGTGCGGGGATCACGGCGCGTTTGATGGAGAACACGCTTGGAACTATCGCATTGGTGATCGGCGGGATGGCGATCATCGCTGTTGGTGTGTACCACGTGTACAAGGGCGCGAGCCAGAACTTCCTCGATGATCTGAAAGGCACACCCAGCAACTTCGTGCGCCGACTCGGAACCGTCGGGTACGTCGCCAAGGGCTTGGCCATCGCTGCAGTCGGCATTCTGGTTCTTCTTGCGGTCAACAGTTCCGAACCCGGCAAGTCCTCCGGACTCGACGGAGCGTTCAAGACGCTGGGCGCGCAGCCGTACGGAGTGGCGCTGCTGATCCTTGCCGGATTGGGCATCATCACCTACGGGCTCTACTGCTTCGTGATGGCACGCTCGACGAAGATGTAGCGCCCGTAGGTAAGTGGGCCTATCCGAATGACCCGGTCTGGAAGCCGACGTCGCTGCCCGACGAACTTCCCGTCGAGCTACCGAATATCGGTCGTCTCGGAACCAGATCATGCATCAGGTTCACGGCTGCAGGGTCGATCATCGCCGCATTTCCACCGTTCGCCAGAATCGTGATCGACCAGCCGCTGTCGGGAACCAGCAGGGTGATGCAGTTGGATCCCGAGCTGTCTCCGTTTTTCTTGGCGAACCGTTGTGGGAAGTTCGGCGTCGGGGGTTGGAGCTGCCACGCCATTCCCATTCCGAATGCAGGATTCTCCGGAGCTTGCGTGTCGATCTGCTCGAGCATCGAGGTCAGGACTGGTTTGAGCGGGTTGTTTCCGTAGCCGAGAGTTGTTGCAGCCCAGATCGACATGTCCTCGGCGGTGCTGACCAGCCCACCCCCGCCTGCGATCGCACCCGTGTTGTTCCACAGAGGCGCTCGTGTGCCGTCGAGGTAGTACGGAACGGCAAGGTCGGTTGCTTTGGTCTCGATCACGGTACCCATCATCCCGAGCGGGTCGGTGATTTCGCGGGCGACTGCCGCCGCGAATGGTGGTTTCTCTTGTCCCGGAATGATTTTGTCGGCCATGAGTGTGCCGAGCAGTCCGAACCCGAAGTCCGAGTACAGCCAGTGGCTACCGGGGGCGAACTCCAAGGCGCCGGCGTCTTGGAGTCCTTTCCAGAGCATATTTCTGGTGTACTTCGCCTTCTCGTCCGTGCACGATCGTGTGGGATCGGCACACCCCGCCGAAAGATTGGGCGGGTCGTCGCTCAGGCCGGAACGGTGGGTGACCAGTTGGCGAAGCGTGATCTCCTCGCCGCCGATGCCTTTCGGCAGCGGGTTGCCATCCGAATACTTGCTCGCCAGGTCGTCCAATCCGACTTCTCCCCGAGAGATCAGTTTCGCCAGTAGTGCAGCGGTGAAGGTCTTGGTCTCCGAGGCGATCTCGAATTGCGTTCGTGGAGTGACTCTCACGCCGTTTTCGACGTCGGCCTGGCCGTAGTGGTACGTAGTGGTGACACTCGCCTTGCGGTTCTTCTCATCCGGTTTGACGATAGCGAAGGCAAGGCCGGGAACGCCGCTGTTCAGCAGTGTCTCTGCGACGCGCTGCACCGCTTGGGCTTCCGCAGGATCGCCGACCCGCGAACCTGGATTGGGTGCCGTGGGGCCGGCGGCGCCGGCGGTCGAGGAGGTCGCGAGGGTTATGACCGCGGTTGCCGCCAGCCCTGCAACGCTGATGAACTGCCGTCGTGACGTCCGGGCGGACCCTCGATCCTGGTTATCCATTGTTTGCACATTACAACCAAAGTCGACTGGTTTGACTGTTTTGTCGGAATTGCCAAGGTGTGGTCCTTAGGCGATGGTTTCGCTAAATCACGCCGCCGTTGACGTAGATGACCTGGCCATTGACCCAACGAGCTGGGCCGGCGAGAAATGCGACAGCCTCCGCGATGTCCATCGGTGTGCCGAGGCGTTCCAGGGGAGCCAGCTTGGACAGGTTCTCCACTGTAGCTTCGTCTTTCCCGTCAAGGAACAGATCGGTGGCCGTGGGGCCTGGGGCTACGGCGTTGACCGTGATATCGCGTCCCCGTAGCTCTTTCGCGAGAACCAGAGTGATCGCGTCGACAGCACCTTTGGTGGCGGCGTACGCGGCATAAGTCGGAAATGCCAGCTTCTTCACGGAGGTGGAGAAATTGATGATCGCACCACCGCGCCGGACACGTCTGGCTGCCTGCTGGTCGACCACGAAGGTCCCTCGGACGTTGGTCCGATGCATCCGATCGAAATCGTCGAAGTTCAGTTCTGCGACGGTGGAGAGGATCATGATTCCGGCTGCGTGAACGACGACGTCGATGCCCCCGAACTCCTCCTCGACCGTATCGAACAGTGTGGCGACTTCACCTTCGTCGGCGACGTCCGCATGCACCGCGATGGCGCGACCGCCCGCAGCGACGATGGCGTCAGCTGTTTCCTGGGCGCGTTGAATGTTTCCTGAATAGTGCACGGCGACAGCCATTCCGTCGGCGGCGAGCTTCTCGGCAGTCGCTCGCCCGATGCCGCCGGACGCTCCGGTGACGATGGCGACGCGGGTGGTGGTGTCAGTCATGATGTAACTCCTGAACTGGTTTCGGTTGCATCGGACAGCTTGCGAAGCCACTCTCGTAGTAGGCCGACTTCGTTGGCGGAGAGAGAAGTTGAATCTGCAGCGGCCAGTTGGGCGTCGAGAGTAGATGCAACTCTGTTGAGTGAGGTTTCCGGGTGGGCGCCGGATTCGTCGATGATGGACGCGAAGATTCCGTCGCGAACTCGCTGTGACAGCGTCGGATCGGGGTACTGTTCCGGCCTGACGACGAGCATCAGAGCGACGCCCGCATTCGCGGACATCACCATCTGCGTAGCCACGTCGACCGATACGGTCAGAACACCTGCCGCAGCGCATCGTTCGAGAACGGATCGAAGTAGCGCCTGGGCCTGCAGGGCGGTGTCGGCGCTCTGGGCGGAAGGTGAGTGCATCAAGCGGTAGTGAGCGGGATGCGCGAGCGCGAAGGCGGTGTGCGCATCCCAGCCGGCCCGTAGATCGGCAACGGGGTCATCGGAAGGTGTCGCAGCGCGTTTACCTTCGAGGTATTCGAAGAAGCCCGCCTCGACGACGGCTGCGAGCAGACCGTCCTTGTCGCCGAACTGACGGTAGAGCGCGGGGGCGCCGACGCCGGCCATCTCGCACACGGCGCGGGTGGATATGTCGCCGTTGGGGGAGGTGTTGAGCAGCTCGGTTGCCGCGGCCAGAATCTTTGCTCTCGAGCTCATAAAAACAACGCTAACACAACTATGTAATCGTTGCTATCGCCGGTTTGGTCGTGCGAACGAACTACAGACACAGGCGCCAGAACTTGATCAGATGAGTGAGCCGGTCCGGCCACGGTTCTGTGTGGAGTGACGGCTAGAGCCGTTCTGTTCTCACACTCTGAACGAAGGAATCCTGGTGATTTACTCGGAAACTACTGTTGCGCAAAATAATTCGCATTTCGGTTATCTGGGGTGGATTCTGCGGGTCATCAGTGTCGTGGCGTGCGTTGCGGTTGCAACGGTCGTTGTCTCGCTGACGCTCGGGCCGCCATTCGCGCGGGCCTGGGCACAGTGGGTTGCTCGTCATCTAGGTGGGGACTTCGAGACGGTAGTCGTTGTCGGATTTGTGACTGGGCTTCTAGGCGCCGCTGTGACTTTGTTTGCAGCGCTGATGAGTTCGTTGGCGTGGCGGCGTCGCGGTGGCCCGGCATTGTCGCTTGGTGTCGGTGCCATTGCCATGCTTGCCGTTATTCCTGGCGCAGTGAATTTGAGTATCGCGGTCGGTGCAGCAGGATCCGGTGTGAGGGCGGCGGGGAGGATCCTCGACGTCGACGGGCCGGCGTTTCGTGGAGCCTGGATAGCCGGATCTGTGGCGGGGCTGTTGCTGTATATGGCCGCGGCGCTGCTGTTAGGGAGGAGCCTTCGTTCGACGTTCGGGCCTGTCAGGCAGGTGGCGGCACCGCTCCCTGGGGTGGTCGGCTACACCGCCGATGGCCGACCCGTTTTTGCACAAGTGGGCTTCACATCGGACGGGATTCCGGTACTCGCAGATCAACTTGAAGCGCGTTATCCAGCGCGACCAGCGGTCGGCACGAATGCCTTGGCCATCGTCGCACTTGTACTTGGAATCTTCGGTGGAGTTCTTGCTATTCCAGTGGGCCATGTGTCGTTGAACCAGATTCGCCGTTCCGGCGAAAGTGGGCGAGGATTGGCAGTGGCCGGACTCGTTCTCGGTTATCTGTCGCTGGTCGTCGTCGTAGGTGTCGTATTCGTGGCTGTGTCCGCGGCCTATCGATAATTTGGGTCGCGCGTCAGAGTTGGGTGGGCTGGAGTGGCTCGATGTCGGAGGTGCGAGGTCCGAACAGGCCCATAGCCCGGGTGCGAATGGACGGTAGTGCTTCGTGGATGCTCCCGCCGAGGCGGTGGAGAGAGTTGAACGAGCGTGATTCCCAAACCGGAAACTCTCCGTCGGTGTCGCGTGATGCTGTGTCCCACAGGAGGGCGTCACCGTTTTCGCTCCATCCGAAAACCTGCAGCGAGTCGGGGAGTGACCAATCGCCGTCGGGTTCGATCATCCAATCGAACTCGTCATCCTGTCCTTCTCTGTAGACCGAATGAAGATGGGCGGTGAGGTTGCGGGCGCGCCCTTGCCAGCCGTCGGCAAATCCGGGAAGGACGGGCGGATAGATGAGCCAGAGTCCGAAGGTCCGCGCCCAACCTGCGTGCCCGATGAATGCGCGATATGAATCGGGGAAGCCCTGCCGGTCGGGAAATCGATAGGAATCCATAAGGGCAAAATCGATATGCGCGAGCGTCGGTCGGCCGTCTACCGTCAGCGCGTTGGTTCCCTGTGCAAACACACCCTCAACGCTAGCAATAGGGGATACCGTGCCGCCCTTTCCGGCTATCGAAGCACGCCGGAATGGGTCACCGAGGCGTTTGCTCGGTGACCTCCGGGTTCAGAGTCGTGTGGTGGAGCGGCGGGGTTTCCGGTCGGGGTCGATGCCCGGTGGTTGGATGAACCAGGGCAGGTGATCGGTGCCCATTCGGATTTCCCATTGTCCGGTGAATTCGGGTTTTCGGTGCATCAGGGTGTGGTGGGTTCGGCAGAGCAGGACCAGGTTGTCCATGACGGTTGGTCCTCCTTTGGCCCAGTGTTTGATGTGGTGTGCGTCGGTCCAGGCGGGGACGCAGTCGCAGCCGGGGAAGGCGCAGCCTTTGTCGCGGGCGATCAGGGCGGTGCGTTGTGCTGCGGTGACAAGCCTTTTGAGTGGGGTGACGTCGAGTGGGGCGCCGTTTTCGTCGAGGAGGACGCTGGAGAGCATGCAGTCGCAGGCGATCATGCGGGTGCGGCCGACGCTCAGTGGTCCCATCCAGGGCATGTGGCCGACATCGAGATCTTGTTTGTCGAGATCGTGAAAGTCGAGATCGAGCATGCCGGGATCGTCGTCCTCGGAGGGGACAGGTGTTGAGCCATCACTCGTTGTGGCGCATTCACGGTGGTAGGCCAGGTCTTTGGCGTTGATGTGCACGTTCAGGTGTGGGCGTTGGCCGCCGTCGATGCCGGTGGCAGCGTTGTCGAGGTAGCGCCGGATGAGTTCTGCCATGGCGTCTGCGTTGCGTGTGGCGGCGGGTCGTTTGTCGGGTGTGCCGTCTTCGGCGGGGGTGGGCATGGAGAGGTTGGAGAGGGCGGAGAGAAGCATTTCGCCGGTCACTCCGTCGAAATCGCCTCGGACGGCGACTCTTCCGTTGAGGGTGGGGGAGATGCGCAGTTCGTTGCGGTCGGTGTCTTCGCTTGGTGGTGGGTCGTCGGATTCGAACATGTGCTCGAGGACGCTGATGGCGTAGCGCAGTTTGACGGTGGTTGCTTCGGTTCCGGATGCTGCGGCGAGGAGTGTGTCGCGGCAGTACGGTAGTGCGGCGTCGGGCATTGCCTTGGGTGGGGATTCGCAGAACGCCACGATCAGTGCTGCGTGCTCGAAAGTGAGGTCACCGGCATCGAATTGGTCTTCGATCTCGGGAAACGACCGTAGCGCTTTGCCCAGGGCTGCGATTCTTCTGCCGGTGGAGATCTGCAGCATGGTGTGGTTCGCGAGCCATTGTCCGGTGCCGCGGTAGCAGAGTACTTGTTCGTCCGGGTTCAACGTCAGGGTGTCGACGGCGGCCACTCGAATGGCTTCCAGGCGAAGGATTTCCGCTGACGCGGTGATGGCGATCTCGCGGACGTCGCTGGGGTGAAGCCGCCACAATCGTCCGCGCACACCCACGGCGGAGTTGTTGACCACGTCGGTGACGGCATCGTCGGTGATGTTGATCGTCATGAGAACCCCCCGTTCCACCTCCCATCATACTCGAACATACTTTCGAGTCAAGGGCTTTTTCGAGAAGGTGAGGTGGGCCCGGACGTCGTGATTCTGTTGTTCGAGAACAGGTTCCGTCATTACTCGACTCGTTGGAGGAAGGGGTGAGGCCAGGCGCCGAGTGCGAGAACGGCGAGGATCGTCTGGACTAGTCCGGTGGTGAAGAAGATGCCCTGCAGCGGCGACCAGGCGAGAACGATGGCGATCTCGACGAAGATCCAGATCATCATGGTCAGGCCGGCGGCCGCGTGCAGGCCCCACGTCAGACGGAACCTGTTGTGCTGAGCGAAGAGCGCGGCGGCCTGGATGCCTCCGACGACAACGCCGAGGAGGATTCCGGGCCAGAAATATGAAGGGAAGACGGTTCCCTCGATCCACTCAGGAGGCAGGCCCATCCCGCCGCCGATCGTCAGGCCCGCCATTCCTACGAGCGCAGAGAGCAGGTTTAGCCACGCGATGGCGGACAGACCGATCCGGAGACCCCGTGGAGGGAGCGATGTGGACGTCATGCCTGACAACGATAGAGAGGGTCAGTCGAGCCCGTCCATGTTCCTGCGCGTTGCCGCGCTGGCAGCGTCGGCATCACCCGCGACGATGGCTTCTACTAGATCTCGGTGGGCAGCGGCTTCGTCGTCGATCGATTCGGGGTCTCGCGCCGCGACGTCGGTGATCACGTCCAGGGCCGAGTTGCGGAGCGTTTCGATGAATGAATCGAACACCATCGACAACACGCTGTTGTGCGCAGCATTCACCACGGCGCGATGTAGTTCCATGTCAGCGTCGACAAATTCTGTTGGTGTCGAAGCATTTTCACGGGCTTCGAGTGCTGCCTGTAACAGATCGACGTCGGCGGAAGTCCGGCGCATGGCAGCCAGGCGGCCCGCTTCCACTTCCAGAAGTCGGCGTACTTCGTAGACTTCGCGGCGGTCCGAGCGTTTGAGTTCTCGCTCGAGTTCCGTGACCGGTGTCGAGGACATGACGTAGGTGCCGGACCCTTGATGCGAGTAGAGCTGGCCCGACGCAATCAGTGCGCGAACGGCCTCTCTGCCGGTCGAACGCCCGACTCCGAGGAGTGTGCTCAGATCCTGTTCGTTCGGGATTTTGGTCCCGACCGGCCACTCGCCGTCGCCGATGAGGCGCGCAAGTTCGTCCGCGGCTTTCTGTACCAGCGACTGCTGCTTGATCTGGCGCACTGCCATGTGACTGCTCCTGACTGACTCGGTGAACCGCAATGGAGCGGCTCGCCGAGTAATACTTCATGTCCTCCGATGAATCTTCAGACTACGGGGCCGTCTTATGGTTTATCGAAGGGCGATGACGTCCAGTTCGCGCTCCGTCTCGTCTTCCGGGGCGAGGCGTCGATCGCGCAACGTGAATGCGATGACGGCGCCGACGAACAGCACTGCAGTTGTCGCCCCGATCGCCAGGCGCGGTCCGAAGTGATCTGCCAGGTAGCCGAACAGCGGAGATGCGATGCCTCCCACGGACATCGCGAGTCCGAGCGTCACCCCACTTGCTGTGCCGGGGCGATTCGGTAGGTAGTCCTGCGCCAATGTCACCTGTGGCGCGAAGGGCAGGAACATAGCAAATCCGAGACAGACGATTCCCAATTCGGCAACTGCAACGTTCGGAGCGGCAGCGAGCAGCGCCAGTGAAGGTACCGCAAGCAGGTAGCCGAGTCGGATGGATGCGCGTCGACCACGACGGTCCGCGAGGACTCCTCCCAGTAGCGTTCCGGCCGCTCCTGCCAATGTGAAGGAGGACAACACGATTGCAGCGCTCGAGGACGATCCGTTCAGTGCGTTGAGCACGAACGGTGAGACCAACGACAGTGTGGTCACGTACGGAATTGACCAACAGACCGTTACCAGCACGAGTCGTGTGAACGAGCGCCAATCGTCTGACACGGGACCGTTCGCTGCCAGTTGCGCACTCAACGACTGGGCTGACTCGGCCGCACCCGTGTTGGCCGATCGCGACTGGGCGACCATCCACCAAATAGCCGCCACCACTGCAGGAACTGCGAGTAGATAGCCGCCGGACAAACCGAGTGAGCCAACCACGAGCGTGACAAACGGTGGCGCCAGCGAGGCGCCCAACGTACCGCCCACGGAGAACACGCTCATGGCTTTCTGTGAATGACCTCCAGCCGCGCGTGCCAAATTTGTGGCGGGAGGATGGTATGCGGCGATGCCGATGCCGGCCACGGCAATTGCCAGCCAAGTGACGATGTAGGTGGTGCTCATCGCTGCCACGACAATGCCTGCTGCGGCCGTCACAAAACCTGTGGGTACCAGCCAGTTTCGGCTCTTTCGATCGACCAGCATGCCGAATGCAGGTTGCACGACACTGGATAGTCCGGTCGCGGCGAGCGTGATTCCGGCGACCGCGGAATAGGAATATCCGCGTTCGAGCATCATGAACGGCAACAGCGCAGGCACAGCACCCTGGTACAGATCGTTCACGACGTGTGTGCCGGTGAGAAATGCAACTTGCCCCTTCTTCATCTCCTTGGGCATCCCTTCGTTCAGGTCTTCAAGTCCTCAGGTCCTCTGAGGACTTGAAAGCTATCACGAACCCGCGGGCGCACGGTTGCGTTGGAGACCTGGATCTCATTCGAGACGACTGACTAACTCTCAGCAGTCGCGGCGTTGCGGGCGGCGAGTTGCGCGAAAGCGTGGGTAAGTTCTGCCGGGCCGACGACATCGATGTCGGTGTCGAATCGGTTGAAGGAGGCTGCCAGCGCCGTCCAAGACCATGATCCGGCTTCGAGACTGCACTGCTCGGGGCCAAGATCTTCGACGATGCCTTCCCCGACAAAGGGAAGAACATAACTGGCTGGTCGATGGAGAACGACCTTGCCATGGCACGGCCAATTGTTGATATGTTCCGATCCTTTGAAGCGCGCGGACACGTATTCGCTGACGTCGCCGCCGGGGATTTCCTTCGGCGTGAACCGGGGACCGTTCGGGGTGCGTGGGGTGATGCGATCGGCGCGGAAGATTCGCCAGTCGTCTCGCGCGAGATCCCACGCGACGAGATACCAGCGACGCTTGGAGGTCACCAGATGATGCGGCTCCACTCGGCGCGGGGGTGTTATTTCGCTGTTGTCGGTTGAGTGGTCGTTCGAGTAATCGAAGCGGAACACCTCGCGACCGCGGACTGCAGCGGAAATCGCTACGAGCACCTCAGGGGACACGGAGTCTGCGTCGCCGGAACCGGCCGAAATCGTGGTGAAACTGAGCGCGTCGAGGCGATGGCGCAGACGCGACGGCATCACTTGCCGCACAGTGGTCAACGCTCGAACCGCATCCTCTTCGATACCGACGCCGGTCAGCGTCGCCGCCTGCAGCGCAACTGCCAGTGCGATGACCTGATCGTCGTCGAACAGCAGGGGTGGCAGCTCGCTGCCGGCGTCGAGTCGGTATCCGCCGTCCGGGCCCATGGTCGCCGCAATGCGGTAACCCATCTCCCTGAGCCGGTCGATATCGCGGCGGACCGTGCGATGGCTGATGTCGAGCCGCTCGGCGAGTAGAGCGCCCGGCCAGTCGCGTCTCGTCTGCAAGAGGGACAGCAGATTCAAGAGTCGAGTGGTGGTCGCCATGCGGTGAGACTACGACGAGTCTAGGACGAAAACAGTCCTATACGGCTGTGAGAGTCGACGTCGTCAGGGAAAACCCGAGCGACGTTCGCACCAGGAGCAGACATGAGCATCAAGACAACGACCCACCTCAACTTCCGCGGAGACGCCCGCGCGGCTCTGGAGTTCTACCAGTCCGTCTTCGGTGGCCAGGTCACGATCGCAACCTACGGCGACTTCGGGATGCCCAAGGAGGTGCCCGGCGCTGAGAACGTCGTGTTCGGCCAGGTGGAGACAGAGGACGGCTTCTGTGTGATGGCATACGACATCCCTGGACAGTCGGGCGGCTCGGCCGGCAACGCAGGCTCGACACACCGCGAGAACGGCACCACGATCACTGACCAACCGTTCTTCGTCTCGGTTCGCGGTGAAACCCTCGAAGAGGTGCAGAACTACTGGGCCAAACTCTCTGCTGGTGCATCGATCATCGAGGGTCTTGCCGCCGCGGCGTGGAGCCCCGGTTTCGGCATGCTCACCGATGCGTTCGGGGTGACGTGGATCCTCGACGTCGCTGCCGGCGAAAACCCGGCCTAGCTACTCCCCGTGCTGCGGCGCGCGTTCCGAGTCACCGCGTCGCAGCACCTTCGTCATTGCGGCATCGAGTCCTGTGTCGCCGAGGCAGTCACAGTGCCTTTGTCGTGAACAGCAGGTCCCCGTGGATTTCGTGAGGCTCCGCATGGTCGGTCGCCACGAATACGAGTTTTTCCAGCACACGGCGAGAAGCGCCGTTCCAGTCACGGACCGTGGCCCACAGACGTCGATAGCCTGATGCCTGCGCCCATTGGATTACCGCCCATGAGGCCTCAGTCGCATATCCCTGACACCATGCCCTACGGAGAAATTCGAATGCCAGTTCAGGCTCTCCGTCAGGTCCGTGCTCAGTCTCGATCAGGCCGCAGTAGCCGATGACGTCATGGGATCCTTTACGCTCCACCGCCAGTAGACCGGGTTGGTGTGAGCGACTGCGAATCTGGTCCTCGATGTCTCCGATGGAGGGTCGACCATCGGAATCGATCCGACGATGCGGTGGGACACGAGGATCGCGCTCACCCCAGAGCTCCCGCAAGACAACGGCATCGGGCACACGGAACGGTCGCAGAAGCAGTCGGTCGGTCTCTAGCGAATTCTCCCGTTCGGACTGTGAAAGGGCGTCCATGTCATGGACTCTATCGGTGCGGATCACCTGCGGGCCGCGACGTACCAAATCGCGATGATCAACAAGGTTGCGGCCGAGGAGTATGCGAGGAAACCTCCCATATCGAGCCAGTTGGCCTCCCCGAACGGGCCCGGCTGTATCGGTGACGTCTCGACTGCGCGACTGCCTCGCCGTGAAAGGTGGATCCACCACACCACAGAGTTGCCGAGGCCCCATGTCAGCAGTAGCCATCGGAGTGCCCTGTCGGCAGAGGGACGGTCATAGCTGCTTTGGCGCATGATCGAGTGTCCACCCTCCGGTAGGAAAACCACGCGTTTTCGGTTATTGCAGATTCGGCGGTCGACATCGTGGACCTCGACCGTCACGGACCGAGGTCCGACCCCGGACACGACGAAGCCGCCGGACACCTGCAGGTGTCCAGCGGCTCCAGCGCGTCGGTGCCCGTCTTGCGCCTCTCGGCAAGTGGCCACTCGAAGTGGCAATTCTGGGGTGGTACCCGGGGCAAAGAACCGAACACCGACACCATCTCCAACGAACCTCCACACGGAGTTATTCCATGCTGACTTGTGCCGCGGTCAATCGTGGTCCTGCTCATCGCTCAGCTCCAGCAGAGCTGGCGACAACGGCTTCGATTCTCTGAGGTGCGCCTCGTAGCACCTCGAGGATTGCCTGGGTATCGAGATTCCCTGGTCAGTAGGCGAAGGACGAGAACGGCTTCGGCCCCCATCTCGGTGTGAGATGGGGGCCGAAGCGAGGGTGGGAATCAGCCGGTGACACCGGTCAATTCGTTGGGGGCGTGATCGAGAGTGGTCTCGGTCAGGATGCTGCCGTCCTCGAGGTCGACTGCGATCAGCTTCTTCGACGCTGGGTCGGTGACGTAAGCGGTGTGATCTTCTACGAAGAGCGCGGGCCTGGGCTCTTGCCATTTGGTGGGCTCGGTCCATGCGTCTATGACGGCGATCTTCTTGGTGACGACGCCGGTGTTCGGGTCGATGACGTGGATGGCGCCGTCGGTGCCGAGCACCAGTGCCTCTCCGTGTGGTCCGCGGCCGAGTGAGCGGAAGGTGTAGCTGGTGCCGAGGTCGACGAGCTTGAGTTCGGACGTCGTCGTGTTGGTCAGCGAGACCCGTTGCGGACGTTCGAGTTCGGCGTCCTTGTCGGTCTTGTAATCACCCAGCACGATGTCCGACTCCTCCGAGCCTGCCTGATTTCCGATGCGGCCGTATGCATCCGGACTCTGGACCTTGGTGATCGCTCCGTTCTTGTACACGAGCAACCCGTCCTGGCAGCCCAGCACGATGGCTTCGCCGGCAGCGACTGCTTCGCCGTGGACACCGGGGCACTGTTCGTTGCGCAGGATTTCCTTGCGGTCGGCATCGAGGATGGCAATGCCGTTGCGGGACTCCGAATTTCCGATGGTAGTCAACAGGCTGCCGTCGGCAAGTGCGACCGCAACGCCGTGATGGGGTTCTGGCGTGGTGTACGTCTCGACGCGGGGTTGGCGTTTTGCCAACTGCGCCGGATCGAAGATCTCGACGAGTCCCGAGCCGTCGTTGAAGAGAACGGTTTTTCCGGCATGGCGTACGACGTGTCCGGGCTCGTTTGCTGCGAACTCGACCTCGGACATCGCGGGATCGGCTGTGTAGTAATGAGAATGATCACCGTGAGCCGAAGACCACGTGCCGGTGTCGAGCACCTTGAATGCTTCGCCGGCAGAGATCATGACGTGGCGACCGTCGCCGGCCGGGTTGAGTCGGGTGAAGCCGTCGATCTCGGTCTCGCCGACCACGCCGAGGGAAGTTGCATCCAGCACCAGGACGCCGCCGTCGTACGACACGGCGAGACGTGGTGTTGCCGAGGCCTGTTCGGTTGGTGCGGCCGACGTCGTGGTCGTGGTTTCGGACTGGGCGGAGTCCTTGTTGTCGGACGAGCAACCCGTAACGAGGGCGAGTGAGAGGCCTACTGATGTGGCAAGGGTGAGGCGCCGCGACATGCGGGTGTTGAGGTGCATGGGTATAGATCTACTGCTTAATGTAAATGATTGTCAAAGTCGAGTATGCGAATATTCGCATGTCATGTGTAGTCGGCTCGTTCGAGCATGCGCGAGGCGATGACCCCGAAGACGAGTCCCCAGAAAGCGGCTCCGATATTGAGTAGTTCGATGTCGGAGATCGTCACGAGGAACGCGATCAAAGCGCCGAAGGTGAATTTCCCGCCGAATGCGGTCACGAAGGCTCCCTGTAAGGCCTTGAGCATGGCCAGACCACCCAGAGTGACGATGAATGCCGTCGGAGTTCCCAACATCATCGCGACGAAAGTCGGGGCGAACAGTCCGAAGACGACGGCGAGTAAGCCGCAGAAGATTCCGGCGGTGTATTGGCGTGTCCGCTCTCCCGACGCCGTGAGCAATGCGTTCGTCGGCCCGGTAAGGCACGTCGAGACACAACCCACCGCCGCGTTCACGAGAGAGAACACACCGCAGGCAACCGTTGCTGCCCCGATCGGCGGTTGATGACCCGCTGCGCGGAGGACTGCGATTCCTTGGCCGTTCTGCACGACGACGACTGTGATCGCCAGCGGTACAACCAGTTCGATCATCGCCTGCCAAGACCAGGTTGGCGTGGTCAGCATCGGATGCGCCAGCCACTCGTGCGCGTCGCCGGCGGAGTTGAATCTTCCGGCCGCGAGTATCACGACCACGCCGACGATCAACGCGCCGAGAACGGGCGGAACGAATCTTCCCAGCTTGGCGAACACGCTCAGAGCGACAAAGGTGGCGATCATCGGCAGGGCGATCACCGCGTCGTGGGCGGGCGCTTCGACCAAATCCGTTCCGAAATGAAGGAAAACGCCTGCCACCATTGCCATTACGATGGGCAAGGGTAATGCGGCCATGATCGGTGTGACCCACCCTGTCAATCCCAACAGCAAGATCAGGGCGCCGGTCGCGAAGAACGCTCCGAGCACTTGCTCCCACGGCAGATGCTCCAACGACGCTCCGACGACAACGGTTCCGGGAATCGTCCAGAAGAAGGCCAGCGGCTGCCGGTACAGCCAGGAAGCCGTGATGGTGAGAATGCCGTTGACGAAGAAGGCACCGAAAAGCCAAGAGGCCAATTGGGCTTGACTCAGTCCACCCGCCAACCCCGCAGCGAGAATGACCGCCACCGGCCCGGTGGCCGAGAAGACGATGCCGATGATTCCGTTGGCAATGGACGTTCCGCCGAAGTCGCGCAAGACCCGCTTCGGGCCGTAGAGCGGTTGGGGGAGTGGCTCGGTGACGACGCGAACGGGCGCGGTCGTCGTAGTGTCCGGCATGTTCTCAGTTCTCCTGATGCGGATCCGAAAGCCCTCGGTCGCGGAACAAAGCCGCGAGTTCGCTCCGTGATCGCAGTCCGAGTTTCGCGTACGCGCGCGTGAGGTGATATTGAATGGTCTTGACGGAGAGGAACAATTCGCCGGCAGCTTCCTTGTTGGACTTGCCCGCTGCGACAAGGTCGGCGACGGCTCGTTCTTGCGGGGTCAGGTCGGTGATTCCCTTCTCCGTCCGCGAGAGGTTCAACCCGCCCGCGCGGAGTTCGCGCTCGCAGCGCTCGACGTAAGTATCGGCGCCCAACGAGTGATACAGCTCGCGGGCGGCGCGGAGGACGACGTCGGCCTCCGCGCGTTTCCCCGCCCGGCGGAGAGTTTGGCCGTAGGCAAAATTGATTCGGGCTCGGTCGTAGGGGAGCGGCAGCGTCTCGATGCCGAGTAGTGCAGCATCGAAACTTTCTCTTGCCGAGTCGAGTTCGCCCCGTGCGCCGTGGATCCGGCCGCGAACGTAGCCGAGACGTGCCGCAGCTGAGCGGTGCTCCCGACGTCGTGCGGTCTGCTCGTGTGGTTGCAGAAAGGCGTCGGCATCATCAGCTCGCCCGACCATGACCAATGCATTGGCGTAGAGATCGACCCACGGCCAGAAGCCCGGCTCGTCGAGCCATTGTTGCGCCTTGCTCGAGGTGAGCGGAGCCAGCGCCACCAGAACTTCGGCGTAGTCGGCGGCGGCCTCGGCAACCTGGGCCCTGGCGAGAAGTGCGGGAACATACATGATTTCGTAGGCGTGAATGCCGGCGTACGCACGTCGCACATGGTCACGGGCCAGTTCCCAGTTGCCGCGCAGAGCGTGAATCTGTGCTCCCGACCAGTGGACCAACGGCCGGATGATCTCGATCTCGAACCGATCCACCTCGGCACCGGCGCCCTCGACGGTCGAGAGCGCTTCGTCCCAAGCGCCGAGAGCGAATTGAGTGCGGGCGAGCCAGGCCTGTGCCCACAGTGAGATTCTTGCCGAACCACTGGAAAACTCTGTGGACACCGCGCTTTCGAGGTCGCGTCTGGCGGACTCCGGGTGGTCCAACGCAAGCTCGAGCCATCCGCGTCCCATCTGGAAGCGCTGTGCTTGGGCTCCGGGGCGGACACGATCGGAGAGTTCGGCGTATGCCGCGAGCGCATTCTCGGTTCTTCCGGTAGCACCGAGCCCGAGACCCTTGATCGCTTCGGACTCCACTGCTGCGGGATCAGAAGGGCCCACCAATTCGACTGCGCGGTCAACCCACTCGACGAGCGCCGTGCCATCGAGCCGAGCCAGAGAATGCAGGACCATTCGTTGGGCGATCATCGCAGCGATGCCTGGCTCACGATCCACGCTGCAGCTGTCCCACGCTCTGGTCAGAAGATCGGCGGCCTCGGTCGGTCGCCCTCTATGGATGGCGAGGTAGCCGAGGACGGCGTCGCGGAGAGGCCCGCGCGAAATACTCTCGATCTCCGGCACGAAGACCATGGCGCGGGGGATGTCACCCGATCCGGTCAGCGCGTCGACTCCGCGGAGCAGTCGGTCCTCGTGTTCGGTTCGGGCTGTGGTGAGACGGCTTGCCGTGACCATGGCGTCGGCGACTTCCGACCACGCGCCGTCGGATGCTCGTAGTGATGCGTACGCAACGAGTTCGGCGGCGAGGTCCTCGTCATGGGTGGTGCTGGCAGCGGCAAGGTGGAAAAGCCGTTCACCTTCTCCCCAAGCGATCTCGGCTGCGCGTGTGTGCAGCAGATGCAAGTGCGCGGGTCCCAACGCCCCGCGCACTGCGGCCGTGACCATCGTGCTGCTCAGTGACACCTCGGTGCTGCCGTGCTGCTCGTGGACAGAAAGGAGGCCGCTGGCGAAGGCGCTGTCCAAGGCGCCGACCACGTCGTCGATTTCGGCTAGCTGAGCAAGATGCGACAACGTCGTGCTGCGCCCGACAACTGCTGCGGCTTCGATCAACGTTCGTGCTCCCGCCGAACACGTAGCGAGGGCGGCGGCGATCGATACTGCACGATGGCGAGGGACGGGCAAAGTTCGGTGCCACTGGGTCCAATAGGTAGGTGGCAGCTCGTCGAGAAGCGAGACGATGTCGAGTGTGTTGCCCGCGGTGAAGTCCTGAAGGGCAAGCGCGACGCCGGAGCTGAGGTCGATTCCGCTTCGCATGCGCGCGATGTCGATGATGACGGGTGCGTCGATCGGGCTGATGTGCAATCGCGTCGACCAGTGCAGGTCGAGAATCTGCCTGACATCCTCGCGCAGGAACGGCGTTTCCTCGGCGACGAGGACGAACAGCAGTGGTGCCGTTCGGCCTCGATGGAGGGCGGAGGTGATTGCCTGAAGCGAGCTGACATCGCTGTGATGGGCATCGTCGACGACGATCAGGGTCAGTTGCTCCGCTGCGTCGACGATCTCGTGTGCAACGGCGACCGGGTCCGAGTTGGAAACCGGACGTTCGAGTAGTTGTTCGATTACTCCGAAGGCAGTGTTCGATTCCCACTCCAGCCCACGAGCGCGGCGGAGCGTATGAGCGGAAGAGATTTCGGCGAACCGGTCGACGAGAGTGGACTTACCGCTACCGGCATCGCCCTCGACCAGCACGAGAGTCGGCACTCCTGTCTCTGCCGCGGCCAAGGCTCGGCCGAGAACGGCGAGCTCGCGTTCTCGGCCGAGCAACAGGTCACGAAGTGTCACCCGACTACCGTAACGCCGGGCTCACCACGGGTTTCCTTTTCGGCACGGTCTCCATCGGATCGAAGTGCAGTGGCACCCAGATCAGGTGCTTGCTTCGGCACGAAGAAGGTGACGATGGCGCCAAGCACCGCGATGCCGGCGAAGACGTAGAACGCCGATTCGGAACTGATTCCGGCGCTGATCAAACTTCCGCCGATCAGTGGCCCGAATATCCCGCCCAGACGTCCGAATCCGGCGCACCACGCGACACCTGCGGCCCGAGCGGCCGTCGAATAGTAGTTGGACACGAATCCGTAGATCAGAACCTGAGTACCGATGGTTCCGACACCCGCGATGGCAACGGAGGCGAGGAGTACGGGAAGCGGGAACCCGAATGTGAACAGGAGCAGGGCGAGTGCGGCCAGGCCGAAGGTGGTTGCGACAACCCGCTGTGGACCGGTTACGTCTGCGATCTTGGAGGCGAGAAGTCCACCGATGATGGCACCGCCGTTGAGTACCAACAGGAACGAGAGCGAACCCTTCGCGTTGTATCCCGCGTTTTCCATGATCTTGGGCAGCCAGGTGTTCAGTCCGTAGGTCAGGAGGAGGCCGGCGAAGCTCATGAGGCCGAGAAGCGCGGTGCCCCAGACATATTGTCTGCTCGCCAACGCTCGGAAGCCGACCTTCTCGGCTACGGCGTCGTTGGGTCGATCTGTACCGACAGGCAATGGAATTCCGGTTTTCGAGGAAATGGCGCGAGCTTCCTCGACACGTCCGCGAGCAATCAGCCACGCGGGAGACTCGGGCAGTTTGAACCAGGCGAGTGGGAACAGGAACACCAATGGCAGGGCGCCGATGAGGAACAGTCCGCGCCATCCGATGGAATCACGGAGAACGATCGCCAGGACGGAAGCCATGACGCCACCGGCCGGGACACCGCTGTAGACGATGGCGTTGAACAGATTGCGGCGTCCCGGCGGCGCGAACTCGGCAATCATGGCTCCGGCGGTGGCGACAAGCCCACCGACACCGATGCCGGTGAAGAACCGCAGCAGACCGAAGGTGGTGATGCTGGTGGCGAACGCTGCCAGTGCCATTCCGACCGAGAACCAGATGATGTTGACCAGCATCATCTTTCGGCGACCGAAGTGATCGCCGATCGCTCCACACGTCAGTGCGCCGACCATCACTCCGACGAGTGCATACGAACCCAACGCGCCGGCCTGAGATGCGGTCAAGGTGCCGATATGGCTGGGGTCGTCCATGAGTACGGGCAGGATCGTGCCGTACACGACCAGGTCGTATCCGTCGAACAGAATGGCAATGGCGGCGATGGTGACCACCCACAACACTGACGAGCGATGGCGGGCACTGGCCCAGGAACCACGTTCGATCGAGGACATGGCGAATCTCCGTTCGAGAGATCAGGAATCGGGGGAGGCTGGATTCAGCCGAGGTCGCCACCGGCGACGGGCAGAACCGTTCCGGTGACATACGAAGCCTCTTCGGAGGCAAGGAAAGTGATAGCAGCAGCCTGTTCGTCCAGGGTGCCGTAACGCTTGAGTAGCGACGAGTCGACGGTCTGGTCGACGATCTGCTGGTACCAGGCTTTCTCCTCGTCGGTCTCGGCACCCGGCCCGCGTGCCACGACGCGTGGTGGCGCCTCGGTTCCGCCGGGAGCGGTTGCCACGACGCGTATTCCGTACTGCGCGACTTCCATCGCCAGTGCAGCGGTGATCGCGCTGACCCCGCCCTTGGCCGCCGCGTAAGGAACACGGTTGACACCGCGGGTGGCGACCGAGGAGACGTTGACGATGGTGCCGCTCGCCTGCTCGATCAGATGGGGCAGTACGGCGCGACACGTCCAGAGCGTGGGGAACAGTGATCGTGTGACCTCGGCTTGTATCTGCTGCGGCGTGTAGTGCTCGTAGGGTTTGGCCCAGATGGTCCCACCGACGTTGTTGATCAGGACGTCGATGCGTCCGAAGCGCTCCAATGCGGAATCTATTGCATTCTGGGCACCTTCGAACGTCTCGAGGTCCGCGGTCACCGAATGGGAACGCTCCAGCGGTGTCGCGATGTCGTGAACCAGTTCAGCTCGATCCACAAGCGCGACGGAACCACCTTCTGCGGAAACTCTTTCGGCAACGCTGCGCCCGATCCCCTGAGCCGCTCCGGTGACGACCACGACCCGGTCGTCGAACCGGCCGGCGAAGAATCTCGTGCTCACGACGCCACACTTTCCCGAGCGTCGGTGATGGCGCGGTGCATCGTCGACTTGGCGTGTTCGCTGTGCTGGACGATCAGATCACGGGCCGCGGCGCGATCATTCTGCTCGAATGCACTCACGATACGTGAGTGATCCTCCGCGACATGTTCGTCCACCCAATCGGCGGTGCGGAGCACTCGGTTCATCAGTTGTGTGACCTCGAGACGGTGGTATGCCTGCAGCAGCACTTCGTTTCCGGTGCAGCGGAAGAGGAAGTCGTGGAACAGGGCATTGGTTTCGGTGAATGCCGCTGCGTCCGTGAAGTGATCGCGGTCGATGGAAGCAGCCGAGTTCTCCGCCAGAATGCGGTACTCCGTCAACTGTGCCGGAGTGAGGCGGCCGATCGTGAGTTCCATTGCTCCGAGTTCGAGGGCCATCCGAGCGTCGAACTGTGCGTCCGACTCCGTGACCGGCAGATGTTCTTCACCGATCTCGTACGTGCCGGCAGCTGATTCTTCGGCCGAGGCTGCCGGTGAATCAGCCGGTGCTGCCGCATTGTTGAACTTTTCGAAGTAGAAGTTCGTGGGTGTGATCGATACGTCCTTGAAGTGCAGACGTACGGCTTCGACCATCGGCGGCGGGCCGCACAGGTAGACGTCTACGTTGCCGTCGTCGAGGTGATCGGGCTCGATCAAGCCCGTGACATAGCCCTTGTTCGGTGCTGTGCTGTCGGGATCGGATACGCAGTAGTCGAAGGTGAACTGGGGTAGAGACTTCGCGTAGTCGTGCAGTTTGTCGAGTTCGACGAGATCGGTGTCGGAGCTGACGCCGTAGACCAGATGGACGGGCCGAGTGGAGCTTTCGGTACGCATCTTCTCCAGTATGGAGAGCAGCGGGGCCAAGCCGGTTCCACCGGCAAGCAGTAGGGCTCTCCGTTGACCTGACCGGAGGAAGAAGCTACCCATCGGTCCGGTCAATTCGAGAGTGTCGCCTACCTGCGCACGCTGACTGAGATACTCGGACATCAGACCACCCGGGGTGATCTTGACCAGGAACGACGCCGACGCGACCTCAGGGCCGGAGCTGAACGAGTACGACCGCGTCGCTTCGGTTCCGGGAACGAGGATGTTCACGTACTGACCGGGGAGGAAGACCAGATCTGCGCGGTTGTCGACTGCGACGGTGAAACCCACCGTGGAATCCGAATGGCGAATGATCTCGGTGATGGTGGACGTGTACGAACCGGCAGTGGTCTTGGCGACCGCCGACGTGGTGGGAATCTGCAGCACGAGATCAGATTCCGGCACCATCTGGCACGGAAGGCAGTATCCCTGCTCGGCCTCGTCGTCCGTCAGGGCCTCCTCGATGTAGTCGCCGGCGTCGAAAGTACCTGACTCACAGAGTGATTTGCAGGTGCCACATGCTCCGTCGCGGCAGTCGAGCGGAATGTTGATTCGTGCGCGGTACGACGCGTCCGCGACGGTCTCGTCGGTGTTGCATTCGACGAAGCGGGTGATGCCGTCTTCGAAACTCAGGGCTACTTGAAAGGTCGGCGCAGCTTGAATGCTCATGGGAAACAGCTCGATTCGAAGGGAAGTCGTGTCAGAAGTGGTAGATGTCGACCACGTGATGGATGTAGTCGTTCTTGAGGACTACCTTCTTCTTCATGATCAACGGCTGCTCGCCCGAGAAGTCGATCGTGTAGTGCGAGGTGCCGAAGTAGGTGTCGACTGTGTTGTAGCGGAAGTACAGCGTGAACCAATTGAAGCGGACGTCGACGACGAAGCCGCGTTCTTCGATCACTTCCACGTTGGTGATGTTGTGACCGGTGCGGGGCTCGGGAAGGCTTGTCGCGCTGGAACGGTCAGTCCTGATTCGGAACACGCGGTCCTCGATACCGCCGCGATTCGGGTAGTAGATCAGGGAGATCTCTGCGGCCGGGTCCGTGGTCAGCTCGCCGTCGTCCGCCCATGCGGGCATCCAGTACTCGGAATCGGGGTGGTAGCACTCGATCCACTTCTCGAACTCGCGATCGTCCAGATAGCGAGCCTCACGGTAGAGAAACTGCTGCACTGTTTCGAGGGCGACGGCATTGGTGGTGGTGACAGTCATGGTGATCGTCCTCAGATGGTCCGGTTGGAAGCGGCTTGCTCGGCATCTACGGCCGCAAGCATGGCGTCGCGCCAGTACCCGTGCTGAATGGGATACAAGCCTTCGTCCTCGGTCTTGGCTCCGCTCGAGAGCACGCGATTCATGCCGAGATCCTTCGCGACGTCGTTCGGACCGGGAATCTGGTGTGTGACGCCACGGCTGAGGTCGTTCCACGGGGCGCCGGCTGCCTGGTAGGTCTTCTGGCAGGAACGGAACTCTTCGAGATCGTCCGGGGTGGCCATACCGCTGGCATTGAAGAAGTCCTCGTACTGACGGATGCGGTTGCTGCGCGCTTCGGCGCTCTCTCCCTTGGGCGCGATGCAGTAGATGGTGACTTCGGTCTGGTCCACGGAGATCGGACGGAAGTGCCGGATCTGGCTGCTGAACTGATCCATGAGGTAGACGTTCGGATACAGGCAGAGGTTTCTCGACGCACCGACCATGAATTCGGCCTTCTTGGAACCGAACTGAGCTTCCAGCTCCGCCTTGCGTTCGAACAGGGGACGGTCCTCGGGATTGCCCCACCACATCCAGAGCAGGAGGTGGCCGTAGTCGTAGGAGAAGTATCCACCGCCCTGCTTCCCCCAGGTGCCGGCGTCCATGGCTTTGGTCTCGTTGGACGATTCACCGGCGGTGCGGCGAGCGGTGGTAGCGGCGTAGTTCCAGTGCGTCGAAGACACGTGGTAGCCGTCGGCACCGTTCTCGGTCTGCAGCTTCCAGTTGCCGTCGTAGGTGTAGGTGGATGCACCGCGCAGAACTTCGAGTCCGTCAGGTGACTGATCGACGATCATGTCGATGACCTTCGTGGTGTCACCGAGGTGCTCTTCGAGTGGCAGCACGTCGGGGTTGAGGCTGCCGAAGAGGAAGCCGCGATAGTTCTCGAACCGCGCCACCCTGGTCAGGTCGTGTGAGCCGTCTTTGTTGAACTGCTCCGGATAGCCACCGGTGCGAGCGTCCTTGGCCTTGAGGAGTTTTCCGCTGTTGTTGAAGGTCCAGCCGTGGAACGGGCAGGTGAAGGTGGTTCGGTTGTCGGTCTTACGGCGACAGAGCATCGCACCGCGGTGGCTGCATGCGTTGATCAGCGCACCCAATTCGCCGTCCTTGTTGCGGGTGATCACGATGGGCTGACGGCCCATGTAGGTGGTGAAGTAGTCGCCGACGTTCGGGATCTGGCTCTCGTGCGCGAGGTAGATCCAATTGCCTTCGAAGATGTGCGTCATCTCGAGTTCGAACAGTTGCTCGTCCGTGAAGACGCTGCGCCGCACCTGGTAGCGGCCGGTCTCCGGGTCCTCGACGAGCGCGTCGTCGAGGGCGGCGCGGATGTTCGCGAACTGGTCGGTGCCGCGGGCAGCATCCAACATATCCGTCATGGGTGTCCTCCAGATAAGAGTGGGCGCCTACCGAGAAAGCCGAGGGCTGTCGGACCAAATCGGTGGGACCCGCTTTCCGGACGGGGCTGCGTCCGGTACTGAATTCACCTTGACATCGTGTGTCTCGGGTCACACTAGGCAATTGCCTAGTCCTGACCAAGGGTGCAGTGTTCGTCGAATTCTGCTGATGGGCCATGCCTGCTGAAGACGACGACCAGGGCGGACTCGACATCGCGAGTCCGCCCTACCTGCCGCGGGGGTTACCGGTTCTTGAAGAACGAGACGTCGTCGTTGCCGATGAGGTCAGGGACCGTCCAGCCGTCGAGGTCGTATTCACTCAGGCATTGCTCGGCCAGTCCCTTCATGGAACTTGCGTGTCCACGATTCTGGGCTGCGAACAGCAGTTCCGCTTTGACGTTCTCGTGATTGCCGGAGTAGTTGCGCTCGTAGAGTTCGTGTCGGCCGCCGAACTCGGTCCCGATCGAATCCCACAGCGCCTTCATGACTTTCACGCGGTCGACGGCGGTGATGCCGTCGGAACCGCGAACGTACTTGTCGAGGTACGGACGCACGTCCGGGCTCTTGAAGTCGAGTGAACTCGAAGGCAGGTAGATCAAGCCCGACGCGACGTCCTGTTCGATGATCTCCTTGATCCGCGGGTACCCCTGAATCATGAACATTCGATAGGTGAGGCCGTACTCGAGCTTCGGGATCACCGAATCGCCGACCCACTTTTCGGGATCGCGTGCCATCGATTCGGTCAACGACCAGAAGAGGTTTCGCCACCCGATCACCTCACCGACACGGGTCTGGACTCCGCGGAAGCCGCCGGCGCCGGTGGCTTCGAGTGCCTTCATCAACAGTCCGGCGATGAAGTCGAGCTTGACGGCCAGGCGAGTGCAGCCCTGAAAGGTGAAGCGCGGCAGGAAGCCCGATTGAGGGAAGAATGCGTTGATCCGGTCGACGTCGCCGTACATGAAGACGTTTTCCCACGGAACCAACACCTTGTCGAAGACGAAGATGGTGTCGTTCTCGTCCATGCGACTCGACAGCGGATAATCGAACGGACTGCCCATCACCGCAGCATGTTCGGTGTACGAGGTGCGGCAGATCAGCTTCACACCCGGCGCGTCCATCGGTACCGTGCAGATCAGGGCGAACTGCTTCTTCTTGATCGGCAGACCGTAGTGAGCGATGAAGTTGTAGTTCGTGATCGCCGATCCGGTGGCGACCACTTTGGCGCCGCTGACGATCAAACCTGCGTCGGTTTCCTTCTCCACCTTCATGAAGACGTCACCGACCTCGTCCGGTGGAAGTTGGCGATCCACCGGGGGATTGATGATCGCGTGGTTCCAGTACAGAACCTTCTCCTGCGATTCGCGGTACCAGCGTTCGGCGTTGTCCTGGAACGGTGCGTACAACTCCTTGTTGGCGTGGAGGGTGCCCAGGAAACTCGCCTTGTAGTCGGGGGAACGGCCCATCCAGCCGTAGGTCATACGAGCCCACGTCGCTATGGCATCGCGTTCCTTGAGCAGATCGGCCGAGGACGTCGGAGTGCGGAAGAACGGCATGGTGACACCGCCGTTGCCCGTGTCCGTCGGAACGGTCAAGGCGTCCACGTGCTCGCCCGTATGCAGAGCGTCGTACAGCCTCGCGGTCATGCGGATCGGATTCCGGAACGCGGGGTGTGACGTGACGTCCTTGACGCGATCACCGTGAAGCCAGATCTCGCGACCGTCCTGCAGGCTCGAGATGTACTCGTCACCGGTCATCGGTCGGGTGGCGAAGTTCTTCGTGCGGTTGGCTTCGCAATCGGCGGCCGGATTGACCTGTGGCGCTCCGGAATCTGCGGGATCGACGCCGGTGGGAGGAATTTCGGTGGTCGTCATGGCAAAGCCTTTCAGATCGTTTGGGGTGCGGGCTGAAGATGAATCGGGGTGAACGAAGTGGTGGCGTCGAACCAGCCGCTGTGTGGGTCGTCCTGACTTCCGTTCCAGACTGTGGTCGACGAGGTAGCGCCTAGATCGTGAAAAGTGCTTCGGTAGAACAGAAGCGGATCCTTGCCACTCGACTGAGCGTCGACGATCTCGCCGATGAAGATGATGTGGTCACCGCCGTCGTACTCCCTCCACGGGACGCACGAGATGGTTGCTGCGGCGCCGTCGAGCAGGGGAGCGGTCGGTCCGTCGATCCACCTCGGTTCGGTGCGCTGCGGTCGGCCGGCAAAATGCATGGCCGTGTCCACTTGGTCGGAGGCAAGGATGTTGACCGCAAACGGCGCGTTGCCGAGGTAGCCGCACGCCTTGGACTTGCGAGTCATCGTGATCTGGCACAGCCGTGGTTCCAGGGAAATGGCCGTGAATGCGGTGACCGTGGCTCCGTGTGGTTGACCGTCGGCATTGGTACAGGTGATGACGGTGACGCCGCTCGCGAATTGACCGAAGATTCCTCGAAGCTGATTTTGTTCCATGACCGGACCTCCTTGTCGGATGGCGGTTGAGTGAGAGTGCCGCGAAGTGCGGGAGGGAAGTAGTGGGCGACTCGCGCCGGGAGTGAAGACGAACGTACGGCGGGCGCAGGCTTCGGTCGATCCGTACAGCGCGGTGGCTATCCGGATTGCGCACCCGATCGCGGCCCGTACCCGTTTTCTCTTGGAAGTGACCGGGGACACAGTGTTCAATGATGTTCAGCGCCCTTGCTCGGCAATGTGGCTGGTCACGGGTTTGGAAGGTGAAGAAGGACGATGGTCGACTCCATGATCGGTACAGCTCCCCGCGACTGGGACGAGGCGTGTCATGCGGTTTCGGACGCCTACTTTCCGCACACGCTGACGCCGTTGTCTCGGCATGCGGCCAGTGGAGTCGGGGTGTGCACCGCCGAGTTGGGACCGCTGAGGATCGCTCATATTCGGTGGGGAGCTGACGTCGCCGTCGAATCCGATCATCCCGGTGCCTATGGGGTGAACATCCCGCTCTCGGGCGAGCTCGAGTCGGTGTTCGCGGGCTCGCACGTGCTCTCGACGCAGGGTGTTGCGACGGTATGTCCACCCGACATCACGACGAGAATCACGCGGTGGAGTGCGGACTGCGAGATCGTCGGAGTCCGGATGGACCGTCAGTACCTCGACCGTGAGATGGAAAAGGTTCTCGGTCGACCCGGAATGCACTTGCCTGATCAGGTGGATCTTCGGGGCGACGACGGAGCCAGATGGCTGAAATTTGTTCGCTCACTGTCGGATCAGATACTCGGCCCGGTCGGCGTGCTGCACAACGAACTGGTGGCAGGTCAGCTCTCCGGCGCCGTGGTCACGGCATTCGTCCTTGCCGCAATGCCCGAAAGCGAGGACGCGGTGCGACACGCCAGGCCACGCATCGTCAAGCGGGTGCTCGACGAGATGCACGACGACCCGGCCCGCGTGTGGACCGCAGCCGAGATGGCGGAGGTGGCGGGCGTCAGCGTACGGAGATTGCAGGAGGGATTTCGGCAGTACGTGGGCCGGAGTCCGTCGGAATGCCTGCTCGACATCCGTCTCGAGCGGGTCCATGCAGATCTGGTGGATGCCGACGACTCGACGACGGTCACCGATGTCGCTGTGAGATGGGGTTTCACGCACACCGGACGGTTCGCGTCGTCCTTTCGGCGTAAGTACGGATTGCTGCCTTCCGAGGTGTTGAGGCGCTAGCTTCGGTACCCCATGTCCGCGCTGAGTTGGTTCGCCTTTTCGACGAGGAAAGGCGCGACGTCGGCGCGGAAAGCTTCCGGGGATGTTCGTCCGGCCGAGGTCGAACACGCTGTCACTCCGACGACGCTTCCACCGGCGTCGCGGACGGGAGCAGCGAGGGAAATCAGGCCGTCTTCCAGTTCCTCCGATGTGAGCGCGTATCCCTGCTCGCGCACCACCCGGAGGGCGGTATGGAATGCGCCTTCGTCGGTGATCGTGGTGGGTGTGAGGGCGTCGAACGTGGAGTTCGCGATGACGTTGTCGACGATTTCGGTTGGCGCCCAAGCTAGCAGGGCTCGACCCATGGAGGTGGCATATGCAGGCACTCGGGTGCCGACGCTGACGTTGATGCTCATGATCCGCCGGACGGGTACACGCGCGGCGTAGACCACGTCGACACCGTCGAGCACCCCGAGCGACGCCGACTCGTGGGTGTGTTCTGCGATCTCCAACAGACGAGGGAGCGCCGCCTCCGTCAAGGCATGTGATGCCGAGAAGTGCTGCCCGATGCTCAGAACGCGTGGGGTGAGCGACCACCGACTGTTGTTGCCGGTGACGTATCCGAGCTTCTGCAGCGTGAGGAGGATGCGCCGGACCGCTGGGCGGGAGAGACCCGTTTCGGCGGCAAGATCGGCGAGCGACGGGTTGGGGTTCTTCTCGTCGAAGGCCGTCAGCACAGCAAATCCACGCTCGATGCTCTGGATGTAATCGCGATCGTTCTCGCTCACGGAATGGCCTTTCATCTGCGGGTATGCCCGATCGGCGCCTTCGAAGGTTGACAAACCTTGTGACTGGGCGCACAGTACAAGCGTACGCACAGCGTAACAGTTGTACGCAGAGCGTACAACCCAAACTTGGGGAGCCGACGCAGCCCAGCAGTACGGCACCCACCCGGTAACAGCCACATACGGCCCCGAGGAGGACCACATGACCACTTCCGAGAGCCCCACCGCAGTAGGTTCGGGTACTGCCGCCACCGACAAGTTCCTCCAGGAACGAGTCAGCGCGGACACCCCGCCCGAACGCGTCTCGGCCATCGCCAAGGACGTGCTCGAGGCACTCGCAGGCGTCATCGACAAGCACGGCATCACCTACCCCGAGTACCGCGTCCTCAAGCAGTGGCTCATCGACATCAGCCAGTTCGGCGAGTGGCCCCTGTGGCTGGACGTCTTCCTCGAGCACAACGTCGAGGAGGTCGCGTACCGCGGCCAGCACGGCACCAAGGGAAGCATCGAGGGCCCGTACTACGTTGCCGATGCCAAGACGTTGCCTGCCAAGTGTGAACTTCCGATGCGTGACAACGAGGTTGGATCGAAGCTGGTCTTCGAGGGCCAGGTTCGCGATCTCGACGGCAAGGGGTTGGGCGGTGCAACCGTCGAACTCTGGCACGCGGACGACGAGGGCTACTACTCCCATTTCGCGCCGCACATCCCCGACGGCAACCTCCGCGGAACGATCGTCGCCGACGACGAGGGACGCTTCGAGATCACCACGATTCAGCCTGCGCCGTACCAGATCCCGACCGACGGCCCCACCGGCTGGTTCATCGAGAAGGCCGGCTGGCACCCGTGGCGTCCGGCTCACCTGCACCTCATGGTGAAGGCTCCCGGTAAGCGCACCATCACCACCCAGCTCTATTTCAAGGATGGAGAGTGGATCGAGAACGACGTGGCAACGGCGACGAAGCCCGAACTGATTCTCGATCCGAAGCCAGGTGCCGACGGAACCAACCGGGTCACATACGACTTCGTGCTCGATCCGGCCTGATCCACAACTGCTCTGAAGAAAGTGATTTGATGACAGACCTGTCGATCGTCTCCATCGAGACGACCATCCTCGACGTTCCGCTGGTTCGCCCCCACAAGTTCGCCACCACGTCGATGACGGCGCAGCCGTTGTTGCTGGTCGCGATTCGCACCTCCGACGGGGTGATCGGATACGGCGAAGGAGTCGTTCCGGGCGGGCCATGGTGGGGTGGCGAATCGGTGGAGACGATGCAGGTCATCATCGAGAAGTACATCGCTCCCGTGGTGGTCGGCAGGCGCGTGGATCACATCACCGCGATCATGGCCGACATCGAAAAAGTTGTTGCCAATGCACGATTCGCGAAGGCCGCCGTCGACGTGGCGTTGCACGACGCCTGGGCGCGTAGCCTGGGAGTCCCCGTGCACACGCTCCTCGGCGGGGCTTTCCGCGAGAGTGTCGACGTCACGTGGGCACTGGGTGCTGCGCCGGCGGACGAGATCATCGAGGAAGCTCACGAAAAGCTCGAATCCCGGCTCAATTTCAGCTTCAAACTCAAGATGGGAGCACTCGATCCAGCAGTCGACGTCGCGCGCATCGTCAACATCGCGCAGGCGCTGGACGGCTACGCCGGAGTCCGTGTCGACGTCAACGCACGGTGGGATCGCTTCACTGCCCTGCGGTACTTGCCACAACTCGCCGAGGGTGGAGTCGAACTGATCGAACAACCCACTCCGGCAGACCAAATCGAGGTCCTCGCCGAACTCAGTAGGCTTCTACCGATTCCGATCATGGCCGACGAGAGTGTGCAGACCCCACACGACGCTCTGGAAATCGCGCGCCGGAGCGCCGCCGATGTCATCGCCCTCAAGACCACCAAATGTGGTGGCCTCCAGCGCAGCCGCGACATCGTCGCGATTGCCAAGGCCGCCGGTATCGCGTGCCACGGTGCGACGTCCATCGAAGGCCCGATCGGCACCGCCGCTTCGTTGCACTTCGCGTGCGCCGAGCCCGGAATCAACTTCGGAACAGAACTTTTCGGCCCACTGCTCTTCAGCGAAGAGTTGCTTCAGGAACCCCTGAAGTATTCCGAGGGTCAGTTGCACCTCCCCGCCGGACCTGGCCTGGGAGTCGAACTGAACATGGACGCCGTCAAGACCTGGACCAGGAACTAGAGGATAGAAGAACATGGCACTCTTTCACGTTCGGATGGACGTCGATATTCCGCGCGACCTGGATCCGGAAGTACGCGCCGATACCGTCGCAACGGAGAAGGCGTACTCGCAAGACCTTCAGCGACAGGGAAAGTGGGTGCATCTGTGGCGAATTGTGGGACAGTTCAGCAACATCAGCATCTTCGATGTCGAGTCGGCTGACGAACTCCATGAGATTCTCTGGAACCTGCCCCTGTTCCCGTACATGACCATCGAGGTCATGCCGTTGACGCAGCACGGATCTTCGATCAAGTAGCCCGCCGTGTCTGCCGTGTCTGCCACGCCTCCGAGCCTGCCGGAATCTGTGCAGCAGTGGCACTGCGAGATGTCGGAGACCTTCGGTGGCCTGTGCCCCGAGAGTTCCGTCGATGCCGCGCCTGTCGGTACGGTCAGCGGTGTAAGTCTCGGGGACGTAGGCGCTTTCGACATCTCCGGTTCACCGCAGATACTGCGGCGGAGCGCACGCGCAGCAAAGCGACACGGTAGTGATCTGCTCAAGATCTGCACGGTCCGAACCGGGAGCGCGATACTGCGCCAATCGGACCGCGAGTTGACGGCCCCGCCCGGCGCGATGATTCTCTACGACGTCGAGCATTCGTACGCGCTGCGTTTCGACGGTCACTGGTCGTGTACCGTCATGACCCTACCGCGCAGTGCGGTGAGTCTGACCGAGCGAGAACTGAATTGCGCGCTCGAGCGCACCCACGACGGTCGGCGTGGGTCCGGTGCATTGCTGGAAAATTTCATCTCGGGCGCTGTTGCATCCCAGGTCGACGGCAGCGCAGCCGGGCTTCTCGGAGATGCTGGAGTCAATCTCGCTTCGGCAGTTCTGATGCAAGGATCTGCGCCCGCGACACCCGGACGTGCGACGCGAGAAGAGATCTTGCGATATGCGCTTCGGAATCTCGACTCACCAGACCTCTCGGTCGCGTCGATCGCCGGTGCGTTGCACCTGTCGCCGCGAACCGTTCAGCGTCACTTCGGTGACGGGGATCTGACCCTCAGTGCGCTCATTCGCCGCGAACGGTTGATTCGCGTACGCCGCGATCTCACCGACGTCTCACTGCGGGGTCATTCGATCTCCATCCTGGCCGCACGATGGTGTTTCCATGACGCACCAGCGTTTTCGCGTGCGTTCAAAGCGGAATTCGGTGCGGCGCCGTCGGAAGTACGTAACTCGCCTGATCCGAACGCCCGCGAACGTCACTGATCTGTCGCATCCGAACAACAAACGTGTCCGATCACGACAACTGGGAGCCCGAATACCGGGGCAGAGTGTGTTTCAGATCGCTTTTTCAGGCTCGCGAAGAGCTCAGGTCCACGAACAGCGAGGACCGCAGCGAAAGCTACGAATCGAGGAACGCATGACGAATCTGCTCGCTCATCAGCAATGGCACGGAAAGATTTTCGACGGCCAATGGATCGACGGAGGCGGTGACTCCGTCGAGTCGCTCGAACCGGCTACCGGCGAGGTGCTCGGTGTGATCGGCACGGCGACTGCTGCGGATATCGATCGAGCGGCACACATCGCGTCGGCCGCGCAGCCGGCGTGGGCGGCGACGATCGGGCAGGCTCGCGCTTCGGTGATCCGTAAGGCAGCGCAGATTTTGGAAGCCGAGCGAGCCGAGGTGGAGCGCTGGTTGATCCGTGAAGGTGGTTCCGTACCAGGGAAAGCCGCATTCGAAGTTGATCTTGTCATCTCCGAACTGTGGGAAGCCTCGGCACTGCCGACACAGCCGTTCGGGCACCTTCTGCCCGCCAGCCAGGAGGGGCGCACGAGCATCGCTCGCCGGGTGCCCCTGGGTGTGGTCGGCGTGATCAGCCCGTGGAATTTCCCGCTTCTCCTCGCCATGCGCGCTGTCGCCCCCGCCTTGGCGCTCGGAAATGGCGTCGTTCTCAAGCCGGATGTTCAAACCGCGATCAGCGGGGGTGCGGTCATCGCGGAATTGTTCACGTCCGCAGGTCTTCCCGAAGGCCTCCTGCATGTGCTCGCCGGTGACGCGGAACCTGGTCAGGCATTGTGCGAGAGCCCGAGCATCGCGATGGTGTCCTTCACGGGTTCGACCGCCGTCGGCCGTCAGGTCGGGGCAACTGCCGGTCGCACGCTCAAGCGTGTCTCGCTGGAACTGGGTGGGAACAATGCGCTGATCGTCCTCGACGACGCAGACCTGGATGCCGCGAGCTCGGCGGGCGCGTGGGGTTCGTTCCTGCATCAGGGGCAGGTCTGCATGACCGCAGGCCGCCACATCGTGTTGGAATCGGTCGCCGATCAGTACCTGGACCTGCTGGCCAAGCGCGCAGCGGTCCTGCCGGTCGGGGATCCCAATACAGGCGACGTCGCTCTCGGACCGCTCATCAACGCGCGGCAGATTGCGAACGTCGATCGAATCGTCCAGGGCACCAAGGCGGCCGGCGCCGAAATCCGCGCCGGTGGAACATACGAAGGGCTCTTCTATCAGCCGACCGTCCTGGCCGGAGTCACCTCGGACATGCCCGCGTTCCGTGAAGAAATCTTCGGGCCCGTGGCGCCCGTCGTGATCGTCAAGGACGAAGACGAGGCAGTCAGGTCGGCCAATGACAGCGAATACGGTCTGGTTGCTGCCATTCAAACAGGATCGGTTGAACGCGGCGAGCGGATCGCGGACCGACTGCGTACCGGCATCGTGCACATCAACGATCAGACTTTGAACAACGATGCCTATGCACCATTCGGTGGCACGGGTGCCTCCGGAAACGGCGCGAGATTCGGAACTCAAAGCAGTTGGGACGAATTCACCACCTGGCAGTGGCGAACCAGCCGGCCAGCGGCGCAGACCTTCCCCTTCTGAAGCCGAAAGGCACTCCGATGCACACCATCTCGGCTCACGATCTTCCCATCGTGTTGCAGGACGGCGAATTCGAATTGCGGATGCGAGAAGAAGGCGACATGATCGTCAACTTCGTCAAAATCCCTGCTGGTGCAGACTTCGCCGAACCGTTCGCACAATTGGAAGGCGGGCGCTGTCAATGTCCGCACTGCGGATACGTCTTGAAAGGAAGGATCTACACAGATTCCGAAGCAGGTCGGCAAACCTACGATGCCGGCGACGTGTTCTACTGGGCACCCGGTCACGTTCCCGGAGCGATCGACGACTCGGAGTATGTCGACTTTGCTCCCAAGGCTGAATTCCTCGAACTGATCGACGGAGTGCGTAAGGCGATGGGCGGCTGAGCTGTTCGGCCGCCGCCGAGGTCAGCGTAATCCGTCGCGACGTAGTGCGACGGACACTGCGGCAGAGCGAGTATCGACACCGAGTTTGGCGTAGATGTGCCCGAGGTGTGTTTTCACCGTCGCTTCGCTGATGAAGAGTGCTTTACCCAGCTCGCGGTTGGTCATCCCCTCGGCGAGCAGGCTGAGCAGTTCGGACTCACGGGCGGTGAGCGCTTCCTGCGGGCGCTGCATCTGCTGGACGAGACGAGAGGCCACGGCGGGGGAGAGGACGCTGCGCCCGGCTACCGCGCCGCGCACCGCGCCGAAGATCTCGTCGGGCGTCGAGTCCTTGAGTAGGTAACCGATGGCACCGGCGTCCACGGCCCGCACGACGTCGGCGTCGGTGTCGTACGTCGTGAAAACCAGTACGGGAACATCGACACCGTCGCTTCGCAGGCGTTTGATCGCTTCTGCACCGTGCATGCCGGTGCCCATGTCCAGATCCATCATCACCAGATCCGGTGAGGCCGACGGTATCGCCGTGGCCGCCTCCTCGCCGGACGATGCTTCGCCGACTACTTCGACGTCCGGCTGAGTGTTCAGCAGCGCTCTCAGCCCGGCTCGCACGACCAGATGATCGTCGACGAGGAACACGCGAATGGTGGTGGTCACCGGATCCTCCGTTCGAGAGGGAACTGGGCCGCGACGACGGTGCCGTCTCCCGGTGCACTTTCCACGGTGAACGATCCGCCGAGCTGTGCGACGCGGCTTCGCATCGCACGCAGGCCGTATCCACCGTACCGAGAATGGTCGGCGAGCTTTCCCGGATCGAAGCCGACGCCGTCGTCGAAGATGTCTACGGAGACGGAGTGGTCGAGATACGTGATCGTCACGCCCACCGTTTTGGCGCGAGCGTGGCGGGCGATGTTGGAGGACGCGCTCGAGACCACTCGCACGACGGCATGAGCTACGTCCGAGGGCAAGATGACGGCTTCACCGACGGTGCGGATCCGAACGGCCGGGACGAACTGGCGGGCGGCGGCCACGACCAAGGCGTCGAAGTCGCCCGTACCGCCCTTGGTCGGCGCCAGATCGTGGACGAGGTCGCGACTCTGCATCAAGCTGGTTCGGATGTTCTCTGCTGCGGCATCGACATCGGCTCGAGACGGCGAACCCGTTGTATTCCACGTTTGTTCGGCTGCCTCGAGCCGTAGAAGGGCGCTCGCCAGTCCCTGGGTAACGGTGTCGTGGATTTCGCGCGCGAGGCGCTCTCGCTCAGCGGCAACGCCGGCAGCGCGTTCGGTATCTGCCAATGCAGATTGCGCTTCTGCTACCTGACGCAGAAGCCGAAGGCGTTCTCGGGCATCTCGTTCCATCTGCCCGTACGCGGCCGCGACCAGTGCCGCGGTGCACAGCGGCCCGAGAAGTGTCACCAATTCGGCACGACCGGTGACCCGGTAGAACGCGATACCGGCGAGGACGCCCAGGATCCCGACGAGGGGGTAGGCGATCTTGCTCGGATACAGACGAATGCAGAGGAAGAGAACGGGAAACGCACACCACGCGAAACTCGGGGCAAGCCAGACCAGCGCTGCCCATGCGCTCAGTACCGGCCACATCCACAGCCGTTGGCGAACCACATCTCGCGAGGACACCGTGGCCATGACGGCGTAGAGCAGGGCGAGGACCACGGCCAGGACGAGTACCACCCCGAACCGACCGCTGGTCCCGTGGACTGTGACGTACCGAACTCCCGATGTAGACAGCAGTACGAAGAACGACGCGTGGATCGCATACGCCAACGGGCCGCGTAGGCCGTGTTCGGCGTCGGCGTTCATGGCTCCGTTACTCATCCCTCGAATGTTACGGAGGGCGCCAGGCCGTCGTATCAACCATTCGGATGATATCCGGGTAGCTGTAGGGGGCACGGTTCGTCACCCGAGCGCCCGATGTGCGCACCCGCACCCGGACGCGACGCTGTAGTGGACGGTTTCGAATCATTCGACTGAAAGTGTGCCCGATATGAACCACCGCATTTACACACGACTTCCCCGTACGCTCGCTGTCGCCGTTCCGGTTGTCGCAATCCTTGCCAGCGCCGCGTGCTCGACCACCGAAACACCGGTGGCGAACGCATCGAGCACGACGTCGATTTCTGCTACGCAGCAGCCTGCTGCGACCGGCGATTCGGCGATTGTCACTCAGAATCGACTCAGTGCCGACGCAGCAGTGAAGGCTGCTGGTGCGGCCCTGGCGAAATGCCGCGCCGACGGTCTCGGCTTCGTCACCGTCTCCGTCGTAGACCGTGCGGGAAATGTCATCGCCATGGTGCGCGGCGACAACGCAGCCCAGCACACGGTGGAAGCCTCACGCGAGAAGGCATACACCTCTGCAGCTTTCGGAGCCGACACCAGTGACCTCTCGCAGCGTACCAAAGGCGAAGGATCAACCATCGCCGACCTTCCCGGCACTCTCTTCCTTGCAGGTGGAGTCACATTGAAGGCTGGAGCCGGGTCGATCGCCGGTATCGGTGTCGGTGGCGCTCCAGACGGAATGCAGGACCAAACGTGTGCTGCCGCAGGTCGTGATGCGATCGCTTCGTCACTCGGCTGAGTGAGCGCATTCAGCGTGCTTCGTGAATTGTGCTTTTCGCCACCTGGATTCGCTCGGCACGACAGTTGTCCGATTGTTGCGATGACCTCGACTTTGTAACACCGGAGCCCCCGGAAAGGGACAAACACGTCGACAGTGGAACCGACGATGCACTTACCGAAGCGAGTTTCTTGATGCGCAGTTTCGGGGAAAGACACAACCTTGCAGAGAATCAGATTCACGTTGCCCGAACGCAATACACGGCGGGTGCGGGTGCTCGTAGCGGCGTTGTTGTCGATATTCCTGCTCGGCGGTATGTTCGGTCCGACCGCTGCGAGTGCTACTCCGGCGCGCTCGGCGCCATGGGGTGGGTACGACGAGTTGTGGGTCCCGTCTTCGATGGGAAACATCAAGGTTCAGGTGCAGTGGGCCGCGCGCGGTGGCAACGCCGCGTTGTACCTGCTCGACGGTCTTCGCGCGCAAAACGACAGAAATGCTTGGAGTTTCGAAACGAACGCACTCGATCAGTACCGCAATGACAACATCACGTTGGTGATGCCGGTCGGCGGTGAGTCGAGTTTCTACACGGATTGGTACGCGCCGTCCAATTTCAACGCTCAGCCGATAACGTACAGGTGGGAAACGTTCCTCACCCGCGAGCTTCCGGACTTCCTTGCAGGGTATGGCGTTTCACCAACCAACAATGCGATCATCGGGTTGTCGATGGGCGGCAGTGCCGCGTTGAACCTGGCGGGGCATCATCGGGATCAGTTCAAGTTCGCCGGCTCGCTGTCCGGCTACATCAATATCTCGGGTCCGGGTATGCGTGAAGCGATCCGCGTAGCCATGTTCGACGCCGGCCGGTACAACGTCGATTCGATGTGGGGCCCGCCGTGGTCATCCGGATGGCTTCGCAACGACCCGTTCGTCAACGCGGAATCGCTTCGCGGACTGTCGATGTACATTTCGTCGTCCAACGGCATCCCGGGACCGTACGATCATCCCTCTGCGCCGATCGATTACTTCCACACGGCGACGGGTATGGGGCTCGAGGCGCTCTCGTGGGTGCACGCGCGTGCATTCGAAATTCGCCTGAAATCCTTGGGAATCCCAGCGACGTACAGCTTTCCGCCCGCCGGAATTCACTCGTGGCCGTATTGGTCTGCTGAATTGTGGATGGCCAGAGGACAAATCCTCGACACCATGAACGCCTGGTGAAGCTGTAGTGAGGATCTCTCCGGACTTGCTCTCGATCGAAAGTCCGGAGAGAACTCGCTCAGAAGGCGATGATTCCACGGAGGTTGCGACCGGCATGCATGTCGGCGAAACCGTCGTTGATCTGGTCGAGGGTGTACCGGTTGGTGATCAGTCCTTCGAGTTCGAGCTTGCCGCTGGTGTAGAGATCGATCATCCAGGGAATGTCGGCGGTGGGATTGGATGCACCGAACAGGGATCCCTGAATTCTCTTCTGGTACAGCGTGAGTTCCATCAGGCTCACGGGAATTCCGACGTCCGTCATCTTCCCGAGGCCGGTGACCACGCAGGTTCCTGCCTTGCGGATCGACGAGAATGCCTGCGCGACATGTTCTCCGGTGGTCACGCCGACGGTGACGATGGCCGAATCCGCGCCCTGGCCGTTGGTGAACGAGCGCGCTATGTCGGTGGCTTCCTCCATGGTGGCCACGGCGTGGGTGGCGCCCAACTTCAATGCACTGTCGCGCTTGAACGCAACCGGATCCACCGCGATCACGTGGGCGGCGCCGGCATGCGAGGCGCCCTGCACCGCGTTGATTCCGATTCCGCCGACGCCCATGACGATGACAGTCTGCCCGGGATACACCTGAGCGGAGTTGACCGCGGCGCCCCAACCGGTTCCGACGCCGCAGCCGAGCAGACACAAAGCGTCGAGTGGCAGGTGCTTGTCGACTTTCACAGCCGAGAGAGTGCTGACCGTGGTGTATTCACTGAAGGTGGACAGGCCGCAGGTTTGTGCGACGGGCTGACCGTCGAGAGACATTCTGTAACTCGAGGTTTCGCCGGGTCTGCTGCCAGTCATGATGGCGGCGCCGTTGTCGCAGAGGTTCTGGATTCCGCTTGCACACCAACGGCAACGGCCGCAGGCGGCGAGGAACGAGAACACGACATGATCGCCCTCGGACCATCCTTCCGTGTTCGGCCCGACCTCGACGACGATTCCGGCGCCTTCGTGTCCGCCGCAGATGGGGTAGCGGCCGACTCCGTGGTCGCCGCTTGCGATGTGATCGTCCGAGTGGCACAGGCCTGAGGCGACCATTTTGACAGTGAGTTCGCCGCTGCGGGGTGAATCGAGTTCGAGATCGACCACCTCGTATGTGCCTGGTGCTTGGCGAATGACGGCTCCACGAGTGCGCAAGGTATCTCCTGAGGTAAGAGTTGTTCTTCGGCTTCCTCAGTTGTCTACTCGAGAGTTCAGGACGGGCTCGAGGCCTATCTCACTGATCGGACGTTTCGTATCTTTCAGACTCGTCCGGGGTGCGTCCCAAGATGGCGAGTTGCAGTTCGGTGAGCAGTCGCGTATCCGGCTCGTCCAACGAAATGCCCATGATCTGTTCAGCGCGCCGAATGCGGTAGCGCAGCGTGTTCGGATGTACTTTCAGAGACGAGGCGGCCTTCTTCACATCCCCGAAAGCTGTCAGGTAGGCCGTGAGCGTGAACTGCATGTCAGAGGTGTTCTTGTCGTCGTAGGAGACGAGTCTGTCGATACGAGGGTCCCGCAATCGCTCGTGATCAGCAACGAGGTCGAGTATCTCGCCCAGCAACACCGCGGTGCGTGACGCCGCGAGTGTGGTGACCTTCGAGGTTTCGTGATCATCGGTGGTATCGAGCACGCGGTCCACTTCTCGACGCGCCTCGGGTACGCCGTGCAATCGCGCGATCGGGACCGCGACGGCGGCGCGCACGCTGATGCCCGCACGGGCCTCGACTACTCCCACGGTGTCGCAAGCCCAGTCGCTGATCGCGACCTCGTGTTCGGCCTGAGGAAACAGCACGTAGATCCGGTTGTCGATGATCGTTGTGACCGCGTCGCTGCGGAATGCGCTGGCGCGCAGGCGCAAGGCGTTGGTGATTCGATCGAGATTCGATCCGGGCGCGAGTGATGTCGCAAATCCGATGACCGCAGACGGTCCGTCGGTGTTGATGCCGAAGGAGCCGGCCAGCGAGTGCATGTCGACTCCGCCGGAGCGAACGCCGAACAGCCTTTGCAATTGGGCATTCTCGCGGCTGGAGGCGTCCAAGGTTCGCATGAGAATGCGTGCGGCGACTGCCGCTGCACCCCGCAATACCGCTTGGGCGTCGTCGGAAAGAGGTTCAGAGGCGCGCTGCACCCAGATGCTGCCGAGATTGTGTTGGTGTGCAACAGAACCCGTCGGCGCTGACAGGTCCGGGCGGGTGATGCTCACAGCCAACCTGTGCGCGGCTCCGATGCTCGGCTCGGAGGGCAGACTGATGACCTCGTCCGATCGCCTGAGATGCTCGAACACGCCTCTGCGCTCTATCCATTCGGTGTATTCGATCGGCCACTCCCGGCCCAGTATGGAGAGCTGACGGAGTTCGTCTTCACCTTCGTGAGCAGCTGAATATGCGATGACATGGAGTGCCGTGTCGTCGATCGTCACGAGTCCGCCGGTCAATTCGGCGATCGTCTCCGAGAGCGCGAACAGATCCGAATCGCCACCGGCCACAGCTCCTGAGACGGCCCGCGAACGGTACATGCTCTGTGTCAGAAGTCGTTGTACGAGTGAATAGACGTGTCCGGAACTAGCCTGCGGATGTACCGCGGCCACTGCGATTCCGATGTTGCGTGCGGCGGTGAGAAGCGTTGTCGCCGCGCGCGCATTCTTGACGAGCAAGAGCTTCGGACGACGCCTCGCCGGCCTGCCTTCGAACTTTCGCAGCCACTGCGTCAACGTCGATTCGGGAACTCCCACGGGAAGGTAAATGTCGGAGATCGCACCACGGCTGTCGGTGCCGTCGATATCGGAGGACTCGACGAGGGCGATCGAACGGATTTCGACATCGAGTCCGTCCGGGCTTTCCAGAAGTTCGATCACGGACTTGTCCGTGGAATGCATGAGGGCGCCGAGGGTGGTGCCGACACTCGGCCCGTTATTCCTCGGACCTGTCGACGCTTGCGGGAGGGCTACAGAAAGTGGCTGCACATTTGCTCCTCGGCCAGTGGGTCACTACAGGCTAACCCCGACAGACGAAATGCAGAATAAGGAAATAGGGGACAAATTTATTCGTCGGGCATGGTGATGCCGAGTTCCTGCACCTTTTCGGCGACTGCCTCTGGAAAAACGTTCTTGAACAGATAAAGGTCTTGTCCGATCACCCAACCAGGTGCCAAAGCCGTCGCATATCGTTCGAAGTATCCGAGTTGTTTACCGAAAAGAACCAATTCCTCGGGACTCGCAACGCCCCACTGCTTGCCCAACTGAATCAGTGCCATGATCAATTCACTGAGCTTGAGTTCACCCAGGTCACGGCCGAGAATCGGGGCCAGGGCCGTTGCGACCTGCATACCGAGCTGATCGTCGTCGACCTCGTAGTCGGTTGCATATCCCAAGGATCGAATTCCGCGGGCGACACGGGCGAAATCACCGTCGATGAGGGTGGCTCGGAACATGTCGGAAAGGATGGATCTCCAGGTCTCGGGAAGGACGCCGACGATGCCGAAGTCGAGCATCGCTATCCGGCCGTCGTCGAGGACCCACAAATTTCCCGCGTGGACATCTCCGTGGAACGGACCGTGAACGATGACTGATTCGAGCCAGACCTTCACTCCGCGCCGGATCAGCATGCGGGCTTCGTCGATGCCGTCCGGACCGGCGACGAACCGATCCAGTGGAACGCCGCGCATGCGTTCCATACAGATGACGCGGGGACCACAGTAGTCCCAGTACACCTCTGGTGTCGTGACTCCTTTGTTGTCGCCGAACGCACTGATGTTGTTCCGGAAAGTGGTTTGCCGGTCGGCCTCGACCGCGCTGTTCAATTCCGTCATCGTGGCGTTGTGCAGATCGCGAATGATGGCGGTGGCATTGGCAATTCGAAGGAACTCGACAAATTTCTCGAGGATGTTCGCGCCCCAGTACGCCGCCCGCAGGTCGATCAGCATCCGCGCATAGATGTCCGGACGCTGGATCTTGATGACCGCCTCTCGGCCGTCGTGCAGAACGCACGCGTGTACCTGCGCTACCGATGCGGCCGCGAGAGGTACGTCGTCGAATTTCGCGAACAGGTCGTCCACGGAGTAACCGAGGTCCTTCTGCACGACGCTTCTGGCCTGCTCGGCAGGAAATGACGGAACATCGTCGAGGCAGCGTAGGCATGCATTGGCGACGGGGGCCGGGAACAGGCCGGACGACGACGCGACCAGTTGGCCGAGCTTGACGAAGGTGGGCCCCAGCGCGATGAAGCCGTCGACCATCCCGTCGGAAGCAGCGTCCGCCCAGGTGCGTCCACGCTTGCGGAAAGGCCACACGATCAGTGCCAGCATGATCGATGTGGACAACACGACGGCGATGATCGCGGAACGCCACAACTGGGCGAGGCCGAAGCGTTCGAGGTCCGGCATGCGGACTTCGAGGGCAGTGGCGGGCACTCCTGACGAGTACGGCCCGACAGGTCGCGTTGGATCCAGCACAGCTCTCCCTCGTTCAACGAGCGCATCCAGCATTTTGCCGTGAGATCACTTACGCGACCCCTTCCGTTAGTCAGTATGCCAAGTCACACATAACTGCCGGAACCGCCTACGCGTTCAGCCTACGATCGGTGAATGCGTGAGCACTTGATCCCGATCGGCGAGGTTGCAAAATCGTTCGGAATCGCGGCGTCGACCTTGCGGTATTACGAGGACGAAGGACTGCTGTCCGCGCGGTCGCGAACTGGCGGCAAACGCTGGTACGGGCAGCGTGAGCTGCGACGGCTGGCATTGATCCGGATGTACACCGAGACGGGAATGTCCTTGGAGCAGGTGCGGTCCTTCATCGAAACCGACACCACGTCCGAGCAGTTCTTCACAGTTCTCGCAGATCAAGTGTCGACGCTCGAGGCACAGATCTCCGCAGCCAACCGAGCGAAACTGATACTCGAGCATCACCTGACGTGTCGGCAAGAGCGTCCGATGCAGTGCCCGTGGTTGCTCGAGCAGCTCGACATTCGTGTCGAAGCGGCGCTTGACTTCAAGTTGACTTGAACCTTCATAGTTAGGGCGCACTTACCGTCCTACCCGGAGGTTGACCATGTCGGCACGACGATGGCTGCCGCTCATCGCCGCATGCATCGGAACTTTCCTGTTACTGACGTACGCCACGATCACAACGATCGCGGTGCCGGCCATCGCAGTGGGCTTGGACGGCAGTACGGGCGCGATGTCATGGGTCGTCGACGCCTACACGCTGGCTCTTGCCGCGCTTCTTGTGGGCATGGGCGCACTCGGCGATGCGTGGGGACGCAAACGCCTCTACATCTGCGGACTGGTCGTGTTCCTGGTTGCAACGGCCGTGTGCGCGATTGCTCCGGACGTCACGGTTCTGGTCGTTGCTCGCGGCGCGCAAGGAATTGCCGGTGCGGCGATGTTCGCGACACTCTTGCCTCTGCTCGGCGACGCATATTCGGGCCGCGATCGGCACGTGGCTTTTGCCGCGTGGGGTGCCGTCGCTGGATTGGCGGCGGGAATCGGCAATGTTGCAGGAGGGCTGCTGACGCAGTTCTTCGACTGGCGTGCGGTCTTCTATTTCGGAATCCCCATGGCCGCAGTGGCGCTCGCAATGGGTGTGTTCTGTTTCGCCGACAGTGAGCGCGGCGACGACAACATCGACTGGGCCGGAATCGTTTTGTTCACCCTCGCTGCCGTTGCCGCGGTTCTCGGCGTGACGTGGGGCGGCGACATCGGGTGGGCTTCGTCGTCGACAGCTCTTGCCTTCCTGATCGCAATCGGTGCGCTGACGGCGTTTGTGTTCTGGCAGCGTCGAGGCAGCAGTCCGATGCTCGATCCGGCATTGTTCCGATCCCTGAAATTCGACGGCGTCCTCGTCGCTGCTTTCGGGTACTACCTCGCGGCCTACGGCCCGCTCGTAGTCCTTTCACTGTGGCTGCAGAACGGGCTGGAACTGTCGGCATCGGCGGCCGCACTCGTGCTCTCGATTCAACCGCTCGCTTTTGTCTTCGTATCGGCCTTGTGTGGATCACGGCTTCAGCGAGTCGACCTTCGACTGTCGATCGGATTCGGGACGATCCTTTGCGGAATCGGTTGCGTGGCCATGCTGTACGTTCTCACCGAGCCGGTCTGGCCCGCACTGATCGCCGGGCTGATTCTGACCGGTGTCGGTTCGGCGATGGTGTCGCCGGTGCTGCCGGGTGCCGCGATGTCGGACGCCCCGGCAGAGCGCGCCGGGACGGCTTCGGCAACAGCCAACTCGTCGCGTCAATTCGGGCTTGCCGTCGGAATCGCGTTGTGCGGCTCGCTCTTCGTCGGTCCGGACGAGTTCGCCTTGCTGTGGCCGTTGGTCTTCTGTGCCGGCGTCGGAATGCTCACGGGTTTGGTGTCGATCCTTCTCTTTTCTCGTTCGTCAACTCCTGCAACAGTTCAACCAATCGCCGAAAGGGCACACACATGACCACGCTGTTCACTCCACGACCGCACCGGCGTATCGAGATGGACTGGAATCGCCGCAGGTTCCTCGGCGCTGCAGCAGGATTGGCTGCTGCGCTGGCAGCGGCCGGTTGCTCGCGTTCGGACGCAGACGCCGGGGGCGAAGGCGATGCAGGCTGGTCCTTCACCGATGATCGCGGCAATCTGATCGAATTGGATTCACCACCAAGGAGATTTGTCACCTACACCGGTATCGCGGGTGCTCTGTGGGATTACGGACTGGTGCCTGTCGGAGTTTTCGGGGCACTTACACGATCGCCGGGATCAACGGACACCAGCATCTCCGGCAATTTGGATTTCTCGAAGACCGAGATGGTCGGGCAGCTCTGGGGACAAGTGGAACTCGAGAAGATCGCTGCGCTGGAGCCGGACGTCGTCATAGTCCCTCAGCTGCGTGGTTCGGCACTACTCGACGAGGCGAACTTGGATGCGGTGAAAGGCTTGTCGACAGTACTGTTCGTGGAAACGGCAGCAGGAACCATCGACCGAGCCGTGCAAGAGATCGTGGAACTGGCCGTGGAACTCGGGGCGGACCAGGATATGGAGGCTCAGCGAAAAGACTACGACGCTGCGCGTGCACGGATCTCCGAAGTTGCTTCTTCGCTGAATAATTCACAGGTTTTGTTCGCGTCCGCAGATCCGGACACGATTCGTGTCAGTCGTTCGGGCTTCCCGATCCTTGCAGATCTGGCGGGATTGGGCCTTGCCGTCGTCGATCCGGCCGCGGGATCGTCGGTCTACGTCGAGAAACTGGCTTGGGAGATGGCGGACCACTATCCGGCCGACATGATCTTCCTCGACGATCGCCCGTCCAGTTTGCAACTGGATACGCTCGGAACCAATCCTGCGTGGTCCAACTTGCCCGCGGTGAAGGCGGGGAAGATCGGGACCTGGAATCCGGAACCCGTGCTCAGTTATGCCGGGATCGCCCGTACGTACAACGATCTGGCTGACCAGCTGCTGGCATTCTCACATTCCTGACCGCCGCGTCGTCTACGACGTATGGACCTCTTCACCGCTCTGTCTGCTCGTGTTGAATCCCTCGATTGGCCTGCGCTGATCGAGGGAATCGACTCCAGTGGGTGTGCCCAGACGGCGCCGATACTCGACGAGTCGGAATGTCGCGAAATTGCTTCCTGGTACTCGGAGGTCGACCGGTTCCGGAGCACCGTCGACATGGCTCGATACCGTTTCGGCCAAGGGGAGTACCGATACTTCGGTGATCCCGTACCGGAGCCGATCACGGCTATGCGATCCGCCTTCTACCGACACCTCCTGCCCGTGGCGCGGGAGTGGGCGTTCAAGCTGGGCGAGGGTGCACCGTGGCCGGATTCTTTCGAAGAATGGATCGATCAGTGTCACGACGCCGGTCAGAATCGCCCTACCCCGATCCTTCTGTCCTACGGACCTGGTGACTGGAATGCATTGCATCGGGACTTGTACGGAGAGTTGGTGTTTCCCTTGCAAGTCGTGATCGGGCTCGACAGACCTCGCATCGACCACGTCGGCGGCGAGTTCTTGCTCGTGGAACAGCGGCCGCGCGCCCAGTCGAAAGGGACGGTGACAGTTCTCGGGCAAGGTCACGCTTTGATCTTCACCACGCGGGATCGACCGGTGCAGAGTTCTCGTGGGTGGTCGAGAGCCCCTGTGCGACATGGTGTCAGCGTGGTGCACTCGGGTACGCGTAGAACATTGGGATTGGTGCTTCACGATGCCGAGTAAGACGTACATTCTCCGCGACGCTCGCAACAAACCCTACGAGAGTTCGACGCCCGGTGTGCTTGGCGGGCACCGGGAAACGAAGATCTACGGGCGACTCGACTGTCGAGGGGCCGCGCAGGCAATCGCGCGTGGCGGGTATGTCGCCAGTCGGGTGTTCTTCGCGGACGAGCCGACCGCGATTGCGGCCGGCTATCGCCCCTGTGCCGTCTGCATGCCCGAAGGTTACGCAGCCTGGAAGGCAGTTGCTACGCGCCGAAGCGGTCGCGGTACTCCTTCGGAATGAGCGGCTTGTCGCCGCGGACCTTCAGCTGCTGGACAGCCCAGGTATTGCCGTCCGGGTCGGCGAATCCGAAGAAGGTGCCCCCGTCACGCTCGTCGAAGACGGTGACCTCACTGGCATCGACGCCGCGGCCGATGAGCTCTTGGCGAGCCGCTGCAGCGTCGGCCACGACCAACTGCAATCCCTTCAACGAACCAGGGGTCATCTCGGTCTGCGACGGCAGGTTCCCGATGACGATCGAGCAGCCCGAACCACGCGGAGTGAGCTGGGCGACCGTCATGTGTTCGTTGACGGTGTGGTGGTCGAGATCGAAACCGACCTTGTCACGGTAGAACTCGATGGAGCGGTCGAGGTCACTGACGGGAACGATGACTACTTCGAGGGTCCAGTCCATGAAACTGCCTTTCGCTGAGGAGGTTCGGGCAAACAGGTGGTCAGAGTTGCGCGACGATCTTGTCCAGGCGTTCGTAACCTTCGGTGACGCCGAGCTCCATATTGCTCTCGATCATTCCGTCTCGCGCTTCGAGGCTCGGATATACGGAATGGCCGGAGAGGCGGGTGCGTCCGTTGCCCAGATCCTCGAACGTGATCGATTCGATGCTGACGACGTCGGGAAATCCCTCGTATTCGAAGGTCTGGATGGCAAAGTCGTTCTCGCGAACGACGTGAAATGCACCGTTGAACCGGAACTCTTCGCCCTCGGGGTTGCGATGGACGTACTTGTATCGACCGCCGCTCACGAACTCGTATTCGTCGATCTCCATCTCGTATCCGTTGGGGCCGAGCCACTGCTTGACCAGATCGGGATTCGAATGAGCTGCGAAGACGGCACTGACGGGTGCGTCGAATTCGCGGGTGATGTCGATGTACGGCACGCCCTCAGGAGCCGTGATGGTGACGGGATTGGTGGTAGCCATGGCTAAGTCTCCTTCTGTGTGGTGCTGAGTAGGTGATCGAGCTTGCGGAACTGTTGTTCGTGGATCAGTCGATAGCGGTCGATCCAGGCGGTCAAAGCCTCGAGAGTTGCGGCGTTGAGATGTACCGGCCGCCTCTGGGCTTCGCGGCTGCGAGTGACCAAACCCGCGGCTTCGAGTACCTGAATATGTTTGGAGATGGCCTGTTTCGTGATCTCGAACGGCTCGGCCAACTCGTTGACCGTTTGGGGGCCGGTGCTCAGGCGGGCGATGATCCGCCGTCGTACCGGGTCGGCAAGCGCCATGAACGCTTTGTCGAGACGCTCGTCTGCCCCTGGATCCACGATCACTTGTCAACCATCTCCTTTATCAACCAACCTGTTGATTACGGTACGAGCCCATGCCGAGGGTGTCAATGCTTCGAAACCGATTAGCGTGGAAACCATGAACGCTCTGATTCCTCGGCCACGATTGGAAGTGGCGCCGGGGGCGATCCTCGTTCCGGATTGGCTCAGCGTCGAACAGCAACGCTTCTTGGTGGCCGAGTGCCGACGGTGGGCGACCGCACCCGTACCGATGCGCTCCGCTGTTGTCCCTGGTGGGCACAAGATGTCGGTGCAAACAGTCTGTCTCGGTTGGCATTGGCAGCCGTACAAGTACACGCGCACCGCCGACGACGTGAACGGTGCGCCTGTCGTAGCGGTGCCTGACTGGCTCGTCGACCTCGGCCGGGCCGCAGTTGCCGCTGCCTATGATGATCCGACTGCGGGGGAGCGGTACACGCCGGACACCGCGCTGATCAATTTCTACGACGAGGGCGCTCGGATGGGCATGCACCAGGACAAGGACGAGCGCTGCGACGCTCCCGTCGTCTCACTGAGCGTCGGGCAGAGTTGTGTCTTTCGATTCGGGAATTCCGAGAACCGGAACAAGCCGTACACCGACGTCGAACTCCATTCGGGTGATCTCTTCGTCTTCGGTGGAGAGTCTCGGTTCGCATATCACGGAGTGCCGAAAGTTATTGCGGGAAGTGCAAGTCCCGACATAGGTCTGCCGTCCGGGCGGCTGAACATCACCCTGCGGGATACCGGAATGTCGTGACTGTCTCACCCCTGCTGTGCCACTGGTGCAGCAGGGTCGAAGTCTGCGCTCGAAGGTCCGTCCCCGACCATCTCGATCAACTCGGTCGACGGTGGAGTTGGCAGCGTGCGCCAGCGCTCTCGTTCGAGGTTGTGGGGTTGTGTCTCGTTCATGCCCTCATTATCGACTTCCGGCTCCGATCCACCAGTCGGGGATGGGCCGGGTGCAATTCGGTAGGCCGTTGAGCGCCCCGCTGTCTCGTCGACATCCTCGGACCTCAGCACGTCGACGACAGTTCGGGTCGCGGCACGGGTCTGGGGAGGTTGGTGGGTGGATTCGAGGCGACCGTGGTTCGCTTATCCCAGTGTCTTGTTGCGGCCGGCGAGGGAGCCGAAGACGAGTTGCACGGCCAGCAGCACCAGCAACGCGATCAGCGGAGTCGTCCAGGAATCGACGGCGTCGTGCAGTGCACCGAAAACGAGAGGACCGGTGGCGGCCAGAAGGTATCCGACGGACTGTGCCATACCCGAGAGTGCCGCTGCTTGACCGTGATTGACAGTGCGTATTGCGAAGAAGGACAAGGCAATGACAATCGATCCGCCGATGCCGATGCCGAGGAATGCATTCCACAGCAGGGCCCAGGAGGGGAGGAGGAGTTGGCCGAGAACTGCCACTGCGGCGACCGACACCAGCCCGAGGACGGCTCCTCTCTGATCCTTGGGCAGTTTGTGCAGGAGCACTGCTGTGAGGAGGCTGCCGACGATCGAGAATATTTGCATGATGCCTTGATGCAGTCCGGCGGTAGCCGCGGTAGTGCCGTGTGATTCTTCAATGGTGGGCCACCATGTCAGAACGGTGTAGAAGAAGAGAGATTGGACGCCCATGAATATTGTGATCTGCCACCCGAGTGCTGAGCGCCAGGGGGAGCGATGGCCGCCTGGATGGGAATCCAAAGCCGCAGCATGATCGTGTTTCGGAAGCGTGCGTCGGCGAAGTTGGGGAAGGAACACCCCAAATCCTATGAGAGCCATAGCAGCCCAGATTCCGAATGCGATCCGCCAACCGTGATCGGTGAGACCGGCGATCGGCACGGCAAGTCCGGATGCGGTTGCGGCGACGGCTGCAGAGACCGCCGAGAAGATGCCGGTCAAACGGCCGGCTTCGGTCGGGAAGTCTCGTTTGAGGAGCGCCGGCAGTAGAACGTTCATTGTTGCGATGGACATGCCGAGCGATACGGTACCGATCCACAGCGCAGGCATCCACGGAACAGAGCGGATCACGATCGCTAAGGCGAGCATGCCGAGTGCTGCTGCGAGTGTCCGTTCCATTCCCCACCGAGCTGCGATGACCGGGGCAACGGGGGAGAACACTGCGAAGCACAGCAGTGGAAGGCTGATCAGCGCTGATGCTGTTGTCGACGAGATATCGAGATCGGTGCGTACCTCACCGAGTAGCGGGCCGACGACTGTGATTGAGGCTCGAAGATTGGCTGCGATGAGAAGAATGCCAGCGATAACGAGTCCTCGGCGCATTATCGGTATCGCGCTCGGGGCAGACGCCACGTTTTCGGTGTCGGAGATGACGTTAGCCATAGGTGTGCCCTTCTGAGATTGTCTGTGCGCTGAACCTCTTGTGTGTCAGCTACTTCGGCATGTTTTGCAGAAAGAGGGATCGGCTGTGGTCCATCAGTCGGACCACTGCGGCGGCTGCGCCGTCCGGATCGCGGTCACGGATGGCCGCAAGCAGCTGCCGGTGTGGGTCGTCGTCGGTCCAAGGTCCGATGAACAGCTGTCGAGTCTCCTTGTCGGACTTACCTTGTGGGATGCTCATGGTGTCAGAGCGATCGAGACTGCGGTAGATGTCCGTGATCAGTTGGTTCCCGCTCGCTGCGAACATCTCCAGGTGGAAGTCGAGGTCGTACTCGACGGATTTGGCGACGTCGGGCTCAGCGTCTCGGCCATCCAAAGCCCGAGTCATTCGGTCGATGTCTTCGGGCAGGGCTCGTTCGGCTGCGAGTCGGGCGGCGTAGAGCTCCAAAGCTTCACGGGCTTCGAAGATTTCGAGCACGTTCTCCGCCGCTGCACGTCTTTGAAGTGCAATTTCGAGTTCTGAGCTCGCGCAGACGTAGGTTCCGTCTCCCGGGCGTGCTTCGAGGAGGCCGGCATGGACGAGGCCGCGAATGGCCTCCCGGACCGTATTGCGGCTCGCGCCGGTCATTTCGACAAGTTGATGCTCGCCGGGGATCTTCTCCCCTAATTCCCAGTTGCCAGAAGTGATCTGGGACCGCAGTTGTTCCGCGATCTGCACTGAAAGTGGGATGTTGCGTGCGGTGGGTGCGATACGGGAATCCGGCATGAGTCAAATGTAGGACATTTGGCGATTTGTGGATAGGTTTACCTTTGTGATCTAGGGCACTCGGGTTCGGATCGGCCTGGGCGGGGTACCGCCCTTCCGCATGTCTGCGTGCACGTGAGTGCTCCTGCCGACCGCGCACGGGGCAGTTGACTCGACTCGAAGGGCAACTGCGATCGATTCCTCACGGAACCTCATGCCTAGCAGACCCTCACGTGCGGGTCATTGCTGCGATTCCAGCGTCCATGCGGGCTGGTCGGTCACTTCCGGGCCGTCGTGCAGCACCCAAGCACACGGCTCGGAAATGTAGGTGGCAGCATCGGTGAACCAGTATGTTTCGTCGGGTGCCCAGCCCGCGATGACGCTCGCCGTCTCGGTATCGACCTCGATCGCGGTTCCTGCTGCCGCGAGGTATCCCGTCACGGTAAGGTGCACTCCCTCAAATCTTTCCGCGACCTGCACCCAGTCGGGGATGACCCACCTGCCTGATCGGCCGGTAGTCCGATACCAAACCTGCCGCGTTTCTGCGGTGACCTCGAGCGGGAACCGTCTGCACAGCTCCGACCAGGCTTGCGCGCTGTCGATCTCGTAGATGCGTGCGCCAGTCGGTGGCCGCAATGCTCGGACGACGACCCGTTCCCATCCCATGCTGTCTTCGACGAACCACAAGCCCGCCGGAGTCCCGTCGAACAGCGCCCTCGTCGAACCCTGAGTGGGTGGATTCGACCACCAATAACCTGACCAGTTCGCCGCGGGGTCCACCGGGCGGTCACGTTCAGCTCTCGCTTCCGATTCCAGGGTGCTCGTGCGCCACTCGCTGAGGAGTTGTTGCGCAGCAGGCACTTCGTCTGTGTCCGGAGATTCCTCACCTCTGCTCAGAATCGACCATTGGTCGGATGAGGCGAGCGAGGTTGACCACCACCGCGCGCATTCGGAGCCGGCGATGTGCTCGGCGACGCGTCGAAGCTCATCTCGCATAACTTCGGTGGCGACGAGGACGTCTTCTCCGTCGGGATCCTGCCAGTAACGCGCCGCATCGACCGCTTCTGCGAGGGCGGAGCGTAGATCGACGGCGGTGACGTCGGGGAGCGATATTTCCGTGAGGCTGCGCGCCACGCCCTCCGCGGTGACTATGGTCTGCCAGGCCTCTTCGGCGCCCGGGCCGAACAACACTTGGGAGGTTCCTTGTCCGATGTCGAGGTGATACGCCGCCCGGTGAGCGTTGATGCGGAACATGTCGTCGCCTGGCTCGGGACGCAGGGCGCGTTCGGCGTCGATCGCATACGCGAGCAGCATCCGGCGTCCGCGCGGGCCCGACAGCAAAATATCCGCAGTGAGCATCTGTTCTCCCGTTTTCTGGTTCAGATGACGGTAGCCGAGGTCGTTGAGACGGAGAACTTTCTCCTTTGATGTCGGAAATCCCGACGGTCCCGTCGCGCACGACATGATCGCCACACACTGCATTCGCCGGCGAAGGCGGACGGAAGGGAGCCCCAGGCTGCTGCCAGTCGCGTGAACGCCGCTTCTTTGGTGTGCGCGATCACTGCCGTCTTTGTGCAGCCGTGGTTTTCGTCGATCAGAGCTCTCTCTGTTCGCCTGTAGTGACTGCGAAATAGGTCCTATTGATTGCTGAGGCTGAACAATAGAGAGGGCTGAAAAATTTGGGAGACAGGTGTTTTGGCAGGAGTGATCCGTGTGCCATCAGTACAGTCTCGACCGGAACCAGTGATCGAGGCTGATCATGTCGATCTGGTGCATGTCGAGACTCAGCTGGGCAGCAGCTTTCACCGCGTCGGCGCGGGGGATAGAGTTCTGGGGCAGAGTCCAGTTGGTCTCCCGTGCATGTTGCTCGAGAAGGTCGATGACTGTCCGCGGGACAGGCTCGTTGACGTGAAGTGTTGAGCCGTAGCGAAATTGCTGTTCTACCGACAACTCGTAGATGGATCGGGCGAGTAGGTCTACGTCGACTACCGACAGGACAGCGCTACCGCCGTCGATGATCGAGTCGAGGCGAGAGACAATTCGCGTCAGTGTCGGAAGAAACCATCTGTCGCCGGGTCCGTACACGAGATGCGGCCGGACGACCAGGCCTCCGGCGTCGCGCACGAACTTCTCGGCGAGAGCGCGCGTGCGACTGGCAGGTGAGAAGGGGCTGAGAGGTGCGCCGTTGACCGGCAAGTCTCGAAACGGTCCCGGCCCGTACACGGCCGCGGTACTGACGTAGAGCAAGCGTTCGACGCCGACGGTGGCGGCCATCGACGCAACGTTCTGTACGCCGTGTTGGTTGACGTGAACGCTCTGTTGTTCGTCGTCGCCCACGTACGACACGCAACAGATGACGGTCGACGCCTGACTCATTGCAAGTCGTAGAGAAGCACTTTCGTTGATGTCGCCGATCACGGTGGCGATTCCTTCACGGCCGAACTGTTTGGCTGCGGTGGCCGTGCGAACGAAACCGATTGCAGCGTTTCCGTGGCGGGAAACCAGCTGTTTCATCACTGCCGAGCCGATGAAACCAGTGGCCCCGAGTACCAGAGTCGTCACGGTGTGTCCGTGTCGAGAGCGTTGCTGCGGGCTCTTTCGACGTATCGTTGAGATTCATTCCGTCGGCAACGAGAGCTGGGTAGATCATGCAGGAGCGTGCTGTCCTGACGCGCCAGGCCGTCATTTTGGGTGCTGCGAAGAGCTTCGAGAAGTTCGGGTACTCCGCCAGTTTGGGCACGATCTTGCAGCACGGGGGTGTGTCGAAGGGTGCGATGTATTTTCATTTCGCGTCCAAGGAGGAGCTTGCGCACGCGGTCATCGCAGCGCAGCACGGTATGGCGATGGAGGGTACCCGGCGGGTTGCTGCGCACTCCGACATCGCGGTCGAAACCCTGGTGCTCGTTTCGCAGGAGATGGCTCGGCAGCTTGTGACCGAGCCCATCGCGCGAGGTGGCATGCGGTTGACGATGGAGATCGGCAGTATTCAAGGCCCCATCGAACAGCCGTACCTCGATTGGATCGAGGCTATCAAGCAGGTGGCAACCCAAGCGGCCGAAGCCGGCGATATCGTCCCGGGCACCGATATCGACGCGTTGGCTCGATTTGTGGTGGGGTCGTTCACCGGAGTGCAGATTCTCTCGGAAATGCTGACGGGCAGAACCGATCTGTACGAGCGGTTGAGTCAGATGTGGAACCTGGTGCTGCCAACGATCGTCCGCGAGGACAAGTTGGCGCACGTCATGCAACTGGCGGCGCTTGCACCGAGAGAGTGGGAAGCACCGAGCGCTTGACGTGGAAGACGCGACGAGAAGAACGTGTTCGTTCCCTCTCATGATTGGTCCGCAACTGTAATTTCGAGTTCCGCGGTGGTTTCCAGTTCTTGAGTGAACCGAACTCGGTGCACATGGCCCGACGCGTCAAGGGGGATCGTTGACACCTCGCACGGCGTTTCCCATTCAGTGAACCTCGGAAAGACCGCCGAGAGTGAGGCGATCTTTGTTGCTGGGTTGCCGATGTGAAATCGGAGCGCTTGTCGGGCGGCCTCGAAAAGTATCATTCCTGGGATGTGGTCGACGGGGTGGTCGAAAAGGGAGTGGTTGCGCGGATCGGGAGCGCAGAACATCGCGTGCCGAGCAGGATCAGTGCTGATGAGCACATCTCCATCGGTTAGGCGTCCGACTCGCTCCGATCCGACCACCGCGGCTCCGGAAGGAAGGATGCGCCGGCTCGGGCGGTGGTCTTCTCGTCCTTGCCGAATTCGACGGTATCCCTCGGGGCTGACTCCTCGCGCAACAGCGTTGCATCTGGCGACGTGCCGGTTGCCCTCGCTGAGGATCCCCGACACTTCGACCCCCGAAACCGCTCCGTCGCGATGAGTGAGGTTGTCCACTGTCATCGAGAAACTCAACGGCTCCGCGACTGATTGCACGTCGAGCGCGTCCAGCATCTCGAAGCTGAACGTTTCCATGAGGAACTTGTAGTGCAGTGGAATCTCGTATCGGGTGTGGCACAGAAGCACCACTGCCTGTCGAAATGCTTCTGCCACCCCGAGCGGATCGTGTTGCTCGCTCGATACGTCGAATATCCGGTGCGAGACCGGGAGTTGCACAGCAACCTGGTACGCCGAGTCCGATTCGATCCGGTAGTCCGTCAAGAAAACCTCGGCAACAGCATGTCTGTGGACGAGATGCCGCGGCACTGTGCGTGTGTATTCCATTGATTGAATGCACCTTTCGATGTTCACTCGTGTCTTCGGTGTCGTGTAGGACCTAATATTCGACGTCCGGGCGCGTCATCGAATCGTCAAAATTGACGATCTTTTCGAAGGTCGAGTTCGATCAGGGGCGGCACCCCATCTCGGCGAGTGTGTCTGGGGCACTTCCTGCTAGAAGCGTCCGATCCGAAGTTCCAGTGGGTGTCTGCGTGCGTCGTGACCAGAGCGGCGGAGCATCGCGCATGCCTCCAGCTGGGAATGCACCCCCAGTTTTTGCAGGATGCTTCGGATGTGGGCGCGAACCGTGGTCGGTGCGATGTGGGCGGTTCGAGCAATCGAGTCGACATTCGAGCCTCCGTAGAGAAGGCCCACGATCTCGAACTCGCGATCGGTGAGACTGCTGATTCGTGCGAATTCTTCGGTGCGCAACCGGATGCGTTGTACGAGCGAGGACTTGTCGTGTGCAGACCGAGCGGAGTTGGGGTTGATCGCGGCCTGCAGCTCATCGAGCAGGGATGTGAATGGCAGTTGAGAGTTGAGCACGGCGTGGGCGCCCGCTGCGAGCCCCCGAATCATGGAGTTGCCGCTACTGAGATCGCCGACCAGGACCGATCCCTCGAGCGCGGAGAGCTCCTTCACCTGCCAATCGACGCCCCCGAGTGGTAGGAGAACGAGCGCTCTACCGTGATCGCTGGTGTGATGCCTTAACAGGCTCATGTCTGCGGTTTGTGGCTCGGAATAAGCCCTGGCGCTGATTCCGGCAGCGATTGCATTGGCGAACCCTCGATTGCTATGAGTGGTGTACACGGTGACTGTGCTGGAGAGTGTCATAGCGACTACATCTCCGGTGGAGGTCCGCTCCGCCCGCTCTCTTCGCTGCGAAACCAAAACCGTTGCTTTCAGCGTGGTTTCGTCAGCAGGTTAGCTATCGCAGTGACCTTTCCGCTGATGCGCACGAAGGTTACGGCGATATCGCAGTTGCCCGTCTTCCCATGGAAACTCGCGCGTTCGACACCTGATCATGGACCTTCGAATTATGCTGGGGCGCTGAATATTTGGGCGATGAGCATCCCGTGTAGACGAGTCATTGGGCGTTCCGTCGACGACGTGAACAACTCTCCGGTGTCTCGAGGCATTCAGGCGTCTCGATCGAGTTCCGCGAGGCCGGTGCGTCGCGCCTCAATGTTCCGTGCGCGGCCGGGTCGAGATATTGACTGTTACCGTCAGTTGCACATACCCTGTTCATTGGCGCTGACCTTAGGGAACCCGGCCTGAACCGGCCGATCGTTCTCGGTCACTGCCGACGCCAGAAGTAGCTTCGCGACGACCGACGAAACGAGTTTCCTCATGACACAGCATGTCGACGTACTGATCATCGGCGCTGGCTTGTCCGGAATCGGCGCGGCTTGCCACCTCATTCGTGAGCAGACCGGAAGTACTTACGCGATCCTCGAACGCCGCGAGAACATCGGTGGCACCTGGGACCTGTTCAAGTATCCCGGCATCCGATCGGATTCCGACATGCTCACCTTCGGATTCGGTTTCCGTCCGTGGATCGGAACCAAAGTGCTCGCAGACGGCGCCAGTATCCGTGACTATGTCGAGGAAACCGCCAAGGAATACGGCGTCACCGACCACATCAACTTCGGCCGCAAGGTCGTGGCAATGGACTTCGATCGCGCGACTGCTCAGTGGTCCGTGACCGTCCTGGTCGAGGCGACGGGGGAGACCGAGACGTGGACCGCGAACGTCCTCGTCGGCGCCTGTGGTTACTACAACTACGACAAGGGATACCGCCCCGCCTTCCCCGGTGAGGACGACTTCCGTGGTCAGATCGTGCACCCGCAGCACTGGCCGGAGGATCTCGATTACACCGGAAAGAAGGTAGTGGTCATCGGTTCCGGTGCCACCGCGATCACCCTGATCCCGTCGATGGCCCCCACTGCCGGTCACGTCACCATGCTGCAGCGCTCGCCCACGTGGATCCAGGCGCTTCCGTCCGAGGACCCTGTTGCCAAGGGTCTCAAGCTTGCACGCGTTCCCGACCAGATCGCTTACAAGATCGGTCGAGCCCGCAATATCGCACTGCAACGCGCCAGCTTTCAGCTCTCACGTACCAATCCGAAGCTGGCGAAGAAGCTGTTCCTCACCCAGATCCGCTTGCAACTCGGCAAGAACGTGGACCTGCGTCACTTCACCCCCAACTACAACCCGTGGGATCAGCGCCTGTGCGTGGTTCCCAACGGGGACCTGTTCAAGGTGCTCAAGAGCGGCAAGGCCGACATCGTCACCGACCGTATCGCCACGTTCACCGAGAAGGGCATCGTGACCGAGTCGGGCCGCGAAATCGAGGCCGACGTCATCGTCACGGCGACCGGCTTGAACGTACAGATCCTGGGCGGGGCGACCATGAGCATCGACGGCGAGCCCGTCAAGCTCAACGAGACGGTCGCCTACAAGAGCGTGCTCTACTCCGACATCCCGAACTTCCTGATGATCCTCGGCTACACCAACGCATCCTGGACGCTCAAGGCAGACCTGGCCGCGTCCTATCTGTGTCGCGTACTCAAGATCATGCGTAAGCGCGACTACACGACTTTCGAGGTTCACGCCGAACCTGAGGACTTCGCCGAAGAATCTCTCATGGGCGGAGCCCTGACCTCGGGCTACATCCAGCGCGGCGACGGAGAGATGCCGCGTCAGGGTGCCCGCGGTGCGTGGAAAGTGGTCAACAATTACTACCGCGACCGCAAGCTGATGCACGACGCCGAGATCGAAGACGGCGTGCTGCAGTTCAGCAAGGTCGATATTGCTGTCGTGCCTGATAGCAAGGTCGCCAGCGCATAGTCGGCTCCACCGGGGGATGGACCGGTCGCACCACCCAGACGCCGGTCCGACGTCTGGGAAGGCTGAACGTGACGCTGCAAGATGTCGGTATGGCGTGACTGCTCAGGCTGATTCTGTCCGCTTGACCCGCGCGTTATGCACAACCATCGGGACAGTTATTGCCAGGACCATCGCTATCACGAACACCGATATGAAGACCCAGGGGCGCGCTGCTTCGGACGCTCGCACGGTCAACACAGCTCCACTCGTAAGCAGGGGCATCCCTGCTGCCGCGAGTAGATCGACGTGCCGCGGGGCGACGGGAGGTCCGGCGAAGTATGGAACTCGAACCCCTGAGTTCTCCCGAAGCATCCGTCGCTCCGACATCGCGTAAGTGGTCGCGCCGACTACGAAAATGGCCAGTCCGAGTACGACAAGACCAATTCCCGTTCGGGTGGTGAGCGCGGCAAACATGAACACCGATGTCACTGCCGGATAGAGCACCACCATCTTCCAGAGTGGAGTCTTGGACCGCGTGTCGACTGCAACACTGACCGGGCGCATCGGTTCGAGAGGCTCCATCAGCTCAGCGTGCCATGCGCCGCTCGGGAAACAAACTGCCTGTGCCGTTTCTGGCAGACTCCGGCTGCCTGGCCTGGATGTCGGGACCCCTCACTACGATTCTCGTCGTGACCGATTACGACGATCTCGACATGTTCGGTGGCCTCGACGCCTCCTCCCTGCCGCTCCGCCAGCAGCAGATTCTGATGACCATCCGGGATCTCGTGGCTGCCAACGGGTGCACGCCGAGCACACGGCAGATCGGAGACGCGGTTGGTCTGCGCTCGACGTCGACGGTGTCCAAGCACCTCAAGAGTCTCGACGAGAAGGGCTTCCTCCGTAGGGGAGCGGCCATGGCTCGGCAGTTGGACGTGCGGCCGTTCCTCGTAGGCGCGAAGGAACAGTCGTCGTCGAATACGGTGACGGTTCCGGTCGTCGGTGACATCGCGGCCGGCGCGCCGATCCTCGCGGAGGAGCACGCCGACGAGGTGCTTGCGCTTCCTCGCGAGCTCGTCGGCTCTGGCACGGTGTTCGGACTTCGGGTGCGTGGTGAGTCGATGGTCGACGCAGCGATCTGTGACGGTGACGTCGTCGTGGTGCGCCGCCAGGACGAAGCTCATTCCGGTGAGATCGTCGCCGCGATGATCGACGGCGAGGCCACGGTGAAGGTGCTCCGGCGTCGCGACGGTCACGTGTACCTCGAGCCTCGCAATCCCGCATACAGCGTTATCGACGGCGATCGCGCGGTCATCCTGGGCAAAGTTGTTTCCGTGATGCGACGTATCTGAGAGGTGTCCGGTCTCAACGACGTCTGGCGCGGGGACCGCCGTATTCCTCATCGGTGACTTTGTCGCCCCATGTAGTTTCGGTGCCTCCGTCGCCGGGTCCTTCCCACAGTGCGAGGTGGCTCATGAAACGGTCGGGTGCCGCGCCGTGCCAGTGTTCCTCTCCCGCTGGGGTGTAGACGGTCTCACCCGGGTGGACTTCGACGATCTCGCCGCCGCGAGCTTGAACCAGCGCGGTCCCGGAGACGATGTGGAGGGTCTGTCCGAGGGCGTGGGAATGCCAGTCGGTTCGCGCGCACGGTGCAAAGCGAACCATGTTGGCGCGCATCCTCGACGGCTCCTGGCCGGCGTAGATGACGTCCCACCAGACGTCGCCGGTGAACCAGTCGCTGGGTGCTTTGCTGGTGGGCTGGGGCTTCAAGATTTCCATGAGGTCTCCTCGGAATCGAAAGGGGCGGTTCAGTTCTGCGTCAGCGGAACAAGTCGAATGGTGTTGGGTGCGGCGGCGCGGCCGGTGACGGAGCCGACGATCTGCGGGCCGTAGCGGTCGTACTTGGTGTGATAGGCGGAGTCGATCGACGAGTGGGCATCCGGTGCGGCGGACTCGAACGCCACGTCCCGCTCGATTCCTCCTGCTCGGATTCGGCCCGTTCCACTTGCCGTTGCTCGGACGAACCACGGGTTGTCGGTTCCGTAGGCCGAGCGAACGTACAGTTGGTTGTCGGTACGGACAACCCAAATCGTGACGTACGGCCTTGCGGTTCCGTCTCGGCGGTACGCGGAGATCTGCAACTCCTCGGCGTCGCCGATCTTGGTCAGTTCAGCCTCGGTCCACGAGTGCGACATCTCGGCTTCCTTTCTCCTGGTCGAATTGCATTGCGGTACTTTGCGTTCTCGTAGCCGGGACGATCAGTGCGAGGACGATGACGAGACAAGCGGCGAGCAGGGCGGTGCCTGCGGTGAGAGCCGTTGATACGTGATCGGTGAGTGCCGTTGTAGCGTCGTCGGCAGAGGATCCGGCGCCCGCGGAGACTGCGACGAGGATGCCGAGTCCGAGAGCACTGCCCAGTTGATGTGCAGTGTTGACCAATCCTGATGCGGCACCGGCATCCTCGGCCTGTACCCCGGAGATGCCGGCAGAAGTCAGTGGGGCGAAAGCCAACCCCTGTCCGGCGCCGATCAAGATCATCGGAAGTGCTATCGCAGTGAGGTACGTGCTGCCGGGATGGACCAGACTGAGCCACGCCATCCCGGCTAGGGTGACGGCAATGCCAACCGACAGAATTGCGGAATTTCCGAATCGCGGTGTCAGTCGCGGAATAAGCATCGCCACAGCAAAATTGACGATCGTCATCGGGAAGAAGGCGATGCCTGCTTGGAACGCGCTGAAGCCCATGACGCCTTGGAGTAGCTGAGTCGTGAAGTAGAAGAATCCGATCATGGCACCCAGATAGAGCATTCGGGCGGCGTACGCCCCGGATCGCTCCCGGCTACGGAACAACCTCAGTGGCATGATCGGCTGCTCCGCTCTCGCTTCGTTGAGGAAGAGCAAGGTCAGTAGTATCGCCCCGGCCGCCAGTGTCGCAACGGTGATCGGTGAGGTCCACCCCGCTTCGGCCGAGTTGACGGTGCCGAAGACGAGCGCGGTCATCCCGAGTGTGGCGAGAACAGCGCCGGCCACATCGAAACGTCCGGAGTTGGGCTCGGTTTCCGGAATGAACCGGGGAGCGAGAGCGATCATCGCGATACCGATCGGAACGTTGATGAAAAAGCCTGCGCGCCAAGACACCCAGTCGGCAAGGGCGCCGCCGATCACGAGTCCGAGGCTGGCGCCTATTCCCGCAGCAGCGCCGTACCAGGCAACAGCGCGCGTTCGCTCCGGGCCGGGCGGGAAACTGGCGGTCAGCAGTGACAGCGACGCCGGGGCGACCACTGCTGCTCCGACGCCTTGGAGAGCGCGCGCTGCGATGAGCCACCAACCGTTCGGAGCGACCCCGACGAGAAACGACGCAATCGCGAAAATCGCGAGACCGGCCACGAATACGCGACGACGGCCGAAGATGTCCCCGAGACGAGCACCCAGCAGGAGAAGCCCGCCGAACACCAGGGTGTAGGCGTCCTGGACCCAGGACAGCCCGGTTGCCGAGTAACCCATGCTGCTTTGGATGCTGGGTAGCCCGGTGAAGATGATCGAATTGTCGAGCAGGATCATGAAATAGCTGATCAGAATGATCGCCAGGATCGCGGTGGGATTGATGCGACCGACAACAGGACGGGTGGCAATGTGGGTCACGCGCATCTTCTTCGCAAGTGGTGGACTTTCGCAAGTGGTGGACTACGGGCGGACGAGGACCTTCAACGATTCACGGGAGTCCATGGCTCGGTAGCCTTCCGCTACGTCGTCGAGTCCGACGGTGTGGTCGAAGACCTTGCCCGGCTCGATCTTTCCATCGAGCACATCCGGCATCAGCTCTTCGATGTACGCGCGCACCGGGGCCGGTCCACCGGTGAGTGTGATGTTGGGTCCGAAGAGTGTCCCGAATCCGATTGGAGCTTCTTCGTATTGGGGTACTCCGACTCGGCTGATGACGCCGCCCGGTCGGACAACTCCGAGCGACTGCTCGTAGGCAGGCATGTGACCTACCGCTTCGAGGACGACATGAGTGCCGTCGCCTCCGGTCAGTTCGCGGACTTTCTCGATGCCCTCGTCTCCACGTTCGGCAACCACGTCGGTGGCTCCGAACTCGAGACCGAGATCCGTGCGGGTCTTGTGGCGCCCCATGAGGATGATGCGCTCGGCGCCGAGGCGTTTGGCGGAGAGCACTGCCATCAGCCCCACGGCTCCATCGCCGATGACCGTGACCGTCGTGCGTTGGTTGACGCCACCCTTGACCGCCGCGTGATAGCCGGTGCCGAAGACGTCGGAGAGTGTGAGCAGTGACGGTAGGAGTTCGGAATCCTCACCGACCGGCGCCTTGACCAGGGTGCCGTCTGCCAACGGCACTCGGATGGCCTCTGCCTGACCGCCTCCGATCCCGTTTCCGGCCCAGAATCCACCGTGTCGGCAAGACGTCTGCAAGCCTTCGCGGCAGAAGTCGCACGTCCCGTCGGACCAGGCGAAGGGGGCGATGACGAAGTCGCCCTTCTTCAACGTGGACACCTCGCGACCGGTCTCTTCCACCACTCCGACAAATTCGTGGCCCATCGGGGAGCCACCGGGCGTGGCCGGCATGTTGTGGTAAGGGTGCAGGTCAGAGCCGCAAACGCACGCCCTGACGACCCGCACGATCGCGTCCGTCGGCTGCTGCAGTGCCGGATCGGGCACGGTCTCGACTCGAACGTCTCCGGCGCCGTACATGATGGTTGCTCGCATGGTGTCCCCTCTTGCTTCTGGTGTCGCGTGCTTCGAAGTCGACGTTTCGGCGTGGACCGGTCGACTGCAATCAGTCAACGCCACGCCTCGCGGGCGCGGGAGTGTCTGTTGTTCCAGGTAACGGCAGTACCTCCCTCGGTCTTCTCCGCTCGAGTAACGTGAACTGCATGGACAACCGAGCCGAGATCCGCGAATTCCTCAGCTCCCGTCGTGCTCGCATCACACCCGAGCAGGCAGGGCTGCCGGCCTACGGCGGAAACCGTCGCGTCAAGGGGTTGCGCCGTGAGGAAGTCGCTCTGCTCGCCGGTGTGAGCATCGACTACTACGTGCGCATGGAACGCGGAAATCTGGCGGGAGCGTCGGACTCGGTGCTCGAAAGCCTTTCCCGAGCACTGCAACTCGACGAAGCCGAAACTGCCCACTTGTACGACCTCGCGAAGGCGGCCAGTGCAGGCGCACCGAGTAGAAAGCGGCCCGCCCCCAAGGGCGTGAGCCCGGCGATTCAGCAGATACTCGACGCCATCACCGACGCACCGGCGTGGGTACGTAATGCCAGGCACGACATGCTGGCGGCCAATCGTATGGCGCGCGCGTTGTATTCGCCGGTGTTGGCCGATCCACGTAGGCCGGCGAACAACGCCCGGTTCGTGTACCTGGACCCGGCATCGCAGGACTTCTTCGTGGATTGGGAGCGCGCGGCAGACGACATCGCCGCGATGCTCCGCTCGGAAGCGGGGCGCAATCCCCATGACAAGGCGCTGACCGAGCTCATCGGTGAACTTGCCACTCGCAGTGAGGTATTCCGCACCCGGTGGGCGAAACACAATGTGCGCTTTCATCGGACGGGATTCAAGAAGGTTCGTCACCCCGTCGTCGGAGACCTGGAGCTGAACTTCGAGGCGATGGAACTGCCGTCCAATCCCGGGCTGACACTGCTGGTCTACACCGCGGCGCCCGGGACGCCCACGGCTGACGCACTCAAACTCTTGGCGAGTTGGGCGGCAACCCAGGATCAGCTGGATCCGGCGAACGACAGCGAAGCGGCGCTCTGAATTCGATCGGCAGGTAGTCGTGCCGATTCAGCTTAGATGCGTTACTGCCCAAGCTACCTGGTCTCCACCTCGTCGTTTCGCCCGATACATCGCGTTGTCAGCATCGGCAAGAATCCGATCGATGGTTCCCGAAGCGTCCGGGATTGTCGAGGACAGCCACACGCTGGCTCCGACGCTCACGGAAATCGACTGCCGGCCGGCGGGCCGCGATATCGAATTGTGAATGTCCACCACGGTTTGTTCGATGCGACGTGGCTCCACGGGCATGAGAATCACGAACTCGTCGCCGCCAGTCCGCGCCACCAGCCCGACCTCTCCGACCACCGAGTTCAGGCGCCGGCCGACTGTCACCAGCATCCGATCGCCTTCCGCGTGACCCAGTTTGTCGTTGACGCTCTTGAACGAATCGACATCGATCACCACCGCAAGGACTACGTGTCCTTGGAGTTCGCCGACACCGAACAACTGTTGCCAGACATTGTGCAGCCCACGTCGATTCAGGGCAGCGGTGAGTGGATCACGCCAAGAGTGTCGTGCGTCGTCGGTCAAATACAGGACGAGGAAATGCACGGTCATCGAGGCTGAAGCGATAACACACCCGATGACGAATCCAGTGGACACCGACAGCGAAGAGTCGGTATCCGGATCGGTTACAGCTCGAATTGTCAGTAGCGCAACGACGAACAGCGCACCGGTGATCTGTGCGGTGACTATTCGAGGGCTGTGGAATACCGACGAATAGTTCGCGACGACCACGAACAGAACGGTGCCGGTCAATGCCAGGAAGCTCGAATGGATTCCGGCGAGAAGTATCAAGGACAAGCAGATATTGGTGAGCGAAACGAAACGAACGGATTGATGGTGACTCGGCCAAGACCGACCGAGTGACCAGCGAATCATGCAGTAGAGCGCGATCATGCATGCTGCGCCCGCCGCGAGCCGTTCAGGGAGCTCGGTTGCGCCACCCTTCACGAATTGAGCCAGTACGGCGAGTGCCACGAACACAGCACACCAAAAGGTGACGACCACCCTGGCTGTCCCCAACATCGATCGAGCAGCCAGGAACCTCGGGAACCATTCGCCGTCGTACGCAAGAGACCACCAGCGACTCAACAGTCCCGTTGTTTGACGAATGTTCTGCCCCAACCCCGCAGCGCCACTGACTCCCATGAAACCCCCTCCGAGATCTTGCGAAAATTCCCGGAAGATTCTTCGTCAAGATTTGATCCCCGAACAAGGTACCCGATAGTTGAACGATGGATTGCCGTCTCGTGGGGTGTGGGCTGCTCTAGGGTGTGATCGGTGTGGTCAGGATCTTTCTGAGTGCCGGAAGGTCCAGGGTTGCAGCAAGATCTGCAATAGTGACCCCCGACAGTGATGCGCGCCAGGCTTTTTCGGCGTCGGCCATGACCTTGGCGATTCCGCAGGCGGAACGGCACTGTTCCGGTGGGGCGGCGAGGATTCCTTGCTGTCGAATCTCCGTGCACCGGAACGCAGGTTCGGTGCCGTCAACGGCCTGTACGACGTCGAGAACGGTGATCTTCTCGGGAGCCCGGGTGAGAACGTACCCGCCGTCTCGGCCCTCGGTCGGATTGACCAGACCGGCGTGCGCGAGCGCTCGCAGATGCTTCGCCAGGTATGTCTTCGACACCCCGTGAAGTTCGGCGAGTCTGGCTGTGGGTACCGGCCCTTCGGACTGGCTCAGAACCACGCAGCAGTGGAGTGACCACTCCACGCCTCCGGAAAGCTTCATGATTGGACTCTATCGACGCCGCGGAAAGCGGTGCGGGCCGGACGTCGCTCGAGTTGTCGACGTCAGGCCTTCTCGGCAAGCCACGCGTCGTATGTTGTCGGCGCGATCCATGCATCTGCACCGGGTGTCGGGGTCAGTGCCGAGTTGTCGAGTTTCGCGCCGAAGTAGCCGGCTTCGGGATCGGAGATCACCGAACGCTTGTCGCCGGTGACGAGGAACAAGCGCCGGACCAGTTCGTCGATGCCCAGCGGTTCGGGTCCGGCAATCTCGACCGTGCCGTTTCGCGGCGCGGCGGTCACTACCTCGGCGACGTGGGACACGACGTCTCGAGACGCGATGGGTTGCAGATGTCCCGGCGTTGCGTGGACGGCGCCGTCGGTGGTTCCCGCGTCGGCGATTCCGGCGACGAACTCGAAGAATTGGGTCGATCGGACGATCGTGTAGGGGGTCGGGCCCGCTTTGACCAGGTCTTCCTGGGCGACCTTGGCTCGCATGTACCCGGAATCGGGCAGTCGATCGGCACCCACGATGGACAGGATGACGTGGTGCCCGACGCCTGCCTTCTCTTCCGCGGCGAGGATGTGGCCGGTTCCGTCGCGGAAGAAGGCCAAGACGTCGTCGTCCGACCACGACGGGGAATTGGTCAGATCCACGACGACGTCGGCACCCTCGACTGCCTCGGCGATACCTGCGCCGGTGGTGATGTCGATCCCGTCGCCGCGACCGAGCGCCTTCACGTCGTGCCCGGCGTCAGCGAGCTTGGCGGCGACCTGGCTTCCGATGAGTCCGCTTCCGAAAATGACGATCTTCATGTTTTCTCCTTTACTCGGATAAGTCGTGTCCAAGTATACTCGGACACTACTTATCCAAGTCAAGGGTTGTCCGGTCAGTCGAAGAGTTCGGCGGCCAGTGCTTCGTAGGTCGCGATCGGATCACCTTCGGCGGGAAGTGCTTGGATCGCAACGTGATCGGCACCCGCCGCGACATGCTCCCGAAGTCGATCCGCGATGGACTTCGCGGTACCCCGCGCAACCAGGGCGTCGATGACGCGATCGTTCCCCTCGTTGGCCAACTCTTCGGGCGCAAAACCGAGGCGCTCGAGATTGCTCGTGTAGTTGCGCAGATACAGATACGGGTTGGCGACGGCGGGGCGACCGATTGCTCTGGCCTTCTCCGGATCGGTTTCCAGGACAACCTTGTGCTCGGGGGCCAGGATCTTCGAAGGGCCGAGGATTTCGCGAGCTTCGGCCGTGTGTTCGGGGGTGGTCAGGTACGGATGCGCGCCGGCGGCGCGAGCGGCGGACAGTTTCAACACCTTCGGCCCCAGTGCGGCGAGGACGCGCCGCGCCTCCGGGACCTGGGCCGCGTCGAGTTCGTCGAGGTACGACACGAGCGAGGCGTACGGCTTGGTGTAGTCGCCGGTAGCCTCCGGATGTCCGACGCCTACGCCGAGCAGGAATCGACCTGGGTGCGCGGCTTCGAGTCGGTGATAGGACTCCGCCACCTCAGCCGCAGGTGAGGACCAGATGTTGACGATTCCGGTTGCCACGGTGATGTGCTCGGTCGCGTCGAGAAGTTTCTCGGCGATCCGTAGATCGGCGCGTGGGGAGCCGCCGATCCAGATGGTGCCGAAACCGAGTTTCTCGATCGCAGTTCCCAGCTCGGGCGGCAAACCAGCCGCTCCTCGCCAGATTCCGTAGGTTCCCAGGTCAGGTGTTTTCGTAGTCTCCGTCACAGCGGGTGCAACTCGGCTGCTGCCGGGATCTATTCCTTCCGTCGTCATTTGCCCGGCGCGCGGTAGTCGGTCGGTCGCTTGACTGCCTCGTCGATCTGCTCCGGCGTGAGCAGTGTGATCGACTCCGAGCGTGCTGCACCTGCCGCAGCCGTGCGAATGCTCAATGCGGCTGCCGCGACGTCGTCCGGCAGGTTGCCGATCACGAACATGTCGTGACCGCCCAGTGCGAAGTGGCAGGATTCGACAGTGCCACCGATGCTTTCGACCATTCGCGTTATCGCGTCGCGCCGCGCAGTGCCTCCCTCCTGCTGTAGACCGGCGGCGCCGGAGGGTGAGTACGTCACTTGCCAGAGGTATTTCGGCATTTCCACTCCTAGCTCGGGATGGGTACTTCGATCGTGTACCCGTAGGGCGCTCGGTGGCAATGGGTAGGGGACAATCACGGCATGGTTGGAACTCCGGTGATCGTGACTATCGTGTCCGTGTGTGTAGGTTTTGTGATCTTCATGCTCGCTGCCAGTGGTGCACGCGGAAAGTGGGACCGTCGCCTCGTGATCGCGTTGTTCGTCGGTGCGGTGGTGTGCCTGACCGTCGTACCGGTATCCGTCGCGCTCAGCGCCGGAGTTTGAAACACGGAGTGCCAAAACGCTCGAGTGCCGCTTAGTCTGAATCGATGGCAGATATTCGGGTAGGTATCTCCGGGTGGACGTATCCCGCGTGGCGCGGAGATTTCTATCCGAAAGGTCTTGCTCACCGCAAAGAATTGTCTTATGCCGCAGAGAGATTGACGTCGATTGAGATCAACGGCTCGTTCTACGCGCTGCAGAAGCCGGAAAGCTACACCAAATGGCGCAGCGAAACTCCCGAAGATTTTGTGTTCGCGATCAAGGGCGGCCGGTACATCACACACATGAAACGGCTGCTCGACGCCCGTGACGGACTCGCCAACTTCTTTGCCGCCGGAACACTCGCCCTCGGCCCCAAGCTCGGGCCGATTCTGTGGCAACTACCTCCGACGCTGCAGTTCGAATCGCAGCGATTGGCCGACTTCTTCGACGGTCTTCCCCGTACCACTCAGGCTGCAGCCGATCTGGCAGCGCAGCACGACGACAAACTCACCGAAGACCGAGTGTTCGCCCAGACCGAGAGGGACGTGCCGATTCGCTACGCAGTGGAAGCGCGGCACGCCAGCTTCGAGACCGACGAAGCCGTGGACCTGATGCGCGAGCACTCCATCGGTTTTGTCGTCGCAGACACAGCCGGCAGGTATCCCCGCATCACCACTCCTACTGCCGATTTTGTCTATGTGCGGATGCACGGGGACAAGGAACTGTATGCGAGTGGGTACACCGACGAAGCTCTGGACAAGTGGTCCAAGCGCTTTCGGGATTGGATGGACGAGGGCCTCGACGTGTACGTCTACTTCGACAACGACATGAAAGGCTTTGCGCCGCACAACGCAATGTCCTTGTTGGAGCGGCTGCGCTGACGGATCGCCTGGCCTGTCGGTGGGATGTGGAAGGCTTCCGCATGAACACGAGGACCGAGGAGATACCACGATGACGCCAGAACAGCGGACGCCAGAACAGAGCTGGCCGACGCATTGGCCGAAGGTCGCCCGTGACATCGCCGATGCCACGGCCGACGCACTCGCCGCGGTGCGGGCGGCAAATCGTGACGGACTACTCGTGGCTGTCGAGGAACTGCGCGGGCTCTCTTTCGAGCAGGTCAGCTCGGTTCACGCGGCGATCGTGCGCGAATTGCTCGAGGACACGCATCCGGACGGCTTGTCCAGCGAGGACGTGCAGGATGCGCTCACCGCCTGCGCCAAGTCCACGATCGTGTGGCTGCCGGATCTGGACGTGCAGGCGCTCGCTGCGGTCTACACCGGGGCGCTCGGGATCTCGGATCTGGAAGACGATTCGTTCCGTATCGGGCACGGCGCGTACCTGCGTTCGGCGGTTCTGGTCATCGGGAGTTTGTCGACCGGAGTGAAGAAAGCTCAGAGCGCGTACATCATTCGTGCAATCGGCGAAATCGCACGTGCACAGACCATCGAGATGCCCTGAGCGTCAGTTCGTAAATCGAATTAGGCTGAGGTCATGTCCAAGATCGCCAGCGCAGATCGTGTGTCGTTTGCCGAGCTCCTCGAATTCGTCAGGCCGCGCCATCGGGCCACGTTCGTCACGGTGAAGAAATCCGGCGAGTTGCAGATCTCTCCGGTGACGTGCGGGGTCGACGACGAGGGTCGGATCGTCATCTCCACGTACCCGGAACGGGCCAAGGCCGCGAATGTCCGCCGCACCCCGGCGGTGTCTCTGTGTATCCACTCCGACGAGTGGAACGGCCCGTACGTCCAGGTGAACGGAACCGCGGAGTTGATCGACCTCCCGGACTCGGTGGAACCGTTGGTCGACTACTACCGATCCATCGCCGGTGATCATCCCGACTGGGACGAGTACCGCGAAGCCATGCGCAAGCAGGGTAAGAGCCTGATCCGCGTCACCGTCGACTCCTGGGGTCCGATCGCAACAGGCGGGTTTCCGCCCGGACGCTGACGCTATCGAGCAGGCGGCGAGAGTTCGACTACATGCGCGTCTTTGGCGGCCAGCGGCTCTTTGCAGTGCGCGCACACAACTTGGGCGTGCAGGATCTCACCGCAACGGTGTTCGACGACGGTTGGCGGTGGACCCGTCGTCGCAAAGGTGTCTCCCCATTCCATGAGTGCCATCAGGATCGGGTAGAGCGCCTTCCCTGATTCGGTGGCGATGTATTCGTAGCGCGGCGGATGTTCTTCGTACCGACGCTTTGCGAGGACGTCGGCGTCGACAAGGGTGCGTAGACGCGCGGCGAGGATGTCGCGGCTGGCTCCCGTGCCCGCGGCGATCTCGTCGAACCGTCGTTGCCCGAGGACGATTTCTCGGAGCACCAACAGTGACCACTTCTCGCCGACGACCTCCAAGGCGTTGGCGATGGAGCAGTTGCGTCCTTTTGTCGCCGTCATCTCTGGGCCCCTGTTAGTTGGAAATGTTAGTTGGGAATTCCAACTTAGCACTTGACGGCATGTATTCGAGGGCGGAAGGTAGGTCGAGAAATCCAACGGAGCAGATGAGGGGTCGACATGACGGAATTGAATCTCGAGGCAGCAAGCGGATTCGTCAGCGCTGCCGGATTGCAACTGGACGAGGTGTCCGGCACGAAGGTTGTCGGGCACATCGATCTGTCCGAGGCACACCACACTCCGTGGGGCGTTGTCCACGGCGGCGTTTACACGACTGCCGTCGAGTCGGCCGCGAGCATCGGGGCGAGTACCGCAGTGGCGGACCGTGGCGAATTTGCCGTCGGAGTGCACAACGGAACGGATTTCCTGCGGGCGCGTACGGGTGGGCGCGTGGACGTCGTGGCTGTGCCGATACAGCAGGGACGCGTTCAGCAGTTGTGGTCGGTGGTCATCACCGATCCGGAATCGGGGAAAGAGGTGGCGCGCGGTCAGGTGCGCTTGCAGAACGTGCCGCTGCCGAAGTAGGTCAGTCCCAGATCCCCGAGTCGATGTTGAGTGAGATGCGTTTGAGCAGTGCCGTCAGTTGGGCACGTTCGTCCTCGTCGAGTCCGGTGAGTACTTGACGGTCTCGCTCGACGCGTCGGGGAAACTCTGCCTCGACCAATGCGCGACCGGCATCGGTGAGTTGAAGCAGAACCACTCGTCCGTCGTGTTCGAAGCGCTGACGCTCGACAAAGCCCAGCTTGGCCAGGCGGTCTGCGTGTTTTGTGGTGGCGGCGCCGCTGACCATCGTGACGGCGGTGACTTCGCTCGCCCGCAGGGGACGGTCACTGCGAGCGAGTGCACTCATCACGTCGAATTCGGCGCGAGAGACCCCGCTGGACGCCAGTGCGCGGTCGAGCTGGTGAAGAGACTGCGCGTTGATGCGGGCGATCCGGCCCATCACTTCGACGGGGGCGGTGTCGAACTCCGGGTAGGCGCGCTTCCATTCGCGACGGACTTTGTCGATGAAGTCGTCTTCGGATCTGTTCGCCGCGCCCATGGCCCCATCTTAGCGACAGATTTCACATTACTTCACAAGTAATTTACTAGTGAAATAAATGTATGCTGGGTGGGTGACCCGAACCGAAACCGCAGCCAGGACGCCCAGCCGTCTCACTCATTCGAGTGAAGCCATTGCACATACCGTCTCCGGGGCGACGTGGCGAGCGGCTTTTCGCGTCGGATCTGCCGACGCGACCATCGCCCCCGCGATCAGGGTCGGGCTCGCCACCGCCGTAGTCCTCGTGGTCGGCGGACTGCTCGGGCATCGGGAATTGGCCGGCTTCGCGGCCTTGGGCGCGCTGTGCGCCGCGTTCGGCAGGTACGAGCCGTATCCACGGTTGGCCGGCAAGCTGGCAATGGTGGGTGCTGCACTGGTGGTTTCGATTGCCTTCGGCGGCGCCATGGGTGTCGCGGGCGTTCCGATGTGGTTGCAGATCGGCATCCTCTCTTTGCTTGCGGGTGCGTCGTACTGCTTCATGTCGGGCTTCCGGATCACCGGACCAGGGCCCGTCATCCTCGTCTTCGCGGCGACCGGTGCAGCCGGATATGCCTCCAGCGTTGATGATTTGGCGCGGTTGGTCACTGCCGGTGCGCTCGGAGTTCTGGTCGGTTGGGCGGCCGCGATGCTCCCAGCGCTCGTACTGCCGATGGGACCTGCCCGCCTGGCAGTTGCCCGTGCAGTTTCTGCGGTGGGGCGTCTCGAACAGTCCGGCGCAGGCGGAGTGGAACCGGCGCTCGGATCGATTGCCAACGCCCGCTTGGTTATTGCGTCGAGTGGCCGGATCAAGTCGACCGCCGATCACGGACGCGAACTGGTGGCGGTGCTCGACGAAGCAGAAGCGGCAGTTCAGGAGTGGCAGTTGCACGGCGACGCCACCCTGATTCGCAGCATTGCTCGGCACGAGAAGGAGCTTCGGAAGCTCAAGCGTTCCAGCATGATCGAACACGATCTCGCACCGGCAAAGAACCTGGCCGCGCCCGAAGGCTATTTTCTCGAAGGATTGAATCGGCTGTATTCGCGCCCGGTGCGGATGAATGCTCTCCGCATCGTGGCAGCGTCGGCTCTGGCCGGTTGGCTCGCGGCGGGAGCCGGGTTGGAGCATCCGCTCTGGGCGTCGATGGGTGCCATCGCCGCGATGCAGGGGCTGAACTACAAGCAGACCGTCCAGCGTGGGATTCAGCGGTTGGTGGGAAATGTCGGTGGCGCCGTCGTCGCTGCTGCTCTCATCGCATTGACGCTCGGCTACTGGCAAGCGGTTGCCGTGGTCGTGATTCTGCAGACTGCTGCTGAGCTGCTCGTGATCAAGAACTATGCACTGACATCACTGGCCGTCACCCCGATGGCACTGCTCCTCATCGGTTTCAGTGCTCCGATCGGGACCGAAGCGGCAGTGGCTCGCGTCGCGGACACTCTCATCGGCGTGGTGATCGGAGTTGTCGTCGCCGCTGTGACGATCAGTCGATCGGATCGCCACCACGTCACCGTGTAACCGGTTCTGCCGTGTTTCCGGTACTGCCGTGTTTCCGGTACTGCGTAGGCTCCTGCAGGTGGAGGACAGCACGCCGATCGACGGCCGGAAACTGCGTTACCAGCATCGCCGTGCCGAATTGCTCGAGCAGGTAACCGCGTACGTCACGGCGAACGGCGTCGGTGAACTGTCCATGCGGCCATTGGCCAAGGATCTGGGGATCAGTCATGCGACACTCATCCATCATTTCGGTTCGAAGGAACAACTGCTCACTGAAGTAGTTGCCACCCTGCGAGACAGCTCTTCTCTCGACATCTCTTCCGGGACCGACATCGTCGAGATGTTGACGAGTTACTGGAATGGGCGCACATCAGCGGAATCGTTGCCGAACTTTCGCTTGATGTTCGAGATCTACGGACAGGCGTTGTTGCATCCGGAGCGGTATCGCGAGTTTCTCGACCATGTGGTGGGGGACTGGTTGGGTGGTTTGGCGGAAGCTGCGCTCGCGCACGGATGTCCACCCGATCGCGCTGATCGCTACGCGACGATCGTGTTGGCGCAGATTCGCGGGTTGACGCTCGATCTGGTGACCACCGGTGACCGCGTCAGAATCGACGCGGCGTTCGCCGAATTCGCGGCTGCGATGGGCGCTCTGGCCAGCTCCTGGAAGGCGATCTGACGCTCCGAATGCCGTGACGCTTCAGGCGATCTGCTCGAACAGGGACACGATGATCCCTTCAGGCCCCCGGACGTAGGCCATGCGCACGCTGTTCTCGTACTCGCCGATCCCGCCGATGAGTCCGTAACCGTCCGCAGCCACCGCGTCGACCGCAACCTGGAGATCGCCCACCTCGAAAGACACGTTGCGTATCCCGATCTCGTTGGCCATCGGAGCAGGCGATCCGGGTACGTGCTCGGGCGTGACGAAGGACGAGAGCTCGAGCCGTGATCCTTCGCCCGGCGGGCGCAGCATGGCGATTTCGCACTTGGCTCCAGGGATACCGCAGACGGTTTCCACGAACTCACCCTCCACGGATCCGGTGCCCTCCACCTCGAGACCCAGACCGACGAAGAATGCCGTCGCTGATTCGAGGTCCGCGACGGTGATGCCGATGTGGTCGAAACGCTGTACGTGTGCCATGGACACATCCTCCTACTGTTTTTTCGTGCGGTTCGATGCTAGGTCGGAGTTGGGGCCGGAATCTCGACATATACGTTTCACGAAGCTGCAAGATTTTGCTTGACCGATCGGTTAAACAAAATCTACGATAACGTCCAACGAGGTCGCCCACCGCACGAACCGGAGTCGTCAGACGTGAAATTCCAGTCGAAGTCGTTTGCCCGCATATCCATCGCAGCCCTCTGTGCTGCAACGATCGGCTCCGCAGTTGCTGCGCCCATCGCGTCCGCACAGGCACCGAGCGCGTCGCAAGCCACCGGCACTGTGGTGTCGAGTGAGCCGCTACCGAAAGATCTGTGGATTCCGGGTACCGCCGACGCCAAGCGATTCACGTACTGGACCATCGGTTCCAACGGCGGGCCTGCGCTGAGCAGTGGCGCGTACTACGTCCCGGCCGGTCCGGCACCGGAAGGCGGGTGGCCCGTCATCGCCTGGGCGCACGGCACCACGGGACTCGACGATTCCTGTGCCCCTTCGCTGGTCGGTCCTGGCCTGCCCGAGCGTGACTACCCCTACCTGGGGCGTTGGCTCTCCGAGGGCTACGCCGTCGTCGCCACCGACTACGTCGGTCTGGGTACACCAGGGCTGATGCCGTACCTCGACGGAAAGGTGGAGGCGCACAGCGTCGTCGACTCGGTCAAGGCGGCACGGGTCATCGACTCCTCGATCTCGAATCGTTGGGCAGTGGTCGGGCAGTCGCAGGGCGGCGGTGCGGCCATCACGACGGCCCGCTACGCAACCGAGTATGGAGGGGATTCGCTCGACTACCGCGGTGGCGTGGGTACCGGAGTGCCGGCCAACATCGAGTTGACCCTCCTGCCTGCCGGTCCGGGCTTCCCTCCCATCGCCCTCGGCGGCGGGTTGACGTCGTACGCGCTCTACATCCTCGCGGGCTTGCGGGAAGCGCACCCCGAGATCGACTTGAATTCCTACCTGAACGACTTGGGAAGGGAAAAGGTCGACTCGGCCGAAAAGCTCTGCGCCGCAGACCTGGACGAGGCATCCAAGGATCTGGTCCTCGGTGACATCTTCTCCCGCCCGCTCAGTCAGATCCCGAACTTCCAGGGTCTGCTGAACGATTACATGGGTGTACCGACCAGTGGATACGATCGCCCCATCTTCATCGGCCAGGGCTTGCTCGACGTGGATGTCCCTGCACCGTCTGCGCTTTCGCTGGTTGCAGCGTTGGTGGCCAACGGTGAACCGGTCACGTTCAAGACATACAACACCGACCACAGCGGCGCTTTGGTCGAATCACAGGCTGACACGATTCCGTTCGTCGCGAACCTGTTCCGTTAGACATATCGAGAATCCAACTCATCCGAGGGTCGGGGGGGCACCAACAGGGCCACGACCCCACGGGCATTAGGGGTCGCAAGTGGTTGGTGTAGGCCCCCCCCGCGGGGCGGGGGGGCCACGGCGCGGGGGGTGGGGGGGCCGCGCCCCGTGGGCCGGCAAAATTTTGGGGGAGGGTTTTGCGGCGGGAGCGGGGGGGGTGGGGGGAAATAATGAATTAT